>NZ_JBIAYW010000025.1:0-134281 GCF_042898305.1 Dactylosporangium sp. NPDC000521
GGGCGGTGGCGGCGGGCCCCCGCGGCGGCGGGGGGCGGGGCCCGCGCCACCCGGGCCGGCACCCGGGTGGGTTTCTCGGGGGGGGAGGACCCGGGGGGGTTTTACCAGGGGGGGGGGGCGGGTTCCCGCCCCACCCCTCGTCGTATATCCGAAGTGCGCCACGATAGGTGCATTTCGCCAGAATTCCTGACTTATGAGTCTTTCGCTGCGTACGGTAACCCTCAAGTGGTACTGGAGGGTTACGTGAACCGGATCAGGATCTTCTGCGCCATCGGGGCTGTCGTCGTGCTGCTGGGCAGCGGCACGGCCGGGCACGCCGACGCCCGCGACGACAAGGCCCGCATCGACCGCCAGATCCAGGAGACGCAAGCGACCCTCGAGGCTGCCACCGAGCGGGCCCAGCAGGCGGCGACCGACCACGCCGCCGCGACCGCCGCGCTGCCCGGCGCCGAGGACGCCCTCGAGGAGGCCAAGGGCCGGGTCATCGCCGCCGACGCCGCCGCACGCCAGGCGGCGCGCGACCGGGACGCCGCCGAGGCCGTGCTCGATGCGGCCGACGACGACTACGACGCCGCCAAGGCCGAGGTCGAGCAGGGCCGCGCCGACGTGTCCGTGTTCGTCGCCGCCACGTACAAGGGCAGCGGCTTCGCCATGGTCAACTCGATCCTCGAGTCCAGCTCGCCGAACGACCTGGCGCTGCGCATCTCATACCTCGACCGCGTCGCCGCCGAGAGCCAGCGGGCGCTGGACGACCTGACCCGCGCCAGGATGTCGGCCAAGCAGCGCTCCGACGTCGCCGAGCTGGCCCGCGACAAGGCCCGCCGGGCGGCCGAGCAGACCCGCCAGGCGCTGCAGGACAGCATGGCCGCGCAGGCCGGCGCCGAGCAGGCCGCCGCCGACGTCCGGGCCCTGATCGACAAGAGCGCGCAGGCCGAGGCCGTCGCCAACTCCGAGCGCACCGCCGTCCTCGCCCGCTACCAGCAGCTCAAGGTCGACAGCGAGCGCGTCGCCGGCGAGCTGCGGGCCGCCGCTGCGGCGGAGGCGGCGGCCGCGGCGAAGGCGGCCAAGGCGGCCGGCAAGACCGGCGGGTCCGGCACCGGCGGCGCGCCGCTCACCACCGCGGTCCCGCCGAAGACCGGCGCCTTCTTCCTGATGCCCGTGCACGGCTGGAAGTCCAGCAACTACGGGATGCGCTTCGACCCGGTCTACAAGGTGTACCAGCTGCACGCCGGCATCGACGTCGCGGCCGGCGGCGGCCAGCCGATCGTCGCGGCCGCCGACGGCAAGGTGGTCCGGGCCGGCTGGGCGGGTGGCAACGGCAACTACACCTGCATCTCCCACGGCCTCTACCAGGGCAAGGGGCTGGCCACCTGCTACGGGCACCAGTCGCAGATCCTCGTCCGCGTCGGCCAGACCGTGCACCGCGGCGAGCTCATCGGCCGGGTCGGCACCACCGGCGCGTCGACCGGCAACCACCTGCACTTCGAGGTCCGCCTCAACGGCAGCCCCGTCCAGCCGCTGAACTGGCTGCCGGGCTGCCTCTGCTGACCGTTTGCACCGGGTCCTGGAACCGGCCGGGGTGCCGCGACGCGCTCCGCTCCGCCGGAAACGTGCTTGCTCAGCGCGATACGCTGATACTCCTGTCAAGGTTTGTGGAGGGGTCGATGCCGCGCGAAAAGGGACGCAAGGTCGTCGCGTCCAACCGGAAGGCGCGTCACGACTACGAGATCCTCGAGACGCTCGAGGCCGGCGTCGTGCTCACCGGCACGGAGGTCAAGTCGCTGCGCGCCGGGCGCTGCTCGCTCGTCGACGCGTTCGGGCAGATCTCCGACGGCGAGGTGTTCCTCCACGCGATGCACATCCCCGAATACACGATGGGCACGTGGACGAACCACCCTCCCCGTCGCGTCCGGAAGTTGCTGCTGAAGCGGCAGGAGATCGGCCGCATCGGCAACAAGGTCCGCGAGAGCGGCCTCACGCTGGTGCCGCTGTCGGTCTACTTCGCCGACGGCTGGGCCAAGGTGGAGATCGGCCTCGCCCGCGGCAAGAAGTCCTACGACAAGCGCCAGTCACTGGCGAAACGTGACGCCGAGCGGGAGATCTCTCGCGTCATGGGCAGTCGCAACAAGGGCAGAACCGAGTAAATCGGCCCGCGTGGCTGAGTAGTGCTCGACAGACGAGCGAGCAATGCGTGCAAGCCATATAGTCCGTGCGTGACCGAGATTCGGGTCGATGTTGACCTCGAGCACCCGCCGTCCGCGGTGTGGCGTGCGCTCACCGAGGCGCACCTCGTCACCGACTGGCTGCCCACGACCCGGTTCATGGTCCGCGACGACGGCACGTTCACGTTCCAGGCGACCGCCCTCGCCGGCCTCGAGGACCCGATCGAGGGCGAGGTCGTCACCACCGAGACGGCGCACCGCCTGGTCATGCGCTGGTCGGGGGAGAACCTGCACACCGTCGTCGCGCTGACGCTCGACGAGCTGCCCGGCGGGGGCACCCGATTCACCATGACCCAGAGCGGGTTCCTCGGCCCGCAGGGGACGATGCGGCGCAGGGTGCTGCGCAGGACGTACCAGCAGCTGTTCGAGGGCCCGCTCACGGCGACCCTGGCGAAGCACGCCCTGCCGCCCGCTCCGTCCGCCCTGGCCGCTCCGTCCGCTCCGTCCGCTGCGGTCGCCACCGACTCGCCGGCGGCCGTGCGGCGCAATGACGGCGGGCCGTTCAACCGGCTGCCGCGCCAGCTCAGCGGGCCGAGCCGCTCCGCGCCCGGGCTCAGCTCGCACACGCGCTCCACCGCCGGCCCTCGCCCGACGACCACCATGCCGGGCTTCGCCGCCGCGGTCCTTGGCGCCCGGGCGACCGGGGTCGCGGCCGTGCCCGTCGGCGGGGACACCGCCACGACCGCCGCGCCGCTCGCCGTCGCGGCACCAGCCGCCACATCGCCTGCCACCACATCGCTCGCCGCTGTGGCGCCTTCCGCGCCCAGCCACCGGTCGACACGGCCATCAGGGATCGCGGCCTACGTGCGTCGGCTGGGCTCCCTCGGTACATCTGCCGCAAACGCGATCGTCGCGCGGGTGCGACGCGTCGCCGCAGCTCGTGACTGGTCCGCCGACCGTCGCAGCCAGGCCATGGCGGCGGCGGCCGCGATCCTGCTGCTGCTCGCGATGATCGCCCTGCTCGTCGGCAAGGCCACCGCACCGCACCCGGCCAAGCCGCCGCGCACCGGCGGCGGCCTCGAAGGGCCAGTGCAGGCCACGTTCCCCGGCACGCCGGCCGAGCGCTCCTCGCGCCCCGCCCTGGTCTCCGCGAGCTCCGCCGCGGCGACCGCGCCGCCCTCCTCGCCGGGCGCGCCCAGCGTGGTGGCCGCCGCGTCCGGTCCGCAGCTCATCGCCGGCAGCCGCACCGAGGACCTCACGCTGACGTCCTACCGGGTGACCGTCACCATCACCAACCCCGGCCCCGGCGCCAGCACCGGCTGGACCGTCGCCGTCGTCCTGCCCCTGCTCGACCTCACCGTCCGCAACGTCGACGGCGCCGTCATGACCCGCACCGGCCTCAAGGTGATCTTCACCCCGGTCGACAGCACCCGCACCATCGCCGCCGGCGGCACCGCCACCCTGCGCTTCGAGGTCCAGGGCCTCGGCGTCCGCAACGCTCCCCTCAACTGCACCATCGACGGCCGTCCGTGCACCCAGGTATCGGGATGAAAAGCTGGACGCGACGCGTTACTCTAGATCAGTCGCTCGGTGGGAGCGGCGGCCAACACCACCCGCGCGGGGGTGACTGGTTTCGACTTTGTGCGCCGCGTTAGGGGAAGCGAGCCGAGGAAGCCGACGTTGTCTCGTGAATCAGTCGTCGGAAAAGTATAAGCGCCAATTACAAGCGCTCCGATCTCGCTCTCGCTGCCTAAGCAAGGGTAGAGATCTGTCGGTCCGGGTTCGCCTTCGACCCGATCACCGGCATCAGCTAGAAGGCTGGCCAACCGAGTCCTGTCGCGGGGCTCGTGCGGCGAGATCAATCGCGACTGGACCCGTCATACCGACTCGCTCGCGTGATCGGTAGGGCCGAGTAGAGACACAGCGAGCTGCGCTCGGAGAAGCCCTAACAAAGCAACGAAGGACCCGGGTTCGATTCCCGGCACCTCCACCATGGAGGGCGTAATCGAACCCGCGCCAGCAAGAGCGGCGCGGAGGAGATCGCCATCAGAGGCGGGGTCACCGACATCGGTGGCCCCGCCTCTGGCTATCTCGGCCAGTGGCTTGACCTGGGCGCCGAGGTCGTCGGACGCCACGAACGGCCCTTGGTCGTCGGCGTCGAGGTAGACCTTTTCGAAGAACGTCCGGTTGAGTGCCTGCCGTGCCTTGGCGCCGGCCTGGCGGTACAGCTCCTGCGGGTCACGCAGCAGATCGAGCAACTCCTGCATGGTCTCGTGTGCCGCGCCGGTGTCCGGCGCCTCTTCGAGTTGCCGGGCGAGCCTCGACCGCTCGTCGCGGATTGCTCGGAGACGTTGAGCGATCTTGTCCTGTGGCCAGTCGGCGTCACCGACGAGGTCGAGGAAGCGATCTTCCTGGGTGTTCAGCTTGGCGAGCTGCGCCTTGACCTTCTGCCGGATCTCGTCCCGCGTCGCGGTCGAATGGTTCAGCACGTCGCCGACCCGCAACGCGATTCGGGCGCTGAGTTCCGCCGGGAGCATCACCGTGGCGTAGTTGTCGATCATCGCTGCCTCGACCTTCGCCGTCGGCAGATACGGCAGGTCGCAGAGGTGCTTCTGGCGTCCCTGGCAGAAGTAGTAGAAGTACAGGCTGCCGGTGTGGCTCTTGCCTCGCATGATCATGAGCCGTCGCTGGCAACGGTGACACCAGACGACGCCCTTGAGGTAGTGGTTGTGGGTGCGTTCGCGGGTGCCGCCGGCTCTGCGGAGGTCGAGCATCCGCTGTACCTCCGCGAACAGTTCCTCGCCGACGAGCGGCTCGTGCCGCCCTCGGTACTCCTGACCCTTGTTGGTGACGAGGCCGAGGTAGTACCGCTCGCGGAGGAGGTTCCCAAGTGAGTTGATCGAGATCGGCGTGCCGACCGGGAACCGTTTCGTCGGCCTCGTCCTGAGACCCGCGTCAGTCAGCGCCTCGATCAGCGCGTGGAACCCGTAGTCACCCGTGGCGTACAGCTCGAACGCCATCCTGATGAGCGGGCCGCGCTCCGGATCGACTGCGACCGTGCGCACCTCGCGGCCCTCGAACGTCTCCCGCACGTTGAGGTAGCCGATCGGGGCCTTGCTGACCGTGCCGCCTCGCGCGATCTTCTGGCTCATCTTGTACGCGATGTCGGCGCCGGCCGACCGGGACTGGTACTCGTTGACGCCGTCGAGGACGGTGGCGACCAGGTCGCCGATGGCGTTGTCCTCGGTGTAGTCCATGACCGAGATCAGCGTCGCGCCGGCCCTGCGGAGGTCCCGCTTGGTGATCGCCGCGTCGATGCTGTTGCGGTGCAGCCGCGACCGGGCGTACACGATCACGTAGTCGATTCCGCCCTCGGCCTTGAGCCGCGCCATCATCGCCTGGAACTCCGGCCGCTTGCCGGTCGTCGTCGCCGAGCGACCCGGCTCGATGAACTCGGCGACGATGTCCGCGTCGAGTTGCGCGGCGCGACCCTGGATGGCGGCGCGTTGAGCGGGCAGCGAGATGCCTTCAGGGTCGTAGTCGGTGTTGACCTGACCGGCCGACGACACGCGCAGGTAGCTGAAGGCGCGCTTGCGGGTGGTCGTCGGCCGGTCGTGGTGGCGGGTCATCTCAGTCCTCCGGTTTGGTCCTGGTCCGTTCTTCGGCCATCAGCACGAGCGCTCTGATGAGCAGGTCTTCATCGACGTGTACGAGCCGTCGCTTCCTTGGTTTGCGTCGGTGCGCGGGCGCCTCCTCTCCGGCTTCTCAGCGACGTCCGCGTGGTCGTCCGTCCGTTGTCCGTCCGCGCGTTTCTTGGCGCAGACGCGTGCGCGTGGCGGACGGACGTCCGTGCGGACGTTCAGGTGGCGCGCCAGCGTCCGCGGCTGACTTGCCGGGCGGTGCCTTGTTCGGCGCGGGTTTGGAGTCGGTCGTAGATCCATGTGCGGCCCATTCCGGTGAAGTGCATGAGTTCGGGGACGCTGAGGCCGTCGCTCGGGGCGTCGCGCAGCGCCATGGTCAAGGTGGTTTCGGGGTCGATGACTTCGCCCTCAATGACGGGCTCGTCGTCGGGTGCTTGGAGTGCGGCATCGGACATCGCGTCGAGCGCTGGTCGGGTGTCGGCGTATCGGGCTGCGGTTGTCTGGACGTTGTCGTCGGTGACGAGGTAGGCGCGGGCGCGTCTGGGTTGGGTGTGGCCGTCGGCGAGGAGGTAGAACTTGCCGGGGGCGTCGAGGGTGTGGGCGTGCCAGCCGGCGCTGAGCATGCCGTTGTCGAGGATGAGGTCGACGTCGCGGCGTTCCCTGACGCGGAGGCAGATGCGGACGCTCATCTGCGAGCGGAGTGCGCCACCACCCATCGATTTCTGTGTCGGGCGCTGGTTGGCGGCGAGGAGGGTCACGGCGACCGCTCGTCCGCGCCGAGCGATCGATTCTGCGGATTCGACGGCTTCAGGGGCTTGTTCGACGAGTTCGGCGTACTCGTCGACCACGATGACGAGCGCGGGCGCTTGTGGTGTCGGGGTCCAGGTGCGGGAGCCGTCGCGGCTCTGGGCTTCGGCGCGGGCGTTGAGGATGCGGACGCCGTCGCGGAGGAGTGCTGCGGCTTCGGCGGGTGTGGTGGCGAGTCTGGCGAGGCAGGATGCCCATGGGCGGAGTTCCATGCCGCCCTTGAGGTCGATGCCCCAGAGGACGACGTCGGGGCAGGTGGCGAGGTTGCCGAGGATGTTGTTGAGGACGCCGCTCTTGCCTGAGTCAGTGGTGCCGCCGATCAGCACGTGTTTGCGTAGCAACGAAACCTTGACGGCGGCGGCGTCCTCGAACACGCCGAGTTCGATGGGGTCGGCGACCGATTGGACGCTTGGTCCGCGCCAGGGGATGGCGCCGGCGTGCGGGTCCTGGGCGAGGACTCGGACGATGGCGCGGCCGGCGTGGGCGGGGTCGGCTTCGACGCGAACGGCGCCGGTGCGGGTGCCGAGGCCGGATTCGATGGCGGGGACGCGGCTGATGACGTCGGCGACGGTTTGGCCGTTGTTGAGTTTGATGCGGGCGCGCCAGCCCCAGACGTCGACCACGGCGGACATGACTCGCGATCCGGCGAGGCCGATGCTGTCGGCGATGTCCGGCCATGCCTGGATGGCGCGGTCGACTCGGACGCGTGCTCTGCGGCGGCGGTGCGCCCACCACGGCACGGCACCGGTCAGGGTGCCGACGACCAGCAGCGTCGGGAGCGGTCCGTGCCATGGGCCTGCGGTGACGGCGATGGCGAGCCAGCCACCTGCGCATGCTGTCGCGGTCGCGGCGTAGATCCGCTCCTCCAGCCGCTCGCTGCGGGTGATGACGCGTGCGATGACGGCGGCGGTGGCGCCGAGGATCCACGGCCACGCGGTCGGGTGGCTCAGGTGCAGGAACGCGGCCGTGATGAACAGTGCCGTCGCGGTCGTGAAGGGTGCGAGTTCGGAGCGGTAGCGGTAGAGCAGTCGGGCGAGTTCGGCGATGAGGCTCGGTTCGTCGGCGACGAGCATCAGCGGTTGGCTGTGCCGTCGTCGCCAGGCGCGGTGGCGTCGGCCGTACGCTCTCATCGCTGCACCTCGTCGCGGAGGTAGGTCAGCGGGTCGGTGTCGCCGTCGTTGTGCGCGTCGAGGGTGGCTCGGGCGGCGGCGAGGAGGTTGGCGTACTCGGTGCGGGCGACGGTCAGTAGGGTGGCTTGGCGTTCAATCTCGGCCAGGAGCACGGGGATGTCGGCGATGGCGGTCCAGAGGGCGACGCGGGTGCCACGGTTGAGCGCCGCGTCGACGTGGGCGAGGACGGCGGTGCGGTCAACGGTGGGTCTGGGTGCCTCGGGCATCAGTCTCCTTTCGTTCGGGTGCTTGGGATTCGGCGGCGAGTTGTCGGCGTAGCGCGGTGGCTCGCGGCCCGGAGATGCGCAATTCCGTGCGGAGCGCGTCGCGGCTGATCGGCCGGCCGTTGTTCGCGGCGCGGTGCTTCGTGTCGGCGTCGCGGGCTTCCTTGAGGAGTTCGTCCTCGGTCCGGACCGGTGGTTTCTGGGCCGGACCTGAGTCCGGACCGGGGTCCGGACTGTCCTCGGCGGTTCGGACCGCGTGGAGGTGGGCGGTCAGGCCGAGGACGGCCGCCGGTACGGCACCGACGGCCACCACGACCGGCCACGTCACGGTGATGAGGTCGGCGGCTGCCGCGTGGTAGACGGCGTTGCCGACGATGCTGGTGGTGATGGCGCCGATGGCGTTGGCGCGGGCGAACCGGACCGCGCGGCGCGGGTTGGTGCCGGACAGCCACACCCGCGCGGCGGTCATGGCGTACGCGTCGATCGTGACCGGCAGCAGGATGGCGAGCCGTTCCGGCCAGCCGCTGAGGACGGCGAGGCCGCGCAGGCCGGTGAAGCTGGCGACGGCCGCCGAGGTCGCGGCGACGAGCATCCCGGCCATCACCCACCCGTCGCGCTGTCTGGTCACAGGTCCACCCCGGCGAGGTACCGGACGGCGGCGGCGAGCAGCCGGCCGATGTGCGGGCCGACGGTGGAGGAGGCGAGGAAGTAGCCGAACAGGGTGCAGGCGGCGATGTGCCAGAGGGGCAGCCGGGCGTAGCGCCACAGCAGGTACACGAGCAGTCCGAGCAACAGGACGGCTGAGACCGAGACGAACAGCGTGGACTCCTTTCTGCTCAGGCGTTCGGGGTGTTGGTGGACGGCCCGGGACGCCGGTGGATGCGGCCGGTGTGCCGTCGCTGCCAGCGGACCCGGGAGCGGCACTTCTTGCAGTAGGTGGCGTGATCCCGGTCGAGCTGTGCCCCGCACGGGCAGCGGCGTTCCCCATCGAGCGGGCCGGGGAGAGGCAACGTTGTGACTCCTTTCGGTTGCTCACCGGCCCTCCTCTGAAACTTGCACATGATATACATGTGCAAGTCTAGAGCGAAGCTGATGACCGGTGAAGGTTCGTTGTGCTTCGATGCCATGAGCATGCGGCTTGGGCACGGGACGTGTTCAGGTCATGGCTGGACGTGTTGAAGATGTCTCGCCTACTGTGGGCATCTGCCGGGACGTCCTGCGACGGGGAGCCATGCCGAACGAACGTCTGCGCTCAGCGCTGCTGGAACGCGGCCTCACGCCGACGAATCTCGCCGATGTGCTCGACGTCGATCCCAAGAGCGTCGAGCGGTGGATCAGCGGGCGCCTGCCGTACCGCCGTCACCGCTACGCCGTGGCCGCGCACCTCGGGGTGGACGAGGCGTACCTGTGGCCGGACGCGCTGACCCGTGACCAGGTCGCGAACGCCTCCGAGAGCGAGATCATCAACATCTACCCGGCCCGGTGGACGGTGCCGTCGGACATGTGGCGGATGTTCTTCGACAACGCCGAACGCGAGATCGGCGTACTGGCCTACAGCGGCCTATTCATCCCCGAGGACACCGGCGTGCAGCGCATCTTCCGCCGCAAGGCCGCCGACGGCGTGAACATCCGCATCCTCATCGGCGACCCGGACAGCGCCGAGGTCACGCAGCGCGGCATCGACGAGGGTATCGACATGGACATGGCCGCGCGGTGCCGCAACGCGATCGTGCTGTACCAGCCTCTGCGCAACATCGACGGCATTGAGTTCCGGCTACACAACACGATCCTCTACAACTCGATCTACCGCGCCGACGACCAGGTGCTCGTCAACACCCACATCTACGGCACGCCCGCCTCCAACGCTCCGGTGCTGCACCTGCGGCACGTCAACGGCGGGGACATGGTCGGGACGTATCTGGAGAGCTTCGACCGGGTCTGGAACACCGGCACACCACTGGAGTGAGGTCCTGCATTGGCTCGCCGTATCGACTTCTTCGACGACCCTGCCGCGCCGCCGGCCAACAGCGTCGTGCCGTCCGCGAACGTCGTCGTGGTCAACGACTCTGGTGAACTGCTGCTGATCCGGCGGACGGACAACGACAACTGGGCGCTGCCGGGCGGGGCGATGGACCCGGGGGAGTCGATGACCGACTGCGCGGTGCGGGAAACCCTTGAGGAGACTGGGATCCACGTCGAGGTGACCGGCCTCGTCGGCATCTTCACCGATCCTCGGCACATCATCCTGTACACGAGCAACGGCGAGGCCCGGCAGGAGTTCTCCATCGTGTACACGGCCCGGCCGGTTAGTGGGACGCCGACGCCGAGTTTGGAGTCGCGGGAGGTGCACTGGGTCGCGCCGTCTGACGTCGAGGGGTTGCAGATGGACCGGTCGATGCGGCTGCGGATCTCGCACTACCTCGCGGGAAACGGGAAGCCGCATCTTGGGTAGCGACTGGGTTAACGCCGCAGCGAGCGTCTTCTCCGCACTCGGCACCGTCGGTGCGTTCGTTGTGGGGTTTGTGCTCCTGCGCCGGGAGCAGAACCGCGAGGCAGAACGCGCCGAGGACGAGCGACGCGGTCAAGCCGCCAGGATCAGCGCGTGGGTTGAGGCGTACCGCAAACCGGACGGCACCCGCGAGCTGGCGTTCCACATCCACAACGCCAGCGACATGCCGATCTACGAAGTCGAGCTACCGATGCCGGACGCGTCGTCAGGGGACGAACGAGACGTCGAGTTCATCGGCATGGTGCCGCCCGGGCAGACGATCCGCCGGCCCGCCCCGGTGGCGTGGCTGCGCTCGTACGTCAACCCCGAGCCGATCGAGATCGAGTTCCTGGATAGCGCCGGCCGCCGGTGGACCCGCAACGAACAGGGCTCCCTGGCTTCAGCCGTAGAGAGCCGCCCCGACCCGCTGTAACGACGCCATCAGTTGTGGGCGTGCCTCGGTCAGCGACCGGGTGACGAGGTGGCCGTCACCGTAGCGTTCGAACGCCTCGCTGAGCCGCTCGTCCAGGTCGACCCGGGCACCTGTAGGGCTGGTCGTCATGTCGCAGAAGGTCAAGGCGTCCAGGACGAAGTCCGCCGGGCTCGGGAACTCCTGGGCGAGGTCACCGTCGAGGTCGCGGTAGCGTGCCTCGATCAGCGCGCACGAGTGGTTGGCGACGAGACGGGTGAGCCGATCGTCCGCGTGCTCGACGTCACGGAGGTACCGCGCGCCGTCGAGGGGATGGAAGCCGACCTTGTTGAGGTTTGGGGCGTAGCCGATGTCGTGCAGCCACGCCGCGCAGACCAGCAGCTCGGCGTCATCGCCGACGACCTGGGCGATGTTCTCTGCGGTGTGCCCGACGCCCTGAACGTGAGCCCACCGCGTCGGCAACGGCTCGGCCAGCAACCGCCCGGCAACGTCCCGCGCCCATCGGACATGTTCCACATGTCCGAGACTAGTGGCGAACGATCACTGCGGCTTGACGAAGCGACCCTTGCCCTGCACCGACACCGTGATGTCTTGGAGCGCTGCGAGCGCCTGCCGTGCCGTCCCTCTGGCCACGCCGTATCGCGTAGCCAGGGCAGACTCGCTCGGCAGCAGCGCGCCGGCTGCCAACTCACCGGACGTGATCTGTTCCCTGAGGTCGGCGGCGATGCGCTGGTAGTGGGGCCTTGTCGCGGCTGTTCGCTGGCCGGGTGCGTTGACCAGCCGCCCTCGGCCGGGCTGCGTGACGATCAGTCCTTCCTCGGCGAGCTGCTCCAGTGCGCGGCGCACCGTGTTGCGCGCGACGCCGTACTCGGCAACCAACGCGGCCTCGGACGGCAGAGCGGCTCCCGGCTGGAACTCGCCCGAGGCGAGCCGGGCACGCAGTGCCTCCGTGATGCCCTTGTAGGCACCCCAAGCCGTTGACCGCATGATGCCCTTCCTGCCGTACCGATCGCCCGTCAGTCTCCCAGGGTGACGCCTCTTCCGGCCGCCTCCGTCAGCAAACCCGCAAGCTGACCCGCGACGTCCGGCGCCATGGGGCCGATCTCGACATGCGCGGAGCCTGCCTGGTCGACAGTGGTGCGCAGGTCGGGGAACGCGCGCCCGACGTCAAAGCCGGCCTCTTCCAGCGCTACCGCCAACGCATCCGCCGCACGCTGCGCCGCCTCATGCCCTGCCATGCCCGTCTCGCTTCCGTCTGCGCGACATCGCACCTGGGCGGGCCGAGTGGCCAAGGCGTGCCGTCCCTCGCCAGCCTTCCCGGTACGCCCTCGCCCAGGAACCGCATCCGAGGGACGTCTAGGGACTTCTTGACTAGAATCGGCTGCACTCGATGGCTAGCAGGAGGTCACCATGCGACATCCGCTCACCCGCGCCCTCGCCAGCGTCGGCCTCAACGCCCTCGACGTCGCCACCCACCTCCAGGTCGACCCCAAGACCGTCGACCGTTGGTTCAACGGCCGAATCCCGTACCCCCGCTACCGCAACGAACTGTCCCGCATGACCGGCTGGTCCGTCGCAGACCTCTGGCCAGACACTGTTGTACGAGAACCGCAGACCGGCACGGATGAAGTCCGGATGGCCTATGCCAACCGCAGCCTCGTCCCGCTCGACGTCTGGCACTCGGTATTCCGCCGGGCGACTGAGGCGATCGACATCATCGCCTACAGCGCGCTGTTCCTGCTGGAGGACCCGGTCATCCTTCGCACCCTCGCCATGAAGGCCGAGGCAGGCGTCCCGATCCGCATCGCCCTAGGCGACGTCGACAGCCACCATGTAGCGGCCCGAGGCGCTGAGGAGCAGATCGGCGACCTGATGGCCGCCCGCATCCGCAACGCCCTCGTCCTCATCAAGCCGCTCCAACGCCTTCCACACGTGGAAGTCCGGCTCCACGACACTGTTCTCTACGACTCGATCTACCGAGCCGACAACGAGGCCCTGGTCAACCTCCACATCCACGGCGTCCCAGCCGCCCACGCCCCAGTTATGCACCTACAGCGGCATGAACCCGACGGCGTAAGCGCCAGGTACATCACTGCCATCGAACGCGTCTGGTCCGTAGCTACCTCTTACGTCGGCTAGCTTTCCCGGCACGCCGAGCCTGCCGAAGCTGCCGCTCACCCAACCGAACCGCATGGTTCGACCAGACCCGCCGAAACTCGAACATGTGCTCGCCCGCGCGGAGCCTTTCCGGGTCCAATGTGCGCTCAACTCGATCCATGTACGCCTCGAAGTACTCAGCGACCTCGACGCCTTCATTGCTGGCCAGCGCAGCGGCGTAGCCGCTCGCCAAGTCCTCCACCACATGTTCGCGAAGCCGCGGGCTCACAATGTGCAACGTCAGGTAATAGGTCGCCTGCATCGCAATTCTGTACTTGATGGCCCATGCGCCGCAACTGCTGCAACGAGAGCCGGTGCCGGAGGTTTGGTCCTGGCCTAGCTTGTGCGTCACCGCCGCGCTCCGCGCTCCTGCTGGGAAGTCCGAATCTGTAGTCATGGTCAACTCCGCTCATTTGCTCATGCAAAAGCCGCTGGACTCGTCGTGTGTAAGAGTGGCTCACTGCGTTGTCTGGAGCGACAACGCAAGCGAGACGTCCTGGGACGGCCACCACGTCCTGCCAATTCGTTCAACTCATTGCCGGCACTCGCATGTATGCGGACACACCGTCTTCATGTCGGTAGCCGTTCGAAGATCGCCGCTGCAATTTGTTCCGTGACGACCACTGCAGCAGTGGATGGACGACAACGCGAGGCGAGTCCTTGGGTTGTCGTCCCGTGGAAGTGGCCGACTCTGGCGGATATGACCGTCTGGTGAAAGGTGGTGGCGTACCGCCCCGGCAAGATTCGCCGATCAGGGTCTATCCATGCTGGCTGCAATGAGCGAGAATCCTCGGAACGGCTACGGTGGGAGGTGGAGCCGTGACAGCGCGTCGCAGGCTGTTTAGCACACCTGCATCGGAAGATGCTGGCGCAACCACGGCAGACCTCTTCGACTGGCAGGCAGCCGTGGCTGCCGCAGACGGATTCACTATTGCGGCGATGCATGCGCAGGAGCAGGCCGAGAATGGTGTGTCGAATAGATCCGTACTATGTGAGCATCATGAAGATTATGCCGTATTGGACGAAGATGAAGTTGAACTCGTTTCAGTAAAGCACCGCGAATTGTCGAGTGGCTCCTGGACATGGGCGACGTTGGCCGATGACGGCGGTCTAGCACATCTGTTCGCGCGATGGGGCGTCCTCGGAAAAACTGTTCAGTGTCGGATGGTAACCAATGCCGAACTTGGCACTGGCGAGCCTTCTCAACTTAGAGAGGCGTGCCAAAAGCTCAGGCTAGGAAGCTCGCCACTCGACTGCGTCCAAGAAGTTCGAGCCTTCGCGATCGAGCTTATTCGACATGCAGATAAAGCAAACCTGCCAAACGAGTGGCGAGTCCCTGAGAAAACGCCAAAAGCAAAGATATATCCGTCTGACGAATTACTGGAAGAAGTCGCGGCGTTTCTTGCGATACTTCAATTTGACACACGCCGCCCACAACGGGACGACATCGCAGCAGCGGCACCCGTGAAATACGCCGAGCCGCTACTAGAAGAACTAGGCCTGTCTACGAACGGAGATGCGAGTAAGGCAGCTTGGGCCGCGGTCCTCGGCATGTTCCGGCAGCGCATGCGCGGACGAGGAAAGGTTCCACTTGGTGAACTGGCGGCTCTAATCGGTCGATTCAAACGCGAAACCCCGGCTGACGGTCTCGCGCGGAAGCTTCGTCGACGACATGTAACAGCGAGCGACGTTATCGCCGCAGTTAATACTGCTGTGCTGGCACCACAAGCGTATGTAAGTGTAGACCTTACGCTCGCAGCAACCAGGCTCGCAGCCAAACTCCATCATGGTGGATGCAGTCCGACGACCATTTTAACTGCCGAGTCGCTGGCTGCTCGCTGGCGCCGAGCAATGCACGAAAGAATGCCGGATGTTCCGGGATCATCCGTCGCCTTTGCAGACGCTGAGATGCATTTGCGTGTGGCGGCAAGCGCGGCGGCTGAGGCCGCCGCCAGTGCATCAGGTGACTCCCTCTACGGCTCTGCCATGTGGCAGCGTTTGAGCAGTCGTGATCTCACTCCAGCGCTCAAGGACCTGCCACTTAGCGGTGATTCGCTCCTTGCGCTCGGCGGCATCTGCGACCTTGCTAGCCGTTGCCAAGTATGGTTTGGACCTGAGTTCGATGTTGAGCTGGCCCAGACGTTACTGCGGGCGAGTCGTCCGAAGGCTAGAGCCGGCGTCGAGGAGGGAGTCGGATGAGTGAGACGAACGTCCGGCTCGCGCAGGCAGTTCAAAACGACATGGTCTACCACCAGGCGCGAGTACTGCTTCTAATACATGCAGTAACACGCGCACCAGGGACGGCGCGTAAACTCGACGGACTCACCAAGCTAGCGAAGCTGGACTTTCTAGTTCGTTACCCAGTGCTTGCCACATATGTGGTCGAAGAACTGATTGGTGATGCTCGCCTAAATCTGACCGATGATGATAGGCGAGAGGTTGAATCTCCCATGATTCGATACAAGTATGGTCCATGGGATGACAAATACTATCCTGTCATTGGCGCGTTGATCGGAAAAGGCTTGGTGTCCTACGCGGCAGGGCGAACGGGAAGCGTAGCTCTTAAGGTGACTCGGGAAGGGCAAAAGGTAGCGTCAGATCTAGCTGCGAGTGCAGCTTGGCATGATGTGGCGGCACGATGCCAAGCAGTCGCAGATCATGTTGGATCTTGGACGGGTAACCGGCTGAAGGAATTGATATATGCGAAGCTGCCCGACGTGATGGACCGTCCCCACAGGGAGGTCATTAGACCATGAGTGTGATCTTTCGCATCAATTCAGTGACTCTGGCCACTGAAGGCGGCTCCGTGTTCTATCCGTTCCGTGGGCCTCTTACGGTTCTAGATGGCCCTGTCGGGACGGGCAAGAGCACGCTGTTGGAGTTGATCAAATATGGTGTTGGCGGACGGGCGAAGTTCAGTCCCGTAGTAATTGATCACATCTCCAGTGTGTCACTCGAAGTGGTTGCCGGAGAACGTAGATTCCGGCTTCGGCGGTCGATTCACGGCGATGTTGACCGAATGGCGGTTACTGATCTCGTTAGCGCGGAGGATCTGGGAATTCTCCCTGTAGAAGATTCTAAAGGCAGAGAAGTCCTAACCGTCGGCAAGCTGCTCCTAACGTCGCTTGGACTTCCGCATGATGTTCGCGCTTCAGCGGCAACAGCTAAGGCTACCAGCAAGCCGTCGTTGATTACTTTCAACGATGTTTGGACTTCTTTGTATGTCGAGCAGCCGGAAATTGACCGTAGTATCGCGCACCATAGCGACTCGTATCGTGAACCTAAGCGGCGGTCAGTATTCGAGCTATTCTTTGGGCTTACGGATCAAGCGCATTTGAAAATGAAGGCAGACCTGCTTGTTGCCGAACAAGAGTTGGTTGCAGCAGAGGCAGAGGAACGAACCATTTTCCAGTTCCTTGCCGATGTTGGCGTTGAGAGTCGTGAGCAGGTGCTCAATGCGCAATCACTTGCGATCGAAAGCCTCGCGCGGGGCCGGGAGCAGTTGCGCAGGCTGAGTGACGAGGCCTCTGACCCCCTTGACGCTCATACAGATGTCCTGCGAGACCTGCTAGCTACGACGCAAGAAAGAGTAGACGATCTTCGGCATGAGATTGCTATGCTGGAGAAAACGAATGAGGATCGTCGTGCTCTAGCGGCTGGAATTAGGCAAGATCTTGCACGGTTGCAACGTGCACACGATGCCGGTCTGCGCCTTGCCGATATTGAATTTATTGTATGTCCGCGCTGCAGTCAGTCCATTAGGGACAGGAAATATCCACCTGGCGCCTGCCGCCTCTGCCTTCAGCCGGATGTTGTACCGGTTGGTGACGGTAGTCAGTCCTATGAGACTGGGCAAATGATGGCACAGGCCGCCGAGGTCGAGGAGTTGCTGGCGTCGGGGTCTGGCCGTCTTTCCGATCTGCAAATCTCACTGGCGAGCGCAGAGGAGCATGCTCGAAAGTTGGCCAACGCTGTCGATGAACGAACGCGTGAGCTGGTAAGTCCGAGGCTCCAAGCTTACGCGGACGTTAGCAACTCCGTTGGGGTTGCTGAGGAGCGACTAGCGGCAATGGAAGAAAGGCTCCGGTATTGGGATCGGGCAGGCGACATATCGCTTGTGGCGGCGAATGCTCGGAGCAAACGCAACTCGCTGAAGGACCGGACCGCGCGTCGAGAGACAGAGCTGAAGGAGGTACGAGATGACCTTATCTCAACGATGACCGAAGACTACGCGCACACGCTTGAGAGGTTAGGGGTGCCTGGCGTTCAAAAGGTACGAATCGATGACAAGACCTTCTTGCCGTTCGTCAATGGCGTGCGCTTCGACAGGGTCAGCACCGGGGGGATCCGTACAGCGCTAATTGTCGGCTATTGGGTAACGGTAGTCGCAACGGCGCTACGCCAGCCGACTTCGGACATGCCGGCATTTTTGATTCTGGATACGCCTCGAAAGTCCATCGGTGCAGGCGATGCACTTGCTGTCAATTTGTATCGGCAATTGGATATTCTGGCGGAGTCGTATAAAGATCGGCTTCAGATCATTGTTGCAGACAATGGCTTGCCTGCGGAGTACGCACGTAGGTGGCAGCAATTCGTCTTCGACTACCCAACGCCTGTGGTTTCCACCGTCGCGCATCCAGGTCCGGCCGAGGTAGTGACGCTGGATCGTATGGTTGAAAGCGGTGTGGCGGCGTAGTAGTAGCCGACGAGATCAAGGAAGCGATCCTCCTGGGTGTTCAGCTTGGCGAGCTGCGCCTTGACCTCGTCTCGGATCTCACCCCGCGTCGCGGTCGAATGGTTCAGCACGTCGCCGCCCCGCACGGCGATCCGGGCGCTGAGCTCGGCCGGAAGCATCACCGTGGCGTAGTTGTCGATCATGGCTGCTTCGAGCTTGGCGGTCGGCAGGTACGGCAGATCGCAGAGGTGTTTCTGGCGCCCCTGGCAGAAGTAGAAGTACATGTAGTAGAAGTACATGCTGCCTCTGTGCCTCTGTGCCTCACATGATCATGAGTCGCCGCTGGTAGCGGTGACACCAGACGACGCCCTTGAGGAAGTGGTTGTGGGTGCGCTCGCGGGTGCCGCCGGCCTGCGGAGGTCGAGCATCTGACGAGGTTTGTAACGCAGCAACCGCATTTACCATGGAGCGCGCCAACCGCCTGCGATGATTGTCTTCTGGGCAAGAAAGCGCACCAAGGCGATGTCATAGGACAGCAGCTTGGACTCCCGACTGCCCGGTACCATCATTTTTGCTCCAGCCCTCCCGCCGTCTTCTTTTGTGTGCACGATACGACAGCGTATGTCGTATACGCGATCTGCAACTTGGTGGGCGACGCGGGTACCGCGGTCTCGAAGATTGATCATCTGGACGTCCTTAAGCTCGCGACTCTCGGTGACGAACTTCTGGAAGTCCTCGGTTTGCTTAATAAAATCAGTCAGTTGTGTGTCATCGAATACGGCGCCGATCGTATCTTTTAGTTGATCGCGCTCTCCGAACGAGCTGCGGCCAGACTGGCCAGCGATCGATAGGAGCTGGTTAATGTGGGAATCGTTGTGCAGGTCGAATCTCGGGTCGGCGAGTTCGCGTCGCATCCTGCGGAGAGTTTCAGCGCGGGAAAAGAACGGGAAGAAATATTCGATCACTTGATAGAAGGCAAGGTATTCAAGTAGAGGTGTTCCGCGTGCGGCTCTACCGTATTCGTATAGCGCGATTGCTTCGGTCGCATATTGTAGCCGGGGAAGCCGCACTGATGTCGCGCTAGTGGTTGCTTGGCGGTCACCACGCGTCGCTAATCGTTGGGGGACCTTCGCAAGCTGCCACAACTGACCGTAGATTAGATCCATCTCGAAAAATAGGCTTGAGGCCATCTTTTCAAGCAGCGCTAGCGCGTCGTCGTGGCGTTCCGTCTGTACATTCCGGATCTTAAGCGTTGCGGTGCGGTTCATGTTCGAGTCGCGATCGCGGCGCATGATGTTCGGGTCAAGAATAAGAATCCCGGTGCTGGCAGGCGAGAATTCGACCTCGTACGTTCCGCTGCTCTCTACATGCAGGACCCATGGCCGATCGGGGCTGCGAAGTCTGAAGGTGGGTGGGGTATCGACAAGTGAAGGGTCATCCCCTGTACTCGACTCGTCATCTAGTGTGGAAGTCTCGCCTTGGCTAAACGTAATGCCGGGTAGGTCGTAAATGGCATATGGCGAATATACAGATGTGGGACGCATGTACGCCTCGATCATCTTTTCCTTCTTGTCTAGCAATGCCGAGTATTCTCCAAGGATGGTCCAATGCTCGAAGTTGGTTTGTAGTAGGGTGTCACACTTTGTTTTCGTCAAGGGAATTCTGCGCTTTTCCCTGCCATTTGGGAATAGTATCGCAGCGCTTCGATATTGCGGGCCATCACCATTGCTGGGCTCGACGTATTTGATTTCCAGCCCGCCGGAGTTTGCGCGGGCGATTACTGCGTCACGGCTGTCGCCAAACGCTGGCGTTTCACCTGGACTAGTCAAATCCTTTTGGCCCATCGTCATAGCTTACGTGCACGTAAGTTGGTCAGGGGCGCGGGTTGCGCGGTTCGTCGGTCTGTCGTGGAATCTTGGTGACGAACGGGAGGTGCTTCATCGCGTCGGCCGCTGGCGACTAGTTCCCTGCATACCTCTCGCTCGACCGGCGTTCCCGCGAGACGTGTTGTTCGCCCAGGTTACTGAAGAGATGGTGTGGCAGGGTTCAAGTAGGCGAGGGCTACCTCCACCGAACCGGTGAACGCCCTCTGCTCACGCAGGGGGCGTTCACCGTTCCGGTTCGGATTCCCCGCGCAGCCTCCGGCTGCTCCAGGCGGGGGGCTGCGCCACCCCGCGCCCCCCATGCTCGGCTGCGCCTCGCACTGCCGGCGTGCCGCCTGGCAGGATCCGCTGCGCGTGCATGCCGCGGCGTGTCTGCTGGCGGGCCGAAAGGTCCCGGTCTCGTTTGCCACGTCGTTAGGCCTCCTCGTTGGAAGCCGAGAAGTCGTTGTGATGTCGGGGGTCAGCCTAGTGAGTGGGTACGACAGTTTTGGGTGCTCGCAGCTGTCGTTGCCGGGAGGCGATGCGATTGTCTCGCTGCGGTCTGGTGGTCGAGGTCGTTTCCCCGAGCAACGCCGCAACCGACCGCTTGGCGAAAATGGAGCTGTATGCCAAGGCCGGAATCAGCCTCTACCTGCCCGTCGAGCGGAACCCGCCGGTGCTCCCCCGGGGGAGCTTTGCTCCACCCGCGCCCCCTCAAAACCGTGCCGGAGTTCTCTGGTTGGCAAGGGCAGTTGCCTGGACGTCCGGCGACGGCGAGCTATCCGGATCACGCACTCGCGCACCGCATCACATCCGGCCAGGGACCGGCAAACACCCCAAGCTCAGCCCGGCGAGTCGCGACCCGCGACCCATCACCGACGACCCCGCAGAAACCTGCCGGCACGAAAGTCATCCTCAACGCTTGGCCGACAGCCTCACAAGATGTGAATGTTTACCGCGCGGGAGCCGTCAACCTCCATTACAGGAAACCCCGTCAGTCTCGCAAGATTTCGTGAATGACAGGCATGCCGCTGGCGATAAGACGACGGGTTAAGTCTCGATGCTCTTCATCGTCAATTTCGATCAGAATTCCGGATTTAGTCGGCAGATGGAACAGGGTAGCGTCCTCTACTGGCTGATCATCGTAGTGCACGAGAACCCATTCTGATAGCGGGAAAGGCAATTCATCCGCTAGTCGGTCGATTTCCATCATGAAATCCTTATGGAGTGCGACGCCTTCCCGCAGGACGAGGAAAGTCGCCATTTCCGTACGAGTCGCCAAATCTAGTAGTACTACCGTCGGGCAGGACAATCATACTCGACCGCTGGGGCGACCCATGGTGCCTCCGAAGGCCTAGAATGTAGCCGATGTCGGCAAGGCTGGCGACTCGCGTACCACCAGGGTGCGTGTGGTAGATCAAGAACTGACCCTCTGTGGGAGGAACATGCAAACTGTTAGGAGCGCCGGAGAACAGTGTGTACGATCCGCCACCACCCGATGGGTCGGGTCCAGCGTCATAGGCAAGCGCGAATTCGACACCGAATCGACGTGACAACTGCGCCATTTGTTGAGGACCCAGTCTACCCGGAACACTAATGCCTTCCGAACCGGGCAAAGTATCAGAGGTTAGTCGCGGCGCATCGGTTTCAGCGAGACTACTGCCTCCCGCTGCCCCAGCAGCTTCATCGGCACTGCCGGCTGCGGCGCTGGCGCTGTCGTCGGCCCTGCCGGGACAGCGGGACGCCGCAGAGCGTTGCCCGGCTGGACGCCGCGTGCGTCACCCGGCCCGAAGGGCCACTGGTGACGCAGTTCGGGAACGTGACCGGCGGACGGTGCCATACGTGCTCGGTGGACACACTCCGACAGTAGTCGCGCGAGGATTGGCCCTCCTCGACGACAGTCATGATGGTGAGGACTGCTGCGCCGTGTGCCTCGCGGCTCTGCTGGGAGGCGTCGGTTTCTGCGATGGTGCTGGGATCAGCCTGACGACGGGGTACGACAGTTTCGGGGGGCTGTGGAGGTGGGGTGAGGTTGTGAATTGGTTCGCCGCACATGGTGCGTGTTCCGAGAATGATCTGGTGCCTGATCCGATGAAGTCATTTGTCCGTACCCGAGCTGAGCGCCGCCTGCGTGTGGAGCATGCCGGGCAGATGGCGGATGCCGTCCTGGCGGCTGTGCGGTACGTCGACATCGACTATGCCCGTGAGCGGCGTGCTGGTGGCCACGAAGGCCCGCGGCGAATCGTCGACGAGGTGGAATGGCGGCAGCCGTCATGGCGCTACGAAGGCTTCGACTCGATCGACTACGGCGTCGAGTTCGAGTGTGTCGACGGCCGGGTGTTCAGTGTTACGTGGCAGTCGCCGGGCTGGATCGAAGGGCTGATCTTCTGGGAGCAGCCGTTGATCGGTAATGCCGTGGTGTCCGATGCGGCGGTGGCGGTCTGGGACGTTTCGTCGCGAAGTGGCTGGCAGGACTTCGTCGGCAGGACTGTCAGAGGTGTCCACCTCCGCTACGAGCCGTGGAGTGACGAAGGGTACTGGTGCCGGCAAGTCGTGATCAGCTTCCGGCGTGGCGACGTGGCGCTCGTGTTGGGGGAGGCGCGGGCGCCTGACTGGCGGCTCGAGCCGTCCGCCGACAATGTCGCGGTGATCTTTCCCGGCTCGCCACTGGCTCGGCTCGGTGACCGCGGACTCGGGCCTTCTCATGCCGACGGGTTCAAGTAGGCGAAGGTCACCTCCACCGCCGAACGCCCCCTGCTCACGCAGGGGGCGTTCGCCGTTGGCGGTGTCGTGTCCCCGCGCACCGGCTGCGCCGGTGCTCCCCATCGGGGGAGCTTCGCTCCACCCGCGCCCCCTCAAGACCGTAGCGGGGTGTACACGGTCGGGTGCCGGGTTGGCTGGTCGATGGTCACAGGTCGCCTCGATCCTGTCGCATTCGCTTGCTCCCTGCAGGCTGTGGGTCGTTGCCGGCGGCCAAGGTGCAGGTCGTTGCTGGAGGCCCCGGGTCGTTGCCGGCGGCCGGGGTGCCGGACTCGTGGCCTGGCGCCGGTCGCGGGTTTCTCGGTTGCCGCGCTGCGGGCTTCGGCATTGGCCGGCTCCCTGCGCCGTAGGGTCCGCGTTTCAGGCACTGTTTTGACGGTGGCGATTGCCGGGTCGCACGCAGCGGTGGCCTGTCCGCTCCGTGTCGATTGGGGTGTCCCCACCCAGGCTTCGTGAGTCTGAGGTCAGCGTAGCGATGGGGTATGACACTTTCTCCCTCGTCGAGAGCGACGCCCCTTGCTCTCACGCACAGGAGTGCTGTCGTGCTGTCCGTGGTCCGCAGCTCTGGGAAACGGCCACCTGACATCGAAGCCGGCCTCCTCCAACGCAACCGCTGCACCAGGAATTTCCAGGTGCGCCGGCCGCGATGCCGTCGACAATGTCTCGGTGTCCGATCCGATGATGTCGTTCGTCCGCACGGCTGCCGAGCGCCGTGCCCGTGAGGAGCACGCTCGGCAGATGGCTGGTGCGGTCATCCGCGCGGTGCGATACGTCGACCTCGACTACTTCCGTCACGAGGTTGCTGCCGAACACGAGGGGCCGCGCCAGATCGTCGACGAGGCGGAGTGGGCGCGACCGACGTGGCGATGCGATGGGTTCGACTCCATCGACCACGGTGTCGAGCTCGAGTGCGCCGACGGCCGGGTGTTCGGCGTTACCTGGCAGTCGCCGAGCTGGACCGAGGGGCTGGTGTTCTGGGAGCAGCCGCTGCTCGGCAACGCCGTACGACCCGAAGCGGATGTGGCGGTGTGGGACGTGACGGCGCGAAGTGGCTGGGCCGACTTCGCGGGCCGGTCGGTCCTCGACGTCCAGGTGCATTACGAACCGGACGACGACGGGTTCTGGTGCCGTCGGGCAACACTTCGGTACCACCGCGGCGACGTCAACCTCCTTCTGGGCGAGAGCTCTCGATCTGGTTCGGAACTGCAACCATCCGCCGACAATGTCGCGGTGGTGTTTCCGTCCTCACCCCTGCCGGCCTGGCTCATGGTGGATGGCACCTGACACGTCGGTCGGCCGGCCGGGTTCAAGTACGCGATGGTCAGCTCCACCGCCGAACGCCCCCTGCTCACGCAGGGGGCGTTCGCCGTTGGCGGTGTCGTGTCCCCCGCGCACGGCTTCGCCGTGCTCCCCAGTGGGGGAGCTGCGCTCCACCCACACCCCCTCAAACCGTAGCGGCACGCTCTGGTTGCGCATGGTCTTGGGTCGGGCGGGGTCTCGAGCGGCCGGATTGTCCGGCACGAGCGTTCGTGTGCGTCACGAAGTTTGCCGCGGCTTCGCTCGGCCGGCTGTAACCGCACTGCTGTCGAATTGGCATATGACCACTAGTTGGCTATCGTTTCGGGTGAGTCTTGAGGGCGTGCGCGTCGCCGCTGGGTGGTTGGCATGGCAGGCTGGTGACAAGCATCCGTCGGGAGGTGTGTGAGCTGATGAGTGTCGCCGTGCTCGAACACGAAGGACCGTGGAGTGAGGACGAGTACCTTGCGCTCGGCGAGACCGTCGACCGGATCGAGTTGCTGGACGGGAGTCTGCTGGTGAGTCCGGCACCGAGCAAGCGGCACCAGCGCCTGTCGTCGCTGCTGTTCGTGGAGCTCGATCGGGCTGCGTTCGATGCGGGACTGCTCGCGCTGGAGGCGGTCAACGTCCGGCTGCAGAGCGGACGCATCATGATCCCGGACCTCGTCGTGGCGGACACCGACGAGGACGGTGTGGTGATCGATGCTCCCGACGTGGTCCTGATCGGCGAGGTCGTTTCGCCGGGCAACGCCGGGACCGATCGCCTGGTGAAGATGGAACTGTACGCCAAGGCTGGAATCGATCTTTACCTGCTCGTGGAGCAGGACCCGCCCGGTTCTGTGACGCTGCGGTTGTTCCGGCTCGACGGTGCGCACTATGCGGAGCACACGGTCGCGAAGGCGGGCGAGGTGCTCGCCGTCGACCAGCCGTTTACGTTCGAGATCGACACCGCCGACCTGCTGCGCCGCGTGCCTCGCCGCCTCACCTGAGCGGGTTCAAGTACGTCAGTGTCAGCTCCACCGTGGCTCCCGCGCCCACGATGACGACGTCGCCGTTCGCAATGACACTTGTGCCGGTCTCGGCGTGCGCCGGCGTGGTGGAGACCGCCGCGCCGGCGATCGTGGCTGCCGTCACCGCTGCGTAGAGCAGGGTGCGGCGCAGTGCATGCTTTCGCATGTCCGCTCCTGAATGGATGGGGTGGTTCGGATACGTCCCGCGTCGGGCAGGGTGGCACCCTCGGCCGGGAATCACGCCCGTCGATCATGCCCTACTGCCGCCCGGCGGGTGGGGACGGAACCATCGCGCATCTTGCTCGATGGGCCCGGCCGTCGCTGACGCCACTCCAGCGGGTTCAAGTAGGCCAGCGTCACCTCCACCTCTGGCCGGCGGTGGAGGTTCCGGATTCCTCGCGCACCGGCTTCGCCGGCGCTCCCCATCGGGGGAGTTGCGCTCCACCCGCGCACCTCAAGGCGGTGTGTTCCCGTTCGGTCAGTTCCGGTCGCGGAGGCCGACCTGGTCCTGCTCCTGCTCCGGTGAGAGCTCCGGGCGGCTCTCTTCGATGATGCTCATGACGGTGAGGGCGATGGCTCGGACTCCGAATGCCACCGCGGTGAACACGCTCAGGTGGATCGGGTCGATCCCGGCGTCGCTGTCGACCGGGATGGAGGGGTCCGTCGTCACCACGTCGGCGATCCGGTACTGCGCGATCGTCAAACAGATTGTCAGCAGCGTGACGGCGGTCGCGATGGCGGACCGGCGAGTGGCGCCGGTTCCCAGCCACACCGAGACGCCGGTCGCGACGCCGAGCCCGGCGGTGATCACCAGGGAGTCGGTGATGTCGATCGACAAGGCCGATCCGGTGCGCCCGGCGAGTGCCGCCTGCAGGCTCATCGCGCCCAGCAGCAGACCGACCGCCGTTCCGGCGCCGGCCGTCCACACTGGATGAGGGTGCTTGGCGACCAGCCACAGGACGCTGGTCGTGAACGCCACCGCGAGCACGGTCAGGATCATGCTCGGGGCCAGGAAGAAGTGGACCTGGTAGTCGCTCATGTGGATGGCGGTGGCGGCGACGAAGAGCATGTCGTCGCGGGCGGTCTCGACCAGCGCCCACGACGCCGCCAGCACCAGCAGGAGACGGCTGCGCACCGTCCGCCGCTGGTCGGTCATCCGGACCAGGCAGAACACGGCCAGCAGGCACCCGACACCGTTGCCGAGGAGAACGCCGGGGACGTACAGGATCTGGTGGTCCACAGCGTGCCCGGCCTCCTTGCGGATGCGACTCGTGGTGCGGATGAGGACGCCGCAGGGCGATCGGACTTCTCGATCCGCCGACGGCGCGCATACCGTACCTTGCCGCCGCCACGCATCGAGGCCCGAGATGCGACGTGCCGGTACCGGCCCAGCTGCAGCGAGGCGCTGGGCAGGGTCTCGTCCACCGAATCGGTTCGTCACGTACGTTGCCGTTGGTGGCCTTCGGCCTTCTTTGTGATCCATCTGCCCCCACGGCAACTGGGAGAACGCGTTGGAAGCAAGCTGGACACTCTCGGACGTGTGGATCCTGCGGTCGATCGGCGGGGTGGATTCGGTTGGTGGGTCGTCGTTGCGTGCGGTGATCGCCGCTGCTGACTACCTCAACCATGCGATTCCGCGGGAGGACGAGTTCCTGGCGGGGCTTGGCCGGCTGGCCGCGGCTGGGCTGGTCGAGTTCGACGTCGCCGCCGACCGGTACTGGCTCACCGTGGCGGGCCAGTCGTCGGCGGCGCGGCGCCGTGGGACGTTCACCGCAGGGCTGGCCGCACTGCCCGAGCCGCCATCGACGAGCCCGCCGCCGACGCTGCCCGCCGGGGTCTTCTCATCCGCGGTGACCAGCTACCTGCAAGGTCCGGCATGAATCGAGCTTGCCGTGGGGTCGCGTTCCGGCGATGTTGCGATGCTTGATCCGACGGAGTTGTTCGTCCGTACCCGCGCCGAGCGGCGTCTGCGGGTGGAGCGGGCCGGACGGACGGCGGTGCGGTACTTCGACATCGACTACGCCCTTCAGGAAGAGCTGCGGGGCAGGCGTTCTGTTTTCCATGCCGCCGAGCCTTGTCCAGGCGTGTCCGCAGGGGACATCGGTGCTGCCCCGAGCTTTCGGGTCCGATTCGACGCACCTGTACCGCCAGCATCGCCAATTCAGCATTCACGCAACGATTTCACATCGATGAAAACGGATTGAAAATCTGAGCGCGCGACGATTTCCTGGAGTGGTCGAACGGGGCGGCACACAGGTCGCGTGCGGCATTCATGGGGCGGAGTGTTCTGGCGGATACCGATCCGCCGAGGGCTCCACGACGCGCCGCCGGTCGCCCGGGGACGATCATCCGCCACCCGTCGCCGACCGTGTAGAGGCTGGTCGGCGGGGGGTTCACGGCGAAAGTTTCAGGCCTCTTCCCGATTCCGCACGAGGTGGACGGCCCCCTCGCGATCGACCGCCTTGACGGGGTACTGGGCCGGTGCGGACCGTGTGTCGCATCAGCCGCAACACCAAGTAAGGAGACTCGATGAGGCGCAAGCTCGCCCTCATATCGGCCGCCGCGGTCGTGGCGACCGGGGGTACCGTTGTGATCGCCAATCAGGCGTTCGCGGCGGCCGGATGTTCGGCCAAGTACACGATCACCAACCAGTGGCCCGGCGGTTTCGGGGCCCAGGTCGATGTCACGAACCTTGGCGACCAGCTCACCAGCTGGAACGTCGGCTGGGACTTCGGCAACGCGTCCCAGACCATTTCGCAGATCTGGAACGCCAACAAGACGCAGACGGGCACGCACGTCAGCGCCACGAACCTGAGCTACAACGGCACCGTCGCCACCGGCGGGGTCATCTCGTTCGGGTTCAACGGCAACTGGAGCGGCGCCAACCCGGCCGGCACCAACTTCACGGTGAACGGCGTGGCGTGCACGGGCAACCCGACCAGCCCGTCGCCGTCGCAGTCGCAGTCCCAGTCGCAGAACCCGACCGCCCCGGTCGTGTCGCTGACCAGCCCGTCGTCCGGCTCCTCGTTCACCGCACCCGCCACGGTGGGCCTGGCCGCGAACGCGACCTCCTCCGGCAGCACGATTAGCAAGGTCGAGTTCTACAACGGCTCGACGCTGCTCGGCACCGACACCAGCGCGCCGTACACCTACAGCTGGACCAACGTCGCCGCCGGCTCGTACTCGCTGACCGCCAAGGCGTACAACGCGGCGAACCTGTCGACCACCAGCACCGCGGTGCCGATCACCGTCACCGGCGGTGGCACCGACCCGAGCCACGTCGACAACCCGTACGTCGGCGCCAAGGTCTACGTGAACCCGGACTGGTCCGCCAAGGCCGCCGCCGAGCCCGGTGGCAGCCGGGTCTCCAACCAGCCGACCGGCGTCTGGCTGGACACGATCGCCGCCATCACCGCACCGGCGGGCTCCGGGTACACGACGAGCATGCGCAAGCACCTCGACAACGCCCTCGCCCAGGGCGCCACGCTCGCGCAGTTCGTCATCTACAACCTGCCCGGCCGTGACTGCGCCGCGCTGGCCTCCAACGGCGAGCTCGGCCCGACAGAGATCGACCGCTACAAGACCGAGTACATCGACCCGATCGCCGAGATCGAGGCCGACCCGAAGTACAAGTCGATCCGGATCGTCAACATCGTCGAGATCGACTCGCTGCCCAACATCGTCACCAACGCGGGCGGCGAGGCCGGCGCGACCGCGGCCTGCGCGACGATGAAGGCCAACGGCAACTACTCGACGGGCATCCAGTACGCCCTGAGCAAGCTGCACGCCGCGGGCACGAACACCTACAACTACATCGACGCCGCGCACCACGGCTGGCTCGGCTGGGACAGCAACTTCGGCCCCGCCGCGCAGCTCTTCGCCACCGTGGCGCAGGGTGCCACCGGCGGCTTCGCCACCGTCGACGGCTTCATCACCAACACCGCGAACTACTCGGCGCTGGTCGAGCCGTTCGTGACCATCAACGCCACCGTCGGCGGCCAGTCGGTCCGGCAGTCCAAGTGGGTCGACTGGAACTACTACACCGACGAGCTCTCCTTCGCGCAGGCCTTCCGCACGAAGCTGGTCTCGCTCGGCTTCAACAGCAACATCGGCATGCTGATCGACACGTCCCGCAACGGCTGGGGCGGCTCCGCCCGTCCGACCGCGGCGAGCACGTCGACCGACATGAACACCTGGGTCAACGCGTCGCGTGTCGACCGCCGCATCCACGCCGGTAACTGGTGCAACCAGTCCGGTGCCGGCCTCGGCGAGCGTCCGCGGGCGACCCCGGCCGCCGGTATCGACGCCTACGTCTGGATCAAGCCCCCGGGCGAGTCCGACGGCTCCAGCTCCCTGATCCCGACCGGCCCGAACAACCCGGGCGGCAAGGGCTTCGACGGGATGTGCGACCCGACCTACACCGGTAACGGCCGCAACGGCAACAGCATGAGCGGCGCCCTGCCCAACGCCCCGGTCTCCGGCGCGTGGTTCTCCGCCCAGTTCCAGCAGCTGATGCAGAACGCCTACCCGGCGCTCTAGTTCCTCCCAGAAGGGCCCCCGTCACGGCGGGGGCCCTTCGCCGTGTCCGCGGTCCTGACTCAAGGCAGGAGGGTGGTGGTGAGCCAGTCGCGGTAGTCGTCGCCGGTCCAGCCGCAGGTGGCGGTGAGCTGGTCGTACACCTCGAACGACGTCAGCCCGCCCGCCGGCTGGACGGCCACCCGCGACCGCTGGCTCACCCTGCACGCGGTTCGCACGGTGATCGCCGTCGTCGCGTTCGTCGCACTGCTCGTGGACGGGATTTTTGTCGTACCCGGGTGAGAAGCTGGGGCATGGCTGAGCGGCGCCCACTGACCCACACCACGATCTACGACGACGACTGGACCGACCACCACGCCGTCGGGCTGGAGCACTCGGGGGTCGCGTTCGTCGACGTCGACATGTGCGAGGCGACCAACGAGCGGTCGGTCTTCACCGAGTGCACGTTCACCAACGTCAGGTTCAACTGCTCCACGCAGACCGACGTCGCGTTCCTCAACTGCACGTTCGTCGGCTGCAACTTCTTCGACGCCACCTTCACCCGCTGCAAGCTGGTCGGCAGCGCCTTCGACCGCTGCACCTTCGAGCTGCTGAAGGTCGAGGAGGGCGACTGGTCGTTCGTCTCCCTGCCCGCCGCGAAGCTCAGCAGCGTCGAGTTCACCGGTGTCCGCATGCGCGAGGCCGACCTGACCGCCGCCCGCTGTGAGGGCGCCACCTTCCGCGACGTCGACCTCTCCGGCGCCGCCCTCCAGAAGGCCGACCTCACCCGCTGCGACCTGCGCGGCAGCGACCTGTCCGGCCTCGACCCCCTGACCACCGAGCTCCGCAACGCCATCATCACGACCGACCAGGCGGCGATGATCGCGGTCGCCTTAGGCCTCGACGTCCGCCCCGCCTGACCCCACCAGCTGCTCGCAACCACCTCCTGGCGGACCCAGCGCGCTTCGGTCTTGTTCCGGCGGGCCTGGCGCAGCGCCGCCCGCGGTGGCGTGGTTCGGCTTCGGCGCGGCCTGTCGCGGCTTGGCCTGTCGCGGCCCAGCCCCGTCCGGCCCGGCGTGGTGCGGCGTCGCGTGGTGCGGCGTCGCGTGGTTCGGCGTCGCGTGGTTCGGCGTCGCGTGGTTCGGATGCGGCGCGGCTCCGTACGGCGAGGTGTGGTGGGGTTCCGTCGCGGTGGGGTGGTTCGGTGTGGCGGTGTCGTTCGGGTGCCGCTGGTTCGGCGTGGGCCGGTTCGTCGTGGTGCGCTCTGGCCCGGCGCGGCTGGGGCTGGGCTTGGCGCGGTCCGGTTGCGGCGCGGTCTGGCCCAGCGTGGCGTCGTCCTTACCCGTCTGTACCGCCGGCTGAAGTCCCTGAGTCGCACGAGTTGACCTGGAGCGCGCTCCAGCTGGCAGCCTGACGACCATGACGGAAACGAGGAGACTGGGCCGCAGCGGCATCGAGGTCAGCGCGCTGGGGATCGGCTGCTGGGCGATCGGTGGGCCGTTCTGGGCCGGGGACCAGCCGCTCGGCTGGGGTGAGGTCGACGACGACGAGTCGATCCGGGCGATCCGCCGGGCGCTCGACCTGGGCGTCACGTTCTTCGACACCGCCAACGTCTACGGCGCCGGGCACAGTGAGAAGGTCCTGGCCAAGGCCCTGGAAGGAAGGCGGGACCAAGCGGTCATCGCCACGAAGTTCGGCGGCACGTTCGACGAGCAGACCCGCCGGGTCGGGCCCGACGACGGTTCGCCGGAGGAGGTCGCGCGGGCCGTCCGGGCGTCGCTGCGGCGGCTCGGCACCGACCACATCGACCTGTACCAGCTGCACATCAACGACCTGCCGATCCCGCGGGCGCTGGACCTGATCCCGGCCCTCGAAGCGCTCGTCGAGCAGGGCCTGATCCGCGCGTACGGGTGGAGCACCGACTTCCCGGAGCGGGCGGCCGCGTTCGCCGAGGCCGGCGTGCACTGCGCCACGGTCCAGGCGGACCTTTCGGTGCTGCGGGGCTCCTTCGGCGTGATCCCCGTCGCCGACCAGCACGACCTCGGCGTGATCATCCGTGGACCGCTCGCGATGGGGCTGCTCAGCGGCAAGTACACCGCCGAGTCGAAGCTGCCGGAGGACGACGTCCGCGGGCTCAGCCCCGAGTGGATGACCTACTTCACCGGCGGGCGGCCGGCGGCGGAGTTCCTGGACAGGATCGACGCGGTCCGTGACGTCCTGACGTCCGGCGGCCGGACCCTCGCGCAGGGCGCGCTCGCGTGGCTGTGGGCGTACAGCGGCCGGACCGTGCCGATCCCGGGCTGCCGCACCGTCGCGCAGGTCGAGGAGAACGCCGGTGCGCTCGCCCACGGGCCGCTCACCGCGTCGGAGCTCGCCGACGTCGAGAAACTCATGGGAAGGTAGCCGGAACCGATCCGGCACCTCGTGCGCCTGCACGATGTGACCGTGGTGACTGACGACCCCGCCCCGGAGGGCCTCGACCAGGAGGCCTTCCGGGAGGTGTACGCCGCGCACTACCCCGCGCTCGTCCGGCTGGCGTACCTGACGACGGGCAGCCTCGCCGCGGCCGAGGACGTCGCGCAGGAGGCGTTCATCGAATGGTTCCGCCGCGGCGACCAGGTCCGCGAGCCGGTGCCGTTCCTGCGCCGGGCGGTGGTGTCGCGGTGCACGTCGTGGGTGCGCCGCCGCCGGCTGGAGCGTCGCCACGCCCTCGCGTTCGAGCCGATCGAGCGGGGCGAGGACGGCGACGCCCAGGTCGTCCGCGTCGCGCTGCGGAAGCTCTCGCCGCGGCAGCGGGCGGCCGTCTTCCTGCGGTTCTACCTCGACCTGCCGGAGGCGCAGATCGCCGCCGCGCTCGGCTGCCGCCCGGGCACGGTCAAGTCGCTGCTGCACCGGGCGCTGACCGCGATCAAGGAGGACCTCGATGTCGCCTGACCCGCAGGCCCGCATCGGCGCGGCCGTCCGGTCCCTCGCCGACGCCGTCCCCGTCGACCCGCCGGACCCCGCCGCGCTCATGGCGCGGGCCACGACCAGACCGGGCCGGTGGCGTCCGTTGCTCAGTGCCGCCGGGGTTCTGGGTGTACTGACAGCAGCGGCGCTCGGTCCGGGGCTGCTGGCGCAGCCGGCGACGCCCACCGGCGGGACGGTCCTGCCGACCCGCCTCGCGGGCCTGTCGCTGCTGACCGCCCCGGTGTCCGAGGCGCCTCCAGGCCCCGCGCTCCTCATGTACGTGCAGGGCAGCGGCGGCCCACGCCGGCTGCACACCCTGCAGACGGTCGTGTTGAGCGCCGACGGGCACACGTACCGCCGGCTCGACGAGGCCGAACGGCGCGGCGGCCCCGCCGAGCTCGGCACCTGGCAGGACGCACCGGCGCTGCTCGCCCCCGACGGCACGCGGGTCGCGGTCGGCAGCACCGGGTCCGCCGCCGACGTCGCCGTCGTCGACCTGCGCGCCGGCGTGACCTCCACCAGCGCGGCCGTCGGCGCCGGGACGGTCCAGCCGCTGGCCTGGTCACCTGACGGGACCCGCCTCGCGTACACCGTGGGCGACACCGAATCGGCGGTCCTCGACCTCACGACCGGCACCTCCACCAGGCTGGCGTCGCCCGCGACGGCCGCCGCGTTCTCGCCCGACGGCCGGCGGCTCGCCGTCCAGGGCACGCCCGATACCGAGGTCGAGCCCCGGCGGGCGATCCGCATTCTCGACCTCGCCGGCGGTGAGGTCGTCACCGAACTCGCCCCCGCCGGCTTCGGCGTGCTGATCGCCGGGCAGGCCGCGTGGTCACCGGACGGCCGATGGCTCGCCGTCGCCGACAACGCCGGCGTGGGCAAGCTCGACTGCACGATCAGCTTCCTGCGCACCGACTTGCGTGACCCGGGCGCACCGCCCGCGCCGATCGTCACGAAGGAGCAGATCGCGCTGGTCGGCTGGGCGGCGGCGGACCGGCCGCTGGTCACCCAGGGCGGCGCCACCGAGCACCGGACGGTCAGCGGGCCGGACCTGCGCCCGCTGACCACCGCCGACGGCTCCACCACCTACGACCTGCAGGCCGCCACCACGCTGCTGCCGGCGGCGCGGGTCGCCCCGGGCGGCGACCCCGACCGCGGCCCGTGGCCGGTCTGGCTCCGCCTCACCACCGCCGCGGCCGCCCTCGCCGCCGTCGGCCTCGGCTGGCTGCTGTGGTCCCGGAAGCGGTCCACCGGGTGACCTCGGTCCCCGAAGGCCGGCTCGCCGGTGCGACGGGTCAGCGGGGCTCGTCGGAGCGGCGGCCGCACCAGTCGAGGGTGCGGTCCGGGTTGACGCCGTCGACGCGGACCGTCCATGTGCGGCCGTCGGTGGTGGTCAGTTCCAGGTGCGTGGCGTCGGTGAACCTGGCCGAGTCCACCCGCACCGCCGGCATCATCGGCGAGTGGGTGCCGTCCGGCGGGGCCTCGACGTCGGCGCGCTCCTGCTCCGACTGGTGGGCCGTGCAGGCGACGTCGGTGGTGCCCTCGCGGCCGAACAGGCCGGTGGTGCGCAGCCGGTAGTGCCGCTGGTCCGCCAGGTGCGCGACGAGTTCCAGGCCGCCGCCTGCGGTCGCCGCGACCCGCTTCACCGGGGCCTGCGCCGGGTCGCCGGCCAGGACGCTGCCGACGTTGGCGGCGGCGCCGGCGCACATCGTCAGGAGCACGGCGACCGTGCCGAAGCCCGTGACGGCCCTCCTGGCGGTGGGGTCGCGCAGGCCGAGCCATCCGGCCGTCGCGAGCCCGGCGCCGGCGGCCACGGCCACCGGAATCCAGCCGGCGGGGCGTTCGAAGGGGATGAACAGCACGAAGCGCCACGGCGCGACCGACGCGGTCAGCAGGCCCGCCGAGACGGTCACGAGCGTCGCGGCGCTGAGGGCGGTGAGGACGAGGGCGGCCCAGCGGCGCGTCATCGGGTGCACCGGTCCAGGACCCTGGCCGGCCGGAGGCTGCCGGGGGAGACGCCGACCTGCCGGCCGTCCGGGAACCGCACGGCCCGCACCTGCACGCCGCGGGCGGCGGTGCCCGCCACGTCGGTGCGGCCCTCGCGGCCGAGCGGGCCGGTGGTGCGCAGGACGTAGGTGCGGTGGCCGCGGTCGTACACCACGACGGTGAACCGGCCGTGGCCCGGCTCGGCGACCGTCGTCGGACCCGGCCCCGCATCCAGGACGGTGATCACGAGGGCCGCCGGCAGGGCCGCCACGACGACCACCAGCAAGAATGGGTGGCCCGATGCGATCGCCAAGCCCCGGCCAGCATGAGTGCGGCCGCAACCCCCTGGCGTGCGGTCATAGGGCCATCGTCGGGCCTCAACCCGTCGGTGACAAGACCCGTTGATCTTCCACAGTGGACCGGCGAACGCGGAATGCCAGCAGCAGCAGTACACCACCCGCGAACGCGACGAGAGCGCCGGTGACGGCCGTGACGTGCATCGCGGTCACGAACGCGCCGTCGGCCGCGGCGGCCAGGTCGGCCCGGTGCAGCTGGTCGGCGACCGCGCGGGTGTGCTCGGCCGACGGCGCGGCGCTGTCCCGGACCGACGGCGGCAGGCCGGCGAGGGCGGGCCCGATCCGGTCGCGGTAGGTGCTCGCGAGGATCGTGCCGAGCAGCGCGATGCCCAGGACGCTGCCGACCTGCCGGACGGTGTTGTTGACCGCCGAGCCGGCGCCCATCCGGTCCAGCGGCAGCACCGCGATGACCGCGGCGACGGTCGGCGCGATGACCATGCCCATCGCGATCCCGCTGACGAACCCGACGGCGCAGAACCACAGCAGCGGCGTGTCCAGGTCGAACGTGAGGTTGGCCAGGAAGCCGGCGGCCACCACCAGCAGTGCGAGGCCGCTGACCGGACCGGTGCCGAAGCGCTTCGCCAGCCGCGCGCCGATGCCGGAGCCGGCGGCGACCCCGACCGCGCCCGGCAGGAACGCCAGGCCGGTCTCCAGGGCCGACATGCCGCGGGCGCCCTGCAGGTAGAAGTTGCCGTAGAACATCTGGCCGGTGATGCCGAAGAACAGCGTGGCGAGGGCGACGTTGCCGGCGCTGAAGCGACCGTTGCGGAACAGGCGCGGGTCGAACGACGGCTCCGCCGAGCGCCACTCCACGACCGTGAACAGCGCGAGCACCACCACGCCGCCGAGCGTGGTCGCCCACACCTGCCAGCGGGTCCAGTCGGTGTCCTGGCCGGCCTCGATCAGCCCGTACGCCAGCAGCGCGAGGCCGCCGGTGGACAGCACCAGGCCGAGCGGGTCGGGGCGGCGCCGCTGCGCGAGCTTCGGGTTGGGCACGAACAGCAGCACACCGGCGAGGGCGATCGCGACGACGGGCAGGTTGACCAGGAACACCGACCCCCACCAGAAGTGGTCGACGAGCACGCCGCCGAGCAGCGGGCCGAGCGCGACGCCGACGCCGCTGGACGCCGACCAGGCCGCGATCGCGCCGGCGCGCCGCTCGGCCGGGAACGTCGCGCCGATGATCGCCATCGAGGTCGGCATCATCATCGCCCCGCCGAGCCCCATCAGGCCGCGGGCCAGGATCAGGCCGGTCGCGTCGCCCGCCCAGGCGGCCCAGACCGAGGCACCCCCGAAGATCGCCAGGCCGGCGACGAGGATCGTGCGGTGCCCGTAGCGGTCGCCGAGCGCGCCGGCGGCGAACAGTGCGGTGGCGAAGAGCAGCGCGTACGAGCCGACGGCCCACTGCAGCTCGCCGGGGGTCGCGCCGAGACCGGTCCGCGGGTCGGCGATGCGTTCGAGGGCGATGCCGAGGATGGTCGTGTCGATCCAGATCAGGACGGCGGCGAAGACGAGCACCGACAGCACGCGACGCGGTACGTTGATTGACAGGTCCCTGACGGTCATGGTCTCACTGTGGCAATAACGTCAGGTTCCTGTCAATGCTGGCGCGGCGCACAATGGTCCCGTGAGTACCGACGAAGCCTGCTCCACGTTTCTCGTCCGGCACGCGTGGCTGAGCCTGCGCGGCGTGGTCGCCGACGCCCTCGTAGAGCACGACCTCTCGGTCGCACAGTTCGCCTCGCTGCTCCTGCTGCGGGAGTCGCCGGGCATGTCGGTCGCCGACGTCGCCCGCAAGGTGTCCACCGCCCGCCAGTCGGCCAACGAGATGCTCGGTGGCCTGGAGCGCGCCGGCCTGGTCGAGCGGCGCCAGCACCCCACCGACCGGCGCTCGCAGCAGATCATGCTGACCCCGCTCGGGCTGGAGCGGCTGGAGGCCGCGCTGCCGACCGTGCGGGCCGTCGAGGCCCGCCTCTCGGCCGGGTTCAGTGAGGCCGATCTGGCCGTGGTCTCCGCGTGGCTGCACCGGATGGCCGGCGCTTCATCCGGCGCTTCATCCGGGTCGAATGAGGAGATTTCGACGCTGTAACCTGGACATTTTGTGTTCCAAGTCACACCATGGAGGGACTGACGTAACCGCGGCGGAGGTGCGTCCCCATGGAACTGCTCGGTGGCATTCAACGAGTGGAGCACGCGATACAGACGCCGGCCGGTGACCCGGCCTGGCACCCGGCGGTCAGTCAGGCCGTCGCGCAACTCAAGGCGGCGTTCGCCGACCACGTCCGGGAGACCGAGGGCCCGTCCGGGCTCTACGCCGGCGTCCTCGGCGACGCACCCCGGCTCGCGCGGGGACTCTACGGGCTCGTCGGCGAGCACGAGACCGTCTGGGAGGCCCTGGACGACCTGGAGGACCACCTCGGTGCGGGCCGTGTCCGCCACGAGGTGGTCTGCCAGGAAGCGGCCCGGCTGATCAAGGAGGTCTGGCAGCACCGGCAGCGCGGCGCCGACCTGCTGCACGAGGCGTACGAGACCGACCTGGGCGGGGAGACCTGACGGTTCGCTTACGGCTCGCTCGTGGATGTCGAAGGCCTTCCCGGGCGCTCTAGGCTCGGGTGATGGGGCAGCGTGTGCTGGTCGTCGACGACGACCCGACCGTCAGCGACGTGGTGCGGCGTTACCTGGAGCGGGAAGGGTTCACCGTCGCGCTCGCCGGTGACGGGCGGCAGGCGCTCGACTCGTACGACGCCGAACGCCCGGACCTCGTCGTGCTCGACCTCATGCTGCCCGGCATCGACGGGCTCGAGGTCTGCCGGCGCCTGCGCGCGCAGGACCGCACGCTGCCGGTCATCATGCTGACCGCCCTCGGCGAGGAGTCCGACCGCGTCCTCGGCCTGGAGCTGGGCGCCGACGACTACGTCACCAAGCCGTTCTCACCCCGCGAGCTGGTCCTGCGGGTCCAGTCCGTGCTGCGCCGGGCTGCCCCGGCCCCGGTCGAGGAGACGCTGGTCGACGGGCAGCTGCGGGTCGACGCCGCGCGGCGGACCGCCACGCTGCGCGGCGAGCCGCTGGCGCTGACCGTGCGCGAGTTCGACCTGCTGGTGTTCCTGATGCGCAACCCCGGCCGGGTCCTGCGCCGCGCCGAGCTGCTTCAGCAGGTGTGGGGCTGGACCTTCGGCGACCAGTCGACTGTCACCGTCCACATGCGACGCCTCCGGGAGAAGGTCGAGGACGACCCGGCCGAGCCGCGGCGCATCCTCACCGTGTGGGGCGTCGGCTACCGGTACGAATATGCGTGACGTCCTCATCACGTTCCTGATGGCCCTCGGCGGCTCGCTGGCCGTCGCCGTCGCCGGGCTGCTCGTCCTGCGCGGGCCGCTGCGGGGACGCTCCGTGACCGCGCACATCGTGGTGCTGCTGCTCGTCACCGTCCTGAGCGTGCTCGCCGGCATCGTCGGCGCCTCCATGGAGATGTTCATCTCCGACCACGACCTGCACGTGCTGCTCATCGTCGTCGGCACCGCCGCCACCGTCAGCCTCGCCGCCGGGCTCTGGGCCGGCGGGCGGCTCGCCAGGGCCAGCATGTGGGCCGCCGAGGCACGGGAGCGGGAGCGGGCGGCCGAGGCCCGGCGCCGCGAACTGGTCGCCTGGGTCTCGCACGACCTGCGGACGCCCCTCGCGGGGCTGCGCGCCATGGCCGAGGCCCTGGAGGACGGCGTCGTCTCCGACCCGTCGACCGTCGCCGACTACCACCGTCGCATCAGCGCCGAGACCGACCGGATGGCCGCGCTCGTCGACGACCTCTTCGAGCTCTCCCGGATCAACGCCGGCGCGCTGCAGCTGACCCTGTCCGAGGTGCCCCTCGGCGACGTGGTCTCCGACGCGATCGCCACCGCGACGCCCCTCGCGGCGGCCGCCGGGATCCACCTCACCGCGTCGTCGAGCGGGTGGCCGACCGTCCAGGGGTCCGTCCCGGAGCTGTCCCGCGTGGTCGACAACCTCATCCGCAACGCCATCCGGTACACGCCGCCAGACGGGACCGTGGCCGTCACCGGCGGCCAGGACACGAAGGGCGGCTGGCTCGCCGTCAGCGACACGTGCGGCGGCATCCCCGAGTCGGATCTGCCGCGCGTGTTCGACGTGGCCTTCCGCGGTACCGCGGCGAGAACCCCGACCCGGGAGGCCGGCGGCGGGCTCGGCCTCGCCATCGTCCGCGGCCTGGTGGAGGCGCACCACGGCGACGTCGCGGTCGCCAACGAGGGCGACGGGTGCCGCTTCGTGGTGCGGTTCCCCTGAAGGCTCTTCTTCAGACGGGCACGCCGTCCTGAAGGCTTTTTCAGACGGGCATGCCGTCCAGCGCGTGCTGGCACGGGTCGTCGGGCAGCTCGGGCAGGGCCGGGACCACGTCCAGCAGCACCTTCCGCAGCCGCTCGGTGTTGGCCGCGAACACCGCGAACACCTCGTCCATCGTCACCCCGTGCTCACCCTCGACCCCCGCGTCGAGGTCGGTGACCAGCGCGATCGACGTGTAGCACAGCGCCAGCTCCCGGGCCAGGACGGCCTCCGGGTGGCCGGTCATGTTCACGACAGCGCCGCCCATGGCCGTGTACCACCGCGACTCCGCCCGGGTCGAGAACCGTGGCCCTTCGACGACCACCATCGTGCCGTCGTGCGTGTCGATCCCGTGCTCCGCCGCGACCTTCTTCACGGCTGCGCGCCCGTTGGTGCAGTACGGGTCGGCGAAGTTCACGTGCACGGCGCCCGTGTCGTAGAACGTCTGCACCCGCCCCGAGGTCCGGTCGATCAGCTGATCCGGCACCACGAACGTGCCCGGCCCCAGCTCAGGCCGCAGCCCGCCGACCGCACACGGGGCCAGGACCTGCCGCACCCCGATCTCCCGCAGCACCCACAGGTTCGCCCGGTAGGGGATCCGGTGCGGCGGAAACCGGTGATCCTTGCCGTGCCGCGGCAGGAACGCCGTGCGCCGCCCGCCGACCGTCGCCACCGTGACCGGATCCGACGGCGCGCCGAACGGCGTGTCGAGCACATGTTCTTCGGCGTCGTCGAGCAGCGCATACAGCCCTGAACCGCCGATGACGGCGACGTCCGCGAGTGAGGTCACGCAACAGACCCTAACCGCGGGCGGCGGGTCAGGCTAATGTGCGAGACATGACGCTCGCACCCCGGCTCGTCCTCAACCGCGCGGCCCGTCATGTCTGCTGGTGGAGCTGATGTCTTCATACGGAGATCTCGGTGGGATGGAACAGTTCCGTCCGTCAGACTCGTCCGGCGAATCCGGCTCGTCCGGATCCTCGGGTGGCGGTTCGTCCGGTTCTCCGGGTGGTGCTGACTCGGCCGGCGGGATGTTCGGAGCGCCGACCGGCAGGGGATCACCCCGGCGGGGGAGCTCCAGCAGCGGGCGGGGCACGTCGAAACAGCGTCGAGGGAGGGCGATGGAGTCGTTGACCGGCCGGCTGCTGGTGGCGACGCCCGCGCTCCGCGACCCCAACTTCGAACGCACCGTCGTCCTGGTCGTCGCCCACGAGGAAGGCGGCGCCCTCGGCGTCGTCCTCAACCGTGCCACCGAGGTCCAGGTCGCCGACGTCCTCGGCAGCTGGGGCGCCCTGGCCGGCGAGCCACCCGTCGTCTTCGAGGGCGGCCCCGTGCAGCCCGAGGCCGCGATCTGCCTCGCCCGCACCCGCCCCGGCGTCGAGGACCTGGCCGGCTTCAACCGCGTCTCGGGCGCCGTCGGCACCGTCGACCTCTCCGGCGACCCCGACCTCCTCGTCGCCGGCGTCGTCGGCGTCCGCGTCTTCGCCGGCTACGCGGGCTGGTCCCCGGGCCAGCTCGAGCGCGAGATCGAGAGCGGCTCCTGGTTCGTCTTCGACGCCCTCCCGAGCGACGCCTTCGCCCCCCGCCCGGACGACCTCTGGCACATGGTCCTGCGCCGCCAGGGCGGCCTCATGGCCGCCGTCGCCCACTACCCGGCCGACCCGACGCAGAACTAGATACCCGGTGTGAGACCCCCTCCAAGGTTGTGTACTATTCCGTGAGTGCCCGCAAGACAGGGGCACGAAGATGGGGACGTGGCGCAGCTGGTAGCGCACCACACTGGCAGTGTGGGGGTCAGGGGTTCGAGTCCCCTCGTCTCCACTCCATCAATCGGCGCTTCCTGCTCATCGGCGGGGGCGCCGATTCGCGTTGGTGATGTCGTCATTCCCCGCGCACCGGCTCCGCCGGTGCTCCCCATTGGGGGAGCTTCGCTCCACCCACGCCCCCTCAAGACCGTCTCGGGGTGCTCGGGTCGGGTCTGGTGCTCCTGTTGCGTTGCGGCGTCGGTACGGAGTGAGCCGGCGCCCGGCACCGTAGTCGGCGTGCTCTGCCGGTTGTCGTCAGTAGCGGTAGCGGCAGGAGATGACCGTTACCTCGTTCGGGGCGACGGCATAGACCAGGCGGTGTTCGTCGTCGATGCGACGCGAGCGCAGGCCGGCAAGGTTGTTGCGCAGCAGCTCGGGCCTGCCGATAGCGGGCCGTCCGGGTCGCGTTTGATGTCGGCGATCAACGTGTTGACGCGTCTGAGTGTCCTGCGGTCCTGTGTTCGCCAGTAGAGATAGTCATCCCGAGCGGCGTCGGTGAAACTGAGCTTCACGCGTCGAGTCGGGCTCGGGTGCTCTTCTTGCGTTTTCGGGTGTTGTACCGGTTGTGGGCCGCCGGTCTGGCTGACGATGAACGGGAGAGTGCCACCTGACAGGGGGCACTCGCGAACTCGTAAGGCGGTGGGTCAGGCGCCGGTCAGGGCGAGGTCGGCGCCGGTGCGGATGCCGGGGCCGGCGATGGTGGTCAGGTGGCCGTCGGCGTCGGCGTGGACGACGCGGGTGCTGGCGTGGTAGCGGATGTTCAGGTTCTCCGCGAAGTGCCGGCCGTTGAGCAGGCCGCCGGCGGCCATGACGGTGGCGATGTCCAGGGCCCAGTACCGGTGGCCCTGGTGTCCGTCGCGGTAGTGGACGGCCACCTCGCCGGACAGGTAGGCGTCGTAGACGACGCGGACGCCCAGGTTCATGCTCAGCGCGACCAGTTCGTCGCCCTCGTCGCCCGGGGGAAGGTCGACGCTCGCGGACTCGACGGTGCCGGTGCCCCAGTCGTGGGTGTAGTCGAGGCCGGCGCCGCCGGCGGGGAACGTGATCGCGTAGCGGACCGGCGTCGTCGGGCTGACGCCGGCGACGGGGGACCACAGGTGGCTGGCGGTGCAGGTCAGGCGGGTGCCGGTGCCGGTCAGCGGCACGCTGACCGGTGTGGAGCCGACGCCGGTGACCGAGGCGCTCTGCACGACCAGGGTCGTGGTGACCGGCGCCCAGTCGTGCGAGCGGTGCAGGAACCCGTCGAGCTGTGCCAGGTCAGGCGGCTCGCCGAGGCACGCCGTGACGGCTTCGGTGAGCGCCTCGCCGGACAGGCCGAAGAGCTCCGTCTCCGCCTCGGTGACCGGATGGTGGTCGGACCCGGTCGCGTTGACGCTGGACGAGGCGTAGCAGAGCCCCGCGATGATCGACAGCTCGATGCCCATGACCGGCCCCCTGGGTTGTAACGCCGCTGTTACGAAGCGTCCCACCCGTGCCGGAGGCCGAGGTCACGAATGCTGAAACCGCACCGAAGAGGAGCGCAGCGAGGCCTGGGGCGGCGCGGAGCGGACCTGCAGCGTCGCGCTGAACGCCTCGTCGTCGAGGCTGCGCTTGGACGACTCCGCGAGGTCCGCGGCCGCGGCGGCCTCCCGTTCGAGGGCCGAGGCCTGCTGGTACGCGCGGAACAGCCGGTCCCGGATGATCCGGCGCATCCGCAGCTGCTGCGCGAACGGGTGCTCCGTCGGGTCCCAGCCGTTGCGGTGCATGAGGGCGTCGGCGAGGTGCGCGGCGGACAGCTCGCCCCGCTGGTGCGCCGCGTTGACCATGCGCACCATGTGCTGCCGCCGGGTGGCCGGGTCGTCCTCGGTGAGCGGGAACGCCTGCGCCCGCTCCAGCCGCCGGACGGCCTTCTCGCTCTCCTCGTACGCCCGCCACGCCGCCTCCTGCGTGCGCTGCGCGGCCTCCCACTCCTCGCGCCGGCGCGCGGCCATCACCGAGGTCCGGGACGCCGCGACGGCCAGCTCGTCGCTGTACCGCTGCAGCTCGCGCACCTCGGCGCTCTTCTGCTCCAGGGCGAGCTGCCGCTCCCGGGCGGCCTCAGGATCCCGGATGGCCTTGCGCAGCCGGGCCCACCAGGACGGCCCGGAGCGCCCGGCCCTGGCCTCCTGGCGCTTGGACAGCAGGGTCAGGATGGCGAACGTGATGACGACGGCGGCGAGCAGCGCGGCCCAGATCGCGAGGGCCTCGCGCATCCCGTGGGCGAGGTTCTGCAGAGCGGCGTCCATGAATGCACCTCGAGGGGGGATCGAGCGGCGAGAGGGGACTGCGTCTCAAGCCCAGGTGCGGGGCGGTGCTCGACCGGCGACAGCCCTCACGGTGACCCCGTCAAGAGCAACTGCAAAGGCGGCATTTGTACCGGTAGCCGGCGCGACGCCCGGCGGAAATTCGGGGGTCGAACTGATGGTTGCGGGCAGCGCCACGGACGATGAGCGCACGGCCGCCCCCGAGGCGACCTGGACGAGCCCCGCAACGGGCGGCGCCACCCGATCCACGGCGGGCGCGGGCAGCGCGGGCGTGAACCCCGCGCCCAGGATCACCGCGCAGAGGGCCACCGCCAGTCGTCGCACGCCACGCCGCAGGCGGCTGGTAGGCGCAACGACGTACATGACTCAAACATGCCCTGCGGGGATGAAGCTCGCAACATGGGAGCGCGCTCCGTGACCTGTCACACCTGAAGGGCCGACATCTCGGACATGTGTGCGAGTGCCGCCGGTCGGGACGGTAGCCTGTCCGCCGTGGATCTGACCGTCATCCTCGGGCCGATGAAGAGTGGCAAGTCCCTCGAGCTGGTGAGCCTGCTGTCGCCGCTGCAGTTCACCGACGTGCGGCACCGGGTGTTCCAGAGCGCGCGGCACGTCCGTGACGCCGGGGTCGTGTCGCGCAGCGGGGCCGCCCTGGCGACCGTGAAGGCGAGCTCGCTCGCCTCGGCGCTGGACGGGGACGTGGACGTGGTCGGCATCGACGAGGTGCACATGTTCGCCATGTCGGACATGGCGGTCGTCCGGACGCTGCTGGAGCGCGGCACGAGGGTCGTCGCCGCCGGGATCGACCTGGATCACCGGGGTGAGCTGTTCGCGCCGGTGCGGGCGCTGCTGGAGCTGGGGCCCGCGTCGGTGACCTACCGGCGCGCCGTGTGCGACGTGTGCCGCGGCTTCAGCGCCGTCTACACGCAGGTCCTCGAGCGCGGCGAGCCGATGCTGCGCGAGCTGGCCCCGTCGACCGCGCTGCCCGACGACGGCACGTACACCTACGAGGCCCGCTGCAGGACCTGCGTCGTCCTGCCGGCGACGGCCGCCAGGACCCTGCCCCGCCAGCAGGAGACCGCGGGCGCCACCGCGTAGCCCGCCGGCCGCCGGGGCCCCGGGAAGAAGCGAGAAGCACGCCAGGCCGCGCCGACGGCCAGAAGCACTCCAGCCAGAGCCGCGCCCGGAGGCACGCCAGGCCGCGCCGGTGGCCAGAAGCACTCCAGGCAGAGTCGCGTCCGGGAGGCGCGTCAGGCCGCGGCGGAGGCCAGGGCGAAGGACGGCTGCGCGACCGGGCGGCCGAAGTGGTAGCCCTGCGCGAAGCGGTAGCCGAGCCGGTAGAGCTCCTGCGCCTGCTCCGCCGTCTCGACGCCCTCGGCGATCGCGTCGAGGTTGAGCCCGTTGCTGACGTTGATGAGCGCGGTCGCGATCACCGAGTGCCGGCCCGCCATCGTGATGTCGTCGACGAAGGACTTGTCGACCTTGAGGATGTCGACCGGGCAGGTCTGCAGCAGGCCCAGCGACGAGTGCCCGGTGCCGAAGTCGTCGAGGGCGATCCGCACGCCCAGCCCGTGGACGGCGTCCAAGGCCTCGATCGCGCGCCCGCCACCGAAGACGGCCGTCTCCGTGACCTCGATCGCCAGCCGGTCCGCGGGGAAGCCGGTCGCTGCCAGTACTGCCGCGACCACCTCCGGGAAGTCGGGCTCGGCGAGCTGCCGGGCGGAGACGTTGACCGACACCTTGCCGGGCGCGGCGTCGCCGAGGGTGGCCATCCACGCCGCCCCCTGCGAGCACGCCTCGAGCAGGATCCAGGCGCCGAGCTCGACGATCTGGCCGTTGCGCTCGGCGACGGGGATGAAGTCGGCGGGGCTCATGAAGCCGAGCGTCGGATGGTGCCAGCGGATGAGCGCCTCCACGCCGACGATCTGCCCGTGCGGCAGGGCCACGATCGGCTGGTACACCAGCTGGAACTGCCCCTGGTCGAGCGCTTCGCGCAGCTGCGCGCCGAGCTGCGCGTGCGCCGAGGCCCGCTGGTCGAGCTCGGGTCTGAAGCGCTGCTGGCGGGTTTTGTCCTCCTTCGCCGCGTACATCGCGACGTCGGCGCGGCGCAGCAGCTCGAAGGGGTCGCGGGTGCCGGTGCCGTCGGCGACGCCGATGCTGGCCTGCACGAGCAGGTGCTGGTCGCCGGCGAACACCGGCTCCTGCAGCGCGGTGGCGAGCTCGGTGACCATCGCGTCGGCGGCCACGGCGCCGGTGTCGGGCATGAGGACCGCGAACTCGTCGCCGCCGAGGCGGGCCACCACGTCGCCGGGGCGCAGGACCGCGCCGAGCCGCTTGCCGACGGCCACGAGCAGCTGGTCGCCGATGGCGTGGCCGAGGCCGTCGTTGATCCGCTTGAAGTCGTCGAGGTCGATGAACGCGACCTGCGGCACGGTGCCCGCGTCGAGCTCGTCGCGGATCAGCTCCTCCAGGAACCGCCGGTTGGGCAGCCCGGTCAGGTCGTCGCGCATGACCAGGTCGCTGAGCTGGTCGGCCTGGTCCTGCACCTTGCCGACGAGGCCGGCGATGCGCACCAGCACCAGCAGGAACACCACGACCGCGACCGTGCCGATGGCGAGCCAGTCGATCCGCCCGTCACCCACCGCGCCCTGCACCAGCAGCAGCGCGGGTGCGATGAGCGAGCTGACGGCGAGCACGGTGAGCCGGCGGTTGGACAGGGCGGTCTCGGCGGCGTCGGCCGGCTCGTCCATGACCCGCATCGACGGGTGCAGCGCGGCGGCGCCGAGGCAGACGTACGACAGCAGCCAGCCGACCACGAGGACCCCGCCGGCCAGGATGTCGTAGGTCGACACCAGCGAGTAGGCGACGTCGGTGCAGAACATCAGCGTCATGCTGGCCGCCAGCAGCCAGAAGCTCGCCGTCTTCGCGGCGCGGCCGGCGAGCATCCTGGCCAGCAGCACGAGCAGCAGCACGTCGAAGGCCGGGTACGCGAGGGAGATCAGCCGCTGCAGGAGCGAGACGCCGGCGAGCTCGGCGACCGGCCGCATCACGAACACCCAGAAGAGCAGGCCGGTGCCGGCGGCGGCGATGCACGCGTCGATCAGCCCGGCGATGTCGCGGCCGTGCCGGCGCAGCAGCAGCCACAGGCCGGCGGCGAGCGGCGGGTACGCGCCGAGGTAGAACACGTCGGCGAGCGACGGGAACGGGTTGCGGTGCAGCACGTGCTGGTAGATGGCCCAGGTGACGTCGCCGAGGACCCAGGTGGCGAGGCCGCCGGCGAACCAGAACCACAGCGCCCGCCGCGGCGGCCGGTTGCGCCGCACGCCGAGCAGCACCATGGTGACCGAGGTGAGCCCGACGGCCTCGAAGCCGAAGTTGGCGACGTAGGTGCCCTCGGGCAGCAGTGGAAAGACGACCGCAGCGAGGCCGCCGATCAGCAGCCAGGCAAGCCACAGCGGCCTGGCGCCCCGAGTCTCCACGCGGTGGTTATCGGCAGGGCCTCCGCCGCGGTTGAGACCTCTGCTAGATAATACGTATTATCCTCTTGTGCCGCGCGCCGAGGTTTCCTCAGACTCGGTCGCATGTCACCTGTTACCCGCCGCCAGGTGCTGGCCGGTGCCGCCGGATTCGCCGGAGCGCTCGCCATCCCCAGCATCGCGTCCGCCGCCGCGCCGGCCGGATTCCCCACCTACAAGTACCTCGGCCAGCCGCTCCCGGCGAACCTGGCCTACAACCCGACCGGGGAGCTCATCTTCCCCTGCATCCGCGGGATGTACGACAAGATCAGCGGCGCCCGCGGCCGCTACTACCTCTACTACGCCCCGCACGACGCGCCCGGCGGGATCTGCCTCGCCTACGGCAACTCCCTCGCCGGCCCGTTCACCGAGCACCCGGCGAACCCGATCATCAGCCGCACCTGGTCGCCGCACTACTCGGTCAGTCACGTGTCGTCGCCGCACGTCGTGTGGAACGCCTCGACCAGGCAGTTCTTCATGTACTACCACGGCGAGAACACCACGACCCGGCTCGCCATCTCCAGCGACGGGATCAACTTCACCTACTACGGCACCGTGCTGACCACCGCGATGGTGCCCGGCACCACGGAGACCACCTACGCACGGGTCTTCGAGCACCGCATCGCCGCGCTCGGCAACAAGTACGTCATGGTCTTCATGGGCCTCAAGAGCGGCCGGCGGATCTTCTGGGGCTGGTCGGCCGACGGCAAGTCGTGGCAGTTCGACCCCAACCCGCTCGTGTCGCCCGCCGCCGACGGGCAGACCGACCTGAGCGGCCCGCACCTGCTGTACCGCAACAACACCACGTACGTCGTCTACCACGGCTCGTCGGGCGACATGTTCCTCACCGAGGTCGGCAACAACTTCGACAAGGAGGTCCACCTCGGCGTCTTCCACGCCGCGCTGTCCGGCGCGCCGGACAACAACCGCTCGGCCGCGCCGTCGTTCGGCACCGACGGCGGCGTGCAGTACATGTTCTACGAGGCGGGCCAGCGCTCCGGCACGAGGATAGCGGTGGCCCGCGCCGTCTGATACAAACCGGGCATGCTTGCCTGGGGCGTCGATTTCACGACCGCGGAGTTACGGACCGGGGTCCGGCAGACCGACGGGTTCACGTGTGGACCCACCGTCGCCATGGTGGCGTCGGCGCTGCTGGACCCCCAGTACGCGGACGGCGTCTCCGACTACGGCGCCGAGCAGCACCGCATCCACGATGCCGCCAACCGGATCTGGCCCCGCAAGCTGGGGACGACCCCGTGGGGGGTCGCCGCGACGATCTCCAGGCACACCGCGGAGCTCGGCACGCGGTACGGGTGGCGGCTCTTCCGTGGCCGCAACGACCGCCTGAGCGACGTGACCGCCGCCGTCGACACCGGCTGGCCGGTCGCCATGCTGGTCGGCAAGGGCGTGCCCCGGCACTGGGTGCTCATCACCGCCCACCCGCAGGAGACGGTGCTGCGCTGCTTCGAGCCGGGCTCCGGCCAGGTCCGTGAGGTGACGCTGGAGGAGATCCAGCAGCACAGGATCCCGCGGCTGGGTTTCCCGCGGGCGTACGCGCTGGTCCTGCCTACCGGCTGACCTGTTGGCCGAGTCTGGTCCGCACCTTCTCCTTGGTGCGCTCCGGCAGCTCGTCCGCGGCGAGCAGCCCGGGCAGCAGCGCGGGCTCGGCGGTCAGCGCCCGGAACGCCAGCCCGATCGTCACGTCGTGCGCGGGGGAGTGCACGACCTCGATCGGGTCGCCGGCGCGGATCGAGCCGGGCCGCAGCACGCGCAGGTACGCGCCGGGCTCGGCCCGGTCGGTGAAGCGCTTGATCCAGCCCTTCTCACCGAGCCAGGCGGCGAACGTGCGGCACGGGATGCGCGGCGACGCCACCTCCAGCAGCACCTCGCCGCCGATCCGCCAGCGCTCGCCGATCCGCGCGCCGGTGACGTCCAGGCCGGACGTCGTCAGGTTCTCCCCGAACACCCCGCCGGTCAGCTCCCGGCCGAGCTCCTCCGCCCAACGGTCGAGGTCCTCCCGCGCGTACGCGTAGACCGCCTTGTCCGGTCCGCCGTGCACGCGGACGTCACACACCACGTCACCGGCGATCCCGGTCGGCGCGGTGCCTTCCGGGCCGGGCACCAGCACGAGGACCGGACCCTCGACGGGGCGTTTGTCGATGCCGGTCATCGGCTCGGTCGAGTGCTCGGTCGGGATCGGGCTGCCGGCGTTGACGGAGATCAGGTAGGCCACGGTCAGACGCTAGCGCCCGCCTGCACGGATCGTTTCGACAGTCCCATGAAGTAGCCGTCGATCACGGTGGCGGCCGGCGCGTCGGGCCGGTCGGCGGCGCCGAGCGTCACGAACAGCGGCGTGTAGTGCTCGACCGTCGGGTGGGCGAACGGCATGCCGGGCGCGAGGCTCGCATACCTGGTCAGCGTGTCGACGTCGCCCTTGGCGAGGGCCTCGGCGGCCCAGGCGTCGAAGTCGGCGGACCAGCCGGGCGTCCCGGCGGTGCCGAGCCAGTGCTCGCGGCGCAGGAACGGCAGGCCGTGCGTCATGAAGCCGGACCCGACGATCAGCACGCCCTCCTCGCGCAGCGGCCGCAGCCGCCGGCCGAGCTCCAGGAGCCGGTCCGGGTCGTGGGTCGGCAGGCTGAGCTGCAGCACGGGGACGTCGCCCAGCGGGTACATCACCATCAGCGGCACCCAGGCGCCGTGGTCGAGGCCGCGGCTGCGGTGCTCGTGGACCGGCTCCGAGTCGGGCATCGCGGCGGCGACCCGCCGGGCGAGGTCGGACGCGTCGGGGGTCGCGTATCGCAGCTGGTAGAAGTGCGGCGCGAACCCGCCGAAGTCGTAGACCAGCGGCGTGCCCGCGGCGGTGCCGGACACGCTGAGCGGGGCGGACTCCCAGTGGGCGCTGACGATGAGGACGGCCTTCGGCTTGGGCATGCCGGCGGCCCAGTCGAACAGCTCCCGCATCCAGGGGCCGTCCTCCAGCAGCGGCGGGGCGCCGTGGCTCAGGTAGATGCTGGGCAGCGCGCCGTCGTCGGGCGTCCAGGCACGCTGGTCCCGGCTGGCCGGGATCGCGGTGGCAAGATGCCGGTCCAGCTCGGGAAGCGTACTCATGCGTTCAATCTAGCAAGTGGTTGAGCGCTCAACAAGATGTACGTCAGGGTGTGGTGGCGGTCTCCGCGGCTCTCAGTAGGGCTTCGGCGACTGCTGGGGTTTCCTCGGCGCCGTACACGAGCAGCAGCTGCCGCTCGGGGCCGCCGCGGCCGTCCGTGGCGGTGGCGTGCTCCACCACGACGCGGGCGGTGGTCAGCTGGTCGCCGTCGGCGATGTCCATCTCGGCGATGCCGATGTCGACCTGCCGGACGAAGAGTTCCTCCATGGCATGAAGCGTGCCGCCGCCGGCACGGGCCGGGCGTCGCCTGCGGGAGGTGAGTCTGCGAGGGCCGTCCGGCAGGCTTCGACCAGGCGCGCGGCCCGCCGCTCGCCGGCTCCGATCAGGCGCATGGCCTGCTGCTGGGGAGCTTCGCCCGGGCGTCTGGCTTGCTGCTCGGGGGCTTCGCCCGGGCGCGGCACACTGCTCGGCGGCTTCGATGGGGCGGGCGGCCCGCTGCTTGGTGGCTTCGCTCGGGCGGGCGGCCCGTTGTGCGGCGGCCTCGATCAGGTGCGTGGCCCGCAGTGTGGTGGCTTCGATCGGGTCCGGCCCCCGTCGGCGCGACGAACACGATCCGGCAGGCCGGGCGGCCGCCGCTCGCTCACTGGTGCGCTCGGGTCGCTCAGTGGTGCGCTCGGGCGAGGGTGGTGACCAGGATGGCGGCCTCGTGCAGGTGGGACTGCTCGGCGGCGGTCACGCCCGGGTCGGCGCCGCGGCGGCGGACCGCGGCCTCCAGCTGCGACAGCGGGTTGTCCTTCGTGCACGACAGGAACACGTCGAGGAACACCTCGGCCCGCTCGGCGAACTCGTGCCCCGGCTCGATCGCCACCTGGGCGAGGATCAGGGCGCTCATCGCCACGTCGAGCTCCGGCGGGCCCTCGGTGCTGTTGCGCCAGTCGATGACGACCGGCCCGCCCTCGGTCATCACCACGTTCTCCGGGTGGAGGTCGAGGTGCAGGATCCGGGTGCCGGGGTCCTTCGCGGTCCGCACGCGCACCTTGTGGAGCCGGTCGAGCAGGTCGGCGAGCACCGTGCCGCCGTCGCGGAGGTCGAGGGAGCCGTCGGCGAGCGCCTGCAGCATCGTCGGGCCGTCGAGCCGCTCCAGGATCAGGTCGGCGCCGGTCGCCTCGTACACGCGAGGAACCGGAAAGCCGTGATCCTTGACGTATCGCATGACGGCAGCCTCGGCGGTCACGTCGCCGCCCAGCCGGTAGCGCCGAAGCACCCGCCGCTCATCGATGGCGTAGACGTCCGCGTCGCGACCGCTCGCCAGGAGTGCCGTCATGCACCCACCCTACTGGTTGCTCCTTACATCATGGTTTCCGTGCTCGTTCACAACCAGCCGTTCTCCTCGGCGAGCCGCACGGCTTCGGCGCGCGTGCGGGCGCCGGTCTTGCCGATCGCCGCCGACAGATGGTTGCGCACGGTGCCCTCCGACAGTCCGAGCTGCCCGGCGACGTCCGCGGCCGTGCCGCCCTCGCGGGCCGCCCGGAGCACGTCGGCCTCGCGCGGGGTCAGCGGGCTGTCGCCGCTGGCGAGGGTCTCCGCCGCCAGCGCCGGGTCCACCACCCGCAGCCCCGAGGCGATGCGCCGCACGGCGTCGGCGAGCTGCCTGGCCGGCGTGTCCTTGACGACGAACCCGGACGCCCCGGCGGCCATCGCCCGCCGCAGGTACCCCGGCCGCCCGAACGTCGTCACCATCAGCACCTTGCAGCCGGGCATCGCCTTGCGCAGCGCGGCGGCCGCCGCGATCCCGTCGATGCCCGGCATCTCCACGTCGAGCAGCGCCACGTCGGGCCGGTGCTCCCTGGCCGCGGCGACCACCTCGTCCCCGCGCCCGACCTCCGCCACGACGCAGAGGTCGGGCTCGAGGTCGAGCAGCGCGGCGAGGGCACCGCGGACGAGCGCCTGGTCGTCGGCGATCAGCAGCCGTATCGGCGTCGGACTCACGGCAGGGATGCTGCCAGATCACGGGGCGGGACGGCGTCCAGCGGGGCTCGGCCACCTTCACCGCCGGATCGAGTGATCCGAATCACAGCCTCGGTCCCGCGCCCGGGTGGGTCAGCCGGCGAGGCGGGTGATGGTGAGGACGGCGGCCTGGGTCACCTTCGCGGCGAAGTCCAGGTCGAGGCGGTCCAGGGTGTCGGTGGCCGCGTGGTAGTCGGCATTGCGGTATTCGGCCGTGTCGGTGACCAGCAGCGAGCGGCGGCCCGAGTTCCAGTACGGCACATGGTCGCTGCGCAGCACGACCTCCATCGCCTCGGTGGGCATGACCAGGGGGAACGTCGGCAGGTGCGGCGCGGCGGCGGAGGCGAACGCGTCGGCGAGGCCGGCCGAGGCAGGGTTGGCGATGAGGGCGATGAAGTCGCCGACCGACGGCGGGTCGAGCAGGAACGACGGCGAGGACTGGGTCGGGGACGTGCGGCCGATCATCTCGAAGACGATCGACTCGGTGCCGGGGGTGATCTGGCGCACGTGGGCGGTGCTGCCCTGGAAGCCGTCCTCCTCGCCGCCGAAGAGGCAGAAGCGGATCGTGCGCGCCGGCAGGTCGAGGTCGCGCAGGGCGCGGGCGGCCTCCAGGACCCCGGCGACGCCGCTGGCGTTGTCATCGGCGCCGGGGGTGGTGTCGACGGTGTCCCAGTGCGCGACGAGCTCGACGGCGTCGTCGGAGGTGCCGCCCTCGATCTCGGCGACGAGGTTCACGTCGTGCAGCTCGCTGCCGTACCGCTCGACCCGTACGACGAGGCCGAGCCCGGTCAGCTCGTCGGTGATGTACCGCAGCGCGGCGGGCACCCCGGGCAGGTCGCCGCAGCGTGGCCCGTGGGCGACGAGCGCGGCGACGTGGCCGCGGAGACGGTCGGCGGAGATCATGTGCATCAGGATATGGAACAGCCCCCGAGGTTCCTGCGCTGGCTGCGCGCGGGCCGGCTGGACTGACACCGGAAAGCCTCGGGGGCTGGGAAACTGTCTCGTATTCGCCGTGCCGCCATCCGGGCGGACGCACGGAATGCGAGTCCAGAGGACGGCGGCTAGCGGACAGTCACCTCACGAGTCCCATTGCTACACAACGTTGGACCACCTCCTTTCCCGTGTACGACCAACCTAGCCACGCCCGCCGAGCGGCTGCAACGGTTTTTCGGGAGCAAGCTGGGTGCCTTCGGCCTCGAGCCGCTTGATCAGGCGCCGGACGATGAGCAGGGGCACGATGCCGAACACGCCGAACGAGATGTCGATCACGGTCCACCAGCCGGGGATGCCGCGGACCGGGCCCGCGAACAGGGCGAGGGGGACCACCCCGACGCAGGCGATCATGCCGAACTCGATGACCCAGATGTTGCGCACCGGGTCGCGCAGCGGGCCCCAGAAGGCGACCGCGATCACCAGGTGCGCGAAGGCCAGCCAGTCCGTGCCGTACATGATGAACGGATAGCGGTCGTTGGTCTCGGTGATGCCCTGATCCACCCGCTGGATCCAGGCGACGAGGGCGTCGGGCGCGGCGTCGAACCGGTCGAGCACCGACCGCAGCCAGTGCACCTCGTGCTCGAGGGGGAAGGCGGTCACCCCGCTGGCGATCAGGCCGATCAGGAACAGCACGAGCCAGATGCGGATCTTCCGCCGGGTGGTCATGGGCGCAGCGTAGGTCGCTCCTCCGGGCCGGGGGAGCCCTCGTCACGAGATCTGCACAACACGGCCACGCCGGCTCCCGACGGGGTGGGAGCCGACGCACCCGGAGGGGGCTCAGTCCCGCCGCGGCCCGGAGGGGGCTCAGTACCCGCCGTTGCCGCTGTCCCCGGTGACGGCCTGGGCCTTCTTCCCCTCGGGCGTGAAGGCGAACCACACGCCGCCCACGCCCTGGCCCTTGGTCTCGCCGACCTTCGTGTCACCGGCGAACCGGTACGCGGGCCAGCTGTTGATGGTGAGCTGCAGCGCGCCGTCGGCGCGGGTGACCTTGCCGATCAGCTTCTGGTCGACGCCCTCGATCTTCATGTTCTCGACGTACGGCACGTACGGCCACTTGGCCAGGCAGTCCGCCTCGCAGTTGGACTTCGGCGGCTTCGGGGTGTCCTTCTCGAAGCGGTACAGCGTCCAGCCCTTCCAGTCGGTCACCACCCTGCCGAGCGTGGCGTCGTCGCGGACCTTGACACCGGCCACGTTGGCGGCGGCGGACGGCGCGGCGGTGGCACCGGCGGCCGCCGGCGTCCCGTTGCCGGTCTCCGCGGCGGCGGGAGCCCCGTTGCCGGCCCGGGCGCCGGTCGTGGCCTGGTCCTGCTTGGTCAGGTCGATCGAGTCGCAGGCGGTGAGCGACAGGGCGGCCGCGGCGGCCACCGCGAGGGTGAGGATCATCTTGCGCATGTCGGGTCTCCTTGTTCGCAGCGTTGCCCAGTGACACGGGGGCGGCGCGCGGCGGGTTCGGAGTCCAGCGGTCGGCTGCCTGACAGCTAGGCTTCGGACGTGAGCGGTAAGTGAAGCGGCTTCTGGTCGCTCGCCGGGTGGAGGTGATGGCGTGAGCGAACCGATCGACCCGGATGTGCTCGACTTCGCGCACCAGATGTTCGACCTGGCCCGTGCGGGTGCGGCGGACGAGCTCGCGGCGAACGTCGACGCCGGACTGCCGGTGAACCTGACCAACGACAAGGGCGACACGCTGCTGATGCTGGCCGCGTACCACAACCACCCGCCGACGGTCGCGGCCCTGCTGGCCCGCGGCGCCGACACCGGCCGGGCCAACGACCGCGGGCAGACCGCGCTCGCCGCCGCCGTGTTCCGCCGGTCCGAGGAGTCCGTGCGGGCGCTGCTGGACGCCGGCGCCGACCCGGCCGCGGGCGGGCCGTCGGCGCTGGAGACGGCCCGGTTCTTCGACCTGCCCGAGATGCTGACGCTGCTGGAGCGTGACCGATGAGAGACGTCCAGATCCGTGGCGACATGATCCGGCTGGGGCAGTTCCTGAAGCTCGCCGACGTGCTGGAGACCGGCGGCGAGGGCAAGGACCTCATCGCCTACGGCGAGGTCACCGTCAACGGCGAGGTCGACACCCGGCGCGGCCGCCAGCTGCACCGCGGCGACGTCGTGCACACCCTCGGCGAGTCGTACCGGGTCGCCTAGCGCCCGAAGAGCGTGTTGGCGAAGGCGACCGAGCGGGCGGCGAAGTGGCCCTGGCCGCCGTCGTGGCCGTCCCACTCGTACAGCTCCAGCTCCTTGGGGCCGGTGAGCGCGTTGTACGCCGCGAACACCGTCGACGGCGGGCACGTCAGGTCCATGAGCGCCGCCGACACGAGGGCCGGTGCGATGATCCGCGCGGCGAAGTGCACGCCGTCCACGTAGTCGACGGTGGCCAGGGCCTGCGCGGCGCGGGCGGGGTTGAGCCGGCAGAACGCGGCGAACTCCGCGTACGGCGCCCGGTCGGTGATCGTCACGGCGCGGCGGATGTCACACAGGAAGGGCACGCCGGCGATGACGCCCGCCACGTCGCTCAGGCCGGCCGCGGCGAGCGCCAGCCCGCCGCCCTGGCTGATCCCGGTGACCAGCACGTCGGACGCGAAGGGCAGCGCCCTGGCGGTGTCGACGGCCCGGACCGCGTCCGTGATCAGGCGCCGGTAGTAGTACGTCTGGGGGTCGAGGACGCCGCGGGTGAGGAACCCGGGCGCCTGCGGGCCGGACCCGTCCGGGTCGGGGGTGTCGCCGGCCCGCCAGCCGCCGCCCTGCCCGCGGGTGTCCATCACCAGGTGCGCGTAGCCGGCGGCGGACCAGAGCAGCCAGTCGTGGGGGAAGCCCCGCCCCCCGCCGTACCCGACGAACTCCACGACGACCGGAAGGGGCCCGGTCGCCCCGGCGGGACGGCTCAGCCAGGCCTTGACCGGCTGGCCGCCGAAGCCCGTGAACGTCACATCGGTGGTGTCGACCGCCCGCAGGCCGGTGTCGGCCGGTGTGAGCACCGCGGGGGCGGCCAGCCGGCGCGCCTCGTCGAGGGTCGCCGCCCAGAACGCGTCGAGGTCGGCGGGTTCGGGGGTCGCTGTGCGGTACTGCCGCAGCTCGGCGAGGGGAAGGTCGAAGAGCGCCATCCCGGGACCCTATTACCAGGAACTTCCCAGCGCGATTACGGGTGCGACTCAGGTCCGGCCCGCATATTTGTTCATGTGACCGGCGCCGGACAAAACCGGAAGCCTCCCTGGATGGTCCACCCGGCGCACGGTCACGCCAAACGTTGCACATCATGTTGCCGCGGCTGGGGTGGTCAGCGGGGGGCAACGGTGATGCGATCGAGGTCGGGGCACCATCTGCCGGTGGTGTTCCCGGCCTCGATCGTGTTCTGGCCCGATTCGAGCCGGACGGTCAGCGTGACGGTCGCGACCCGGTCCCAGCCGCCGCTGGCGGGGAACCGGACCTGCTGCCAGTTGCCGCGGCCGGTGCGCAGCCAGCAGGAGCGGTCCTCGGTCGACAGGTAGGCGACGGTGACGCCGGCCTCGCCGGCCCGTTCGGCGGTGACCCCGGTGAACGTGAGCACCCGGTTGTTGCCCACGCCGGTGACCGCCCGCCCGCCGGACGCCGACGACACCTCACGCACCGTCATCTGGCTGGGCCTGAAGTTCGCGGCGGCCTCCGCTTCGACCGTTTTCGCTCCTGTACCGCTCGGGCTCGGGCTCGGGCTCGGGCTCGGGCTCGCGCTCGGTGCCGGTGTCTGAGGGGAAGCGGACGGGGTCGCCGAGGTGCTCGGCGACGCGGACGGTGTCGCGCTGTGGCTCGCCCTGGTGCTGGGGGACGCGGCGGCGGCCGTCGTCTGCGCGGCGGCGCTGTCCGGCTCGACGGGCACGACCGGACCCGGCGGTGGCTCGAACGTCGCCAGTGCCTCCGGCGGGTCGCCGCCGGCCATGACCCGCAGCAGCAGCGCGACGAGCGCGAGCACCACGAGCACCGCCGCGAACACGAACCGTGGCTGACCGCCGATGCCCGCCCGGCGCCGTCCCGTGTACGCCGGCGGCCCCAGCTCGATCATGCCCGGCACGCTATCGGTTCGGGGTGATCGCTACCAGTCGGCGTCGGGAGGCCGACCGGCGGCCACCGGTACACACGCGGAAACGGCATCCTCGATGGACGCCAGGTGCGGCAGACCGGCCGGCGCGGGGTCCCAGCCCGGTCCGGCCACCGCGAACCGGGTGCCCGGAAACCTCGCCGCGAGGGCGAGCAGCGTGGCCGGGTCGGCGGTGCCCGGCTGCTGCGACCAGACGATCGCGGTGCCGGGCACGGTGCGGTGGACCGCGGCCCGCAGCGCGCTCCACGGCACCTCCGCGCCCAGCAGGAACGTGCCGATCCGGCGCTCGAACAGGGCCGCGGCCAGCGCGCGCAGCGGCAGCGAGTGCGCCTCGCGGGGCGCGCACGCCAGCAGGACGTGGTTGGTCCTGATGTCGTCGTGCCGCGGCGCGCTGACCAGGTCCAGACCGTGCGCGACGCCCTGGCTGAGGGCGTGCTCGACGGCGACGTCGCCGGTCACGTGGTGCAGCGCCGGGACGCACACCCTGGTCCAGACCTCGGCCACGCCGTGGTCGTCCATCAGCTCCCGGACGGTGCGCGCGACCGTGCCGGTGTCGAGCGACCGGGCCGCCTCCAGTAGCCGTTGCCGTTGCATACCTTTCTGTTCGTCGCGGCGGCCCCGCTTGGATGCGGTCTCACGCGGATTGCCTGCGCACCAGGGTGGTCGGCAGCACCGGCGACGGCTCCGGGTTGTCGGCATTCATCAGCGCCAGGAGCTGCCTCGCCGCGGCCGCGCCGATCTCCTCGACCGGCTGCTTGATCGTGGTGAGCGGCGGCTGCGTGAACGCGGCCAGCGGCAGGTCGTCGAAGCCGATGACGGCCACGTCCTCCGGCACCCGGCGGCCGGCCTGGCGCAGTGCGTGCAGCGCCCCGACGGCCATCAGGTCCGACGCGGCGAACACCGCGTCGAGGGTGGGCCGGTGGTCGAGCAGCCTGGTCATGGCGTGGACGCCGGCGGGCCTGGTGAAGTCGCCGTACGCGATCGGCCCCGGCTCCAGGCCGGCCCGCTCCAGGCCCTCGCGGAACCCGGCGAGCCGGTCGACGCCGGCGGACACGTCCGGCGGCCCGGCGATCGTGACGATCCGCTTCCGCCCGGTCCGCGCCAGGTGCTCCACGGCCTGCCGGGCGCCGCCCCTGTTGTCGGCGTCGACGTACGGCAGCGTGCTGGTCTGCAGCGGGCGGCCGATGAGCGTGACCGGCACGCCGAGCGCGGGCAGCGTCACGACCAGGGGGTGGCTGCTGCGGCAGTAGATCAGCAGGACCCCGTCGATGTGGCCGCTGCTGAGGTACCGCTGCAGCGACGCCGGCCGTTCGCCCGCGGCGAGCAGCATCGGCATGTCGCGCTCGGCGAACGCGGCGCTGGCGCCCGCGAGCACGCGGGAGTAGAACGGATCGGCGAACAACCGGGCGTTGGGCTCGCAGACCACGGCGGCGACCGAGCGGGGGCGGCGGTCGACGGCGCGGGCGGCGCGCTGCCTGACGTAGCCGAGCCGGTCGACGGCGTCACGGACCTGCTGGCGGGCGGTGGGGCTGACTCGGGCGGAGCCGTTGAGCACGCGGGAGGCAGTGGCGGAAGAAACACCTGCAAGCGCGGCGACATGGGCAAGGGTGGGGTGTTCGGCAGCGGCGGTAATCGACATCGCGACCTCCTCGGATAGCAAGGCGTCGATTTTGGGAGCGCTTCCATGCCGAGCGTCGTACACGGTTTCCGCACTGTCAACACGAGATTGCCGCCAGGTTTCACTACCGGGGTTTCGACTGTAAATTTCACCGGGTTTTCACGCCGGGGCGGCCGGGGCGCCCCTCGGGCCGTCGCGCGGGGTTCTGGCGTGACCTGCGTGGATCTCCTAGCCTGCTTGGCATCGACCCCCCTTCAGTCGGGAGATCTGCGATGCGTGACTGGATCGCCGTCATCATTGCCGTCCTGGGCGTCCTGCTGGTCCTTGCGGGCGCGACCCTGATTCTGCTCCGGGCGCTGCCCGCTCGTCCCGCTCCCGCCGCCGGCCCAACTCCGGACGAATCTGACATTTCTGATCTGTCGCCCACGGTGCCGGTCGGTGCCCGGATCTCGGGCGCCTGGAAGGAGCCGACCGCGGCGGACCGGCTGATCTTCTGGGGCGTCGTCCTGCTGGTGCTCGCGGCCATCGCGGCCGGTGCGATCACGTTCAACCTCGGCGCGGCGGGTGGTGCCACGCCTGCTACCCGCTAGGTCTTGTGCCCCCAGCGATTTTGTGTCGGACCGGGAGACTATTCTGCCTCCGAGGTGACGTGTTGATCGTGCCGTCGATTGGGCGGCTGATCGCGCGGCCACCTCGCGGAGCTGGCTTGCCAGCGGGTTCAACAGCCTCAGGAGGCCTTTCGTGACCACCGTTGCACCAAAGCCGATCGTCACCAGGCCTTGGCCGGTGCACAAGCCGGTCAAGGGCTCGGCGTTCGCTCGGCTGTTGCGCACGACGGACGCCAAGCAGATCGGCTTGATGTATCTGACCACGTCGTTCGTGTTCTTCATGATCGGCGGGTTCATGGCGCTGCTGATGCGCGCCGAGCTGGCCCGGCCGGGGCTGCAGTTCCTCTCCCCGGAGCAGTACAACCAGCTGTTCACGATGCACGGCACGATCATGCTGCTGTTCTTCGCGACGCCGATCGTGTTCGCCTTCGCGAACTACATCACGCCGCTGCAGATCGGCGCGCCCGACGTCTCGTTCCCGCGGCTCAACTCGTTCGCCTACTGGCTCTACGCGTTCGGTGGGTCGATCACGCTGATCGGCTTCATCACGCCGGGCGGCGCCGCGGACTTCGGCTGGTTCGCCTACGCGCCGCTCAACAGCATGGTCCACTCGCCCGGCGTCGGCGCCGACCTGTGGATCGTCGGCCTGGTCCTCTCCGGCCTCGGCACCATCCTCGGCGCCGTCAACATGATCACGACGATCCTGACGCTGCGCGCGCCCGGCATGACCATGTTCCGCATGCCGATGTTCACGTGGAACATCCTGGTCACCAGCGTCCTGGTCATCATGGTCTTCCCGATCCTGGCCGCCGCGCTGCTCGCCCTGGAGGCCGACCGCCGCCTCGGTGCCCACGTCTACGACGCGGCGACCGGCGGCGCGATGCTCTGGCAGCACCTGTTCTGGTTCTTCGGCCACCCCGAGGTCTACATCGTGGCGCTGCCGTTCTTCGGCATCATCACGGAGGTCATCCCGGTCTTCAGCCGCAAGCCCGTCTTCGGCTACAAGGGCCTCGTCGGCGCGACCATCTCGATCGGTGCCCTGTCGATGAGCGTGTGGGCCCACCACATGTTCGCGACCGGCCAGGTCCTCATGCCGTTCTTCTCGTTCCTGAGCTTCGTCATCGCCGTCCCGACCGGCATGAAGTTCTTCAACTGGATCGGCACCATGTGGCGGGGCCAGATCACCTTCGAGACACCGATGCTCTTCGCCATCGGCTTCCTGGTGACCTTCCTCTTCGGTGGCCTCTCCGGCGTCCTGCTCGCGAGCCCGCCGATCGACTTCCACGTCTCCGACACGTACTTCGTGGTCGCCCACTTCCACTACGTGCTCTTCGGCACCATCGTGTTCGCCGTCTACTCCGGCGTCTACTTCTGGTTCCCGAAGATGACCGGCCGGATGCTCGACGACCGCCTCGGCAAGGTGCACTTCTGGCTCACCACGATCGGCTTCCACACCACGTTCCTGGTGCAGCACTGGCTCGGCACGCAGGGCATGCCCCGCCGCTACGCCGACTACCTCGCGACCGACGGCTTCACCACCCTCAACACGATCTCGACCATCGGCTCCTTCATCACCGGCCTCTCCACGCTGCCCTTCCTCTGGAACGTGTGGAAGTCCTACAAGACCGGCCGCGTCGTCGAGGTCAACGACCCGTGGGGCCACGGCATGTCCCTCGAGTGGGCCACCTCCTGCCCGCCGCCGCTGCGCAACTTCGACAGCATGCCGCGCATCCGCTCGGAGCGCCCCGCCTTCGACGCCCGCTTCCCGGCCCACGCCCCAGGGCACTCCCTGGACGCCCCGCCGCCCGGCGGCGCCCGCCCTCTCAGCCACGAGGCCGACGGCGGCGCCACCTACGAGGAACAGCGCTGACGCGCCGTCTCCTCCCCGCTCCACCACGACGCAGCCCCGGCCCGCCCCGCCTCCTCCCGGAGGCCCCGCGGCCGGGGCTGCGCCCTTCCCGCTCCACCTCAGCTCCGCACCGGCTCCCGCTCCGCACCGACTCCCGCTCCGCACCGACTCCCGCTCCGCACCGGCTCCCGCTCCGGGCCGGCTCCTGCTCCGGGCCGGCTCCTGCTCCGGGCCGGCTCCTGCTCCGGGCCGGCTCCTGCTCCGGGCCGGCTCCCGGTCCGTGCCGTCATTCGATTCGTCCCCGGCCCTGCGCCGAGTCGCGCCGGCTCCCGCTCCACGCCGGCGTTCGGTTCGCGGTGGTCTCCACCCGCGCCGGTTCCCGCGCTGGCTTGTGCTCTGCGATGGTGCCAGTTCCCCCTGCGGTGATGTCCGCTCGCGTCGGCTCCTGCGCCGGACTGGTTTCCGTGCCGCGGCAGGTCCTGCGCCGCCCTGTCTGAGGTGCGGCGGGCCGCCCTTCGCTCCACCGCCATGATCGACGGACCGCTCTGGTCGTCATGGCGGCCAGATCCGTCCTTGGATCGAGGTGCGTGTTCGTCCGGCCGGCGGTAGGCATGCGCTCGGGCTGCCTTCGGCTGGCTGTCGCCCTTGCCGGCGTGATCGACGTCGTGTGGTGGTCGTCCGGGCGGCCAGGCCTGTCCTTCGATCACTGCGGCGGGCCGCCCTTGGCTTCGCCGCCATGATCGACGGACCGCTCTGGTCGTCATGGCGGCCGGATCCGTCCTTGGATCGAGGTGCGTGTTCGTCCGGCCGGCGGAAGGCATGCGCTCGGGCCGCCTTCGGCTGGCCGTCGCCCCTGCCGGTGTGATCGACGTCGTGTGGTGGTCGTCCGGGCGGCCAGGCCTGTCCTTCGACCGCTGTGGCGGGCCGACCTTGGCTCCGCCGCCATGATCGACGGACCGCAGGCCAGCGCGGTGGGTGGGTTCTTCCCGCCCACGCTGGAGACCGGGCGCCAGGTGGCGTGGTTCCCGTCTGTGCCGTTGCCGCGGTGATGTTCCCCGGCCGCCGGCCTCGATTTGTGCGGACGCCTGTGCCGCGTCGGTTCGTGTGTCCGCTTCGTCCTGGCTCCGGTCGTTGGCCGGCTGCCGCCTCAGCGGTGTGGCTGGGGGCGTGGCCGGAGGGGGGGTCTGGTCATGTGGGCGGCCGGTGCGTCTTCGGTCGCAGAGGGCGTTGTGAGGCGGGGGGTTGGTGCCACACAGGGGCCGGTGGTGGTGTCGGAGCGGCAGCAGGCGGCCCGACCGCTGGAACGGTGGGGAGTGGCGCGTGGCCGCTTGAGGTGTGGGTCTGCCGGAGCGGGCCGCACCGGAGCGGCGCCGGACGTGGCAGCTCGGGGGGAAACAGGGAGCCGTGGCGGGTTCGGAGCAACCGTCGACCGCCCGGCGGAGCGTGAGCCTCACAGATCGAATGGCGGATCTGGTCATCGTGGTGACTGGGAGTGCGGTTCGATCATGGGTGGAAGTGGCGGCTCGGTGAGGGGAGTCGTCCTACCATTCGGTAGTGGGAAGGTCGCGGTGCGTGGGTGACGGGGCGTAGTGAAGATGCGCGGGGGTGAGGCGCCGCGGAAAGGTGGCTGGGAAGCGCTCAGCGGGCCGCTGCGGGGCGTAAACCGGCGGTCGCAGGGGCGAGGAAGAGACAACGCGGACCTTGGACGTGCGGGGTCCAAGGTCCGGGTCGTAGGGCGGCCCTGTGGTGTCAGGCCGGCTGGGTGACGCCGCGCTCGCGGGGCTGGGGAAGCCGGCCGGAGACGGTGCCCGGCGGGATCGGGACCCCGAGGATGTCGCTGACCCCGACCACCGCGAACAGCCGCGCGATGAACGGGTTGGGCCGGCGAATGTGCAGCTTGACGCCCATGCTGTGGCAGATGCGCTTGGCGACCACGAGGGTGCCGATGCCGGTGGAGTCGAGGAACGTGACGCCGGCGAGGTCGATGACGAGCGTGTCGATGTTGCCGTCGAGCACTGAACTCACCGCTGTGCGGAGCTCCTGAGCGGTCTCATAGTCGATTTCGCCGCTCAGGGTCAGCAGTGCTTCGCGCTGATCCGAGGGGCGAGTTTCGATCGACAACTTCACGTGACCCTCCTGGTGCTGAGTCGTCCACCATGGACGACCCTTCGAGGTCCCGCAAGCGTAGCGAAGTCTTCCCCGTTTCGCCACGCTCCGTGTAGGTGGTCCTTACGTTGTGATGTGAGAATCTCTCACATCGGGTGCGGAACCGCTTGCCGGGATGACGGTACACGTCGGTTGTTACACGGCAAGTCCAGTTGTGTGCCATCCACCGGATGGTCAGCTTGGCGATACGACCGGTTCACCCACAAGGGTCACGCCAGCGGCGCGCAGCTCAGCGAGCGCGGCGTCCACCGTCGGCCGGGCGACGCCCGCGGTGAGGTTCAGCAGCACGGATGTAACAAATCCTTCGCGTTGCGCATCGATGGCGGTCGCGCGCACGCAGTGGTCGGTGGCGATGCCGACGACGTCGACCTCGGAGACCGAGCGGGCGCGGAGCCAGGACGCGAGGTCGACGCCCGACGATGAGCCCTGGAAGCCGGAGTACGCCGCCGAGTACTCGCCCTTGGTGAACACGGCCTCGACGCGGGACACGTCCAGTGACGGGTGGAGATCGACGCCGCCGGTGCCGACCACGCAGTGCACGGGCCAGGTCGACACGTAGTCCGGCGGGTCGCCGAAGTGCCCGGCCGGGTTGATGTGGTGGTCCTGAGTGGCCACCACGTGGTCCCAGGAGCCGTCGGCCACGGCGGCGGAGATCGCGGCCGCGACGCCGGCGCCGCCGCCCACGGCGAGCGAGCCGCCCTCGCAGAAGTCGTTCTGCACGTCAACGATGATCAAGGCGCGAGTCACAGGGAGCCCCCAAGCATCTGGACGGGAACCGCCGGGTCGCCGGCGGACAGCTTCAGCCCCTCCCAGGGGATCGAGATGAGGCACTGGCGCAGGTGCTCACGGGAGGCGGCCAGATCGGGCAGGTCGGGCACCAGCGCGCCGTCGCGGACGAACGCCCGCTGCAGGAGCCGGTCGTTGGGCTCGGCGGGAGGCGTGCCCATGGACATGACGACTTCCTCGGTCGCGGTGCCGGTCGGCTTGTGCCGGCGGACGGCGGTCTTGCGGCCGCCGACCGTGCCCTTGTTCTCCGAGCGCTTGACCACCGGGCGGCCGTCGACCTCGACCAGCTTGTAGACCAGGCCGGCGGTCGGGGCGCCGGAGCCGACCACGACGGCCGTGCCCGCGCCGTACGCGTCGACGGGCTCGGCCGCGAGGGCCGCGATCGCATACTCGTCGAGGTCGCCGGAGACGATGATCTGGGTCTCGGTCGCGCCGAGGGAGTCCAGGAGCGCGCGGGAGTGCGCGGCGAGGACGGACAGGTCGCCGGAGTCGATGCGCACGGCCCGCAGGTCGGGGCCCGCGACCTCGATGGCGTTGCGGATGCCCTGGGCGATGTCGTACGTGTCGACGAGCAGCGTCGTCTGCTTGCCGAGCGTCGCGACCTGGGAGGCGAACGCGGCCTGCTCGGTGTCGTGCAGCAGCGTGAACGCGTGCGCGGCCGTGCCGGTCGTCGGGATGCCGTAGCGCCGGCCGGCCTCGAGGTTGGAGGTGTACGCGAAGCCGGCCAGATAGGCGGCTCGCGCCGCGGCCACCGCGGCCTCCTCATGGGTGCGCCGGGAGCCCATCTCGATCACCGAGCGGCCGCGGGCCGCGGTGACCATGCGGGCGGCGCCGGCCGCGATCGCGCTGTCGTGGTTGAGGACCGACAGGATCAGCGTCTCCAGCACGACGCACTCGGCGAACGTGCCGCTGACGGTGAGGATCGGCGAGCCGGGGAAGAACAGCTCGCCCTCGGCGTAACCGTCGATGTCGCCGGTGAAGCGGTAGGCCGCCAGCCACTCGGCCGTGGAAGCGGAGACGACGCCACGGTCGAGCAGGAACTCGACGTCGTCCGCGGAGAAGCGGAAGTCCGCGAGGTGGGAGAGCAGCCGTCCGGTCCCGGCGACGACACCGTACCGCCGGCCCGTCGGCAGGCGGCGGGCGAACACCTCGAAGACGCAGCGGCGCGACGCGGTCCCGTCGCGCAGTGCCGCCGACAGCATCGTCAGCTCGTAGTGGTCGGTCAGCAGCGCGCTTGTCGTCACGCCGCCAAGCCTATTCACTCCTCCGGTGGCAGCGAGCGCAGGGCCGCGGCCAGTTCTGCGCGCCCCGTCACACCGAGCTTGGCGTAGACGCGCATGAGGTGGTTGTCGACGGTACGGGAGGACAGGTACAGCTGGTCCGCGATCTCCTTCGACGGCACGCCGGCCGCGGCGAGCCGGGCGATCTGCCGCTCGCGGCCGGTGAGCATGGGCTGCGGCACGACCAGCGCCGGGGTGGCCGCGGCCGGGCAGAGGGTCCGCAGCTCGGCGAGGCGCTGCGCGGCCCGCGGCGTCTGCGGCGACCGGATGCCCCGCAGCAGCGTGACCGCACCGGCGGCCGCCTCCGCGGCGTACAGGTTGAGCTCCTGATCGGCGAACTCCTCGGCGACCGCGAGGAGGCTGCCGCCGTCCTCGCCAGCGATCGCCCGCACGTGCCAGGCCATCGCGGGCGCGATGCGGCCCTCGACGGTGTTCGACAGCGCGTCGAGCCGGTCGGTGACCTCGCGGGCGAAGCCGAGCCGGCCCAGGTGGTACAGCGCGGACATCTCGTGCGCGGCGAACCCGTCGCCGCGGGTGCGCGCCGCGAGCAGCCGCAGGACCTCGGCGGCGGTCGGCAGGTCACCGGAGGCGACCGCGACCCACGCCCTGGCCTCCTCGAGCGCCGGGTACAGCACCTCCATCGACCGGTAGTGCGACGCCTCGGCGATCGCGAACGCCTCCGCGGCGCCGGCCGCGTCCCCGGTGAGGGCGGCGATGTGCGCCCGCTCGGCGTGGGCGAGCGCGACGAAGACCTTGCCGGTGGCCAGGGCCGCGCAAGCCTGAGACGCGGCCCGGGCCGCCTCGGTGAGCCTGCCCCGGAGGCGGGCCGCCTGGGCGCGGACGATCTGCAGGTAGCCGGAGCCCATGTTGAAGTTGCCGGCGTCGGCCATGCCGGCGAACTCGGCGGCGACGATCGCGTCGACGGCCTCCAGGTCGGCGGCGAGGATCATGGCGGTGCCGCGGGAGAGCTCGATGCCGAGCTGGAAGTACGGCAGCTCGACCCGCCACTGCGCCGCCTCGGCGTCGACCGCGGCCAACGCCTTGACGGTCTGCACCGGTGTGCCGCGCATTGCCTGCAGCTGGGCCATGTTGCTGCGGGCGAGGGCCCGCGGGCCCGGCGCGCTGGCCGCGCTGTCGAGGACCTGCCGGGCGAGGGTGAGCGCCTGCGCGTAGTCGCCGCGGTGCAGCCGCATCGTCGACTCCACGGCCAGCACCAGGGAGCGCTCGCGCAGGTCGGTCAGCTTGTGCGCCTCACGGTCGATGTCGTCGACGGTGTCGGGGTCGCCGAGGCCCCACTGGGCGGTGATGTGCCGGATGGCGAGCCACCGGCTGCGCTGGGACTCCTCGACGGTCTGGTCCCGGTTGGCGTCGAGGATCGCGACGGCCTCGTCGGGCATGTTGACGAACATGAGGATCGTCGCGAGGGTCTCCGCGGCGTCGAATCCGCCGCCGGCGGCGAGGGCGGCCTTGCCCAGCCGCATCGCCAGCGCCATGTCATAGGTGGCGAACGCGAGCCGGCACGCCATGAGCAGCTGCTGCGGGTCGCGGGCGGTGTCGCTGTCGAGCCGCCAGACGGCGACGCGGAGCAGGTCGTCGCGGCGGCGGGCGCCGCTGCCCTCCACCAGGCCGGCCAGGTCGGCGAGCAGCCTGCGGACCCGGGTCACGGGGCAGCGGCGGCGCACGACCTCGCCGTACAGGGGATGCGCGAGGCGGACCGTGGTGCGCCGGTCCTCGACGACGACCCGGATCAGCTGCCGCTCCTCGGCCGTCTCCACGGTGTTCAGGTCGGTGGCGCTGACCAGCAGCGGCAGCCCGATCGGCTCGCCGAACGCGACCAGCTCCAGCACGGCCCGCTCCTGCGGGGTGAGCTTGCCGATGCGGGCGTCCACCACCTCGGTCAGCGTGGGGGCGAGGTCGACCCTGCCCGTCCAGCGCTGCATCCCGTAGCTCTCGATGATCTCGCCGCTGGCGTGCGCGGCGATGACCAGCTCACGCAGCAGCAGCGCGTTGCCCTGCGACAGCTGCTGGAGCCGGTCGACGGAGGCCGAGTCGACCGGGCCGCCGAGGACCTGCTGGAGCAGGTCGGAGGTCTCCTGCAGGGTCAGCGGGGTCAGCTCGATCCGCTCGACCAGGTCGTCCTTCCACAGGGCGCTGATCGGGTCGTGCACCGGCTCGCCGGTGCGCACGGTGCCGATCACCGTCGCGTTCTCGGACCTGGCGACGTAGTACACGAGCGCGGCCGACAGCGGGTCGAGCAAGTGGGCGTCGTCGATGGCGACGACGATCGGCCGGCCGGCCGCCTGCCGGTGCAGCGCGTCGACGGCCCAGCGGAGCAGGCCGGCCGGCGAGCCGCCCGAGGGCTGGTCCGGTGGCAGCACCTGGGCCAGGCCGCCCAGCGGAAGGCCCGCCGTGGCCGCGTTCGCGGTCGCCGTCCAGACGGCCAGTCTGTCCTGGTCGAGGGTGTTGACACCCTCGCGCAGCAATCGGCTCTTGCCGATGCCCGGCGGGCCGCCGAGAATGAGGCCGCGACCGGTTGAGCCGGTGGCTGCTTCGGCGAGGCGGACCAGTTCAGCGTTTCGACCGACAAAGCTCCAGGGGGGCACCGTCGCAGCATATCGATAGGTCGATTACTGCGCGTACCGGCCGATGCACGAACTTGAGTAGTGCTTCCGTTCTCAGTTGAGTAGCTGGAGTACTGCCTCCGTAAGTGCCTGTTCACGTAGCGTTCCGGTGCTTACCCGGCCGTGCACGAGGAGGTCGCACATGGGGTCTGGGATCATGCAGGCGCCGCTGATCGATCTGACAGTCACGACGCCCGGGGGTCCAGTGTCTGCGATGCCGGTCCGCGGCAGCAGGAGCCACCGGCAGTCCGAGCCACCTCAGGCGGTGGGCGCCGGCAGCTTCGCGGTGATCACCGGCTCGCCCCGCAGTGGCAAGACCGCCCTGCTCAACGCGCTGATCCGGCGCGCCGAGCCGGCCCCGGCCGGCGACGCCTGGCTGGTTTTCCGGCACGGCGACAAGGCCGAGACCCGCGCGTTCGTCCCGGGTCACCGCGAGGCGCGGGCCGCCCTGATCCCCGGCCAGCGCGACCCGCGGCCCGGCCCGACGCGACCCGCCCGTCGCATCGAGATCAACCACTCCGCGAGCCTGCTCAAGCGCCTCGCGTTGGTCGACACGCCCGGCAGCGGGGGCCTGGACGCCGCCAACGCCGAGATCGTCCTCGACGCCGCCGAGCGGGGGCTCGGGCTGCTGTTCGTCGTCGACGCCGCGGCCCCGCTCGCCCGCGCCGACCTGGACCTGCTCGCCGCCGCCGCGGGCCGGGCCGGCCGGATCGCGTTCGTGCTCACCCGCATCGACCAGCACGACGCCTGGCCGGAGATGCTGGTCGCCAACCGGGCGCTGCTCGCCTCCCGCGGCCAGCGCCTGGCGTCCGCGCCCTGGTTCCCGGTGTCGCTGGACCCGCAGGCCGTCTTCGGCGTCGCCGAGCTGCGCCACGAGCTGGAGACCTGGGGCGAGGCGCGGCCCGCGCCGGCCGGGGTCGCCGCCGCGACCGTCTCCCGCGCCGGCGACGAGTGGCAGGAGCTGCTCGACCGCGAGATCGCCAATCGGCGGGTCGCCGCCGTGCAGCGCGTCTCCATCGACCTGGCGACCATCCATGTGCGGTGCGTGCAGGAGCTCGGCTCCGGCAAGGGCTGCCCGGAGCTGCCGTTCGTGCTCGACCGCGAGCTGCACGCGCTGTCCGTGCGCACGACCCGTCAGCTGCGCGAGGACACGCGCGAGGTGATCACCACGGTCTTCACCGAACTGCTGGACACCGCTCCCGACGAGGTCGTCCTGGCCAGGATCGCCGCCGCGGCCCGCCGCGCGGTCGACTGCTCCCTGCGCGACGACGGCCGCGACCGCGACCGGGCGCTGCTGCTCACCGCCACCTCGGCGGTGGCCTCGATGGCCGGCGCGGCCGCGGTGGACAACCTCTGCGCCGTCGGCGGCGGCGAGCCGGCCGATCAGGTGCTGCCGTCGCTGGGCATCGCGCTCAACGCCAGCTGCTATGCGCTGTGGCAGCCGAGGAGCGCGCCGGGCGGGCCGCCGAAGCTCGCCGACAAGAAGGACTGCCGGCGCTGGCTGCAACACGCGCTGCGCGAGATCGAGGTCGAGGTGGGTCACGAGCTGGGCGAGCGCTACACGGCACTGGGTCAGGCGCTGGCCGTCATCGGTGGGGATGCGGTCGACCATGGCGTGCTGCTCGCTTGATGGCACCATGTTGGTATGGCGGCGCCGCAGGTCGTACCGATCGAAGAGACCCGTCTCGAGGCTGATGAGGTGCCCGAGACCGACCGTCCGTGGGTGACCGTGGTCTGGAACGACCCGGTCAACCTCATGAGCTACGTGACATGGGTCCTGCAGAAACTGTTCGGATTCAGCAAGGAGAAGGCCGAGCGCCTGATGCTCGACGTGCACCGCAAGGGCAAGGCGATCGTGTCCAGCGGGCCACGCGAGAAGATGGAGTACGACGCCTCCAGGCTGCAGGCCTACGGGCTGTGGGCGACGGTGGACAAGTCGTGACCGGTCCGGGACGCAGTGTTCGGTCAGGCCGTCGCCGGGGCGCGGCGGAGGTGACGGCATGACGATGTTCGTTCGCAACGGGACCGTGTGCATCGCCCGGTTCGGCCCGGCCGAGGCCGCGGTGCTCAACGAGGTCATGCTCGAGGTCATCACGCTGCTGTCGGAGGGCTTCGACCGCGGCGACCCGGTGATCGCGCGGCTCTTCCCCGACCTGTACCGCAACGACGCCGCCGCCTCGGAGGAGCTGCGCCGCTACCTGGAGGACGACCTCCGCTCGGCGAAGCTGGAGCAGGCGGCGCTGCTGCTGGACGTGCTGCCGGTGGAGGGCGGCGAGGTCGCCCTCGACGAGGAGCAGGCCGAGGCGTGGCTGCGCGCGCTGACCGACGTCCGCCTGACGCTGGGCTCCCGGCTCGGGATCGTCGACGACGACGTCGACATCGAGGCGGAGCTCGACGAGGCGATCCTGAAGGACCCCACCTCAGCGAGGGTCGGGCAGCTGTCGGTGTACCAGTACCTGACGTACCTGCAGGAGAGTCTCGTCGGCGCGCTGATGGGGTGAGCGGAGCGCGGCGCGGCCGGCGTGAGCGCGGTCACGGGCGAGTTGCCTTCAGGTTTCGGTAGGCTGTGGGCGTGCTGACCATCGACGCCGCGATCCTCGACGCGATCGTTGCGCACGCCCGCCGGGACCACCCCGACGAGGCGTGCGGGATCGTCGCGGGTCCGGCCGGCTCGGACACCCCGGTCCGGCACGTGCCGATGGAGAATGCCGCCCGCTCCATGACGTTCTACGAGTTCGACTCGAAGGAGCAGCTGCGGCTGTGGCGCGAGATGGACGACGCGGACGAGGAGCCGGTGGTCGTCTACCACTCGCACACCGCCACCGAGGCCTACCCGTCGCGGACTGACGTGTCGTTCGCGGGTGAGCCGAATGCGCACTATCTGCTGGTTTCCACCCGCGATCCGGAGCAGACCGAGATCAGGTCGTTCCGCATCGTGGACGGAGCCGTCACCGAAGAGCCGGTTCAGGTAGTTAATGCAGTCGTGGACTCACACGCCGTCCAGTCATATCTCTTCGGGCAGAGCCCGACGACCGTCGACTACGAGTGTCGCGCAGGCAGCTGACCGCCGCCTGTCGTCGCACCATGTCCAGTCGTCCAGTTCGCCGCTCGTACACAAGAGGAAATGATCATGGCTATCGAGGTTCGCATCCCGACCATCCTGCGCAGCTACACCGGCGGTGCCAAGACCGTCGAGGGCTCCGGTGACACCATCGCCGACCTGCTCGCCGACCTGGACAGCCGGCACTCGGGCATCAAGGCCCGCCTGCTGACCCCGGAGGGCGGCCTGCACCGCTTCGTCAACGTCTACGTCAACGACGAGGACGTCCGCTTCCTGGGCGCGCTCGACGCGAAGCTCAGCGACGGCGACTCGGTGACGATCCTGCCCGCCGTGGCGGGTGGCGCGCTCGCGTTCGCGGCCGCCCAGGCCCTGCGGGGCTGATCTCCGTGGCGCGCTACGAGTCGGTGCTCGAGGCGTGCGGAAACACGCCGCTCGTCGGGTTGCCCAAGCTGTCGCCGAGCCCGGAGGTCCGCCTCTGGGCGAAGCTCGAGGACCGCAACCCGACGGGCAGCGTGAAGGATCGGGTCGCGTTGTGGATGGTGAAGGCGGCCGAGGAAGCGGGCCGCCTCCGCCCCGGTGACACGATCATCGAGCCGACCAGCGGCAACACCGGCATCGCCCTGGCGATGGTGGCGAAGCTGCGCGGATACCGCCTGGTCTGCGTCATGCCCGAGAACGTCTCGTCGGAGCGCACCGCGCTGCTGCGGATGTACGGCGCGGAGATCATCTTCTCCGAGGCCGCCGGCGGGTCCAACCGGGCCGTCGCGGTCGCGAAGGAGATCGCCGCGGACCACCCCGACTGGGTGATGCTCTACCAGTACGGCAACGAGGCCAACGCCAGGGCGCACTACGAGTCGACGGGTCCGGAGATCCTCCGGGACATGCCGACCATCACGCACTTCGTGGCCGGTCTCGGCACCACGGGCACGCTGATGGGCATCGGGCGCTACCTTCGCGAGAAGGTCGAGGACATCGAGATCATCGCCGCCGAGCCCCGCTACGGCGAGCTGGTCTACGGGCTGCGCAACCTCGACGAGGGCTACGTCCCGGAGCTGTACGACGCGACCGTCCTCACCCGGCGCTTCTCCGTCGGCACCCGCGACTCGGTGCTGCGGACCCGCCAGCTCGTCGAGGTCGAGGGCATGTTCGTGGGCTTCTCCGCCGGTGCGGTGCTACACGCCGCCCTCGCGGTCGCCCACCAGGCGCTCAAGGCCGGCAAGCGGGCCGACGTGGTGTTTCTGGTCGCCGACGGCGGCTGGAAGTACCTGTCGACCGGCGCGTACGGCGGCACCCTCGCCGACGCCGAGTCGGCCCTCGACGGCCAGCTGTGGGCCTGACGCCTGTCCCTCAGAGCCCGCCGCGCATGTGAAGCAGGCGCTAGAGCCCTGTCACGATCCAGCCGAGCAGGAGGCTCACCGAGGCGGCGCCGAGCAGGGCGAACGGCAGTCGGCGCTTGTGCACGCTGGCGAACGCGGCGATCGTGCACGCCAGCCCGATCAGCCCGATGGCGATGACCGTCGGCGCGTACCAGGCCCGGGACGCGCTGACGAGCCCCACGAACGCCCGCAGCGCCACCGCCATGCCGCCGAGGCCGAGGAGCGCCGCCCAGCCGCAGACGGCGGCGAGGTGGCGCGGCTCCGGCGCCGGGTCGCGGTCCGTCGGCAGCCGGAAGGCGTCGGGAAGCTGCTGCCGCAGCCGCTTGGTCCTGGACACCTCGACGGTCACGTCCACTCCTGTTGCCCGGGGTCGTTTGGTGGCTTACGAATCCCAACGAGCCCGGGCGGCAGGCGTCACGCGACCCTGTCACGTTGGCGACATCTGCCGTCCGATCGTTCAGCCTTGCCTGCCAGTCCGGCGTAGGCTGCGCCAGTGACGGACTCGCCCATCGGCAGCAACCGGCCGGGCAACCCCCGCCGGTGCAGTCCGTCAGCGCCCGGTTGCTGTGCCGGTGCCGTCATCCGGCGCCCCGGGACCACGAACTATCCTCACCTCACCGGCGTGATCCACAGTGGCGCGCCCGCGTTGTTCTTAGGGGAAGCATGAGGCTCACCGTTCTCGGCTGCGCCGGCAGCTTCCCGGGACCCGAGGCGCCCTGCTCGGCGTATCTCGTCGAGGCGGACGGGTTCCGGCTGCTGGTGGACTTCGGCCCCGGGTCGATGTCGACGCTGCAACGGTTCTCCGGCCTCTACAACGTCGACGCCATCCTGCTCACGCACCTGCACTGCGACCACATGCTCGACGCGTGCTCCTACATAGTGGCCAGGCGCTACGCACCGAGCGGCCCGCTGCCACCGCTGCCCGTCTACGCGCCGGTCGCCGCACCCGAGCGCATCTCCGCCGCGTACGGCGGGGAGAACGAGCCCATGGCGATCAGCGACGTCTACACGTTCTACTCGCTGCAGCCAGGCAGCTTCCCGATCGGCCCGCTCCACGTCACCGTCGACCGGGTCAACCACCCGATAGAGACCTACGGCGTGCGCATCGAGCACGGCGGCCGGGTCATCACGTACTCCGCCGACACCGCCGCCTGCGACCAGCTGATCCGCCTCGCCCAGGGCGCGGACCTGTTCCTGTGCGAGGCGAGCTACCTCGACGGCGCCGACAACCCGCCGGACCTGCACCTCACCGGGCGCGAGGCGGCCGAGCACGCCACCAAGGCCGAGGTCGGCCGGCTGCTGCTGACCCACCTGGTGCCGGCGTGGGGGAGCGAGGCGCTCACCCTGGAGGCGGCGAAGGCCGCGTTCGACGGGCCGATCGACATCGTGCGGCCGGGCGCGAGGTACGACATCTAGGCCGTCTATTTAGGCAGGGTTCGCCGGTTGGTCAGTCGATGGTGGCCGCATGCACGGTCTCCGACCCCATGGTGACGGCATGCGGATCGCGATCGTCACCGAATCGTTCCCGCCCGATGTGAACGGCGTCGCCCACTCCGTCGTCCGGGTCGCCGAACACCTCGTCGCGCGAGGCCACGAGCCCCTCGTGATCGCCCCTCAGCCCTCCTCCGGGGCGCGGTCGGTCACCGGCGCCTTCCCGTACGAGATCATCCGGGTCCCCTCGGTCGCCACCCCCGGCTACGGGACCTTCCGGCTCGGCCTGCCCAGCCGGCGGCTCGCCGCCGCGCTGCGGGCCCACCGCACCGACCTGGTCCACCTGGCCAGCCCGTTCGTGCTCGGCGCCCGCGGTATGACGGTCGCCGCGTCGCTCGGCCTGCCGACCGTCGCGGTGTACCAGACGGACGTCCCCGCCTACGCCCGCCTGTACTACCACTCCGGCCTCGGCGAGCAGGCCGCGTGGCGGTGGCTGCGCCGGATCCACAACGCCGCCGACCGGACCCTCGCACCGTCCACCGCCGCCGCCACGGCCCTGCACAGCCACGGCATCGAGCGGGTCTGGCTGTGGCGCCGCGGCGTCGACGCCGCCCGCTTCGACCCCGGCCGCCGCAGCGCCGCCCTCCGCCGGGCGCTGCTGGGCACCGACCGGTCCGTGCTCGTCGGCTACGTCGGCCGGCTCGCCGTGGAGAAGCGCGTCGACCTGCTCGCGCCGCTGAGCCGCATCCCCGGCGTCCGCGTCGTGGTGATCGGCGACGGCCCGGCCCGCGCCGCCCTGGAGCGCGCCATGCCCGGCGCGGCCTTCCTCGGCGAGCGCCGCGGCGACCAGCTCGCCCGGCTCTACGCCAGCCTCGACGTGTTCGCCCACACCGGGCCGTTCGAGACGTTCGGCCAGACGGTCCAGGAGGCCCTCGCCTCAGGTGTACCGGTCGTCGCCCCCGCCCAGGGCGGACCGCTCGACCTCGTGGACGACGGGCGCACCGGGCTGCTCGTGCCGCCCTGTGACGCCGTGGCGTTGCGCGACGCGGTCACCGACCTGGTCGCCGACCCCGAGCGCCGGCAGGCGATGGGCCTCGCCGCCCGCGTCGCGGTCGCGTCCCGCAGCTGGTCGGCGGTCGGCGATGAGCTGATCCGGCACTACACCTCCGTCATCCCGGTGAGCGTGCCGGCGGTGTCCGCGTGAGGATCGTCCGCCTGGCGAACTTCGTCATGCCCCGGTCCGGTGGTCTGCGCACCGCCCTGCGCGCCCTCGGCGAGGGCTACGTCGCCGCGGGTCACGAGTCGATCCTGATCGTGCCCGGCGAGGAGCACTCCGACGTGTCGGACGCGCAGGGCCGGGTGATCACGCTGCCCGGGCCCGTCGTGCCCGGCACCGGCGGCTACCGGGTGCTCATCCACCGGCGCCGCCTCGCCAAGCTCCTCGACCGCCTCCAGCCCGACCGGCTGGAGGTCTCCGACCGGTTCACGCTGCGCTGGACCGGCCGCTGGGCCCGCGACCGGGGCATCCCCGCCGTCATGGTGTCGCACGAGAGCCTCGCCGGGCTGCTCAGGTTCGCCGGCCCGGTCGGGGCGGCCTGCGCGGACCTGCTCAACGCCCGCAGCCACCGCGCCTACGACCAGATCCTGTGCACCACCGCCTGGGCCGCGGCCGAGTTCGACCGCATCGGCGCCGGCAACCTCGTCCGCGTCCCGCTCGGCGTCGACCTCGGCCTGTTCCACCCCTCGCGGGCGTCGCCGGCCCTGCGCGCACAGTTCGTGGCCCCCGGCCAGGTGCTGCTGGTGCACTGCGGGCGGCTCTCGGCCGAGAAGCGCCCCGAACGCTCCGTCGAGGCCCTCATCGCCCTGCGCGCCCGGGGCGTCGACGCGGTCCTGGTCGTCGCCGGCGACGGGCCGCTGCGCCCCCGGCTGCAGGAGCTGGCCGAGGGGCACGCGGTGCACGCGGTGCACTTCATGCAGTTCGTCGCCGACCGCACCGCCGTCGCCTCGCTCCTCGCCACCGCCGACGTGGTCCTCGCACCCGGCCCGATCGAGACGTTCGGCCTTGCCGCGCTGGAGGCCCTCGCCTGCGGGACGCCCGTCGTCGTGTCCTCGGCCTCGGCCCTGCCCGAGGTCATCGGGGATGCCGGAGCGGCCGTCCTGTCGGATTTCGCGGCAGGTGTACTGGAGGTGCTGGCCCGGCCCGCGGACGAGCGCCGGCGGGCCGCCCGGGACCGCGCCGAGCGGTACTCCTGGCCGGCGGCGGTCGCCGGGTTCCTCGCCGTGCACGACGTCCCCGTCTCGGCGGGTGTGCCGTGACCGTCTTCGTGGCGCTCGGCGACTCCACCACCGTCGGCTTCGGGGACCGGATGCCGGACGGCTCCTGGCGCGGCTGGGCCCCGATCCTCGCGGCCGCGCTCGGCGCCCGCCTGCACAACATCGCCAGCAGCGGCGCCCAGAGCGCCGACGTCGTCACCGACCAGCTGCCCCGGGCCCTCGACCTGCGCCCTGACGTCGCCGCCGTCCTCGTCGGCACCAACGACACGCTGCGCAGCCCGTTCGACGCCACGCGGGTCGGCCGCAACCTGGAGCGCACCGTCGCCGCCCTCCGCGCGACCGGCGCCGAGGTCCTCACCATCCGGCTGCCGGACCCCGGCCGCATGTTCGGGCTGCCCGGCCCCTTGGCCCGCCCGCTCGCCCGGCGGATGCGCGACCTGAACGCCGCCGCGGACCTCGTCGCCGCCCGGCACGCCACCGTGCACTTCGACGCCGCGGGCAACGCCGACTCGTACGACCGCCGCATGTGGAGCGTCGACCGCCTCCACCCGAGCGAACGGGGGCACCGCTTTCTCGCCTGCTCGTTCTACGACCTCCTCACGGCCCGCCTCGGCACCGTCATCGGCACCCGCCCCGACCCGGCGCCGAGCAGCCCGCCGCCGACCCGCACCGCGCAGGCGTGGTGGATGGCGACCCAGGGCACCCGCTGGATGATCCGCCGCTCGACGGACCTGCTGCCGGGCCTGTTCAGCCTGGCGATCGCGGAGCTCTTCTCCGGTGAGACCGCCGAGCTTCCTCCAGGCCTGTCGCTGCCGGACCGGGTGGCTTGACTAGGCTGGACCGCATGGCTCGTCCGGATGCTCGCGCAGCAGATCAACTTCGGCCCGTATCGATCACCCGTCAGTGGAGCATGCACCCGGAGGGGTCGGTGCTCATCGAGTTCGGCAACACCCGGGTGCTGTGCACGGCCAGCGTCACCGAAGGCGTGCCCCGCTGGCGGAAGGGCTCCGGGCTGGGCTGGCTCACCGCTGAGTACGCGATGCTGCCCCGCGCCACCACCACCCGCAACGACCGCGAGAGCGTCAAGGGCAAGATCGGCGGCCGGACCCACGAGATCTCCCGCCTCATCGGCCGCAGCCTCCGCGCCTGCATCGACCTCAAGGCCCTCGGCGAGAACTCGATCGTCCTCGACTGCGACGTCCTGCAGGCCGACGGCGGCACCCGCACTGCCGCCATCACCGGCGCCTACGTCGCCCTCGCCGACGCCGTCGCCTTCCTGGCCGCCAACAAGAAGCTCGCCGGCAAGCCCGCGCAGGTCCTGCACCGCTCCGTCGCCGCCGTCAGCGTCGGCATCATCGCCGGCGAGCCGCGCCTCGACCTCTGCTACGAGGAGGACGTCATCGCCGACGTCGACATGAACGTCGTCTGCACCGGCGCCGGCGACTTCGTCGAGGTGCAGGGCACCGGCGAGCAGGCCGTGTTCTCGCGCGCCGAGCTCGACCTCCTCGTCGACCTGGGCGCCCTCGGCTGCGCCGAGCTCACCACCCTCCAGCAGAAGGCGATCGCCGGATGAAGCTGCTGCTCGCGACCCGCAACCAGAAGAAGCTCGTCGAGCTGCGCCGGGTCCTCGCCGAGGCCGCGCCGCACGTTTCGCTTGTCGGCCTGGACGACGTGCCCCCGTATCCCGAGTCGCCCGAGACCGGCCTCACCTTCGAGGAAAACGCCCTGCTCAAGGCCCGCGAGGCGGCCACCATCACCGGCCTGCCCAGCGTCGGCGACGACTCAGGCCTGGCCGTCGACGCCCTCAACGGCATGCCCGGCGTCTTCAGCGCCCGCTGGTCCGGCCTGCCCAGCGGCACCCCCGACCGCGACGGCGCCAACCTCCGCCTCGTCCTCGCCCAGGTCGCCGACGTCCCCGACGAGCACCTGGGCGCCGCCTTCGTCTGCGCCGCCGCGCTCGTCTGGCCCGACGGCCGCGAGCAGGTCTTCCGCGGCGAGATGCCCGGCCACCTGGTCAGGTCCCCCCGCGGCGACGGCGGCTTCGGCTACGACCCGATCTTCGTCGCCGCCGGCTACGAGCTGACCACCGCCGAGCTCTCCCCCGCCGAGAAGGACGCCATCAGCCACCGCGGCATCGCCTTCCGCGCCCTGGCCGCCACCCTCTGACCCCCGCGTAGGCCAGCTCTCACGCGGCCCCGGCCCCCCGTGCGGGCCGGGCTCGCCGTGTGGGCCGGCTCTCGTGCGGCCGGATTCCCGCGCGGCTCGGTTCCCCGTGTGGGCCGGGCTCGTCGTGTGGGCCGGCTCTCGTGCGGCCGGATTCCCGCGCGGCTCGGCTCCCCGTGTGGGCCGGGCTCGCCGTGTGGGCCGGCTCTCGTGCGGCCGACTTCCGCGTGGCGTAGCTCCATTGCGGGCAGGCTTTCTGCGGTCGGCTCCTCTGCGGCCGCGCGGAGCCGGCCCGGTTCCATGGCCGCGGGCCTCGGTGGCGTTCGTCCGCCGAGGCTCCGCGATCACGGTGCGGCTCGAGATTCTGCGCCCGCAGGTCAGGCTTCAGGCCAGCGCGCCGACCTCCCGCTCGATGGCGGCGCGCAGGGCGGGGCCCGAGACGGTCGCCCGCACCGCCTCCAGGACCGGGGCGAGGAACACGTCAGGGCCCGGCACGCCGGCGTGCTCCTCGACCGCGGCCATCGCGATCCTGCCCGCCACCGAAGGGGTGAGCGGAGCGCGCAGCTGCAGCCCCCGTACCGCGGACAGCAGCTCGACCGCGAGGATGCTGCACAGGTTGTCCAGGACGGTGCGGAGCTTGCGGGTCGCGGCCCAGCCCATCGAGACGTGATCCTCCTGCATGCCCGACGTGGGCAGGGAGTCGACGCTGGCCGGGGACGCGAGGCGCCGGTTCTCCGCGACGATGCCCGCCGCCGTGTACTGCGCGATCATCAGCCCCGAGTTGACCCCCGCGTCGGGCGTGAGGAACGGCGGCAGGTCGCGCGATCGGCAGACGTCGAGCATGCGGTCGACGCGGCGTTCGGCGATCGCGCCCACCTCGGCCGCGGCGATCGCGAGGTAGTCGGCGGCGAACCCGAGCGGCGCCCCGTGGAAGTTGCCCGTCGACTCGACCCGGCCGTCGGTGAGGACGACGGGGTTGTCGACGATCGAGAGCAGCTCACGGGCGGCGACCGTCGTCGCGAACTCGAGCGTGTCGCGGGCGGCGCCGGCGACCTGGGGCGCGCACCGCATCGAGTACGCGTCCTGCACGGCGTGCTCGAGGTCGTCGCGGTGCGAGTCCATGATCGGCGAGCCCTGCAGCAGGCGGTGCAGGTTGGCGGCGGAGGCGGCCTGCCCGGGGTGCGGGCGGATCGTGTGCAGCTCGGGCATGAACGGCCGGTCCGATCCCAGCATCGCCTCGATCGACAGCGCGGCGGTGACGTCGGCCATCGTGAACAGGTGGGCTGCGTCGGCGATCGCGAGCAGCAGCATGCCGAGCATGCCGTCGGTGCCGTTGATCAGCGCCAGGCCCTCCTTCGACGACAGGGCGATCGGGCTGACCCCCGCCTCGGTGGCGCTGATCCTCGTGCCGTCCTTGGCGAGCACCCAACCTTCGCCCATGAGCACGAGGGCGCAGTGCGCCAGGGGCGCGAGGTCCCCAGACGCGCCCAGTGAGCCGTGCTGCGGCACCCATGGCGTGATGTCCGCGTTCAGCAGGTCGACCAGGGCGGCCGCGACCTCCGGCCGTACACCGGAACGCCCCATGGCAAGGGATCTGACGCGCAGCAGCATCATCGCCCGCACCACCTCCCGGGGCATGGGCGCGCCGATGCCGGCGGCGTGGGAGCGGATCAGGGCATGCTGCAGCTCGGCGCGTCGCTCCGGCGCGATGAACGTGTTGGCGAGCGCGCCGAAGCCGGTCGAGATGCCGTAGACCGGCCGGCCGTCACGCTCGATGGCGTCGACGATCGACCGGCTGGTGCGCATCGCGTCGAGCGCGTCCTGCGCGAGGGTCACCCGCGCGTTGCCCCGGGCGACCGCGATGAGGTCGGCGGGGGTGATGCCTGAAGCGGTGACGGTGATCAAACCAGCTCCCCATTGAGCATGACGGTGGATACGAGGGGTACACCCGGCCGGTACGCCAGGTGCAGGAACGACGGGGCGTCCAGGATCGCGAGGTCGCCACGCGCACTGATCCGCAGCTGCCCGACGTCGTCGCGGCGCAGTGCGGCGGCCCCGCCGGCGGTGGCCGCGAGGAGTGCTTCGGCCGGCGTCATCGCCATCTCCCGCACGGCAAGCGCCACGCAGAACGGCATCGACGTCGTGTACGACGAGCCCGGGTTGCAGTCCGTGGCGAGCGCGACCGTCGCACCGGCGTCGAGCAGCGCCCGCGCCGGCGGGTACGGCGACCGGGTCGAGAACTCCGCCCCCGGCAGCAGCGTCGCCACCGTCGTGGACCCGGCGAGCGCGTCGATGTCGGCCGGCGTGAGGTGCGTGCAGTGGTCGGCGGACGCCGCCCCGAGCTCGACGGCCAGCCGCACCCCGGGCCCGGCGGTCAGCTGGTTGGCGTGGATCCTGGTGCCGAGCCCTTCGGCGGCGCCGACGGTCAGGATCGCGCGGGAGTGGTCGGCGTCGAACGCCCCCCGCTCGCAGAACACGTCGACCCACCGCGCCCCGGCGGCCCGCGCGGCGCTCAGCATCGGGCCGCAGACGAGGCTCACGTAGTCGTCGGTCCGTCCCGCGTACTCGGCCGGCACCACATGCGCACCCAGGAACGTCGTCTCGGCGCTGAACTCCCGCGCGATCCGCAGCGACCGCGCCTCGTCGGCGACCGTCAGCCCGTACCCCGACTTGATCTCCATCGTGGTGGTGCCCTGCCGCAGCGCCTCCTGCCGCAGCCGCGCCACGTTGGTCCGCAGCTGCTCGTCACCGGCCGCCCGGGTCGCCCCGACCGTCGTGCGGATGCCGCCGCCCGTGTACGGCTCGCCCGCCATCCTCGCGGCGAACTCACCGGCCCGGTCACCGGCGAACACCAGGTGCGCGTGGCTGTCGACGAACCCGGGCACGACCGCACCCCCACCGGCGTCCACCCGCCCGTCGGCCGCCGGCGCGTCGGCGGCCCGGCCGATCCACGCCACCTTGCGATCGTCGACCACGAGCGCCGCCTGCCGCCTGATACCCAGCGGCCCCTCACCGTGCCCCGGCACGCACGTGACCAGCTCGCCGATGTTGGTGATGAGCATCGACCTCATCCCAGCCCTCCGATCCCCGCGGCACCGAAGGTCAGCCGGGCGACGCCGCCCCGCACGGTGGGGCGACCACCGTCCCGGACGGCGCCGGCGGGCACGGACCTCGTCGCAGCCCCGACCAGCGCGACGGTCCGGGCCGCGCCGAAGGTGGAGACGAGCGTCGCCCGCAACGCTGGAGACCGCCGCCGCCGACCCGCGCGGGTCAGGCTTCCTGGCCGGGAACGGTCACGCACATGCCACCCGCCGATCGAGCCGGCCGCCACCGCGCCGGCCAGGGCACCGCCGGCACCGGCCCCGGTGCGGTAGCCGCCACGGCGGACGATGACGCAACCACCGGCGCTGCCGCGTCGGCCGTCGGCGGCGGTGACGCGGCGGGCGGTGGCGGCGATGACGCGGCGGGCGGTGGCGCTCGCGGCGGCCGGTGCGCCGCCGTGGGTGGCGGGTGTGGTGGTCATCGCTGGCCGCCGATGAGTGCGGTGTCGAGGGCGGCGGTCAGGGCGGCACCGACGTCGGGGACGGCGAGGTGGGTGCCGTCGCGGACGATGACGCGGCCGTCGGCGACGACGTGACGGACGTCGGCGGCGGTCGCGGCGAACATGACGGCGGCCGGGTCGCAGCCGGCGGTGCGGGGGGAGGTCAGCGAGACCGTGACGAGGTCGGCGCGGGTGCCGGGGGTGATGCCGCCCGCGTCGGTCCAGCCGAGGGCGGCGTGGCCGGTGGCGGTCGCGGCGGTGATCAGGTCGGCGCCGGTGAAGTGGCCGCGGTGCTCGGTGTGCAGGCGCTCGTGCATCTCGACGCCGCGCGCCTCCTCGAAGGGGTCGATCACGGCGTGGCTGTCACTGCCGAGCGACAGCGGGCTGCCCCCGTCGGTCAGCGACCGGGCGTGGCCGATGCCGTCGGCGAGGTCCCGCTCGGTGGTGGGGCAGAAGCACACCCCGGTGCCGGAGTCGCCCAGCTCGGCGCGGTCGGTGTCGGTGAGGTGGGTCGCGTGGACGGCGGTCACCCGCGGCCCGGTCAGCCCGCGGTCGACGAGCAGCTCCGTGGGGGTGCGGCCGTGGACTGCCAGGCAGGCGTCATTCTCCGCGCGCTGCTCCGACAGGTGTACGTGCACCGGCACCCCCTCGGTGTGCCTGGCGAGCTCGGTGAGCGCCGCCGCCGGAACGGCCCGCACGCTGTGCGCCGCGGCGCCGATCTTCGCGTGTGGCGGTGCGGCGAGCCGGCCGACGCGGTCCGCCCAGCCGTCGAAGCCGGTGTCGCCGAAGCGCCGCTGGACCCCTTCCAGCGGCCTGCCGTCGACGCTCGACGTCAGGTACAGCGTGTCCAGCAGCGTGATCCTGATGCCGGCGTCGGCAGCCGCGGCGACCAGGGCCTCGCCCATCGCGTTGGGGTCGTCATAGGGTGCGCCGTCGGGGCCGTGGTGCAGGTAGTGGAACTCGCCGACGCAGGTGATGCCGGCCAGGGCCATCTCGGCGTACACGGCCCGGGCCAGCCGGTGATAGGAGTCGGGGTCGAGGGCGGCGGCCACGGCGTACATCTGCTCCCGCCACGTCCAGAACGTGCCCCGCCCTCCGTGCGTCCGCCCGCGCAGCGCCCGGTGGAACGCGTGCGAGTGCGCGTTGGCGAACCCCGGCAGCGTCACCCCCGGCAACCAGACCACCTCGAGCCCGGCGGCGAGCGGCACACCGGGGGCGACCGTGGTGAACCGGCCGTCGACCACCTCGATCAGCACGTCGGCCGCGAGGCCGTCCGTGAGCCAGGCCCACTCGCAGTGGAAGCGCAGCGGGGCGGTGGAAGGGGTCATCGGCACAGCCTGGCCAGCAGGTCGGTGAGCTTCTCGACGCCGGCTGCGCAGTCGGCGTCCGTGGCCGACTCCTGCGGGGCGTGCGAGATGCCGGTCGGGTTGCGGACGAAGAGCATGGCGGTGTCGACGTGCTTCGACAGGACGCCCGCGTCGTGGCCGGCGCCGGTCGGCAGGACCGGGGCGCCGAGCTCCAGCGCCGCCAGGCGGCTGACGTCGCCGGCGAAGGCCACCTCCCCGGTCACCGACTCGGCGTGCAGGGCGACGTGGGTGCCGTCGTGCATGGCGCGCTCCTCGGCGCGCTGGCGGATCGCGTTGACGAGCCGGTCGAGGGTGTCGGTGTCGGCGGCGCGCGCGTCCAGCCACGCCGAGGCGCGGGCGGCGATCGCGTTGGTCGCATTGGGCGCGACGTCGACCCGGCCGACCGTGGCGTGGGCGCCGTGCGACCTGGCGGCCTCGTCGGCGGCGAGGACGGTGTGCGCGAGGGTGAGCATCGGGTCGTGCCGGTCGAGCATCCGGGTCGTGCCGGCGTGGTTGCCCTCGCCGGAGAAGTCGAGCCGGTAGCGCCCGTGGGGCCAGATCCCGCTCGCCACCCCGACCGGGGCGTCGAGCACGTCGAGGGCGCGGCCCTGCTCGACGTGCAGCTCGACGAAGGCGCCGATGCGCGCCAGCCGGTCGGTGTCGGGTCCGAGCGCGTCGACGTCGAGGCCGGCCTTGCCCATCGCCTCGGCCAGGTGGATCCCGTCGCGGTCCTGCAGCCGCAGCGCCTGCGCCGGGTCGAACGCGCCGGTGAGCAGGCGGGAGCCGAGGCACGGCACGCCGAAGCGGGCGCCCTCCTCCTCGGTGAAGACCACCACGGCCAGGGGACGGGCCGGTGTGACGCCGCGCTCGCGGAGCCGGTCGACGGCGAGCAGCCCGGAGACGACGCCGAGCGGCCCGTCATAGCCGCCGCCGTGCGGCACCGAGTCGAGGTGGCTGCCGGTGACGACGGCGCCCTCGCCGTGGGGGTCGCCCCACCAGGCCCACAGGTTGCCGTTGCGGTCGACCTCCACCTCCAGGTCGCGGTCGATCGCCTCCTCGACGAACCACTCCCGGCACACCATGTCGGCATCCGTCCACGAGTGCCGCAGGTAGCCGCCGTCGCCGCCGGCCATGCCGATGGGGCTGAGCGAACCCCACAGCGCCGCGAACCGCTCACCGGTCATCGTCATGACGTCTCTCCCATCGGCACCCGGAGCCCGGTCCGCCCGGCGACCTCGGCGGCCTCGTCATAGCCGGCGTCGACGTGCCGGAGCACGCCCATCGCCGGGTCGTTGGTCAGCACCCTGGCGAGCTTCTGCGCGGCGAGCTCGGTGCCGTCGGCGACGGAGACCTGCCCGGCGTGGATGGAGCGGCCGATCCCGACGCCGCCGCCGTGGTGGATCGACACCCACGACGCGCCGGAGGCGGTGTTGACCAGCGCGTTGAGCAGGGGCCAGTCGGCGATCGCGTCGGAGCCGTCGCGCATCGCCTCGGTCTCCCGGTAGGGCGAGGCGACGGAGCCGGTGTCGAGGTGGTCGCGGCCGATCACGAGCGGCGCCTCGACGGTGCCGTCGGCGACCATCTCGTTGAACCTCAGGCCGGCCTTGTCGCGCTCGCCCTGCCCCAGCCAGCAGATCCTGGCGGGCAGGCCCTGGAACGCGACCCGCTCGCCGGCCATGCGGATCCAGCGGTGCAGCGAGTCGTTGTCGGGGAAGAGGTCGAGCACGGCCCGGTCGGTGGCGGCGATGTCGGCCGGGTTGCCCGACAGGGCGGCCCAGCGGAACGGGCCCTTGCCCTCGCAGAACAGCGGCCGGATGTACGCGGGGACGAAGCCGGGGAACGCGAACGCCCGGTCGAACCCGCCCAGCTGCGCCTCGCCGCGGATCGAGTTGCCGTAGTCGAAGACCTCGGCGCCCCGGTCGAGGAACCCGACCATCGCCTCGACGTGGCGGGCCATCGAGTGACGGGCCCGCTCGGTGAACTCCTCGGGCTTCTTCGCCGCGTAGTCGGCGGCGTCGCCGGGGTCGACCCCGCTCGGCACGTAGGACAGCGGGTCGTGCGCGGAGGTCTGGTCGGTGACGATGTCGACCGGCACGCCCATGCGCAGCAGCTCGGGCAGCAGCAGCGCGGCGTTGCCGACGACGCCGACCGACAGCGCCCGCCGGGCGATCTGCGCCTCGACCGCGAGCCGCACCCCTTCTTCGAGCGAGTCGGCGACGACGTCGAGATAGCGGGTCGCGACCCGCCGCTCCAGGCGTGCCCGGTCGACGTCGACGATCAGGCAGGCGCCACCGTTCATCGTGACGGCGAGCGGCTGGGCACCACCCATGCCGCCACAGCCCGCGGTGAGCGTCAGCGTGCCGGCGAGGGTGCCGCCGAACCGCTTGGCCGCCACCGCCGCGAACGTCTCATAGGTGCCCTGCAGGATGCCCTGGGTGCCGATGTAGATCCAGGAGCCGGCGGTCATCTGCCCATACATGGTCAGGCCGAGCGCTTCGAGACGCCGGAACTCGGGCCAGGTGGCCCAGTCGCCGACGAGGTTGGAGTTGGCGATCAGCACCCGCGGCGCCCACTCGTGGGTCTGCAGCACGCCGACGGGGCGGCCGGACTGCACCAGCATCGTCTCGTCGGGCGCCAGCGTCGTGAGCGTGCGCACGAGCGCGCGGAACGACGGCCAGTCGCGCGCCGCCTTGCCCGTGCCGCCATAGACGACCAGGTCCTGCGGCCGCTCGGCGACGTCGGGGTCGAGGTTGTTCATCAGCATGCGCAGCGCGGCTTCCTGCTGCCAGCCGCGGGCCGTCAGCGTGGTGCCGCGAGGGGCACGGACCGTCTCCATCGAACTCCTCGGGTTAGGGCAGGAAGACCTGGCGGGTGGCGGCGGACCGCTCGAATGCCTCGAGTCGGGCCTGGGTCTCGGTCGGCGCGGCGTCGCACATGGCCTGCAGCAGCATCGTCACCATCGCCGTCGGCGCGCTGTGGGAGTCGAACACCAGCCGCGACCCCACAGGCGCGGGCAGCACGATGTCGGACTCGGCGGCAGCGGGGCTGACCGGTGAGTCCGTGACGGTGACGACCGTGAGACCGGCGGCGCGTGCCTCCCGCAGCGCGTCGACCGCCTCGCGCGGATACCGGGGCAGCACAAACGCCAGCATCGCAATTGCGCCCGCCGCGCGTGCCTGATCCAGCCTATCCGCCAGCAGACTGCCGTGCTCGTGCAGCGGGCGCACGTCGGGGTGGACCTTCGCGGCGAAGTAGCTGAACGCGGTCGCCAGGGCGCGGGCGGCCCGTATGCCGAACACGGGCAGTGGCCGGCTGCCGATGAGCACCCGGCCCGCCTCGGCGAGTGGCTTGGGGTCGGCGAGCGCGTCGGCGAGGCGCTGCAGGTTGGCGATCTCGGCGCCCAGCGCCTGCTGGAACTGGTTGGTCTCGGACTCGACCGGCTCGTCGTCGCGGGGCGGGCGATGCTGGTAACCGTCGAACGTGACTCGGATCTCGTCACGGAGCGCGTGATAGCCGTCGAAGCCCAGCGCCGTGGCGAACCTGGTGACCGACGGCTGGCTCACCCCGGCGAGCGTGGCGACGTCGCCGCTGGACAGATAGCCCGCCTGGCTCGCGTTGTCGACCAGGCAGCGGGCGATGCGCCGCTGGGCGGGCGTGAGCCGCTGCCCGTCGAACAGCTCCAGCAGCCGCCGCTCCATCTCCGAAGTCACCGCTCGAATGTAAGACTCCATTCAAGATCGAGTCAAGCGCATCAAGTCATTCATAGTGTTGCCTAACCAAGGGGTGAGCGTGCGACGCTCGCGGCGTGCGGTTGACCTACCTGGCTACGTATCCCGTCAAGAGCTGCTATCGGGTGGAGGCGGGCTCCGCCGAGGTGGAGCCCTGGGGGCTGGCCGGGGACCGCCGCTGGCTCGTCGTCGACGGCGACGCCAAGCTCGTCACCCAGCGCGACACCCCGGCGCTCGGCCGCATCCGGCCCGAGCCGCGCGACGGCGGGATGATGCTGCAGGCGCACGGCGCCCCGGACCTGTGGGTGCCGCTGCCGCGGGGCGCCACCACGGACGTCCGCCACTTCCACGTGTCGGTCGCCGCCACGCCCGCCGGCGAGGCCGCCGACCGGTGGATCTCCGGCGTGATCGGCCGCCCCGTCAGCCTCGTCTGGCTCGACGACCCGACCCGCCGCCCGGTCGAACCCGGCTACAGCGAGCCCGGCGACCGGGTCAGCTTCGCCGACGGCTTCCCGCTGCTGCTGGCCAACGCGGCCTCGCTCGACGCCGTCAACGACTGGCTGGTCGAGGCCGGCGACGAGCCCGTCGAGATGACCCGCTTCCGGCCCAACGTGGTCGTCGGCGGCGCGCCCGCCTGGGCCGAGGACTCCTGGATCGGTCGGCGCGTCGTCATCGGCGACGTGTCGTTCCGGGTGCCGAAGGCGTGCAGCCGCTGCGTCCTGACCACCATCGACCCGGAGACCGGAGAGAAGGGCCGCCAGCCGCTGCGCGTGCTCGGCGAGCGCCGCCGCTTCCCGGACGGCCTGCTGTTCGGCGTCAACCTCATCCCGGACCACCAGGGCAAGATCGCTGTGGGCGACGAGGTGATCGTCGCATAACGGGCCCGGCGGGGCGGGTGACGCGTCATGATCAAGGGGTGACGCCCCTGCGGGTCCGGCCCCACCTCGCCGAGATCCTCGACCGGACCGGGCACGTGGTGCTGACGTTCAGCGTGCTCGGCAACCTGCTGCCCGAGCCCGCGGCCGTCGCCCGGCAGATCCGCGAGCTGCTGCTGGACACCGGCCACCAGATGTCGATCATGGTCGGCGTGAGCGACAACCCGTTCGACATGCTGGCCGAGGCGTATACCGCGGGCGACGACCTCGGCAGGCACGCCGAGCAGCTCGTCCACGACGCGGAGCTCGACGCGGCCGGGCGGGCGCCGATCACGGCCGGTGCGCCCGCCCTCCTCGAGGCCTGCCGGGCCACCGGCCGCGCCGTCACCGTCTACGCACCACACAGCGAGTCGGCGGTGGGTCGCTTCCTGCAGCACCACGGCCTGCGCGCCCTGGTCGGGCCGGCACTGGGCCGGGGATTCGCGATGCGTCACCCCGCCGTGCGCACGATGGCTCCTGTACTGGACGCGATCGGCGCTCTCCCGGGCGAGACGGCGGTGGTGTGCGCGACCTTCTCGGCCATGTCCGCCACCCAGCGGGCCGGCGCCCACGCCATCGGCGTCGAGCGCATCCGCGAGCCGCGCAAGATGCTGCACGGCGGCGAGGGCAGCAACGCCGTCGTGCAGTCGCTGACCCACCTCGCCGACGCCGTCAGGGCCCGCGCCGCATGAGGCGGAGCCTCTGGTAGAACAACGCGCGTGTCGTTTCTGCTGTGGTCGGGACGGGCGATCGGGCACCGCCGCGCCGGCGTCGGCGCCCTCGTGGCGGTGGCCTGCGCCGCGGCGGCGGTGACGCTCTTCCCGGAGCACCCGTTCGACCGGCCGAAGGCCCTGGCGGCCGCCGCGCTGCTGTCCGTCGCCGCGCTCGCCGCCCTGGTCTGGGCCGCCGCGATGGCGCACGTCGGCGTGCAGATCAGCATGTACAACGTCCGCATCCGGCACGGGCTGCTGCCGATGCCACCGATCCAGGTGCCGCTGCGCATGGTCAACAGCCTGCGCGCCGTCGACGTGCAGTCGAGCATCGCGCAGCGATGGGGTTGGACCTGGATTCCCGGTCGGGGCCGGGCCGTCATCGTACGGTCAGGGCCCGCGCTCCTGTTCGACTTCGCCGGTCGCCAGTTCACGGTCAGCGTCGACGACCCCGAAGAGGCCGAGGCGGCCCTGAACCGGATGCGCAGCAGCGCCCGCTGACGCCGGAATTGGTGAAGCCCGGGGAGTATCCATCCCCGGGCCTCGATTTGCCGCCCAATTGCACACACCGGCACGTTTAAGGTCGCAGATCAGCTTGAATGCGTCGCGCTCTGCGATTGAGCTATCGGGCCGTGTTTGGAGGCCCGAACGGGAGTTGAACCCGTAGCCTCGACGACGAGGTCTGCGATCGGTCGATCCGGTGTTGAGCGGCGAATGCTCAGACTGGAGCGAGAAGTTGAGTTTGTGTTTCGGCTCCCGCGGCCGCCTCTGCCATTGGGCTACGCCGTCACGAGTGACGGCGGAAGGAATCGAACCTCCACATTGACACCGCGCGCACCTGTCAAACTGAGCCTCAGGTTCAGTCTGCGCTCCTTGCGCGCCATCGATCCTAGCCGTCAGGAGAAGAGGAAGCGAAAGACTTTCTCGCCGGCCTCCTGTTGCACGACCTCCGCGCCGTTGGCCTCCTCGCGGGCGAACTTCACCGCGGCCTGGAGCTTCTCGACCCGCTCCACCAGCTCGTTGACCCGCTGGGCGGGCAGCGCGCCGGAGAACTTCACCGTCTTCCAGTAGCCGATCACGACGTCCTCGTAGTACACCTCGACCTGCGCCGGGTGCTTCTCCGTGGCCTCGGCCTTCACGTGGTTGCGCGGGATCTTCTTGGTCCGGGTGGTCTGCGTCGGCTCGGTCGCATAGCAGTCCGCGGAGGCGTCATACACCCACGACTCGGACGCGTCCAGCACCGGCAGCTTCCGCACGAAGGTCAGCAGGTCGACCAGCTGCTTCTCCAGGAACAGCAGGTAGGACACCGGCACGTCCCGCAGCAGCGGCGTGCCGTCGACGACGACGTCGGCGCGGGCGACGCAGTTGGTCCAGTCCTTCGTCGCGGTGACGTCGAAGAGCCGGGTCAGGATGGTGGCCGTCTGCCGCAGGATCTCGTCGGCCTTGACCTGCACGCGGGTGGACTCGGGCGGCAGCTGCTCGCCCTCCTCGTCCTTCGGACGGTAGGTGCGCGCGATGCCGGCGAGCAGGGCGGGCTTCTGCAGCACGTGGTGCGCGTCGGTCAGTTCCTGGAAGGAGCGCGACTTGACGCCCTTCTCGACCGCGATGATCTGATTCAGCTTCGTCATGATGCGGCCGAGTGTACGAGCCGGGTACGACGAAATTCATCCGAGATAATGTGCCTGAAGTGCGATGCGCGGCAGAGCATCGGGGATGCGGGAGGCGCAGCCCCTGTTGGGGAGCGGCCGAGGCCTGCGCGGAGCATCCACAAAACCTTCGGCGAATGCGCGCGGCCATGAGCAGGGTGAACCCGGGTTTGTGGGGCCGGTGAGAGTCGAACTCACACTGGCACGGACCTAAACCGTGTGCCTCTGCCATTGGGCTACGGCCCCATGTGTGACCGGGCATCACTCTACTCAGGCCAGGCGCGTGATCTCCACCGTGACCCCGAGGTGTTTGCTCGGCGCGCCGTGATAGACCCCGCGCAGCGGCGGCACGTCGTCGTAGTCGCGGCCCCGGGCGACCACCACGTGCCGCGGGCCGACCGGGATCCCGTTCGTGGGATCGAAGCCGGTCCAATCGCCGGTCCACCACTCGACCCAGGCGTGGCTCTGCCCCGCGACCGTCTCACCGATCTCCGCCTCGACCTTCGGGTGCAGGTAGCCGGACACGTACCGGGCCGGAACACCTCTCGCCCGCAGCAGGCCGACGGTCAGGTGCGCGATGTCCTGGCAGACCCCCTTGCGCAGCTTCCACGCCTCCTGGGCGCTCGTCTGCACGCCGGTGGATCCCGGCACGTAGGCGACGTTCTCCCGTACCCAGTGCGACAACGCCTCGGCGGACGCATTCGGCGACCTGCCGGCGACCGCGTCCCACGCCTCGCCGGCCAGGTCGGCGTCGACGGCCGTCAGCGGGCGCTCCGTCAGCAGCTCCGCGTGGGTGTCGAGGACCGCGTCACCGGCGAGCTCCGCCCAGCCGAGGCCGGCGGCCGGCGGCGTCGGCGGCGACACCTCGACGAGGCTGCTGGACACGACCCGCAGCTGCTGGTGCGGCCGGTGCAGGTCGAACGCGGTCACCTGCGTCGCCCAGTAGTCGTGGTACCGGTAGGTCGTCGCCCCCGGCGTGACCTCGACCTGGCTGAACAGCGTGGTCTGCCAGGGCAGCGTCAGCGGGGTCAGCCGCGCCTCGTTGTAGGACGCGGAGACGGTGCCCGCGTACTTGTAGCCGGTGACATGCCTGATCTTGAGACGCCAACTCATGATCCACCCCATGCGACGGTGCCCCAGGTGACCGGGGTTGACTGCGGGAAGTAGCGGGCCGTGATCGCCGCGCTGGCCGTGGCGCAGGACTGCTGCAGCGCCCGCAGGTGCTGCGGGAGCTCCGCCAGGAGGGTGGCGGTGTCGGCGTACTCGAGGCGGGTGCGGATCTGCCCGATCGGCCTGCGCGCCGCGTCGGTGACGCCGGCCCGCTCGGTCGTCGGGGCCAGCTCGCGCAGGCACAGCTCGGCGGTGCCCAGCGCGTGCAGCGCCGACCGCGGGAACAGCCGGTCCAGCAGCAGGAACTCCGTGACCCGCTGCGGGTCGAACGTCCCGCCGTGGGTGCGCAGGAACGCCTCGTCGGCGCCGCAGGAGCGCAGCACGGTCCGCCAGCCCGTGATCTCGTCCGTGGTGTTGGTCTGGATCGACAGCAGCCGTGCGGTCATGTCGACGCGCTCCAGGCTGCGCCCCAGCACGAGGAATCGCCAGCCGTCGTCGCGGCTCATCGTGGATTCGGCCAGCCCTGCCAGTACCGCAGACCGCTCCCGCACGAAGCTGAGGAACACGGCCGGTCCGAGCCGCTCCGCCGCGACCCGCCGGGACGCGAGCGTGTGCCAGGTGACGTTGAGGCACTCCCACATCTCGCTGGAGATCGTCTCGCGTACCCCGCGCGCGTTGTCACGGGCGGCGACGATCGCGCCGGAGATCGCGCTCGGGTCCTCCGCGTCGAACGCGAGCAACTCCAGCACGTCACCGGTGGTGATCCGCCGGTCCTGCGGCGCGGGCGCGCCGAGCACCGACATGAGCGTCCGGCACGCGGCGTCCTCGTCGGCCCACGGGTCCTCCAGGAGCCGGCCGAGGAACGCGTCGAGGATGCGGGCGGTGTCGTCGGCGCGCTCGACGTAGCGGCCGATCCAGAACAGGGACTCCGCGATGCGGCTGAGCACGGCCCCTCCTACTGTTGTTGCTGCTGTTGACCGGCGAGCTGCGCGGCGGCCGGTCCGGAGTCGCGGGGGCTGCCACCGGCCTCACGCGGCGCCGGCAGCTTGTGTTGCTGCGGTACGGACGGCGCGGGATCGGTGGGGTGCGCGAGCACCCAGGTGTCCTTGGAGCCACCGCCCTGACTGGAGTTGACGACCAGCGCGCCCTCCGGCAGCGCGACGCGGGTCAGGCCGCCGGGCACCAGCCAGATCTCGTCGCCGTCGTTGACCGCGAACGGCCGCAGGTCGATGTGGCGCGGCGCGACCCGGTCACCGAGCAGCGTCGGCGACGTCGACAACGCCACCGGGCGCTGCGCGATCCAGCCCCGCGGGTCCCGCTCGACCTGCCTCCTGAGCGCCTCCAGGGTTTCCTGCGACGCCTGCGGGCCGATCACGATGCCCTTGCCGCCCGCGCCGTCGACCGGCTTCAGCACGAGCTGGTCGAGCCGGCCGAGCACGTCGTGGAGGACCTCTGGGTCGCGGTCGTCCAGCCGGTACGTCTCGACGTTGTCGATGAGTGGCTCCTCCGACAGGTAGTACCGGATGAGATCCGGCACGTACGTGTAGACGAGCTTGTCGTCGGCGACGCCGTTGCCCACCGCGTTGGCGAGCGTGACCTGGCCCGCGCGGGCCGCGTTGACGATGCCGGGGCAGCCGATCACCGAGTCTGGCCGGAAGTGCAGCGGGTCGATGAACTCGTCGTCGACCCGCCGGTAGACCACGTGCACCGGACGCTCGCCCTGCGTGGTGCGCATCCGGACCCGGTTGCCGCTGTAGACCAGGTCGCGCCCCTCCACCAGCTCCACGCCCATGAGCCGGGCGAGCAGCGCGTGCTCGAAGTAGGCGGCGTTGTAGACGCCCGGCGTCAGCACGACCACCGTGGGGTCCTCCACGCCCTCCGGTGCCGCGGCCCGCAGCGCCGCCAGGAGCCGGGCCGGGTAGTCGTCGACCGGCCTGACCCGCGCCTCGGCGAACAACGCCGGCATTGTGTGGGTCAGGGCGCGGCGGTTCTCGATCACGTACGACACCCCGGACGGGATGCGCAGGTTGTCCTCCAGGACGCGGAACCTGCCGTCCTCGTCCCGGATCAGGTCGACGCCGCTGATGTGCACGCGCACCCCGTTGGCCGGCTCGATGCCGTAGGCCTGGCGGTGGAAGTGCGCGCTGGTGGTGATCAGCTTCCGGGGCACGACACCGTCGGCGAACACGCGGCCGGCGCCGTAGATGTCGGCGAGGAACGCCTCGAGTGCCTTCACCCGCTGCTGTACGGCCGCCGTCAGCAGGTCCCACTCGTGGGCGTCGAGGATCCGGGGGATCAGGTCCAGCGGGAAGGGACGCTCCTCGCCCGCATAGGCGAACGTGACCCCCCGGTCCGTGAAGACCCGGGCCAGCTGATCGGCGCGGAACCTCAGATCGGCCGGGGCGAGCGGCTGCAGCGCGGCGAACAGCGACCGGTACGGCGATCGCGGCTGACCCGGGCGCTCGAACATCTCGTCCCACGCCTCGAACATGGCCCCGGACATCGAATAGTCGTCGAAGATGTCCGCCATGGCGAGAGGCTAGGCACGGCCCGTTTCAGCCGCATTACCGATGTGTTTGCGCGTGGCGTCAGTGTGGCGTCAGTCCAGTCCGAGGTCCCGGCGGAGCTTCGCCACATGTCCGGTGGCCTTCACGTTGTACAGCGCGCGCTCGATCTGCCCCTTCTCGTCGATGACGAAGGTCGAGCGGATCACGCCCAGCACCGTGCGGCCGTAGTTCTGCTTCTCGCCGAACGCGCCGTATGCCTTGAGGACCGCCCGGTCGGGGTCCGACACGAGCGGGAACGTGATCGCGTCGCGCTCGCGGAACTGGGCCAGCTTCGCCGGGGAGTCCGGCGAGATGCCGACGATCTCGTAGCCGGCGGCCTTGAGCGAAGCGAGATTGTCACGGAAGTCGCATGCCTGCTTGGTGCAGCCGGGCGTCATCGCCGCCGGATAGGCGTAGAGGACGACCTTGCGCCCCCGGAGGTCGGCGAGCGACAGGGGCTCGTCGCGATCCGTCTGCAGCGTGAACTCGGGAGCCGTGTCACCCGGCTCCAGGCGTGTCGTCGTCATGGTCCGGCACTCTATCGCGCGGCGATGACATCCATGACGGCGCATAGCGGTGCGTCCCGTTATCGTGACGGATCGTATAAACCCGACCCCTGCAGCAGCATCTCCGAGAAATTCGCGAAATCATGGTCGGCATGACCCGCCGCGCATGGTCCATCCCCCTGGCGACGCTCTTCGGCGTGCTGCTGATCCTGCTGCTGCCAGCCTCGCCGGCGGGCGCGCACGCGATCATCGAGCGGACCGCACCCGTCGCCGACACGGTCGTGGACCAGCTGCCCGGCGAGATCACGCTCACCTTCAGCGAGCCCGTGCGCATCGTCGCCGACAAGATCCGGGTCATCGCGCCCGACGGCAGCCGCGCCGACACGGGCAAGCCCGCCGCGCGCGACACCGAGCTCGTCATCCCGCTCAAGTCCGGCGGCCCCAAGGGCACCTACCTCGTCAGCTACCGGGTCATCTCCGCCGACAGCCACCCCGTGAGCGGCGGCTACAGCTTCTCCTACGGCCAGGTCTCCGCCGTGCCCGGCGGCAGCGACGCCGGCGCCGACGTCAAGACCGACGCCGTGGTGAAGAACGCGATGTCCGTCGCGCGGTTCATCGGCTTCGCCGGCCTGATCCTGCTGGTCGGCCCGGCACTGGTCCTGTTCGCACTCTGGCCCCGGCGGCTCTCCGCCCGTGACCCCGGCAGGGTGGCCCTGACCGGCACCGGGCTGCTCGCGTTCAGCGCCGTCCTGGAGTTGTACCTGCAGATCCCGTACACCTCCGGCACCTCCCTGTTCGACGTCTCCTCGACCGCCGCCCGTGAGGTGCTCGGCACCGCGTTCGGCGCCGCCCATCTGATCCGCATCGCCGTCGCGATCGCCGTCGCGGTGCTGCTGCGCCCCCTCATCGCCGGTCGCGCGGGCAAGATCGACCAGACGCTGCTCATCATCCTCGGCGTGGTCGGCCTCGCCACCTGGCCGATCTCCGGCCACCCGAGCGCCTCACCGGTGCCGACCCTGACGGTCGTCGCCGACGCCGCGCACCTCGCCGCGATGGCGGTGTGGCTCGGCGGCCTGCTCATGCTGTTCGCGTTCCTGCTGCGCCGCGCCAACACCCGCGAGCTCACCGCGATCGTGCCCGTCTGGTCCGGCTGGGCGCTGCTGGCGATCACGGTGCTGGTCCTCGCCGGCACCGCGCAGGCCCTCGTCGAGATCGGCACCCTGGACGCGTTGACCGGCACCACGTATGGCCGCCTCGTCATGGTCAAGGTCGGGCTCCTGGCCGTGATCCTGGGGGTCGCGGCCTATTCCCGCAGCATCACCAACCGCCGCTTCACGCCGGCCCTGACGCCTGCATCGGCGGACTCGTCCGACTTCGCCGATGCCGACGACGACGCGGACGACGACGCGGACGCCGATTCCGACTTCGCCGATTCCGACTTCGCTGACTCCGATGACGCGCCGGTCGTGCCTCCGGCGGAGCCGGCCGACCGGGCCCGGCTGCGGCGGGCGGTGCTGATCGAGGTGCTCATCGCCGTCGTGGTGCTCGGCGTCACGTCCGTGCTGGTGCAGACGAGCCCGGCCCGCAGCGAGGCGGCTGGCGACAAGGGGACGGAGGGCCCCTTCACCACCGTCGTCACGACCAACCTGGTGAAGCTCGAGGTCGACGTCTCGCCGGGGCGCGTCGGCCCCAACACCGTCCACCTGTATGCCCTCAAGCCCGACGGCTCGGGCCCGCAGACCGTCGCGGAGTGGAAGGCGACCGCCGCGCTGCCGGCCAAGGGCATCGAACCCATCGTCGTGCCGATCCTCTCCCTTACTCCTGACCACGCCACCGGCTCGGTGACGCTGACGCCGGCGGGGACGTGGGAGATGAAGTTCACCGTCCGCGTCGACGAATTCAACCAGACCACCATCACCGTCCAGGTCCCGATCCGCAGCTGACGCGCCCTCGCCCGCGCTTCAGCCGACCCCGCCGGGTCGGCCGTTGGTCGTGGCGCTGGCCGGGTCGCCGCTGTGGTGGTCGGTCGTGTCCACACTGGTGATGTGCGGGCCTTGGGCTTCCGGGCGCACCGCGTGCCCGGTCGGCTGCCGCCGTGCCGCCGTGCCGCCGTGCCGCCGTGCGTGGGGGTGCCGTGCTGCCGTGCGCGAGGGCGCCGTACGCGGGGTGCCATACGCGGGGGTGCCGTGCTGCCGCGCGGGGTGCGTGCTGTCGTGCTGTCGTGCGCGGGGCTGCCGCGCGGGGTGCGTGTTGCCGTGCGCGGGGGTGCTCCGTGCGTGGGGGTGCCGTGCTGCCGTGCGCGAGGGTGCCGTACGTGGGGTGCCATACGCGGGGGTGCCGTGCTGCCGTTGCTGTGCGCGGGGTGCTGTCAGCGTGCCGGTGGTGCGGCGTCGCCGTGGGCTGCGCGGCGCGTCTGTGGCTATCGCCGGCTTCGGGCGCGAACGTCGCCGGATGCCGGGCCCGGGCACGCCTGCGTAGAAGCTGACTTTCGTGCTGCTGGCCCGTCGGTTCGCGTGCTGCTGGCTTGCCGATCCCCGTGCCGCCGGTTTGCCCGTTTATGTTGATGGCTTGATCGAAGGACGGTTCTGGTCGTCGGCGTGGCCGGACGTGGACTTGGATCACCGCGTTGCTGGACGTCGGGGCGGTGGTCGCCACGCGGTGGACGTCACGTCGGTGGGTGGCCTGCTGGTCGTCGTGGTGGCGGCTTGATCGAAGGACGGTTCTGGTCGCCGGGGTGGCCGGATGTGGACTTGGATCACCGCGTTGCTGGACGTCAGGCCAGCGGACGCGACGCGTTGCACGCGGCGTCGGCGGGTGGGAGAGCGGGAGCTCGGCGCGATGGCGGCTGGTGCGGGCGTGGGTGGTGAATGCCGGCCGCCGCGTCTGGCGGGTGCTGGTCAATGCGGTGGATCGGCATCTTCGTGCAGGGGTGTGGCAATTCGGAACCGTCTAGCGGGTTTGCGGCAAAGAAGGCAATTCGCGGGTTTTTTGGCGGTATTGTCGGCTTCGGATCGCTGGGGGAAGGGGCCGCTGGCATGGTCGTGCGTCTGGTTCGGGCAGGTGTCGGCGCGCTGTTGCTGCTCATCGCGGTGCCGCTGGGGCTGGCTGGGGGCGGACTCTGGGTGGCCATGGAGCATCGTGCGGGGGATGACACGTTCACGGCGCGGTTGGAGCGGTTGCGCTCCGGGGGGCGCGCCGTGGTGGTGCCTGACGTCGACGCGTTGCTGCGAGCCGATGCGCCGTTCGCGCGGGGTGGGCAGACGACGCTCAGCCTGTCGGCGGTCGGCTCCAGCGGCCCCCTGTTCATCGGGCTGGCTCCGAAAGCGGCGGTGGGCCGGTACCTCGACGGGAAGGTGCAGGCCCGGGTCGACCGGGTGCGGCTGGCGCGGGGGCCGTTGCCGGTCGAGTTCACGGAGATCGAGACCCGGGCGGCCGCGGCGATGCCCGGGAAGCCCGGCGCCGCCGGGTCCCAGGCCGGGCAGGCACAGGGCGGCGGGAGCGACCCGGCGGTGGCGGGGCCCGCGGTCCCCGGCGCGACCGTTCCCGGCGCCGAAGGCCCTGGCGCCGGTGAGCCCGGCGCCGCGGGTCCCGGCAGCGGTGAGCCCGGCGCCGCGAACCCCGGTGACGCGGAGCCCGGTGTCACGGGGCCGGCCGTGGTGGATCCCGGCACGGCAGGGTCCGAGGTTCCCGGCGCGACCGCCGGCGACGCGACCGCCGCGAGTGACCCGAACGCCGGCAGCACCGGGGCGACGGGGGACCCGAGCGCCACGCCGAGTGGCGGCGCGACCGGGGACCCCAACGCGGGCCCGGGCGTGGCGAACGTGGGGAGCGGGGCGCCGGGGGAGCAGACGTTCTGGCTGGCGAAGAGCGTCACGGCCGGTGGGGCGGCGGAGCTGACCTGGTCGCCGTCGGCGTTGCGGGGGCGGCACCTGGCGCTCGTGGTCATGAACGCGGACGGCACCGCCGGGATCGACGCGACGGTGACGGCGCGGCTGGCGCCGGCGTGGATCGGGCCGACGGCCGGTGGGCTGCTCATGCTCGGGGCGGCGATGTTCCTGCTGGCCTTGCTGGTCCTCGCCTGGCCGCCGCGGCGCGCGGAGGAGCGGCTCGTGCTGCCGACGCTGCCGTCGCAGCCGACGAAGAGCCGGGCGAGCCTGCGGCGCAACCTGTCGACGCTGTCGGAGCCGATCGCCGCCCTGCTCAACCCCGTCGTGCCGAAGAACCGCGACGTGCCGGAGACCGGCGAAGCCAGCGAATCCGGTGGAGCGACCGCGACCGGCGAGACCGGCGGCGACGAGACCACGGCCGGAGAAGCGACCGCGGTAGGCGAGACCGGCGGCAACAAGACCGCGGCCGGAACCGACGGCAACAAGACCGCGGCCAGGACCGCCGGCAACAAGACCGCGGCCGGGACCGGCGGCACCGAAACCGCGGCTGGGACCGACGGCGACAAGACCGTGGCCGGGACCGCCGGCGATGCGACCGCGGCGGAGAAGAGCGGGGACGGGCCGGTCGTCGCGGTCGCGGTGGCGAGCCGGACGGACGAGGCCGACCGCCAGACCACCGTGATCGGGGTCGTGGTGACGGAGGCGCCGGTCGCCGACGACCCGGCTGCCCAGGCCACCGAGCCCGAGGGTGAGGCGCGGCAAGGAGCGGCGGCCGGTGGCGAAGACGCCCCGGCGGCACGGACGACGCGTCAGGCCGCGGCCAAGGACACCCTTACGGAGACCGAGCTGGACCGCCCCGCCCCGGCGGAGGCGCTCGACGACGACGCGCCGGGGCCCGTGGCGCTGCCGCCGCTGCCGAAGCTGCCGCCGATCGAGCTGCAGTTCACCTGGGCGCCGGTCGCGGTGGAGGGGCAGGAAGAGGCGGTCACCTCGCGCTGACGGCCCTCGGTGGCACGTGAGCCGCGCCACGTCCGGCGGTCGCGGGCGAAGGATAAAGGTAACGAGCAGATGTGGAGTGTGAGAAGTCGGCCAGATGAACACTAGGCTGTGGGGCGTGGGTGATCTTTTGGTCTGGATCGACTGTGAGATGACGGGGCTTGATCTGGGGAAGGACGCGCTGATCGAAGTGGCGGCGCTGGTCACGGACCCGGATCTCAACGTGCTGGGCGAGGGCGTCGACGTGGTGATCCACGCCGAGGACGCGCTGCTGGACGGCATGCTCGACGTGGTGCGCGACATGCACGCCAAGTCGGGGCTCACCGACGCGGTGCGGGCGTCGGCGGTCACCGTGGCGGAGGCGGAGGACCTCGTCATGGACTACATCACGACCCACGTGCCCGATCCGCGCACGGCGCCGCTGTGCGGCAACTCGATCGCCACCGACCGCGGGTTCCTGGCGCGGGACATGCCGCGGCTCGACAACCACCTGCACTACCGGATGATCGACGTGTCCTCGATCAAGGAGCTGTGCCGCCGGTGGTACCCGCGGGTGTACTTCGGCCAGCCGCCGAAGGGCCTTGCCCACCGGGCGCTCGCGGACATCCGGGAGAGCATCCGGGAGCTGGAGTACTACCGCCGGACGCTGTTCGTGCCGCTGCCGGGGCCGGACGTGGAGGCGGCGAAGGCGATCGGGGCGGAGTTGAGCCGGGAAACCGACACCGGCGCGCGCTGACCCAGTCGACGAATGCCTGTGCTCATGCCCTATTATTGGCGAGCACGTTCATGGTGGCTGTAGCTCAGTTGGCAGAGCACCGGGTTGTGGTCCCGGGTGTCGTGGGTTCAAATCCCATCAGTCACCCCATGCGAGCAGTTCAGCCCCGGTCCGAAGGACCGGGGCTGAACTGTGTCAGCCCTTGTCCGCGGCCGCCAGGGCCGCGGTGAGCGACTCGTTCTGCGCCTTGAGCGCGTTGATCTCCTCCTGCAGCCGGGTCACCTCGGCATGGGTCTCCGTGCGCACCGCGCGGATCTCGGCGAGGATCGGCTCGGTCTCGACGGTCCCGCCGCCGGCCTGGATCACCGCCGTCAGCGCCTGGATGGCGGCGAGCGCGGCCTGGTCGCGAGCCTCGTCTGCGACCGCCGCGGCGATCAGCTGCTGCACGCCGGCGCTGGCGGTCACCGAGTGGGCCGCGGCGATCGCGAGAACGGTGTCGCGCGCCTGGCCGTTGAGGAAGGGCGCGCCGGCGTTCTGCGAGATCCGCCACTGGTCCGCCGGTGCCTGATCGATGAAGGTCCAGGTGTTGGCCATGTCGTCTCCTGTCATGCCGCGCATGCGGGCGAGGGGGTCGTACCCGTCGGCTCGGGTGTCGTTGTCCGCGTCGGACCGGCCCGAGACGTGGACGTGTCCCCTGTCGGTGGAGGACCTGGTGGTCCGCTGCAGGGGGTTGGCGCTGCTCGTCCACCGTTCCTGACGGCAGACGCCGTCCTCGTCGGTCCAGTTGATGTACTTGATCCACATGGCACCGGGCACCCCGGCGTCACGGTCGCGGATCATCTGCCGGGCGATGTCGGCGTTCTCCTTGCGGTGCGTTCTGGAGTCCGAGCGCGGCATGATGTCCAGCCCGCGGGCCTTCCACCGCTGGTTCGGGCCCGGCCAGCCTGTCGCCGAGTAGGGTGTGTGGTCCTCGGGGGGCTCGGCCTTCTGGTGGCTCTCGTCCGGGAAGTCCCAGACGGTGATGCCGTGGCCGAGCAGTGTGGCCTGGACCGCTCGTGCCGGGCGGATCAAGGTGTACGGCCGGCCGGCTCTGATCCAGTCGCGATAGCCCTGCGATGCCATCTGATCCCGTCCCTTCCATCCATGCTCCTCAAACCTATGCGTCACGGTCGTGGTGCGCACCGGCGCCCGGGCGACATTCGGCCGGACGTCGCGGCGAGTGTGGCCGCCCGTACACGCGAAACGGCCCCCGTCTACAAGACGGGGGCCGTTGCGGTCAGATACGTCTACAAGGGGAGCATCGCCAGCCGCGCATGCCACTCGCCGCCGATCTTCTCCGTGTCGGAGCCGACCAGCAGGCCGTACGGGGTCGCGAGCAGGGCCCTGGCGCCGACCCCACGCGGCTCGCGGCGAGGGTTGAACGAGGTCGCCTTGCCGGTGACCGGGTCGATCGCGGCGATACCGGGCCGGCTGACGGCGCCCTTGCCGGCGGTCTCCTTGCCGAACGGGTTGTCCATCCAGCGCTGGTGGCCGCCGACGTACACGGCGGCGCCGGTGTCGGCGACCGAGTACAGCGAGTCCCCGCCGGTCCAGTTGGTCCAGATCGGCTTGTGCATGCCGGTGCCGCGCAGGTCGAAGCGGGCGGCGGTGTCGCACATGAGGTGGTCGCCCCACTTGCGGCCGGTCGTGACGACCGTGGCGTAGGTGCCGGTCGGGTCGAAGTCGATGCCCCGCAGGTAGGTCTCGAATCCGGCGCGGCACGGCTTGGTGTAGACGTCGGTGTACCAGTCGGCGAGCCGGGCCGAGTTCGACGCGTTCTCGATGACGACGAGCTGGGCGCGGTACTGGCCGAACGCCTGCTCCACGGCGCCCACGGCGGCGAGCCGGTTGCCGTCGGGGCTGATCGCGAGGTCCTCGAGCTTGACCCGGGTGAGGTTCGGCGCGGCGAGCTTGGCGTCGAACGTCGTGTCGGCCAGGCCGCTGGTGGCGTTGAGGCGGGCCAGCCCGACCCGCTTCTGGTCGCCGATGGAGCTGAACGAGCCGGCGGCGAACAGCCACGGACCGTACGTGACGAGGCTGCGCACGTCGCCCCAGTTGATCTGACCGGTGAACGCCGGCACCCGCTTGCCGTCCGCGAGGCTGAGCTGCGCGAGGCCGCGCTGCGAGCCGCCGCCGATCTTCTGGAACGCGCCGCCGGCGTACACGGTGTTGTTGGGCCCGGCGGCGAGCGTGAGGACCGTGTCGTCGGCCTCCGGTGCGAACGGCAGGATCTCGCCGGTGGTCATCCGGTACGCGAAGATGTTCTTGCGCTTGAGCTTCGCACTCTTCTTGGCCGGGACGACCGTGGTGAAGTCGCCGCCGACCACGACGACGTCCCCGACGAGCGCGAACGCACGCACCTCGCCGTCCAGGACGTTCGGCGTGTTGTCGGCGGGGTTCGTCGACACGGTCGTGGCGTGGTTGAGCGCCGCCGAGGCGGGGATCGCGACCGCGAACGCGGCCAGTGCGGTAGCGGCGGCGGCGATCAATCGTCGGCGCATACGTGCGGCTCCTTCGTCAGTTGCCAGGGAAGCGCCCAACATGGGGCGCATACCCGACTAACGAAGGAAAGTTACCTAAGACACTATCTGTCCGATTCTGCCGGACGGGCCCTCTTCGGGTGCGTTGACCATGAAATGGGCGGCGCGCTCCAGGTACTCCCACAGCACGGCCTCGGCCTCGGGCTCCAGGGCGATCGCGTCGACCGCCCGCCGCATCTGCCGCAGCCACGCGTCGCGCTCGGCCGGGCCGATCACGAACGGCGCGTGCCGCATCCGCAGCCGGGGGTGGCCGCGGGCCTCCGAATAGGTGCTGGGGCCGCCCCAGTACTGGATCAGGAAGAGACGGAACCGCTCGTTGGCCGGCCCGAGGTCTTCTTCCGGATACAGCGGCCGCAGGATCGGGTCGTCGGCCACGCCGGCGTAGAACTCGTCGACCAGCTTGCGGAACGTCGGCTCGCCGCCGACGAGCTCGTAGAAGTTCGGGGAGGACGTCACCCGTCAACTATGCCGCGACCGTGGCTCAACGAGCGCGGCGGGAGCGCGCCGAGGTCCGTCGTGCGCTCGCTGAGGTCGACCGTGCGCTCCTCCGGGTCGGGGACCGGCGTCCGGCGCTGGGCCGGGCCGCGCTCCGCGGCTCCGGGAGCGGCGTCGGGCGTCCGGCGCGGCACCGGGCTGGGCGACGGGCTGGGCGACGGGCTGGGCGACGGGCGCGAGCGGCGGGCCGGGAGGGGCGCGCGGCCGAGGTCGATGGTGACCTCTCCGAAGTCCTCGTCGGAGGTGTGGCTGGCGGCGTGCGTGTCGGCCGCGACCTGGACCTTGTTGGCGGCGATGGCGTCGGCGATCGTGGCGTGCGCCGGCCAGGTGGCGACGATGACCGCCATCACGACCACGCCCGCGATCGCGAAGTAGCCGACCACCTGCGGCAGCGGGTTGTGGGTGGCGAGCCAGCCCGTGAAGAGGATCGAGCCGCCCTGGATGAGGTGCACGCCGCTCTGCATCACGCCGAACGCGCGCGCCCGGTACGCCGGCGGCAGCACCTGCACGAACAGCCCGTTGGTGGCCGGGAGCGTCCCGGACAGGGCGGCGCCGGAGATCAGGGTCATCGCGAGGACCCCGTAGATGTTGAGGTCGAACAGCGCCGGCACCAGCGCCAGTGGCGTGAGCAGGGAGAACGGCCGGATGTAGGCGTTGCGGCGCTGCGGCTTGACCAGCCAGGTCATCACGATGCTGCCGGCGACGAAGCCGGCCGCCGCGGCGACCATGATGGTGCCGAGGTAGACGGCGTTGGGGCCGCCGGCGAGGTCGGCCGACCAGGCCGCGGCGAGGCCCTCGGGCACGACGCCGAAGCAGACCCCGCAGAAGACGACGAGCGCGATCGAGCGCATCACCGGCGAGCGGAACACGACCGTGTAGCCCTCGGCGGTCTCCCGCAGCAGATTGCTGCGCTTGTCGGCGGTGAGGCTCGGCGTGCGCTCCTGCACCCGGAACGCGACCAGGAGGGCGGAGACGCCGAAGCTGGCGGCGTTGAGCAGCAGCGCGTACCGGGAGTCGACGGCGGTCAGCGCGGCACCCACCGCGTACCCGGCGATGAGCGCGAACTGGCCGGACGTGCGCTGCAGGGTCAGCGCGGTGACGTACTGCTCGCCCTGCAGGATGCGCGGCAGCAGCGCGGAGCGGGCGCTGTCGAACGGCGGGCTCAGCAGCGCGCTGATGAACAGCAGCCCGATCAGGGCGCCGACCGGCAGGCCGCCGAAGACCGCGAGCGCGGTCATGATGGCCATCCGGATCAGGTCCGACAGGATCATGATCTTGCGGTACGAGTGCCGCTCGGTGATCGCGGACAGCACCGCGCCGATGCCGAGCCATGGCAGGTAGCTGATCGCGAACGCCGCCGCCGACGCGATCGGCGACTCCGTGCGCAGATAGACCAGTGCGATGACGGCCGCCCGGGCGGTGCTGTCGCCGAACCAGGACAGTGCGCTGGCGGTGAACACCGCGCGGTACTCGCGGTCGGCCAGCACCTCCCGGGCGCCGGCCGGGCGTTCGGCGGACTCGTCGGGATCGGACACCGGTGGAGCCCCCTTTCCATCGGTCACGACAGCGGCGTCGAGCGTTCGCGGGCGCGGCCGAGCCGGCCTGTTTCGGCGTCGAGAGGGGTCGAACGACGCCGGACCGGGACACTGTGCAGCGATGCACCTGAACGAACGGACGATAACCGACTAGCCACCCGATGCGCGACCCTACCCAGTGGGCTGGTTGCAAGTGACCGCAAGATCGACAAAACCGGCGGTACGGTCAGACTCAGGTCGGTCCGCCCGGACCGGTGTCGGGGCCGCCGTCCGCGGGCGGGCGGATGAACATGCGCGAGGCGTTGATCTGCGCCGTGATCCCGGCCTTCTCCAGGGACTCCGTGAGCCTGCGCCGCAGCTCCCGGCCGACGCGCCACTGCGCCTCGGTCGACGTCTTGACGGTCGTGCGCAGCACGGCGCCCTCGACCGTGAGCTGCTCGACCCCCAGCACGGTGGGCGGGTCGATGAAGTCCTCGACGAACTCGGGGTCCTCCGCGACCGCCGTGGCGGCCTCGCGCAGCACCGCGGTGGCCTGGTCGACCGCGACGAAGCCGACCGGCACGTCGATGTTCACCACGGCCCAGCCCTGGCTCTTGTTGCCGACCCGGACGATCTCGCCGTTGCGCACGTACCAGACGACGCCGGCACCGTCACGGATCGTGGTGATCCGCAGGCCGACCGCCTCGACGGTGCCCACGGTCTCGCCGATGTCGACCACGTCGCCGATGCCGTACTGGTCCTCCAGCAGCATGAACAGGCCGGCGATGAAGTCCTTCACCAGGTTCTGCGCGCCGAAGCCGATCGCCAGGCCGGCGATCCCGGCGCTGGCCAGCAGCGGCCCCAGGTTGAGGCCGATCTCACCGAGCACCAGCATGGTCGCGATGCTGAACACGACCGCCGAGGCGATGCTGCGCAGCACCGAGCCGAGCGCCCGGGCCCGCTGGTTGCGCCGCTCCCACGGCGCGGTGAGCGCGTTGGGCAGCCGCCGGCGCAGCGGGCGCAGCAGCGAGCCGCCCGTCTCGTTGTCCGAGACCGTGTGCCGGATGAGGCGGTCGACGGCCCGGTGGATGATCCAGCGGATGAGGAACGCGAGGAAGATGATCAGCGCGATGGTCAGCGGCTTGACCAGGATCCAGTAGCTGCTCTCGGCCAGCCAGGTGATCTTCGTCTGCTCGTACACGAACTCGCAGAACCCGTTGTCGGAGCAGCTCGGGGTTGGTTCGGGCGCCTCGAGGGGCGCGAAGGCCAGCAGGCTGCTCAACAAACACTCCTTGCAAACAGTGCGAACCGGGGTGAGTCCACACAAACACCCGCGGCGGGGGGCGAAGGTTCACTCGCCGGCCGCAAATAGTACGTGCAATCCGAGGATCTATCAGGGACGATTAGCTCACGGACCCCCGCCTCGGTGGCCCGCCACACAGACCTTCTTCAGGGAGTTTCCTTCACGCACTAGGGGGACGGCGATGCCTGACATACGACCCGCACGAGTATCGGGTGCGCTGGTTTTGAATGCCACCTACGAGCCCCTGTGTGTCGTGTCTGTCAGACGTGCCACCATCCTGGTCCTCACTTCGAAGGCTGTCTGTGTCGCCGACGGTGAGGGCATCCTGCACAGTGCGATGAACGAGCTCCCGGTCCCCTCCGTGGTCAGGCTCACGCGCTACGTGCGCGTTCCGTACCGCACCCACATAGGCCTGTCGCGCCGGGGCATCTTCGCCCGCGACGGCTGGCGGTGCGCCTACTGCCGCGGCCCGGCCGAGACCATCGACCACGTGATGCCACGCAGCCGTGGCGGGCGGCACGCCTGGGACAACGTCGTCGCCGCCTGCGCCCGCTGCAACCACACCAAAGGTGACAAAACGCCAGCCGAACTCGGCTGGCGTTTGCTTACCAGCCCCCACGCGCCCAAGGGCGTCGCGTGGCGGGTCCTCGGTCACCGCACCCCCGACCCGCGCTGGGCGGACTGGCTCGACATCCCGATGGACAGCCAGCAGCTCGCCGCCTGACCGCATCACGTGACCCGTCCGGCGGCTGCTGCGTACTCACGGTAGGAGCCGCTGGTCAGGATACAGGTTCTGGATGCCGGCCTCGGCGGTGATCCTGGCCCCTTCCAGCGCGGCGTATCCGCCGAGGATCGGTGGCGTGCCGACCTGGAAGCACCCGATCGACTCGACCGGGTCGTAGCCGGCGCCCATGGCGAACTGGTCCCGCTGGCCGAACCAGCCCCAGATCGGCTGCCGCAGCCGTTGCTGCAGGTCGCGCCGCACGTACAGGAACGCCGGCGCGCCGGGTCCGGCGTTGAGGTACTTGTATGTGCACCCGACCGCCAGGTCCGCCCCCGACTCCCGCAGCGGCACCGGCACCGAACCGGCGGAGTGGCACAGATCCCACAGTGTGAGGGCCCCCACCCGGTGCGCGGCAGTGGTGATCGCCACCATGTCGGCGATCGCGCCCGACCGGTACGCCACGTGCGACAGACACACCAGCGCGACGTCGTCGCCCAGCGCGCTCGCGACCCGCGCCGGGTCGATGCCCTCGTCGATGTCGGTCCGCACGACCCGCAGGTCGAGGTTCCGGGCCGAGGCCAGACCCTCCAGGACGTAACGGTCGGTAGGGAAGTTGTCGTCATCGGTCACGATGACGATCCGGTGCGGGTTCGCGTCCAGGGCCGCGGAGGCCAGCTTGAACAGGTTCACGCTGGACGAGTCGGACAGGACGACCTCGCCGTCGCCGACGCCCAGCACGCCTGCGGCGATCACGTCACCGGCCTGTCCGGCCAGGTCGATCCACCTGTCCCCAGCCGCGGACGAGCTCGCCGCCCCACTCCCGGTCGATCGCGTCGCGCAGCCGGTCACGCGTCGTGAGCGGCAGCCGCCCGAGCGAGTTGCCGTCGAAGTACACGAGCTGCTCGTCGGCGATGTGGAAACGCGCGCTGAAGTGACCGATCGGGTCCTGCGCGTCACGCGTTTCGGCATACTGGCGGCTGAGGTCCATGGCACCGACGGTATCGTCTGCGAAGATCGGCAAGACCCCCGGCAACGCGCTGGTCATCGTGGACCGCTAACGTGAAGCCGGTCTTTTAGTCCCTTCGACGCCTGGGGGCGTTGATCTTGTCCATCATCGAGACGACGCTGATCTTCGTCGGTATTCCGGCCGCGGTCATCGTGCTCATCGCGGGCGCCAACTACGCCGGCAGCGCCCGGCGCGGCAAGCGTTACCGGCCGGGCCGGCCGTTCGAGTTCACGCCGGTCTGGTTCCTGTCCGTGCCCGAGCAGGTGACGCGGGCGGCGAAGGCCCGCGAGCTCACCGGCGCGCGGCGGGCCGAGCTGACCGCGGGTGCGCCGGGCGTGACCGAGTGGTCCGGCGACCGGGCGCAGCCGCACGCCATGGGAGGCGCAAGTGACCGGTGGTAACGGAGCTGGCCTGAAGGGCCAGCCCGACGTCCTCAACGGGCCGTTCACCACGCGCCAGCTGCTGCGCCTCGACGAGGCACTGCGCCTGGCCGACTCCTCGACCGGCCTCACCTTCAGCATCTACGTCGGCGACCTCGAGGAGCCGGTGCGCGGCCACGCCGAGCAGCTGCACGCCCAGCTCGCCGACCCGCCGCACTCCGTGCTCATCGCGGTGTCGCCCAACCAGCGCATCCTCGAGATCGTCACCGGTGGCGAGGCGCGCCGCCGCCTCCCGGACCGCGCCGCCAAGCTGGCCGCCCTGTCCATGGCGGCCGCCTTCGGCGGCGGCGACCTCGCCGGCGGCCTGGTCGCCGGCCTGTCCCAGCTCGCCGATCACGCCGGTCGCCACTGACCGCACCACCGCTCTTCGCGCGCGGCGGGCCCTCTCCGGGGACCCGCCGCGCGTCGCTTTGGAGGGTCACCCGGCGCCCTGTCGGATATGTCCGCTGCGCGAACATATCCGACTTATCGGCATTTGGCGGGCGGACTCTGGCGTCCGCGATGATCCGGAAGGGTTGTTGCCGTCCAGGCGACAAGAAGTCTTCCGGATCATGAGAAGCGCCGCGGGTGCGCAAAGAGCGAAGGACGGAGCCGACCGGCTCCGTCCTTCGCTCGAACGGCGTGAGGGCAGGGCGTCAGCCGGCGGCGGCGTCCTTGGCGCGGGCCTTCAGGGCGCGGACGATGCCGTCGCGGCCCTCGCCGACCAGGCGGCGCAGCGGCGCGGGGCGGCCGGACTCGGCGAGCCAGGCCTCCGTGCGGGCGACAGTGTCCTCGCTGACCTGGAACGACGGGTAGCCGAGCTCGACGAACTCGGCGGCCGGCTCCGAGTCGCGCTGCTCCCACACGGTCGTCAGCGCGTCGAAGAACGCGGGCAGGAACGGTGCCGTGAGGGCCACCTGCGCCGAGTGCTGGAAGCCCTGCAGCATCGACCGCTGCAGCCAGTTGGGCAGGTGGTGGTCCTCGACCAGGCGGCGCCAGGTCTCGGCCTTCGACTCGGCGGTCGGGACGAGGGCGCGGGCGAGGGCGGCCTGCCGCTCGCCGCTGGCCGTGCGGTCGCGGTCCAGCTCGGTCTCGATCTGCGCCGGGTCGGCCGCGCCGTTGGCGATGAGGGCGTGCAGGATGCCCCAGCGCAGGTCCGCCTGGATGGTGAGACCGGAGGGGACGTCGACGCCGTCGAGCCAGCCCGTCAGCACCGCGAGGTCTTCGGGGGTACGAGCCGCCGCGGCGAACGAACGGGCCCAGGCGAGCTGGAAGCCGCTGCTGGGCTGGGCGTCGCGGAGGGCGGTCCGGGCGGTGGCGGCGAGGATGCGCCAGCCCTCCGGGGCCCAGGCCGGGTCGGCGTAGAAGACGAGCGCCGACTGCGCCTGCCGGATGGTCGCGGTGACCAGGTTGATGTCGCGCTCGGCGGGCAGGCCCGACGCGATCAGCTTGATGTAGTCGCGGACGGCGAGCTCGGCGTCGCGGACCATGTCCCACGCCGCGGTCCAGACCAGCGCCCGGGCCAGGGAGTTGTCCATGCCGAGGATGTGGTCGGCGACGGTGTCCATCGAGCGCGGGTCCAGGCGCAGCTTCGCGTACGTGAGGTCGTCGTCGTTGAGCAGCAGGACGTCGGCGGCGCGGCGGCCGGCGAGGGTGGTGATCTCGGTGCGCTCGCCGTCGACGTCGGCCTCGACCAGCTCCCGGCGGATCAGGCCGTCGTCGGTCACGTCGTACAGGCCGATGCCGATGCGGTGGGTGCGCAGCGTCGGGTAGGCGGCGGGCGCCTCCTGCACGACGACGACCTGCTCATACGTGCCGTCGGCGGCGATGGTCAGCTCGGGGCGCAGGGTGTTGACCTGCGCGGTCTCCAGCCACTGCGCGGCGAACTTGCGCAGCTCCTTGCCGGAGGCGGCCTCCAGGGCCGACAGCAGGTCGTCGAAGGTGGCGTTGCCCCACTGGTGCTGCTGGAAGTACGCGCGGAGGCCGGTCGTGAAGGCGTCGATCCCCACGTACGCGACGAGCTGCTTGACGACGCTGGCGCCCTTGGCGTAGGTGATGCCGTCGAAGTTGACCTCGACCGCCTCGACGTCGGGCATCTCGCAGTAGACGGGGTGGGTGGAGGACAGCTGGTCCTGCCGGTAGCCCCAGTTCTTGCGGATGGACAGGAACGTCGTCCACGCGTCGGTGAAGCGGGTCGCGCGGGTGTTGCACCAGTGGCTGGCCCACTCCGCGAACGACTCGTTGAGCCACAGGTCGTCCCACCAGCGCATGGTGACGAGGTCGCCGAACCACATGTGGGCGAGCTCGTGCAGGATCGTGTTGGCCCGCTGCTCGTACTCGAAGTCGGTGACGGGGGAGCGGAAGATGTAGTGCTGCTCGGCGTGCACGACGCAGCCGAAGTTCTCCATCGCGCCCGCGTTGAACTCCGGCGAGTACACCTGGTCGTACTTCGGCAGCGGATACCGGATGCCGAACTCCTGGTGGAAGAAGTCGAAGCCCTGCTTGGTGATCAGCAGGATGTCGTCGGCGTCCAGGTACTGCTTCATCGACTGCCGGCAGAAGACGCCCATGTCGATGCCGTCGTGGCTGTCGCGCACCTCGTGGTACGGCCCGGCGCAGACCGCCGTGACGTAGGTGCTCATCCGCGGCGTGGGCGGGAAGTGCACGGTGAGGCCGTCGCGCCGCTCCGGCGGCATGTTGGAGATGACCTTCCAGTGCGCCGGCGCCGTCACGTGGAACGTGAAGCTGGCCTTCAGGTCGGGCTGGTCGAAGCAGGCGTAGACCCGCTGCGCGTCGGTCGTCTCGAACTGGCTGTAGAGATACACCTCCTTGTCGACCGGGTCGACGCTGCGGTGCAGCCCCTGGCCGGTCGTCGAGTAGGTGCCCACGGACTCGATGATCAGGACGTTCGTGGCGGCGAGGCCGGGCAGGCGCAGCCCGGTCTGCGGGGACCACTCCGACGTGTCCAGGACGGCGCCGTTGAGCGTCGCGCTGACCACCTCGGTGGCCGCCAGCTCGATGAAGGTCTCCGCGCCCGGCTCGGTGCACGAGAAGCGCACCTCGGTGGTCGTGCGGAACGTGCCCTCACCTGGGTAGCCGGCGCCGTCCGTCAGGTCGAGACTGATGTCGTACGCCGCAACGTCGAGCAGGCGGGCCCGATCGACCGCCTCAACCTGGCGTAGGTTGCGTACACCGGCCACGTGTCGTCTCCTGTCGTTCGCTGTGGCCGTCCCCGTCGACGGCGCCATCTCAGAGTCTTCCACGTCACTGGCGGACACCGGAGGAGTGGCTCAGGTCACCCCAAGGTCGCCTGGCACCCGAGGCCCACAGAACGTAAGGATCGAATCGGATTCCCGGCTCTTTCAGTAGCGTTGCTGTAGGGCTTCTCTTGAGTGAGGTGTCGCCGCCAATGGCAGAAGAGCGAATCATCGCAGACATGTGGTTCGACCCGCGGTGCCCGTGGGCCTGGATCACTTCCCGCTGGCTGCTCCAGGTGGAGCAGGTTCGCCCAGTTGACGTGCGGTTTCATGTCATGAGTCTGTCGATCCTCAACGAGGGTCGCGACGATCTGCCGGACCGATACAAAGAGGGTCTGGCCAAGGGTTGGGGGCCGGTCCGGGTGGCGATCGCCGCCGAGCAGAAGTTCGGCAACGACGTGCTCCGCCCGCTGTACACGGCGCTCGGCACCCGGATCCACCACGAGCAGCAGGAGCTCGGGCCGGAGCTGTACGAGGCCGCGCTCGTCGAGGCGGGCCTGCCGGCGCAGCTCGCGGAGTACGCCGACACCACCGAGCTCGACGAGCAACTGCGGGAGAGCCACTTCGCCGGCATGAACCCGGTCGGCATGGACGTCGGCACGCCCGTCATCCACGTGCCGGGCGTGGACGGCGAGCTGATCGCGTTCTTCGGTCCGGTCGTCACGCCGGCGCCGAAGGGTGAGGCCGCCGGCCGGCTGTGGGACGGCACGCTCCTGGTCGCCGGCACGCCCGGCTTCTACGAGATCAAGCGGACCCGCGACGTGGGCCCCGTCTTCGACTGATGCGGAAGCGGTAGGCTGCCTACCTGTGCGGCGGTTCCTGACTCCCCGGTGGGTGCTCTGGCATGTCCTGGCGCTCGCCGGGGTGGCCGTGTGCCTGCTCGCCGGCCGCTGGCAGTACCAGCGGGCGACCGCGGGCAACATGCTGAGCTGGGCTTACACCGTACAGTGGCCGCTGTTTGCGCTTTTTGTGGTGTTTTTGTGGGTGCGGGCCGTCCGGGACGTCCTCGGGCCGAGGCCGGCGAAGACCCAGGAGCCGCTGCGCCCCAGGGCCGCGCCGGCCGCCCGCCGGCCCGCCACCGCCGACGATGATCCAGAGCTCGCCGAGTACAACCGCATGCTGGCCTGGCTCGCCGCCAACCCCGACCGCCGACCCGGCGACTTCCCAGGATGAGGTTCCCGTGCCCCTGAACAACGCGCTCGTTCGCTTCCGGATCATCGCCTGGATCGTCGGCGTGCTGCTGGTCGTGCTCACCGTCGGCACCGTGCTGAAGTACGCCGCCGACGAGGAGACGATCGTGGCGTTCGTCGGCCCCGCGCACGGCTTCCTCTACATGGCCTACCTGGTGCTCGCCGCCGACCTGGCCCGCCGCGCGAAGTTCAAGCTCGGCTTCACGCTGCTGGTGCTGCTGGCCGGCACGGTGCCGTTCCTGTCGTTCGTGGCGGAGCGGGTCGTGACCCGCCGGGTCCAGTCAGCCCGACCCCTTGTAGGAAGCGCCGTGTGAGTCGACGCAGTGCTCGGCGTCGAGCGTGTGGTCGACCTGCAGCGTGGTGTGCCTGATCGCGTAGCGCTCCCGGAGCCGCTCCTCGATCGCCTCGCGCACCGCGTGGCAGTCGCCCGCCGGCGCCACCAGCACGTGCGCGGACAGCGCCGGATAGCCGGAGGTGACCTGCCAGACGTGCAGGTCGTGCAGCTCGACCACGCCCGGCACGCCGACCAGCTCGCGGCCGAGGGCCGTCGGGTCCATCCCGGCCGGCGCCGCCTCCAGGAAGATCCGGCCCGACTCGCGGACCAGCCCGAGCCCTGAGCGCACCATCAGCGCCGCCACCACCAGCGAGGCGATCGCATCGGCCCGGTGGAAGCCGGTGAGCAGCACGACCAGGCCGGCCGCAGCGGCCGCGACGAAGGCGAACAGGTCCGTCAGTACGTGCTGGAACGCGCCCTCGATGTTGAGGCTGGAGCGGTCGGCCCGGCCGAGGACCCACACCACCAGCAGGTTGACGGCGATGCCCGCCAGGGCCGTGACCAGGACCGCGCCGCCGCCCACCGTGGGCGGGTGCACCAGCCGGACGACCGCCTCGTAGCCGATCCAGACGGCCAGCAGGAGCAGGGTCAGCCCGTTCGCCTGCGCGGAGAGGATCTCGGCGCGCTTCAGCCCGAACGTGAACCCGCCCGAGGGCGGCCGCGCCGCCAGCCGGGTCGCGAACAGGGCCAGGGCGATCGCCGCGGCGTCCGACAGCATGTGCGCCGCGTCGGACAGCAGTGCCAGTGAGTCGACCAGGACGCCGACCGTCACCTCGACCGCCATGAAGCCGATGATCAACGCCAGCGCGACACCCAGCAGCCGCCGGTCGGCGCCGGCCGACGGGGCGTGGTGGTGATGGTCGTGGCCGTGGTCATGACCCATGTCGGCAATCCTATGCGTACTTCGCTATATGACGGCAGCGTTGCAGGGCCTGTTTCTGTCACTGTGAGCCGGGGCATCAAACCAGTACGACGTTGTAATGCGCTCAAGGAGGGCTGGTCCGTGGGCATGGAAATCCGGCTGTCGCTCTCGTTGCCGCGCGATCGGTCCACCGTCCCGCTGACCCGCCGCGTGCTCGACGCCGCGCTGGGCGTGTTCTCCGTCACGCGGGACTGCCGCGACGACATCGGGCTCGCCGTCGGGGAGGCCTGCGCCAACGCCGTGCAGCACGCCGGCGCCGACTACCAGGTCACCGTCACGATCCACGAGGACCGCTGCGTCATCGACGTGGTCGACGAGGGGGTCGGGATGTCCGCCGATGCCGTCCCCTCCGCGGAGTCCGCGTCGTCCGCGGACCCCGACATCGCGGAGAGCGGCCGCGGGCTGCGGATCATCCACGCGCTCGCGGACATGGTCGAGCTGCGCCGCCACCAGCCGCACGGGGTGGCGCTGCGGATCGTGAAGATGCTGACGAGGGTGAACCCGGCGACCGCCTGATCTCACCCTCTGATCATTCCTGCCCGTCCTGGTGATTTCTGGACAGAACCGTGCCGTCGATCGCCGCACGGGTCTGCAATGGACCCGCACAGCCGGTGCGACTCCGGCACATCTGGGCACCGTTGCGCAGTGTGCAACGTCACCCCGCGAAAGCCGGAGGGCCCACGTCATGACCACGCCGACCATCCCCGTCGAGACCCGCTGGACGGTGCAGGAGCGCGCCTGGAAGCAGGAGCTGCCCGACCTGCCTGACGACGTCATCGCGCTGCTGGCCCCACCCGTCGTGGTCAGCGCGTCCACCATCGCGGGACGCACCGTCCCCCGCACCGCCCCGCGGGATGTCTGAGCTATACCGTTTCGTTCATGACGGTTGCGTACCCGATCGCCCACGCCTGGCTGTCCGCCGGAGGTACCGGCGCGCAGAACTACGACGAGTTCGCCGACGACGCGGAGATCACCGCGATCATCGCGGCCAACCCGTCCAGCGCGCTCGCCATCGAGATGCCCCACCGGGCGCCGGACAACATCGGCCGCTCCTTCACCGACAGCCTCCCCGACGCCGTGAGCCGCCTCCAGGCGGCCAAGGACGCCGGGCACTACACCGCCGCCGACGACGTGGTCGTGCTGTACCGGATCACGTCGCCCGACGGCGCCCGGGCCTACGGCCTGTGGTGCATGGTCGCCACCGACCAGATCTCCACCAGTGCCGACGAGCCCGGCGCCGTGATCCGCAACGAGGACGTCTTCATCGAGAAGGTCCGTGAGCGGGTCGCCCTCGCCGAGGCCACCCAGCACCTGCTGTCGCCGGTGCTCCTGCTGCAGACCGCGCACGGCGAGGCGCTGCACACGGCCATCGCCCAGGCGATCACCCATGCCGGCAGCCCGGCGGTCACCGACATCGACCCCGCCGGCCGCAGCCACGAGATCTGGGCCGTCGGCGCCGGCACGACCCGCGACCGGCTCCTGGCGCTCGCCGGCGGCGGTGAGCTCGTCGTCGCCGACGGCAACCACCGCAGCCTCGCCGCGCAGACCGCGGGCTACCCGCGCTTCCTCGCCGTGGTCACCACGCCCGAGTCGGTGGCGATCCAGCCGTACAACCGCCTGGTCTCCGAGCTTCCCGTCGGCGTGTCCTTCGGGGGCACCGCGCTGGACGCCGCCGAGGTGCCCGCCTCCGGTGGGCGCGTCCACCTGTACACGCGGGACGGCGCCTGGTCCGTCGAGCTTCCCCGCGACGCGGACGGCAGCGTCGTCGACAACCTCGACCACGCCCTCGTGGAGCGCCGGCTCTTCGCCGAGACCCTCGGCCTCGACCCGGGCGACAAGCGCATCACGTACGTCGGCGGCGACTACCCCGCCTCGTGGCTGCGTGACGAGGTGGACGCGGGGCGCGCCGAGCTGGCCGTGCTCATCGCCCCCGTCACCGTCGACGACTTCGTCGCGGTCAACCTCGCCCGGCAGAAGATGCCCCGCAAGAGCACCTGGTTCACCCCGAAGGCACGCGCCGGGCTCGTCGTCGCCCAACTGTCGTAGCTTCACCCGATCGTGGTAGACACTAGGCCGCTTCGTCTACGGCCTGGGGTGTGCACATGCAGATCTTCATCGCGGCGATGGTCGCCGCCCTCGGTATCGGCGCCTTCGCCGCCGCCGCCCTCGTCTGGGACCGGCGGCGGCACTGGGGCCTCACCGGGGGCGCCACCGCCGGATGGGTGGCCGGGCTGCTCTTCGTCGGCCTCGCCCTGCTGGTGGGTTCCTGCCTGGGCCTGATCCAGTTCTGACAGACTTCCCGGTATGCGCGTCTATCTTGGTTCGGACCATGCCGGCTACGAGCTGAAAGTGCACCTGGTCGGCGCCCTGCAGCTGCAGGGTTACGAGGTCGTCGACGTCGGCCCGGCGAAGTTCGACCCCGACGACGACTACCCGGCGTTCTGCTTCCACACCGGCGCCCGCGTCGTCGCCGACCCCGGCAGCCTCGGCGTCGTCATCGGCGGCTCGGGCAACGGGGAGCAGATCGCGGCCAACAAGGTCCCCGGCGTCAGGGCCGCTCTGGCGTGGAACCTGGACACCGCGCGCCTCGGCCGCGAGCACAACGACGCCAACATCGTGGCCGTCGGCGCCCGCCAGCACACGCTCGACGAGGCCACCGCCCTCGTGACGGAGTTCCTGTCCACGTCCTTCTCCGGCAACGAGCGTCACGCCCGCCGGATCGCGCAGGTCCTGGAGTACGACACCACCCGCGTCCTCCCTCCGCTCCCCGAGTCCTGACGGCCGGCGCGCCCTCTTCGAATCGACGCTGCGCGATCCACCCCCGAATCGATCACTCGAACGGGTGGGTCGCGCTGTCGGTTACGGGACCGGGTGTGCGGGGGATGGTTCGAGGTGGGTTTCGAGGTGGGTCAGGTGCGGGGGCGGTGGCCGGGGCGGGTCAGCTCCTCGCGGGGGACCCAGCCGCGGCGGATGATCTGCAGGTCGCGCTCGGCGGCGGCGAGGTCGTCGTCGGTGGGGCGGGCGGCGTCGCGGGCGCGCATGGCGGCGGAGACGCTCACCTGGGACGCGCCGCCGCCGACGAGGCCGCGCAGGCCGCGCTCGGAGACCACCTCGTCGTGGTGGTGATGGTGGTGGGTGTCGTGGTGGTGGTGATCGTGGTCGCGGTCGTGCTCGTCCCTGCTGGGCTGCCGGTCGGCGTGGTGGGGGTCGGCGTCCGCGGTCTCGGGGTCGTGGACGTTCGCGGTCATGGCGAACGCGCCTGACAGCTCCGCGAGCTGGGCCGGGCTCGGCGGGGCCGGGCTGGTCGGCGCGGTGCTCGGCACGGGTGCCGCTTGCGTCCGTTGCGGCGGTGCCGTGCTCGGCCTAGGCGCCGCACCGGTCCCTTGCGGAGGTGCGGGTGTCGCTGCCGCCCCGTGCGCGGGCCCGGCGGGCAGGGTCGGGCCGGCCGGGTCGGAGGGGGGCGCGGTGGAAGGGGTGGCGCCGTGCGGAGCCGTGCCTGAGGGCGCCTCCTGGCCGCTGCCGGAAGGCCGGGCGGCCGATGCGAGATCAGCCGGGGAGACGGCCTGAGCGGTGGCGGCGGGAGGGCCGGAGGTCGGCTGGGTGCTGACCGGAGGGTGGATCGGCGGCCGGGGCACGGGTGGGTGAGGTTTCGCCGGCACGTCAGCCGCCGGGACCTCCGCCGCCGGGGCCCCTGCCGTCGGGATTCCTGCCGTCGGCGGATCCGCTGCCGGCGCCTCCGCCGCAGGCGCGTCGGGGGGTGCGGCGTCGGCTGGTCGTACATCGGCCGCTGACGCCTCAGCAGCGGTGTCGCCGGTGGAGTCCGGGTCGTCCGCGACGGGTGGCTGGGCGTCGGCGGTCACCGGTTGGTGATGCCGCATGCGGCGCCGCCGGCGCTGGATCCCACCCACACCACAGACCCTACCCGTTTCGCGCCCCGGAGCAGAGGGATCAGAAGATCTCGATCGATGCCGGGGTGACGTGCCAGCCGAACGCGGTGCTCGCCGCGGCGACCGCGCCGGGGCGGTGCTCCTGGACGCGGCCGGTGGCGGCGAGCGCGCCGAGCTTCGTGCCGCCGAGGTAGGCGGCGCCGAGGTCGGTGACGTCGCAGGTGAGGTCGGCGGGGGCGTCGGTCGGGGAGCAGTTGACCAGGGCACCGCCGGCGCCGGCGCGCAGGCGCCAGCGGCCCGCGTTCGCCGGCAGGAGCGAGTCGGTGACCTCGATGACGACGTCGACGGGGGCGGCATACCTGCGGGAGGTCAGCGCCCTCGGCAGGTCCACGATCCGCAGCCACAGGCCGTCGCCGACCTTGCCCGCCAGACGGCGGGGCTCGTCGACGAGGTGGAAGATCGGCTCGTCGACGCTGGAGAGACCCATGACGACGGTGCGGGTGAGGTCGACGCCGAGCAGGAAGCGCCACAGTGCGGCGTAGGCGTCGGGCGTCGCGGCGACCAGCTCCACGACGTTGACCTCGCCATTCGGGCCGCTGTCGTCCCACTGGTTGCGGACGCGGTAGCGGGTGTACCCGTCGACGACCCCGTCCGCGTTCTCGAACAGCACGGCACGCGTCGCCGTGTGCCCGTCGCGCTCGGACTCCAGGTCGGTGGTGAGGAACGTCCACCAGGCGTCGCTGCGGGAGGACAGGCCGGGGCGGCCGGCGAGCGCCCGCGCGTACACCTCCGACAGCTCCTTGAGCACCTCGGTGGGCGCCGCGCCGCGCAGGCGGCCCGCGCCGGTGCCGACGGCGCCACGGATCGCGACCTCGCGGCGGTCGGCGCGGATGGTGAGGTTCTGCGACGCGAGGCCGTAGCCGAACCGCTGGTAGATGCGGCCCTCCGAGGCCCACAGCACCGCGACCGCCTCCGGCACGGTGGTGAGCTGCTCGGTCATCATGCGGCGCAGCAGGCCCTGGCGGGTGTGCACGGGAGAGACGGTCACCGCGGTCACGTGGGCGGCGGGGATGACGGCACCGGGCACGGCGAGGTCGCGGGTGAGCGCGCCGGCGGTGCCGACGATCCGCCCGTCCGACTCCGTCAGCAGGTACCGCGCCGGGTCGATCACCAGGTGGAGCTTGCTGCCCGGGTCGGGGGCGCCGAGCCCGTTGAAGTTGGACCGGATCACCTCACGCATGGCGGGAAGGTCGGCGGTTGTCGCGGCGCGCAGCGAGTATCCGGTCACGCAGTCGTGTCTACCTCGTGACCTCCACTGAGCGCGACCGATTTCGTGGCGTGGTTACCCTCGGAAGTGACCGACAGCAAGTGTCCGGGGGCGGGAAGTTCGTCTGGGGGGAGTCGCGCGATGACGCAGGGTGCGTTGCTGGACCTCGTGTGTGGTCCGGCGAGCCCTTTGCCCGAGACGTTCCAGCGCTATCGGCTCGTCGCCCACCTGGGGTCCGGCGGCCAGGCAGACGTCTATCGAGCGGTGCGCATCTGCGGCGGGGTGACGTCCGCGCCGATGACCGTGAAGGTGTTCCGGATCGACCCGCAGCGGCCGATCGCCGACGAGCTGCGCTCGTGGGACAAGGGCGACGCCGCCCTCATGGACCTCAACAACCGGGGCGTCGCCGGCATCTGCCGGCGCGCCGACGGCTTCTACGGGCCGCCGCCGCACCGTCCGGGGGAGCGGCCGGCGCCCGGTGACGCCGTGCCGTACCAGGTCTACGACTATCTGCACGGGGTCAACCTGCGCGAATACATCGCGCAGCGGGCCGGCATGGCACCCGGTGGCCGCCGGCTCAACGCCGTCACCGCGCTCAAGACGCTCGGGTCGGTGCTGCAGGCGCTGCACTACCCGCAGCAGTCCGGCGCGACCGCCGTCCTGCACATGGACGTCAAGCCGTCCAACCTCATGGTCCTCGCGACCGGCGAGGTGCGCCTGATCGACTTCACCGGCGCCCGGTACTTCCGCGAGGAGGAGATCACCCAGATCGCCTACACCCCGGAGTCCGGCGGCCCGGAGGCGTTCGGCGGCGTGAAGCACGTCGGTCCCGCCTACGACGTGCACGGCTACGGCGCGGTCGCCTACTTCCTGGTCACCGGCGCGTATCCGCGGGTCGACGGCCGGGCCGACCAGCGCAACCCGCAGGAGGCCTCGCCGCCGCAGTGGAACGTGCTGCGCCGCCACCCGCTGCTGGAGCGCATCCCGGCCCTGCGGGACCACCTGCACGCGCCGCTCGCCGACCGCCCGTCGGAGCGCCCCGACACCCGCGAGCTGCCGTCGTGGCTGGCCCACCTGGCGGAGCTGGTGCGCCGGTCCGGGCTGCCCGACGTCGGCTGCGACTGGGTCGAGCCGGAGGCGTCGGAGACGTCGCGGGCCGTCGGCCGGGCCAGGCCCTCCGTCACGGGCACCGAGACCGACGCGTACCAGCGCATCGAACGCCTGGAGCGTGAGCTGGTCGCGCTTCGCGCCAGTTCCCTGGCCCCGACGGCGGCCCCGACGGCGTTCTACGCCACGCCACCCGTTTCCGCGCCGCCGGTCTCCTCCGCGCCGCCGGTGTCCGCGCCGCCTGTCTCCGGTGCGCCGGTCTCACCCGGCGCCAGCGGGGTCGCCGTCTCCGACGCCGGCGTGCCGCAGATGCGCGGCCGGGCGAAGGTGGTCCACCGACCGGCCCCCGACCCGACCGGCATGATGCCCTCCGAGCCCGAGTTCGAGCGCCCCGTGTACCGGCCGGAGCCCGGCGAACGGGCCCGCACTCTCAAGATCGGCTGGGAGCTGACCGGCACCGGCGCGTTCATCGCGTTCATCTGCTGGGGCCTCTGGGCGCTGGACAGCGACGGCAGCCTCACCGGCCCGTTCATCGCGTTCATGGTCGTCCTCGGCGTCGCCGTGGGCGTGTTCGCCCTCACCCGGCTCGTCGGCCGGCTCGTGCTGGAGCAGCGCTTCGGCCGGATCCGCCGCAGCGCGAAGGGCGCCCACGCGCTCACCGGCCTCTTCCTGACCGGGGCCGGCATCGCCTACCTGCGCGAGGTCGGCTGGTTCATGGACTTCTGGACGTGGCTGACGGGCCTGTCCGGGTGAGGCGCTGGCAGCCCGGCCGGGTGAGGCGCTGGCGCCGCCGCACCACCCACACCCTGGAAGGCCTGATCAACTTCCGCGACCTCGGCGGCCTGCCCGCCGCCGGCGGCGCGGTCCGCCCCGGCCGCCTCTTCCGCAGCGACTCCCTCGCGTACGCCACCGACGCCGACGCCACCCACCTGCTGAAGGACCTGCGCGTCGCCACCGTCATCGACCTGCGCGGCGAGTACGAGGTGGCCCACCTGGGCCGCGGGTTCGTCGCGACCGCCCCGGTCGACTACGTCTCCGCCCCGATCGCCGACGTCAGCGGCGCCGCCGACCTCGTGGGCCACTACGTCGCGATGCTCACCGAGAAGGGCGACGTCCTCGCCTCCACGGTCCGCCTCCTGTCCACCTCCTCGACCCTGCCGGCCGTCTTCCACTGCGAGGCCGGCTGCGACCGCACGGGCGTGCTGGCCGCGGTGGTCCTCGGCCTCCTGGGCGTCCCCGACGAGGTCATCGCCGCCGACTACGCCGCCACGGCCGCCGCGATGCCGCGCATCCACGAGCGGGTCTCGGTCGTCGTCGACCGTCTCGGCCTCCCGCCCCGCCCCGCCTCGGTCCTGGACTGGACCCCGGAGGCGACGATGATGCTGCGGACGCTGGAGGTGGTGAAGGACCGCTGGGGCTCGATCCAGGACTGGGCCCACACGTATGGGCTGAAGGACGACGACCTCTCCGCCTTGCGCGCCGCGCTGGTCGCCTGACGTTCAGGCCGCGCGGCCGATCTTCGACATGGACAGCTCCACGCCGATGGCCGGACGGTCGGCGGTGCTGGCCGGATCGCTGATCACGGCGACGCAGAGGTCGGTCGCGGCCGGCAGGCCGAGCCGGCGCACCGGGCGGCACGACTGGGATTCGGTCTCGTCCCACAGCGCAAGGCCGGCCACCGCCGTGCCCCAGCCCTTGGTCTCCTGCAGGTGCCGCCGGAGGCCCTCGATGAGGTCGGCGGTGGAGTCCCCTGCGGTGCCGGTGACGCGGTAGTACCGCCAGCAGGCGAAGCCGCGCTGGTCGCAGCCGTCGCAGCCGTCGGGGCCGTCGGGGCCGGTGGCGCTGGTCGCGGTCAGGCCGGCGGGCAGCGGGAACAGCTCATCCGCGGACGGCCCGCCGACCTGGTTCCACGAGACCACGCCGACGCCGCAGGCGAACAGCAGTGCCGCGCAGGCCATCAGCGTGGGGACGATCCGGAACGGCTGGGACCGCCCGGCCGCCACCAGCAGCGTGACGCTGCCGGGGACGAGGTACCACATCAGGGTCGGCCAGACGATGCTCCGGTCGCCAAGCTCCCCGGGCAGCGTCCACTGGATCGTGGCGATCGCGGCGAGCAGGAACAGCGCGATCCCCAGCGCCGCCGGAACACGTGGCACGAACAGGCACCACGCCGCCAGCGGCAGCCACGCGAAGACGACCACGGGCCCGATGGCATCGGTCGACAGCCGCCACCCCACCGCCACGGCGACCGCCAGCCCCACCGCCGGCAACCCGATCCGCCACCAGAGATCCTTCGCCATGGCGGACATCAAAGCAGCGTCGATACGTCGGCGCTGCCCCGCGCCGTCCGACCCGGGGCCGTCACGACAGCGCGGGTCAGGCGGAGACGGGTCGGGCGTTCAGCAGGGCGGTGTGGTCGCGGGCGGCGGCGTCGAGGAGGGCCTGCCAGGCGTCTGCGCCGATGGGGAGCCTCGTGGGGCGGCTGTCGGAGGCGATCAGGCGCAGGACCTCGGCGGCGAAGAGGGACGGCGGGTTGGCCATCGGGAGGTCCTTCATGGCGCGGGTGCCGGCGAGCATGGGGCCGGTGACGTCGCGGTACGTGTCGAGGTGGTCCGACTCGGTCAGCGTGGTGCCCCACTCGGTGGCGAAGCAGCCCGGCTCGACGGCGACGACGTGGACGCCGGTGCCGGTGAGCTCCTGGGAGAGGGTCTCGACCATGCCTTCGAGGGCGTACTTGGCGGCGGCGTAGGCGCCCAGGCCCGGGTACGCGAGCCGGCCCGCGGTCGAGGAGACCATGACGACGTCGCCGTGGCCCTGGGCGCGCATGAGGGGCAGGACCAGGCGGGTCAGGCGCCACGGGCCGAAGAGGTTGGTGGCGAACTGGGCCTGCAGCTCGGCGTCGGTGACCTCCTCGACGGCGCCGAAGTGGCCGTAGCCGGCGTTGTTGACCAGGACGTCGACGCCGCCGAAGCGGGCGACGGCGGCGTGGACGGCGTTGTGACAGTCGTCGGGGTCGCGGACGTCGAGCGCGCAGGTGGCGAGGGTCCGCGGGTACGCCTCCCGGAGGTCCTCGAGCGTCGACGGCCGGCGGGCGGTGGCGAGGACCTGCTGTCCTGAGGCGGCGACGGCCTCGGCGAGGGCACGGCCCAGGCCGGTGGAGCATCCGGTGATCAGCCAGCGGCGAGTCATGCCCGACATAGTGACGCTGAGTATGTGGGCGTAGACAGAGCGAGAACGTGAATGATCGTCATTCATCGCGGGAGATCCGCCGTTCGTGTCTGCGACCCCTGCGGGGCCGGGGCGTCGTAGAGTTGCGACATGCGCTCGCTCGCCGAGCTGATCTCCGAGGACCGGTCGGCGTGGGCCGAGGTCGAGGCGGCGGTCAGCGGGTCACCGTTCGCGGTGGAGATCCTGCCGACCGATCCCGACCGGGCGGCCTCCTGCCTGCAGCGGCTCCAGGTCACCACGAATTCGTGGCTCGGGTCGCTGGTCTACCTGTCCGGCGGGCTGGTCGTCGACGACGGCTGGCTGCGGATCCTCGGCTCGGGGCACCCCGAGCGGCGGCTGCCGGACATCCACACGGTCAACGCCGGGTTCGAGGGCGCGGGGCTGGTCGTCGCGCAGGACGTGATGGGCGGCGAGTTCGTGTGGCGGCAGGGTGACGGTCCGTCACCGTCGATCCACTACTTCGCGCCCGACACGCTCCGCTGGGAGGACCTCGGCCTCGGGTACACGGACTGGCTGTACGCGATGCTCGGCGGCGCGATCGACCAGTTCTACCTGAGCTGGCGCTGGCCCGGCTGGCAGGACGAGGTGGCCGCGGTGCCGTTCGACGCCGGGATCCACACGGCGCCGCCGCTGTTCACCGCGGAGGGCAAGGACGTGGCCGAGGTGAGCCGCCGGCCGGTCCCGATGAACCAGCTGGTGAGCGTCCTGCACGACTTCGCCGACCAGCTCGGCGCGTAGGTGGAGCTGCACCATCGCGACCAGGGCCCGCGGGACGCGCCCGCCGTGGTCCTGCTGCACGGCGGCGGCAGCCGCGGCGCGACCTGGGACCTGTTCACGCCTGCGCTGCTCGACGCCGGGCACCGGGTGGTCGTGCCGGACCTGAGGGGTCATGCCGGCAGTCCGCGCTCCCGCTCGTACACGCTGGACTCCCACCGCGACGACGTGCTCGCGCTGCTCGACCGGCTCGGCCTGGACCGGGCGACGCTCGTCGGGCATTCGCTGGGCGGGTTCGCCGCGTCGCTGGTCGCGCAGGAGCAGCCGGACCGGGTCACGCGGCTGGTCCTCGAAGATCCGCCGGCGCCGCCGCGCGTCTCCGAGGGCCGGTTGTCGCTGGGCCGCCTGTTGCTGCTGTCGATCGGCACCGCCGACCCGCGCCGCCGGTACGACCGGCTGGCGCTGACCTCCGCGATCGCGCAGCTCAGGCAGGCGCGGCCGCAGTGGTGGGACGCGCTGCCGGCGATCACGGCGCCGACCCTGCTGCTGTCCGGCGGGCCCACGAGCCACATCGCGCCGGCGCGGCTGGCCGAGGTGGCGGCGCTGATCCCACGCTGCGAGCTGGTCACCCTCCCGGTCGGGCACCGCATCCACAGCACGGCCCCGGACCGGTTCCGCGAGACGGTCATGAAATTTCTCGGCGATGCTGTCCGGGACGGCACGCCCGCTCCGACGTCTCCGGCGTCACCGATGGACGGTGCCGTTCGAGAGGAGTGACCGTGAAGTACATGATCCTGACGTACGCGTCCCAGCGGGACTACGACGAGATGGCCGGCCGGCCGGGCGACGCCCCGGTCTGGACCGCCGAGGACTTCGCCGCGATGGGCGAGTTCATGGCGAAGTTCAACCAGGAGCTCGAGGCGTCCGGCGAGCTGGTCGAGACCCGGGCCCTGGGCGCGCCGGTGCACACCCGCCGCATCGGCGGGACGCCGGCGCTGGTCACCGACGGGCCGTACGCGGAGACGCAGGAGGTCCTCGCCGGGTATTGGATCGTCGAGGTCGACAGCTTCGACCGGGCCACCGAGATCGCCTCCCGGCTCGGCCAGTGCCCGGCGCCGCCCGCGGCCGCCGCGACGGCCTACGCCGACGTGCGGCCGATCATCGAATCCGGCGATGAGATCGGCCTCTGAGGACGCATTCGGGGACCTGCTGCGCTCGCTCGCGCCGCAGGTCCTCGGCGCCCTCGTGCGCCGGTACGGGCACTTCGACCACGCCGAGGACGCCGTGCAGGAGGCCCTCATCGCGGCCGCGGCGCAGTGGCCCGCCGGCGGCGTCCCCGAGTCCCCGCGCGGCTGGCTGATCACCGTCGCGTCGCGGCGGCTGACGGACCTGCTGCGCAGCGAGTCGGCGCGGCTGCGCCGCGAGGCGGAGTGGACGCCCCCGCCGCCGTCGGGTGCGGCGCACGACGACAGCCTGATCCTCCTGGCGATGTGCTGCCACCCGTCGCTGAGCCCGCCCGACCAGATCGCGCTGACCCTGCGAGCCGTCGGCGGCCTCACCACCGTCGAGGTGGCCCGGGCGTTTCTCGTGCCGGAGGCGACGATGGCCCGTCGCATCAGCCGCGCCAAGCAGAAGATCAAGGCGAGCGACGTGCCGTTCGCGCTGCCTTCCGGCTTTTCCGGCGCCGTCCTGCACGTGCTCTACCTCATGTTCAACGAGGGCTACGCCGCCACGGCCGGCCCCGATCTGCACCGCCCCGACCTGGCCGCCGAGGCGATCCGGCTGGCGCGGCTCGTGCACCGGCTGATGCCCACCGACAGCGAAGTCGCCGGGCTGCTGGCACTGATGCTGCTCACCGACGCGCGACGGCCCGCCCGCACCGCGGCCGACGGCACCCCGGTCCCCATGGACGCGCAGGACCGCACCCTGTGGGACGACTCGCTGATCGCGGAGGGTGTCGCCCTCGTCACGGCGGCGCTGCCCCGCGGCCCGGTCGGCCCCTATCAGCTGCAGGCGGCGATCGCGGCCCTGCACGACGAGGCCCCCTCCGCGGCCGAGACCGACTGGCCGCAGATCGTCGCGCTGTACGAGCTGCTCCTGACCCTGACGGACAACCCGATGGTCGCGCTGAACCACGCGGTGGCGGTGACGATGGCCTCGGGCCCCGCTGCCGGCCTGTCGCTGCTGTCGTCGCTGTCCGCCTTGCCTGCGCTGGTGCATGATCACCGTTTCCATGCGGTGCTGGGGCATCTGCTGGAGATGAGCGGCTCGCTGGCGGATGCCCGCGACGCCTACACGAAGGCCGCCGGCCTCACCGGCAGCGTGCCCCTGCGCCGGTACCTGCACACCCGCGCCGCCGCGTGCCAATGATCGGACGGACGGGCAGGTAGCGGGCGTTCGTCCTGGTCAATTCCATGATCCGGCTGATTTAGAACGCCTGTTCGACTACTGTCCCCACTCATGGAGATCACCTGCACCGCCGTGAAACTCACCCCGACCGCCACCGGCGACGTCCCGGTCCGCTGCTCGAAACACCCCGACCACGTCGCCGCTGGCGACCCGGTCCACGAGTCCCGCGTCGGCGTCTTTCCGGTCCGCTGGACCACGCAGGAGTGACCGGGCGCCCGCAACCGGGTGCCCGAACGTACGGTGTCAATGACTGATCGTGATTCCGATGCATCCGCGCGACCGATCAACGGTGGCGGTCCGCGGCGGAAGATCAGCGCATGAGCCGTCGCCGCCTGACCGTCGCCGTGATCGTCCTGCTGGCCCTTGCCGGCTGCGGCTCCACCGCGAAGCCGGGCGCCCAGACGGTGGCCGCGGCTGCCTCGCCGTCGGTCTCCGCGTCGCCGTCGGTGTCCCCGTCCCCGTCGCCGACCGAGTCCGTTGCCGCGTCCGCGCCAGGGACGGGCGTCCCGGCGCCGAGGGCGACCACTGGAGCGCCGAAGGCGACGACTGGGGTGCCGAAGCCTGCCACGACGAAGCCGGCGCCTCCGAGGACGACCGCCCCGGCGGGTGGCGGCAACAACAACGTCCACCCGGGCGCCTTCTGCTCGCCCGAAGGAGCGATCGGGCACACGTCGACCGGCACGCTGATGCGCTGCACCCGCAAGGCGGGCGAGGATCGCGCCCGCTGGCGTGCGGCGACCTGATCACCGCCGCTGCGGCGCGAGACGCACCGCGCGCGGTCTGAAGAATCACCCTGCCGCAAGGCCTGACCTGCGGCGGGGCAGCGGAGCGGGCGATGAGAATCGAACTCACACCGTCAGTTTGGAAGACTGAAGCTCTGCCATTGAGCTACGCCCGCGTGCTCCCGGCGCTGCCGGGTGCGCCTCCCAGCGTACCGAATCCTCCGCCGAGGGGCATATGGCGGGTCCATGCAGTGCGACACCGCCATACCGAGCGGCGGACTGTCAGACCCAACGCATACACTTGCCGACGCACAGCACCGGGGTGTAGCGCAGTTTGGTAGCGCACTCGCTTTGGGAGCGAGGGGCCGTGGGTTCAAATCCCGCCACCCCGACCGGGACATACCAGGCAGCCGCCAGTCCACCCAGCCGTTGGAGCGGCTGACCGCGACCCATGAGGAGAAGTTCTGTGAAGAGCACCGTCGAGACCCTGAGCCCGACGCGCGTGCGGCTCGAAATCGAGGTGCCGTTCGCCGAGCTGGAGCCCAGCTTGAAGAAGGCCTACCGGGAGATCGGCTCGCAGGTCGTCATCCCCGGGTTCCGCCGCGGCAAGGTGCCGTCCGCCGTGATCGACCAGCGGGTCGGTCGGGGTGCGGTGCTCAACGAGGCGGTGCAGGAGGTCATCCCGACGCAGATCCTGGCCGCGGTGCGTGAGCACGAGGTCAAGACGCTGGGCCGGCCCGAGGTGGAGATCACCGAGTTCGCGGATGGGCAGCCGCTGAAGTTCACCGCCGAGGTCGACGTGCGGCCGGAGATCACGCTGCCGGACCTGTCGGAGATCCAGGTGACGGTCGATGCGCTCGTGGTGAGCGAGGATGACGTCGACGAGCAGCTCAAGGGCCTGCGCGACCGGTTCGCGACGCTGAAGACGGTGGAGCGGGCGGCGCTGGTCGGCGACTTCGTGCAGATCGACCTGGTCGCGACGGTGGACGGCGAGGAGGTGCCGGGCGGCAGCGCCACCAACATCTCCCACGAGGTGGGCAGCGGGCAGCTGGTGCCGGGTCTCGACGAGGTGCTGGCCGGGATGTCGGCGGGCGAGTCGACGACGTTCACCACGCAGCTGGTGGGTGGCGACTTCGAGGGGCGCGACGCCGAGGTGTCGGTGACCGTGAAGTCGGTCAAGGACAAGCAGCTGCCGCCGGTCGACGACGAGTTCGCCCAGCTGGCGAGCGAGTTCGACACGCTCGACGAGCTCAAGGACGACCTGCGCACCCGGCTGACCCGCGTGAAGCGGATGGAGCAGCTCTACTCGGCCCGTGACCTGGCGCTGAAGGCCGTCATCGAGGCCACCGAGGTCCCCGCGCCGGAGGGCGTGGTGAAGGACGAGGTGGAGTCGCGCAAGGAGTCGATGAACGACCAGCTCCAGCGCATCGGTGCGTCGTTCGAGGACTACCTGTCGACGGAGGGCAAGACCGAGGAGGAGATGGACGCCGAGCTCAACGAGGCGGCCGTCGAGGGCGTGAAGGTGCAGCTGGTGCTCGACACCCTGGCCGACGCCGAGAACATCCAGGTGAGCGACGACGAGTTCGGGCACGAGATCGTGCACCGGGCGCAGCGTGCCGGGGTCGGCCCGCAGCAGTACTACGACCAGCTGGTCCAGGCCGGTGTCGCCGGTGCGGTCTTCGGTGACGTGCGGCGGGGCAAGGCGCTGGGTGTGGTGCTCGAGCGGGTGAAGATCGTCGACTCGGAGGGCACCGCGCTGTCGCTGGACGACCTGCGCGGCCCGGCGGACGAGCACGAGGGCCACGACCACGGTGACCACGAGGGTCACAACCACTGACCTGGGAGCCGGCCGGGCCCGAGCCGCAGCGTGAAGTGCGCAGCGCGGCAAAGCACGCACAACGGGCCCGGCCGACCACGGTGCGCTCATAGCGAAATGCGGTGAGCATGGGAAGCTCCCGCTCCCAACACCGGTTAGGGTCGGCAAGTACAAGACTCTTGCGAAGGGCTGCCATGACCGACCTGCATATTCCAGCGTCGCCAGTCAGTCCCGCGCCCTCGGGGCGCGGTCGGGGCGCGGACTCGAGCCTGACGCTCGACGACTCGGTGTTCAACCGGCTGCTCAAGGAACGGATCATCTTCCTTGGTAGCGAGGTCAACGACCAGGTCGCCAACCGGATCTGCGCCCAGATGCTCCTGCTCGCCGCCGAGGACGAGGAGCGCGACATCTGGCTCTACATCAACTCGCCCGGTGGCTCCGTCTACTCGGGCATGGCGATCTACGACATCATGCAGTTCGTCACCAACGACGTGGCGACGGTCGCGATGGGCATGGCGGCGTCGATGGGCCAGCTGCTGCTGTGCGCCGGCGCGCCGGGCAAGCGCATGGCGCTGCCGCACGCGCGGATCATGATGCACCAGCCCTCGGGTGGCATCGGCGGCACGGCCTCGGACATCGCCATCCAGGCCGAGCAGATGCTCTACACCAAGCGGATGTTCCAGGAGCGGGTGTCGTTCCACACGGGGCAGAGCCTGGACCAGATCGAGTCCGACTCCGACCGCGACCGCTGGTTCACCGCCGAAGAGGCGCGCGACTACGGCTTCATCGACAAGGTGATCACCGGGGCCCAGCAGGCTCCGGAAGGCGCCGGAACCCTGGCTTGAGGAGCGAAGCGATGACCGATCTGAGCCTGCCCCCGGGGATGCGCGAGGTGCACAACCGTTACATCCTCCCGTCCTACGTGGAGCGCACGTCGTATGGGATCAAGGAGACCAACCCGTACAACAAGCTGTTCGAGGACCGGATCATCTTCCTCGGCGTGCAGATCGACGACGCGTCGGCCAACGACGTGATGGCGCAGCTGCTGACGCTGGAGAGCAACGAGCCGGACCGCGACATCATCATGTACATCAACTCGCCCGGTGGCTCGTTCACGGCTATGACGGCGATCTACGACACGATGCTGTACGTGCGGCCCGACATCCAGACGGTCTGCCTCGGCCAGGCGGCCAGCGCCGCCGCGGTGCTGCTGTCCGCCGGCACGCCCGGCAAGCGTCTGGCCCTGCCCAACTCGCGGATCATCATCCACCAGCCGGCCACCGAGGGCGGCTACGGGCAGGGATCCGACATCGAGATCCAGGCCCGCGAGATCATGCGGATGCGCACGAACCTCGAGGAGATGGTGTCCCGGCACACCGGGCAGCCGATCGAGAAGGTCCGCAAGGACATCGACCGCGACAAGATCCTGACGGCCGACGAGGCCAAGGAGTACGGTCTGGTCGACAACATCCTGGTCAGCCGCAAGAAGTCGGCACTGGTCGCTTCCGGGGCATAGCGCCCAAGGTTCACGGTCGGCCCGCCTCACCTCACGGTCTGGCGGGCCGATGTGGCCATCTGGAAAGACACCACCGCTCAGGGGGTCGGAATACGGCCGACCACCAGGTAACGTCGAGGCAGCACCTAGCAACACGCAAGACGCAAGCGGCAACCAGCGGTAAAGCCGCACACGTGAGCTGAACAAAAGCGCAAGCGCGCACAGCGCGAGGCACAGGCGTGACGCGATCCGGGCAGTCAGTCCGGCCGAAGGCAGGGAGATCGTAGGTGGCACGGATCGGCGACGGCGGCGACCTACTGAAATGTTCCTTCTGCGGCAAGTCGCAGAAGCAGGTGAAGAAGCTGATCGCAGGACCTGGTGTCTACATCTGCGACGAGTGCATCGACCTCTGCAACGAGATCATCGAGGAAGAGCTCGCCGAGTCGGGTGACGTCAAGTTCGACGAGCTGCCCAAGCCGATGGAGATCTGCGCCTTCCTCGACCAGTACGTGGTCGGTCAGGACCAGGCCAAGAAGGCCCTCGCCGTGGCGGTCTACAACCACTACAAACGGGTCCAGGCCGAGTCCGGCGGCAACTCCAGCGACGGCGTCGAGCTGGCGAAGTCCAACATCCTGCTGATCGGCCCCACGGGCTGCGGCAAGACCCACCTGGCGCAGACCCTGGCCCGGATGCTCAACGTGCCGTTCGCGATCGCGGACGCCACGGCGCTGACCGAGGCCGGCTATGTCGGCGAGGACGTCGAGAACATCCTGCTGAAGCTGATCCAGGCCGCGGACTACGACATCCGCCGCGCCGAGACCGGCATCGTCTACATCGACGAGGTCGACAAGATCGCCCGCAAGTCGGAGAACCCCAGCATCACCAGGGACGTGTCCGGCGAAGGCGTGCAGCAGGCGCTGCTGAAGATCATCGAGGGCACGGTCGCCAACGTGCCGCCGCAGGGCGGCCGCAAGCACCCGCACCAGGAGTTCATCCAGATCGACACGTCCAACGTGCTGTTCATCTGCGGTGGCGCGTTCGCGGGGCTCGACCGGATCGTCCAGGCGCGCGTCGGCAAGGGCGGCACCGGCTTCGGCGCCAACCTGCGCTCGATCACCGACCGCACGCTCGACGACAGCTTCGGCGACGTGATGCCGGAGGACATGCTGAAGTTCGGGCTCATCCCCGAGTTCATCGGCCGCCTCCCCGTGATCACCAGCGTCAAGAGCCTCGACCGCGACGCGCTGGTCAAGATCCTCACCGAGCCGCGCAACGCGCTCGTCCGGCAGTACCAGCGCCTGTTCGAGCTCGACGGCGTCGAGCTGGAGTTCAACGCCGAGGCCCTCGAGTCGATCGCCGACCAGGCGATCCTCCGCGGCACCGGCGCCCGCGGCCTCCGCGCGATCATGGAGGAAGTGCTCCTCAGCGTGATGTACGAGGTGCCCAGCAACCCCAACATCGCCCGCGTGCTGATCACCCGCGAGGTCGTGCTCGAGAAGGTCATCCCGACCATCGTGCCCCGCGACCTCGCCGCCCACCGGGCCGGCCGCCGCCGCGCGGACCGCGAGGAGAAGTCGGCCTGAAGCCTGAAGCCTGAGCAGCGCCTGATCGGAAGCGCGCCGTCCGCCCTCACGGGTGGGCGGCGCGTTCGCTGTTCGCGGTTGCGGCAGGTGTACGACCAGCGCAACGGAATACCGTAGCCTTGCACACCGGTACGACGGAAAACGCGGTGGCGAGACCAATCGGCAACCCATATCGTTGCCGACGTGTGGTCTCTCGTCTTCGCCGCCGCGTCCGCGCTCGTCTGGGGTGCGGGTGACTTCGCCGGCGGCAAGGCGAGTCAGCGCACCGACTCGTTCGGCATCGCGCTCATCGCCGAACTGGCCGGCATCCCGCTCGTCGTCGGCTGGCTGATCGTCACCCGCCCGGGGCCGCCGTCCGTCGCCGACCTCGCGTGGGGCGCCGCGGCCGGCGTGCTCGGCAACGCGGGCCTCGTCGTCTTCTACCGCGGTCTCGCCGGTGGCGCCATGTCGGTCGTCGCGCCGCTGACCGCCACGACGACGGCCGCGGTGCCGCTGCTGCTCGGTCTCGTCCTGGACCGGCGCCCGTCGACGCTCGCCCTGTGTGGTGCGCTGCTCGCCGTCGTCGCCATCACGCTCGTCAGCGCCGGCCCGACCGGCGGCGTCACGGTCGCCCGGAGCGTGATCGTCGCCGCGCTCGGCGCTGGGCTGCTGTTCGGCGGGTACTTCACCCTGATCGCCCAGACCTCGCACGGGTCCGGGATGTGGCCGCTGCTGTCGGGGCGCGTGGTCGGGGTCGCCGGCCTCCTCGTGGCGATGCGCGTCATGCGCGTGCCGCTGCGGATGGACCGCGCGTCGGTGGCGCTCGCGAGCACCGCCGGCGCGTTCGACGTGACCGCCAACGCGTTCTACCTCGTGGCCGTCCGCGGGGGAGTGCTGAGCGTCACCGCGCCGATCGCGTCCCTGTACCCGGTGAGCACCGTCTTCCTCGCGATGGCCGTCGACCGGGAGCGGATGCGGCCGCTGCAGATCACCGGGCTCGGTCTGGCCGCCGCCGCGCTCGTGCTGACCGCCGCCTGATCGATAGGCTGGGGGTATGCGCGTAGCGGTGTGTCAGCTGAACGCCCGGGACGACCGGGCCGACAACCTGAGGGTGGCCAGGACCCTGCTGGAGCGTGCCGCCGCGGGCGGTGCGGATCTGGCGGTGCTTCCGGAGTACGTGGACTATCTCGGCCGCGCGGAGGGGGCGCCGAAGCCGGAGCCGATCGACGGGGAGTTCGCGGCCTTCTTCGCCGACGCCGCGCGCGAGCTCGGGATGTGGGTCCACGCCGGCTCGTTCCACGAGGTCGGGCCCGACCCCGAGCACACGTACAACACCACGCTCGTCTTCGACCGCCAGGGCGGACTCGCCGGCACTTACCGGAAGATTCATCTCTACGACGTCGAGATCCCCGGTCGCGTCTCCTACCACGAGTCCGCGACGGTGACGCCCGGCACACAGACCACGCTGCTCGACGTCGAGGAGGCCGTTCTCGGCCTGTCGATCTGCTACGACCTGCGTTTCCCGGAGTTGTACCGGCAGCTCGCGATCGACGGTGCCACGGTGCTCGTCGTGCCGGCCGCGTTCATGCTCCACACGGGCCGCGACCACTGGGAGCCGCTGCTGCGCGCCCGTGCGATCGAGAACCAGTGCTATGTGCTGGCCGCCGGGCAGGTCGGCAACCACGACCCCGACCGCACCTGCTTCGGGCGCAGTATGGTGATCGACCCCTGGGGGACGGTCGTCGCCCTGGCGCCCGATGTCGTGGGCGTCACGTTCGCGGATCTCGACTTCGCGCGGCTCGCGGAGATCCGCGCCACGTTGCCGAGTCTGGCCAACCGCCGGCTCGGCTGAGCGTCACGCCCTGTCCGCCGCGGCCGAGACCGTTCGTCGAGGCGGCGGCGCGGCCGTCGCCTTGGGTTCAGATGCGGCCGTTGCCTCGGTCAGGCGTGGTGGCTGCCTCGGTTCAGATGTGGTGGCTGCCTCGGGTCAGATGTGGCGGTTGCTGAGGATGCCGACGACGGTGATCCCCACGATCGCCGCGCCCGTGACGAGCATCGCGGCCCGCATTCGCGAAGGTCCGCGCATCGCCAGCCGATAGGTGGCCACGACCACGAACAACGCCACGGCGACCCCGATGACGAACTGCCACAGCGGGAAGAGCGTGTCCAGCAATGCGTCCGCGTGAGGGCTCGGCGTCATGCCGTCATCCTCCCCGATTTGACGCGGGTTCGCCGTTCCCCGTACGGTTCTCCAGGTCCGAGGGACTGGTCGGAAACGACCGGTTCGCCGGACTTCTTCCTGGATGGTGCGGTATCAACCGGTGTAAGCCGGATTTGCGATCGCGAAGCCGGCCAGGTAGGTTGATCCAGCCGGCAGGGAGCCGGGCGGGTGAAAGCCGAGAGGCTCGAGCCGGCCGGTCCAGTCGGAATCCCGAGCAGGTCTCCACACCGGTAACGGTGCGGTTGGCGTGTGCGGGAAACGTTCCAGAAGGTCGACAAGCGGATAACGCGAACTTGACAGGCAGGAACGACCTGGTAAAGTAACAAAGCCGGCAGGGAGCCGGGCGGGCAAGCGAGCGAGACGCTCCAGAGCCGGCCGGTCCTACCGGATCTCCCGAAACAAGATCACCGGAAACGGTGTGCTTGTTATGCTCGGGAAACCCGCTTGAAGTTGGATAGCCCAGAAAAAACGGACTTGACAACGGCGAGCAACCTGGTAAAGTAGAGAAGTTGCCCCGGATGAGGCAAGCTCGACTGGGCGAGCTTCAGCGGTGTGTGTTGGTTGTTTGAGAACTCAACAGGGTGCTTGTTAAGCCAGTGCCAATTGATTGACCCCGTGACACGGCTGTTGTCGTGTCCGAGG
>NZ_JBIAYW010000026.1:0-61266 GCF_042898305.1 Dactylosporangium sp. NPDC000521
CTCCCTGGTCGTGTCCCTCCCCGTCGTCATCGGCTTCACCATCCTCCAGCGCTATCTGGTCGCCGGCCTCACCGCCGGCGCCGTGAAGGGCTGAATCCCACAGGAGCGCCCCATGTCACTCAGCCGCCGCAACATGCTCAAGCTCGGCGCGTTCGGCACCGTCCTCGCCGCCTGCGCCCCCGCCACGAAGGAAGCCGCACCCGCCGAAGGTCTCAAGGACGACGGCGTCAAGGAGTTCCCGCTGACCAGCTGGGCCTACAACGAGGCCGTCACGAAGGAGCCCCTGCAGGCGGCGATCGACAAGTACGCCGCCGCCAACGCCGGGACGAAGATCAGCACGCCGTCGTACCCGTACAACGACTACCTCAACCAGGTCCTGCTGCAGGTGCAGGGCGGCCAGCTCACCGGCGCGGTCCAGCTCGACGTCGCCTGGCTCGCCACCCTCGCCGCCACCGGCAAGCTCCTGGACCTCAAGAGCGTCGCCGCCGGCCAGGACTACGCCGCCGCCCCGCTCGCGCTCGGCCAGTCCAAGGGCGTGCAGTACGGCCTGCCGTGGACCACCGCCGGCATCGGGCTCATCAGCAACACCGAACTGCTGACGAAGGCCGGCGTCACGAGCGCCCCGAAGACGATCGCCGAGTTCGAGGCGGCGCTTACCGCCGTCAAGGGCCTCGGCGGCGGGGTGGTGCCGTGGGCCGGCATGACGAAGGTCGACCAGCTCAAGGACATCATCCCGTGGCTGTGGGAGTTCGGCTCCCCGATCGTGGAGAACAACAAGGTCGTCATCGGCGACGACCCGTCGGTCGAGGCGCTCACCTGGTACAAGAAGCTCTACGACCAGAAACTCATCGCCCCCGACGTCAACCGCGTCGACGCCCGCGCCCTCATGTCCCAGGGCAAGACCGCCTTCTACGAGGACGCCATCGGCGGCCGCGCCGCCGTCACGAAATCCTCACCCGACAAGGACCTCGGGACGAAGATGGTCCCCGTCGCCCGGCCGGTCACCAAGCCCGGCGACAAGCCGCGGCACCTCGCCTGGGGGCAGATCATCGTGGTCGTCAACGGCGCCGGCGCGGCCGCGGCCGCGAACTTCGCCAGGACGATCACCACCGACACCGGCTACTCGATCCCGTGGTTCACCAAGGCCGGCCTGCCGCCGACCACGACCGCGGGCCAGGCCGCCCCCGAGGTGCGCAACGACAAGTTCGCCACCGACTTCACCAGCCAGATCGGCGCCAACTCCAGCGCCAGCCCGTTCTGGATCTACCCGCAGTTCTCGCAGATGGAGAAGGTCCTGGCCGAAGAGGTCCAGGCCATCCTCATCGGCAAGAAGACCCCGAAGGACGCGCTCATGGCTGCCCGTGACCGGATGAACGCCCTCATCAAATGACTCTCACCATCGCCTCCGTCGAGGCCATCGCGCTCGCCGCGCCGTTCGCCGCGCTCTACGACACCGTCCCGGACTGGCTCACGACCCCCGCGTCGAGCCACCGGGTCCTGCCGCGGCTCGGCCAGTACACCACCCTCGTGCGGATCCGGACGGTCGACGGCCTCGAGGGGATCGGCGAGTGCTACGGCCTGCCCGAGCCGCGGGTGACCGCGACGATCGTCGGCTCGCTGCTGGCGCCGATGCTCGTCGGTCGCGACGCGGGCGCGTCGGAGGCGCTGTGGGAGCTGATGTTCGGCGCGCAGTCCGGGGCGGGCCGGACCGGCGGGTTCTACCTGGAGGCGATCAGCGGCGTCGACCTGGCGCTGTGGGACCTGCGCGGCAAGGCCGCCGGGCTGCCCGTCCACCGGCTGCTCGGCGGGCCGGTCCGCGACACGGTCCCGGTCTACGCCAGCCCGATCCCGTTCCTGCCGGACGTGGCCGAGTCGGCCGAGCGCGCCCGCGCGTTCCTCGACGAGGGCTTCCGCGCGATGAAGCTGAAGCTCGGGCGCGGCGAGGCCACCGACCTCGCCCACGCGTCGGCGGTCGTCGACGCCCTCGCCGGCCGGGCCGCGCTGCACGTCGACCTCAACTGCGCGTACGACGTGAAGACCGCGATCCGGCTCGGCCAGGCGCTCGACGGCCTCGGCGTGCGGTGGCTGGAGGAGCCCCTGGCGACGGACGACGTCGCCGGGCTCGCCGAGGTGCGCGCCGCCGTCCGGATCCCGGTCGTCACCGGTGAGAGCGAGTTCAGCCGGTACGGGTACCGCGACTTCCTGCTCGCCCGCGCCGTCGACGTGGTCATGCCCAACCTGGCGCGGGCCGGCGGGATCACCGAGGCGCGGCGGATCGCGGCGCTGTGCGACGCCTTCCACGTCACCGTCTCCCCGCACGGCGTCGGCTCGGCGGTCGGGCTCGCCGCGGCGCTGCAGTTCGCCGCCGCGACCCCCAACGTGCCGATCTACGAGTACAACCGGCTGCCGAACCCGCTGCGCGACGACCTCCCGGTCGAGAAACCGTCTCTAGTGGACGGTGCGCTGGCGGTGCCGCGGGGGCCCGGGCTCGGCGTGACGCTCGACGGGTCGCTCATCGAGAAGTACGAGGTGTTCCGGGCATGACACTGGCGATCGTGACGGGGGCGGCGGGCGGCATCGGCTCGGCCGTCGCGGCCCGCCTGCGGGCCGACGGGTATGACGTCGCCGGCATCGACAGGGCGCAGGCCGACCTCACCGACCCCGCGGAGGTCGAGCGCGCCTTCGCCGGGCTGGGCGCCGCCGGCGTGCTCGTCACGTGCGCGGGCCTCACCGAGGGCGCGCCCGTGCACCGCACCGAGCCGGCCGACTGGCACCGGGTCCTGGACGCCAACCTGACATCCGCCTACCTGTGCGCCCGCCAGGTCCTGCCCGGCATGATGGCCGGCGGCGAGGGCGTGATCGTCACGATCGGGTCGGTGCTGGCGCACGCGTTCGCGCCGGGCCTGCCCGCGTACGCGGCGGCGAAGGCCGGGCTCACCGCGTTCACCCGCCAGCTCGCCGTCGACTACGCCGCCCACGGCATCCGCGCCGTGAGCATCGCGCCCGGCTGGATCCGCACCCCCGCGACGCAGTCCCGGCTCACCGACCCGGGCGACGAGACACGCCAGCGGGAGGCGCACCTCGGCCGTCTCGGCACCCCCGAGGACGTCGCCGCCGCGGTGTCCTATGTGGTCTCACCGGCCGCGGCCCTGCTGACCGGGGCCGAGATCGTGCTCGACGGCGGCGCGTCGGCGGTACAGGCGGCGAGCCTGCTCCGTCCGGCCCCGCGCAAGGCCCTGGGTCTTCCGCCCCTGCGGGAGCCCGACTAGCAACTTCGAACGAGGAGGTCCACCGCCATGGCACTCACCCGTCGCTCCACCCTCGGCCTGGCCGCATCGGCCGGCGCCGGGGCCGTCCTCGGCACCGCCGCCCGCACGCGGCCCGCATCCGCGGCCGCCGCCGACTACGTCATCCGCCACGACCAGCCCCGCCAGACGATCTGGGGGCTCGGCGTCGAGCTGCAGTTCGACTCGATCGGCTCCGGCAACAACGGGCTGCCCGAGGCGACCACGTCGGTGCCGCACGACCTGGTCGCCGAGGAGCGCACCCGGCTCTACCGGGACATGCTGAAGGTCCGCCCCGACCGGGGGTTCCGCTACTGCCGGCTCGCCCTCGGCCTGTACCTGCGCGGCCTGACCGCCGACCGGAAGAACATCGTCGGCCGGTGGCCCGAGCAGATGGCCGAGATCCGCGAGCTGATCCAGCAGTCCGGGATCGAGGGCGTCGCGGCCGAGTACTGGTCGCCGGCGCCCGGCTGGAAGTCCACGAACAGCTACATCGGCGGCACGCTCGCCTCGACCACGCCGGCGGCGCTGGACCAGTTCGGCGACGCGCTCGTGCGCGACATCGAGTACCTGGAGGCGAACGGGATCCCGGTGAAGATGTGGGGCCTGCAGAACGAGCCGCACCTGACCAACCTGGCGTATTCGGCGTGCGGCTACTCCAACGAGCAGTACTACGCCGCGTTCAAGGTCGCCGCCGGGAAGATCAGGGCGCGCCGGCCGGACATCCACATCCACGCCGACTCCAACGCCGGGCAGAACGGCCGCGGCGGCGCGCTCATCCGCGCCGACGCCACCGCGCTGTCCTATGTGGACGGCTGGAGCTGGCACCGGATCGGCGCCGACAGCAACGAGCAGCTGACCGCCGGCGCGTTCACCGGCAACGCGGCCGGGAAGGCGGTCTACAACAACGAGTTCGAGTACCTGTCCGGCGGCACCAGCGACTGGCGGATGATCAACACCGCGCAGTCCATCATGAACTGGATGACGTTCCAGAACTCGCCGACCTGGTTCTGGCTGCACGCGCTCAAGCCCACGTACAACACGGAGGCCGCCGGCTACTCGCTCGGCTTCTGGCGCCCGTACGACGACAACGACTTCACGAAGTACGCGAACATCGCCAAGGGGCACTGGGACTACAACCGCCAGAACTGGCACGCCGTCGCCGGCTTCGTGCAGTACCTGCCGTGGAACTCCGTGCGCCACCAGGTCGACGAGGGCACCGTGCGCCAGGACCAGCGGATCATGGCCTGGAAGACACCGCAGGGCAAGCTGGTCTTCGCCCTCACCAACCGGGGCGCCGCATCCGTCTCGTACACCGTGGACACCGGCTCGGCGAGGGCCTTCCACGGTCAGCAGTACACGCCGTCGCAGTACAACGCCGGCCTCGGCGACAAGACCGGCCCGGTCCTGGCGGTGACCCTGCCGCCGAAGTCCATCCAGTTCTGGATCGAGAAGGTCTGACAGCGCGCGAGCGTCCACCCGCCAGCGCCGGCGCGCGCGAGCGTCCACCCGCCAGCGCCAGCGCACGCGAGCGTCCACCCGCCAGCGCCGGCGCGCGAGCGCCCACCCGCCAGGGTCGCGATCGGCGCCCTGCACCGCCCCGGCAACGCCTCAGCAGCCGAAAAGGTTGTATCGGATAGGAGTCTGCGAATCTTCGCGGACGTCGATACTGTTTCCGGCACAGGCGCCCTGACGGGGAGGGTTGTGCTGGTGGAATCGCTTGTGCTCAAACAGGATCCGGTCCTGTCCAACATCGCTCTGGTCGCCGCGGCGACCGCCGGCGTCGTCGCCCAGGGCGGCTTCTACCCGCCGGGCAGGATCCTGGTGACCGTGCTGGCGGCGGTCGCGTTCGGCCTCGCGCTGCACGCCCGCCGGGACCTGCTCACGGGGATCGTCACGATCCTCGGCACCGCCGGTGCCGTCGTCGCGTGGGCGCTGCTGCGGGGCGTCGTGAGCGGCGGGCTGCCGGTCGTGGCCGCCGTCGCGGCGAGCCTCGCCACGCTCGTCGGGGCGCTCGCGGCGGTGCGCCTGACGGGGCCGGCCGCCCGGCAGTGGCTCATGTCGGGCCTGGCCGGGCTCGGCACGCTGGTCGCGGTGACCGGCTGGGCCGGCGTCGCGTGGCGGCTGGAGCGCTGGTCGGTGCTGGTCGAGTCGACGCTGTGGCGCGCCGCGTCCACGCTGACCTACTCCAACGCCGCGGCGGGGATCCTCGCGGTCGCCGCGCTGCTGGCGCTGGCGCTGGCGATCGACGATCCGGGCGTCTGGTGGCGGCCCTGCGCCGTCTACCTCACGCAGGTGGGGCTCGCCGCGACACTGAGCCGGGCGGGTGCGCTCGCGTTCGCCGCGGGGCTGGTCGTGCTCGCCGCCGCCGCCGGTGCGCGAGCCGTGCTCCGCCATGCCGTTCCGGCCCTGCTGGGCGCGGCGGTGGCCCTGGCGTCGCTCGTCCCGTCGTTCCCGGCGGACGCGTCGCCGCGGCCGCTGCTCGCGATCGGCGGCCTGGTCGCCGGCGCCGTGGTGGCGCTGGTCCTGCCGCGGCTGCACGCCCTCGTGCCGCTGGCGGCCGGCGCGGTGCTGGCGGCCGCGGCGCTGCCGAGCCTGCGGCACGTGCCGGGGCTGGACGCGCTGCTCGCCCGGCGGGCGACCCTCGCCTCCCGGGGGCGCTCCGGGGCCACGTCCTCGGCGCTGGACCTGGTCGCCGCCCACCCGGTCGCCGGCAGCGGCCCTGGGCAGGGGCGGTACTTCTGGATCGACCACACCGGACAGCTGGTCGTCAGCCGGTGGGTCCACAACGAATACCTGCAGTGGCTCGTCGACCTGGGCGCGATCGGCCTCGTGCTGCTGCTCGCGTTCGTCGCGGCCCTGATCCTGCACGTCCGCGCCGGCAGGCGGGCCGGCGTGCCCGACGCGCTGTGGGCCGGGGCGGTCGCCGCCATCGCCGCGCTCGCGCTGCACAGCGCCTTTGACTTCCTGTGGGAGCTGGCGGTCGTTCCGCTGCTCGTCGGTGTCCTGGTGGGCATCGCGGGGCCCTCCCACGGCGAAGAGTCCGCACCATCACCCAACGGGGAGGTAACACCATGAAGGTCACCAGGTCCAAGCTCGGCGTCGCCGCGCTCGCGGTCGGCGGGGTGCTCGCGTTCGCCGTCCCGGCCGGCGCCGCGGTCAACCTGCAGTCCGAGTCGCCCGGCACCGGGACCGTGAAGATCGCCAAGCAGGCCCAGCTGAAGGCGAAGGGCGCGGCAACAGTCGTGACCCTGAACGTCTCGTGCCCGGCCGGCTGGTACTTCAGCGCGTACGCCAGCGTCACGCAGGCCGTCGGCAACATCACCACGGGCGGCAGCAACCACACCGCCGAGGCCACCTGCACCGGCTCCACCCAGAAGGTCAAGATCCCGGTGACGGCGTCGCCGGCGCCGTTCAAGCCGGGCGTCGCGTACGCCATCGGCGAGATCCAGGTCCGCAACCCCTACTACCAGTACTTCTACGCCAACACGGGCCGCGAGATCGTCAACGTCCAGTCCTGACGCGAGGGCGCGCCGGTCTTCCGGGGCCGGCGCGCCCGAAGGCCAGGCCGGGCCACATGACGGGGCGTCGAGCAGGACGGGAACGGGGGACCTGCTCGACGCCCGCGGTCGCATGAGCGCGACGTCTCCGGAGGCTGCGAGGCGTCGCCGATCCACCCGCGGGCCGCGGGCGCCGGCCATCCGTGGCGCCGGCCATCCGTGGCGCCGGCCATCCGTGGCGGCGGGCCATCCGTGGCGGCGGCCGTGTCCGAGCCGGCTGCCGCTGGAGGCCGTGGTCGTGGCCGCCGCGGTACGCGGGCCGTTTGGCTCAGCCGTGGCCCTCCGCCGCCGAATTGGTGGTTGAGGACGGTGTCGGGTGGAGGTTGCCAGGGCGGTGGGAGCTGACCGGCGGACGAGGCGGTGGACCGCCGCGCTCGGGGTGCTCGGCGGCCTGTACGCGCTGACCCTGGCCGGCGTCCTCGTCGCGCTCGGCAGCGGGGGTGCCCCGATCGACGCGCCCGCCGGCGCCGGCAGCCTCGTGGCCGGCGCGATCGGCCTGGTCTGCGCGGTGTGCGCGGCCCGCCACGACTGGCTCGACGAGCGGACCCGGCGCGCTTGGCGCTTCATGGCCTTCGGCTACGGGCTCGCGCTGAGCGTGCCGGTCATCTTCACCGTCACCGGCCCGGAGCCCTTCCCGTCGCCCCGCGACGCGGCGCACCTGGCGTTCGTGCTGGTGCTGCTGTTCGCCGTGCGGGCGTTCCCGTCGCACGCCGCGAGCCGCAACGAGCGCCACAAGCACATCCTCGACGCGGCCACGGTCGTCGCCGGCGCCGCCATGACGATGTGGTACTTCGTGGTCGGGCCGTACCTCGTGGCGAAGGGCGCCTCCGCCGGCGCCGTCGTCGCGGCGGCCGTCCGCCCCGCCGCCGACCTCGCCCTGCTGTTCGCGCTCACCCAGGTGCTCCTGCGCGGCGCCGACCCGGCGTCGCGCCGCCCGCTGGGCATCGTGGCCGCCGGGATGCTCATCCACACCGCCGGCGACGGCTACCTCGGATACCTGCAGGCCCACGCCGGCCAGGTCGAGCGGATCGCCTGGCAGTTCGTCTGCTGGTGCACGGCCCACTTCCTGCTGGCGGCCGCCGCCGTCGAGCAGAACCGCCGGGCGAGCCGGCGGGCCGCCGACCGCGGCGGGCCGTGGGCCGGCCGGACCAGGATGCTGCCGTACGCCGGGATCGGCGTCGGCTACGCGTTGATGATCCTCGCCGCGGTGCGGCAGGAGCAGGCGTACCCGTGGGCCGGGCTCGTCATCGGCGCGTCCGGCATCACCGGGCTGGTCGTGCTGCGCCAGGCGCTCGTGCAGCAGGAGAGCCGCGAGATGGCGGTCACCGACGGGCTCACCGGCCTGGCGAACCGGTCCCGCGTCCACGAGGTCCTCGGCCACGCCCTCGCCCGTGGCGAGCGGACCGGCCGGAGCACCGCCGTGCTGCTGCTCGACATGAACGGCTTCAAACAGGTCAACGACGCCCTCGGGCACGAGGCGGGCGACCGGCTGCTGGTCGAGTTCGGCGAGTTGATGCGCCGCAGCGTGCTCGGCGGCGACCTGGTCGGCCGGCTCGGCGGCGACGAGTTCGCCGTCGTGCTGCACGACATCGACCGGGTCGACCACGCCGTCGCCGTCGCCAGGCGGATCGCGGCCGCGGCGGAGCAGCCGTTCGGCGACCAGACGCCGCGCGCGTCGGTGAGCATCGGCGTCGCGGTCGGCGCCCCCGGCGAATGCACGACCGATGAGCTGCTGCACCGCGCCGACCTCGCCATGCAGCAGGCGAAGCGGCGCGACGGCGGCACCCGCTGGCAGTGCTGGGACCGCAGCCTGAGCGACGAGGCCGAGCTGTCGCTGGAGCACGAGCTGCGCGGCGCGATCGCCGGTGGGCAGCTGCGGCTGCTGTACCAGCCGATCGTCGCCCTCCCGCACCGCGAGATCGCCGGCGTGGAGGCGCTCGTCCGCTGGGAGCACCCCAGGCACGGGCTGCTCGTCCCGGAGACGTTCGTGCCGCTCGCCGAGCGCGCCGACCTGATCGAGGACCTGGGCCGCTGGGTGCTGGAGCAGGCCTGCGCGCAGGCGAAGGCGTGGCAGCGGCGGGTGCCGTCGCTGCAGCTCAACGTCAACATCTCGCCCCGCCAGCTGGACAACCAGGGCTTCACCCGCGAGGTGCTGGAGATCCTCGACCGGACCGGGTTCTTCCCCGGTCACCTGGTCCTGGAGGTGCCGGAGAGCGCGGTCGCCGGCGGCTCCGCCGAGGGCGGCGGACACACCGCTGAGGCCGCCCCGACCGCGTCCGCCGTGGGCGGCGGACACACCGCTGAGGCCGGCCCGATCGCGCAGCTGGAGGGGCTGACCACGGCCGGGATCCGGGTCGCGCTGGACGACTTCGGCACCGGGTACTCGTCGCTGCGCTACCTGACCCGCCTGCCGGTCGACGCGCTCAAGCTCGACAGCTGCTTCGTCGCGGAGCTCGACGGCACGTCGAAGGGCTCCGCGGTCGCGCAGGCGGTGCTGCGGCTCGGGCAGATGCTGCACCTGGACACCGTCGCCGAGGGGGTCGAGAGCGAGGCCCAGGCGCGCGAGCTGACGCTGCTGGGCTGCGAGAAGGCCCAGGGCATCTACTTCTCCGGCCCCGTCCCCGCCGCCGACCTGGAGCGCCAGCTCCCGGCGGCCGCGCCGCGCGCCTGACAGCGGCGGCCGTGCCGCGCGCGTGACAGCGGCCGTGCCGCGCGCGTGACAGCGGCCGTGCCGCGCGCCTGACAGCGCTCCCACGGGACAGTAGCGGGTTGCCGCGCTGCGAGTGATACTCGTCGCACCATGCGTGACTCAGTGCGTCTTCGTGCGGCCGTCGCACTCCTCGCCGCCGCGGGGGCGGTCGTGCTCGGGGTGACCGGTGCCTTCCCCGGGGCACTCGCGATGCTTCCCTTGGCGGTGGCCGCCGCCGCCGGGGGCACCCTGCTCGGCCTCGCCGCCACGGCGATCTGGCTGCCGGCGGCGCTTCTGCTGGTGTGGCTGCTTCCGGGCTCCGGCTCCGGCGGTGGTACGGGCGGCGCCGCGGCCGCCGGGCCGGAGCCGCACCCGGCCGTCGCTGTCGCGGCCGTCGCCGCCGCCGGGCTGCTGCCGGTGCTCGCCATGCGGGTGCGGCGGGCGTGGACCGCGCGCGGCGAGCGGATGCGGATCGAGGCGCGGGCCGCCGCCGCGGCCGCCGAGCGCGCCCGGCTCGCCCGGGAGATGCACGACTCGCTGAGCAAGACGCTCGACGCGATCGCCCTCGGTGCGGCCGCGCTGCCGGGCACGCTCGCCGAGCCCGACCGGGCCAGCCGGCTGGCGGCGACGCTGCGCGACGGCTCGCTCGACGCGGCCCGCGACGCCCGGGTGCTCATCGACGAGCTGCGGTCCAACCCGGCCGACGCGCCGCTGTCGGACGTCGTCGCCGCGATCGGGCGGGAGTGGTCGGTGACCAGCGGCGTCGGTGTCATCCTGCACAACGCCGACGTCGACGCCGCCCCCGAGGTCGGCATCGAGCTGTGCTGGATCCTGCGCGAGGCGCTGCGCAACGTCGCCGCGCACGCGGGGGCGGAGCTGGTCGCGGTGACGCTGACCCGGGCCGGCGGCGAGGTGACCCTGGAGGTCCGCGACGACGGCACCGGCTTCGCCGTGCCCGACGACCTGAGCGTGCTGCAGCGGGCCGGCAGCCACGGCCTCGTCGGCATGCAGGAGCGGGCCCGGCTGTGCGGCGGGACGCTGACCGTGTGGTCCCGGCCCGGCGGCGGCAGCCGGGTCACCGCGGTCGTCCCCGCCGAGCCCGCGCCGCTCGCGGCGCCGCCGTCGCGCCGGCTGCGGCTGCTCGTCGGCGCTGCCGCGGCGGCCCTGCCGGTGGCGCTGGTCCTGCCCTTCACCGGGGGAGCGGCGAACCCGCCGCGCGGCGCCGCCGGGCTTCCGGCCGGCGTCGGCGGGCCGTCCGCCGGGGCGCTGCCCGCGGGTGCCGGCCCGTCCTTCCCCAATGGACAGACGTCCGGGTCGCCGGGCGGTGCGCCGTCCCGGTCGGCGGCGGTGGCGTCGCCGACCGCCGCTCCGGCCTCGCCGAAGACCCCGAAACCGTCCGTGAGCGGCACGTCCGGCCCCCTACCTCCGCCGGGCGTCGGGGGATCTACCGGTACCGACGCCGCAAACGCCTGCAGAGTGCGTTACTCCAAACGCAATGAATGGAACCCGGGCTTCGTCGCGGACGTGGTCCTCACCAACACCGGCACGCGGACGATCGACGGCTGGTCGCTGCGGTTCGAGTACTCGTCGGGTCAGCAGCTGATCAGCTACTGGGGCGCGATCGCGACCCAGACGGGCGCGGCGGTCGTCGTCGAGGACGGTGGGGTCAAGCCGACCGTGCCCGCGGGCGGCACGGTCACGTTCGGGCTGCAGGGCACGTGGCAGGGGGCCAACCCGGCGCCGACCGTCTTCACCCTGAACGGCGTTCGGTGCGGCTGAGCCACTGCACGATCGCCTCGGTGCGGTTGTTGACGCGCAGCTTCAGGTAGATCTGGCTGACCCGGTTGCGGACCGTCTTCTCCGCCAGGTCGAGGCGCACGGCGATGGCCGCGTTGGGCTCGCCGGCCGCGATCAGCTCCATGATCTCGTGCTCGCGGCGGGTCAGCGGCTGGTGCAGCAGCGCCGGTGCCCGGTCGGCGGTGCGGTGCTGCACGTGGTCGACCACGATGGACAGTGGCACCGGTGAGAGCCGGCTGTGCCCGTCGGCGGTCGCGCGGGCCGCGTCGAGCAGGTCCGCCCGCGTGTACTGGCCCTCGACCAGCAGGCTGCGCGCGCCGGCCCGCAGCATCGGCACCACGTCGCCGGGCACCACCGCGAAGGCGACCACCAGCACCGGCGGGCGCGGCGGCGGCAGCGTGGCGAGCGCGGTCAGCTCGCGGATCGGCGCGTGCGTATGCAGCACGACGAGGTCGGCGTCGATCCGCCCGCCGTTGAGCACGTGCAGCAGCGGGCGCACGTCCAGCGTGCCGGCGCACGGGCGCAGCAGCTCGGCGAGGCTGTTACCGGTGGAGCTGATGACCAGGACCCGCATGCCGCCACGACACCACGGGCGGGCCGGGTTGGCAACGTTTCCCGAAACTCTCGCCGGGCGCGTCCGCCCTGGTCGGCAGCTGCGGAAGCGGTTCACACCCAACGGATTTGGGTGCGGCGAGCCCGAAACTCAGGTGTCCCAGCGCCGGATCGCGCCGGCCCGGCTGGTGACGCCGAGCTTGGCGAAGATGCGGTTCACATGGTTCTCGACCGTCTTCGACGAAAGGACCAGGGTCGCGGCGATGTCCCCATTGGACAGTCCGCGGGCGATCAGGTCCATCACCTCCGCCTCGCGCTGCGACAGCCCGTGCCGCGGCGGCGCCTGGCGCACGGCGGCGACCAGCACCCGCGCGGCGCTCGGCGACAGGTGCGACTCACCGGCGGCGACGGCCCGGACCGCGTGCAGCAGCTCCGCCGGGCCGAACTGGCCGTGCACCAGGAACCCGATCGCGCCGGAGCGCACGGCGTCCAGCACCGTGCGGTCGTCGGCGCTGCGGGTCAGCATCAGCACCCGGCTGTGCGTGCTGATCGCCCCGACGACCGACAGCCCGTCGCGGACCGGCATGCGGTGGTCGAGCAGCGTCACGTCGGGCCGGTGCCGGCGGGCCAGCTCGAGCGCCTCGGCACCGTTGGCCGCCTCCGCGACGACGGTGATGTCACCGGTGAGCATCTCCCTGATGACCGCCCTGACCACGCTGTTGTCGTCGGCGATGAGGACAGTGGTCAATGCCGGGACCTCCTTGCGCGGGTCCCGGCGTGCCGCGGGACAAGCGTGCCAACGATGTTCGCCATTGTTTCGCGACGGTGCCGACATGCTTACGCTACCCGTCACCGGGAGCGCTCCCACGCGTGCCGCCACCTCGTGGGGGTGCTCCCGCTTGTTCTGGACCGCCATCTGGAAGGAACGTCAGCATGCGCCTCCATCGCAGGTTGCTGGCCGCCGCCGCGGCCGCGCTGCTCGTCCCGCTCGCGCCGTTCGTGTCGTCGAGCCCCGCCACCGCCGCCGACACCGCGGACTGGCTGCACACCGCCGGCAACAAGATCGTCGACAGCCAGGGCAACGAGGTCTGGCTGACCGGCACCAACTGGTTCGGCTTCAACGCCACCGAGCGCGTCTTCCACGGCCTGTGGAGCGGCAACATCACCGAGATCACCAGGTCGATGGCCGACCGCGGCATCAACATCGTCCGGGTGCCGATCTCGACCCAGCTGCTGCTGGAGTGGAAGGCCGGCCAGGCCGCCGTGCCCAGCGGCGTCAACACCTACGCCAACCCCGAGCTGGTCGGCAAGACCACGCTGCAGGTCTTCGACTACTTCCTGCAGCTGTGCCAGCAGTTCGGCATCAAGGTGATGCTCGACGTGCACTCCGCCGAGGCCGACAACTCCGGCCACATCTACCCGGTCTGGTGGAAGGGCTCGATCACGCCCGAGCTGTTCTACCAGGGCTGGGAATGGGTGATCGACCGGTACAAGACGAACGACACCCTGGTCGCGGCCGACATCAAGAACGAGCCGCACGGCAAGTGGTCGGAGTCGCCGCGGGCGAAGTGGGACAACTCCACCGACCAGGACAACTTCAAGAACACCTGCCAGGTCGCCGGCAACCGGATCCTCGCGAAGAACCCCAACATGCTCATCCTCTGCGAGGGCATCGAGATCTTCCCGAAGAACGGCACCAACTGGACCTCGACCGCCGAGGCCGACTACTACGGCAACTGGTGGGGCGGCAACCTGCGCGGCGTCAAGAACTACCCGGTCAGCCTGGGCAACCACATCGTCTACTCGCCGCACGACTACGGCCCGCTGGTCTTCGAGCAGCCGTGGTTCCAGAAGTCGTTCGACAAGGCGTCGCTGACCGCCGACGTGTGGCAGCCCAACTGGCTCTACATCCACACCGACAACACCGCGCCGCTGCTGGTCGGCGAGTGGGGCGGCCGGCTCGGCCAGGACGCCCGCCAGGACAAGTGGATGTACGCCCTGCGCGACACCATCATCGAGAAGCGCATCAGCCAGACCTTCTGGGTGCTCAACCCCAACTCCGGCGACACCGGCGGCCTGCTGCTGGACGACTGGAAGACGTGGGACGAGGCCAAGTACGCGATGCTGAAGCCCGCCCTGTGGTCCTACCAGAACAAGTTCGTCGGCCTCGACCACAACGTCAAGCTCGGCGCCGGCGGCATGAGCCTCAACGACCGCTACGGCGGCGTCAGCGACACCGTCGCGCCGTCGGTGCCGACCGGGCTCACCGTCGCCGGCACCACCGGCACCAGCGTCTCGCTGACCTGGACCGCGTCCACCGACAACAGCGGCTCCGTCGCCGGGTACGACGTCTACCGCGGCGCCACCAAGGTCGGCACCTCGGCCAGCGCGTCCTTCACGGACACCGGCCTGACGCCGGGCACCACGTACAGCTACACCGTGCGGGCCTTCGACGCGGCCGGGAACGTGTCCGCGGCGTCGGCCGCCCGCACCGCCACCACGTCGACCACGCCGGTCGACACCACCCCGCCGTCGGTGCCGGGCGGGCTGGCCGTCACCGGCACCACGACCAGCAGCGTCTCGCTGGCGTGGAACGCCTCGACGGACAACAGCGGCAGCGTCGCCGGGTACGACGTCCTCCGCGACGGCGCCAAGATCGGGAACACCGCCTCCCTGACCTTCACGGACACCGGGCTGACGGCGAACACCACGTACAGCTACACCGTGCGGGCCGTCGACGCGGCCGGCAACGCCTCGGCGGTCTCCGCCGCGGTTACCGGCAGGACCGCCGCCAACCCGACCGGGGTGGTGCGGGTGCAGTACCGCAACAACAGCGTCCCGACCAACGACCAGGAGATCAAGCCCGGCCTCCAGGTCGTCAACGGCGGCACCGCGCCGCTCGCGCTGAACACCGTCGCGGTCCGCTACTACTTCACCCGTGACGGCGGCACCTACGCCATCTGGTGCGACTGGGCCGCCGTCGGCTGCGGCAACCTCGCGACCCGGGTCGTGAACCTGCCGTCGGCGGTCAACGGCGCCGACGCGTACATCGAGGTCACCTTCACCGGTGGCAGCGTGGCGCCCGGCGGCAACAGCGGCGAGATCCAGCTGCGGGTCAGCCGCACCGACTGGCAGCAGGTCAACGAGGCCAACGACTACAGCCGCGGGGCGGGCACGTCCCTCGCGGACGCGGCCACCGTGCCGGCGTTCATCGGCGGCTCCCTCGCCTGGGGCGTCGTCCCGGCCTGACGTGCGACCTCACCACGGGCGGGCGGCGCGGCCTTCGCGTCGCCCGCCCGCGGGCACCGGTCCGCTGGACGCCCTGCCGTCACTGCCCGGCCGACTGTTCGCGGCGGCCGCTCCGGCACCGTGACGGTTCAGTAGCGCTCTTCGTACGCCTGACGCGAGCCACACACGGAGGCGCGGCTGCACGAGCAGCGGGACCCGTCGGCGTCCATCCGCACGGTGACGGAGTCGCGCGGCACGCTGTGCCCGACGACCCGGCCCTCGCCCGACGGCGTGGACACCCGCGTGCCGACGGCCGGCGCGGTGGCCTGGAACTGCTGGTACAAAGGATGCTCGTACTTGAGGCAGCACATCAACCGCCCGCAGGCGCCGGAGATGCGCAACGGGTTGAGCGGCAGGTCCTGGTCCTTCGCCATCCGGATGGTCACCGGCTCGAAGTCGTTGAGGAACGTGGCGCAGCACAGGTCGCGCCCGCACGAGCCGATGCCGCCCTGGACGCGGGCAGAGTCGCGGGCGGACAGCTGCCGGAGCTCCACCCGGCAGTGCAGGGTGGCGCCCAGGTCCCGCACCAGCGAACGGAAGTCCACCCGATGAGGTGCGGTGAAATAGATCGTGGTCCGCGCGCCCTGCCCGCCGGTGCTGTCCAGCACGTGGTCCACTGCGACGACCTTCATCGGCAGCTCGTGATCGCGGATCAGCTTCTTCGCGGCGACCTTCGCCTCGGCCTTGCGCTTGCGCAGCAGCTCGTCGCGGCGCAGGTCGGCGTCGCCGGCCATGGCGACCAGCCGTGGGAAGCCCTCGGTCTCCTCGCTGACCCACTGTGCGGCCCAGACGCACTCCGCGACCTCGGGTCCGTCGTCGGTCGGGACCAGCACCCGGTCGCCCACTTCCGGGCGGAACTCGCCGGGGTCGAAGTAGAACAGCCGCCCGTAGCGATTGAAGCTCACCGCGCACAGCATGCCCATGGGTGCACAGTAACGCGGCCCGCTGCCAGTTCCATATGGCCTGCGGCTTTCTCGGTCAAAAGTCCATTTTGACTCTTTAGGGGGGCTCCGTAGCTATTCCAACTACTTCGTCGTTACTAGTGCGGATGAGCCCGCAAACTGGGCCGTAACTCCAGCCGGAAAGGGCTCGTTGGGGGCAGCAGTGGCACGCCCCCCGGCGAGCTACCCCCGTACTCCCGGTCTCGGAGGACCTCAAGCATGACGTCTCCTGTTGCTTCCGCACGCCCAAAAACAGCCCGGACCCTCACCGCCCTCGCCGCAACGGCGATCGTCGGAGCGCTGAGCCCGGTCGCGTTCGCGGCGCCCGCGGCTGCGGCACCGGCCGACGCGGCCTGCCCAGAGGGCTTCGGTGCCACCGCCGCCAGCAACACGCTCGCCCTGGGCCGCGTCGATCTGCGCGCCGCCGGCCTGTCCGGCACGGTCCTGCCCGAGCTCCGCGTCGCCACCACCCACTCCGGCATCGCCGGCGGGAGCCTGCGCGCCGCCGCCGACGCCCGCTACCTGCGCAGCAGCGGCGACCTGCCCGCGGGGGTGCTCGGGCCCAGGGCGTACCAGCAGGCGCCCCCGACCCACGACCAGCCCGACGTCGTGAACGTCGCCGGCGTCGACCTCGGCGCCCTGCGGCTCGGCACCGGCGGCCTGCGCGCCCAGGCGTCCTGGAAGAACGCCGGCCGCTGCAGCACCGCCGACGGCCCGCGGGCCGCCGGTGAGGCGAAGCTCGCCGGCATCACCGTCCTGCCGGGCCGCAACGGCCGCGCGCTGCTGCGCATCAACGCCGTCGAGAGCGCCACGGTCGCGGGCGTCGACTCCTCGGGCAGCCGCCCGGCCGCCTCCGCCACGGCCACCGGCGGCATCGCCGACTTCAAGCTGCTCGACAACGGCCCCACCGCCATCGGCGTCCGGGTCGTCAGCCCGCCGACCCTGCGCGTCCTCGCCGGCGGCAAGAAGACGGTCGACTACACCGCCCCGGTCCTCGAGGTCACCATCCCCGGCCAGGCCCCGGTCCGCGTCTCGTCCGCGGGGTCCCACGTCGACGTGGTCGTGCCCGTCGACGCCGCGAGCGCCGAGGCCGCCGCCGACCTGGCCCGCGCCGAAGGCCTGCCGCTCCTGGCCGGCATCCCGCTGCTCGACCTGCTGACCGGCATCACCTCCACGGTCTCCGGCGTGGTCGGCGGCGCCACGGCCGTCCTGCCCGGCGCCGACCTCAACAGCCTGCTCGGCGGCCTGCCCGGCCTTCCCGTCGTGGGCGGCCTGCTCGGCTCCGCTTCCCCGGCTGCCCCCGCCGCCTCGACCGAGAGCACGGCTCCGTCGAAGCGTGGCGTGGTCGTCCTGCGGGTCGAGCTCGGCGTGGTCGAGAAGCAGTTCAGCTCCACCGGCGTCTACGCCAAGGCCGCCTCCGTCCGCGTCCAGCTGATCGCCCGCAACACCTGGAAGTCCAGCGGCGGGTACGGCCACGGCGACTCCGGCCCGGCCGACAAGACCGCCCTCATCGACCTGGGCATCTGCACCCTTGAGGCGGCCGCCGCGGCCCCCAAGGCGCCCGGCACCCCCACCAAGAGCCCCGGCGGCGGCTCCGGCGGCTACGGCCCCGACGACGACGATGACGACGACGGCTACGGCGGCAGCAACGGTGGCGGCTCCGGCGGCGGCAGCGCCGGCGGCGGCCTCCCGGTCACCGGCAACAACGTGGCCCTGATGCTCGGCGGCGGCGTCCTCCTCATCGTGGGCGGTCGACTTCTGCAGATCCTGGCGCGCCGCAGGGCCGCCTGAGACCCCTTCGCCGCCCGTGCAGCGTCGCTCGCTTCTTCCCCAGCGAGCCCGCTGCCCGGGCGGCGCTGTCTGTACTGACCTTCCGCCCCACCGCTGCGTAGCGGGTTCCGCGAGGACTCTCACCCGCACCGCCTGCGCGCTGTGCCTGCGCGCTGCGCTCGCTTCGCGCTGTGCTGGCTTCGCGCCCGCGGTGCGGGGTGGTGGCTTCGTGCCCGCGCGCTGTGCTCGCACCGCCTGCGCGTTGTGCTGGCTGCGTGTCCGCGGCGCGGAATCGTGGCTTCGCGCCCGCGCGCAGCATCTGCCGTGCGCCCATCGCCGCACCATCACGCGAGCCGGCCGGTCTCGCCTTGCTGCCCGTGATCCGGAAGCGCGTCCCGCCCGCACTCTCCTTCCCGTGATCGAAGTCGTGTGGTGGTCGTTTGGGCGGTCACGGCTGTCCTTGGATCACGGGCGGGGTGGGGTGGTGTGGGGGTGGTGGGCGAAGCGTTGGGTCGTGGCTGTGATCGAAGTCGTGTGGTGGTCGTTTGGGCGGCCACGGCTGTCCTTGGATCACGGGTTGGGCGGAGGGCGCGGTTTCTTCTGCGGCGGATCGGTAATTCGGAGCTCCGGACGACCGGTCCGCTGCATGAACAGCACCGGGTGGGTCAGGCGGCGAGGGTGGTGGGAGCGTGGAGGCGGCGGAGCGCGGCGGCGAAGTCGGTGGCGGCGGTGGCGACGCGTTCAGCGCCCAGGATGGCCTGCTCCCAGGTGCCGCAGAGGCCGGAGTTGAACTCGATCTGCACGTCGCCGTCGTCGACCAGGAGGATCAGGTCGCCTTCGTCCTCGGTGAGGACGGCGCGGATGGCGCGCAGGTCGAGGGTGACGATGGGGAAGAGATCGTCGTCGTCCATGGCCGGCTCCGGTCGGTCAGCTGCGCTACGGACATGAAGTGGGGTGCGGCGCCGCGCGGCTCGCAGCGTCGTGGTACGACGCCGCACCCCTGCTGGTGGCACGGAACCGGACCGCCCAGCCCGGCCCCGCGCCTGGCTCAGAGTGTAGCCGAGTGGCCATAAGGCCACAACATGTCCGGCCGATAGACCTTCATATGGTCGCGTTCATGATCTCCCGCAGTTCGGGCCTGGCTCTGTATCTGCAGGTCGCGGACGCGATCCGTCAGAAGATCAACAGCGGTGAGATGGCTCCCGGAAGCCTGCTGCCCTCGGAGAAGTACCTCGCCGAGGAGTACGACGTCGGCCGCGACACGATTCGCGACGCCATGGCGTACCTGCGCGGTGAGGGGCTTGTGGAGAGCAAGCGCGGCTACCGCAGCCGTGTGCGGTCCAATGCGCCGCGGGAGCGGATCTGGCTGCACCAGGGCGAGGTTCTCTGGGCCCGCATGCCCACCCCGCAGGAGAAGAAGGAGCACGGCCTCGGCGACGGCGTGCCCGTCCTGGTCGTCGGCGACAAGTCGTTCCCCGCGGACCGCTTCGAGTTCGGTCGCGAATAGCCGAAGCCGCGAGTCGCCAAAGCCGCGAAACGGCCAAAGACCGCGAATGGCCCAAAGACGCGAATAGCCGAAAAGCCGTGAAATGGCCGAAGGTCGCAAGCGGGCCGAAAGCCGCAAACGGTCGAAGGTCGCGAATAGCCGAAACCGGCGACGAAAGCAAATCCGGCCGTAACGCGGATCACCCGTTAATAAGTTGGTGAACCTCGGCCCGCGAACCGATGCTTGTGGCAAGCAAGTATCGCGACGCAGGGGCGGGGATCCGTGGACGACGACGCCGGGCTGGCCGAACACGCCGCCATCGGGCGGCAGGTGGGGCGGTTCATCCGCCTCTCCGAGCGGTTGTTCGCCACGCTCAAGTGGAGTGACGCGGGCCGTGGACTGGAGCGCCCCGCGTACGTGCTGCTGAGCCGGATCGCGGTCGACGGGCCGTTCCGGATGTCGGCGCTCGCCACCGAGGTCGCGCTGGACCTGTCCACGGTCAGCCGGCAGGTCGGCGCGCTGGAGGCGGCGGGGCTGGTGCGTCGCGCGACGGACCCGACCGACCGCCGCGCCAGCCTGGTGGAGGTCACCGACCTCGGCCGGGACGTGTTCGCGGAGAACCGGGCCCGTTGGCTCGCCATGTGGCAGGAGCTGCTCGCCGGGTGGACGCCCGAGGAGCGGCAGATCTTCGCCGCCCTTTTCACGCAACTGAACCAGACGCTGGCCGAGAAGCTGCCAGGGACAAGCTCCGAAAGGGACGCTCGATGACCACCGTCGCGCCGCCGGAACAGGCCCGGCCGCAACTCGCCCATCGGCAGATCATGCTGCTGATGGGTGGCCTCATGACCGGGATGCTGCTCGCCGCGCTCGACCAGACCATCGTGGGCACCGCGCTGCCGACCATCGTCGGTGACCTCGGCGGGCTCGACCACTACTCGTGGGTCGTGACGGCATACCTGCTCGCCTCGACCGCGTCGACCCCGCTGTACGGCAAGATCAGCGACCTGTACGGCCGTCGCCCGGTCCTGCTGTTCGCGATCTTGACGTTCCTGGTCGGCTCGCTGCTGGCCGGCCTGTCGCAGGACATGACCCAGCTGATCGCCACGCGCGCCCTGCAGGGCGTTGGCGCCGGTGGTCTCATGACGCTCGCGTTCACCATCGTGTCCGACGTCGTCGCGCCGCGGGAGCGCGCCCGGTACCAGGGACTCTTCGGCGCCGTGTTCGGCATCTCCTCGGTGGCCGGCCCGCTCGTCGGCGGCTACTTCGCCGAGACGGACTGGCGCTGGATCTTCTACATCAACGTGCCGCTGGGCGTGTTCGCGCTGTTCGTGTGCAGCCGGGTGCTGCGCCTCGTCCCGCACACCCGGCGGGACCACAAGATCGACTACCTGGGCGCCACGCTCATGGTCGCGGCGGTCAGCGCCTGGCTGCTCGCGCTGTCGTGGGGCGGCAACGAGCACGCGTGGGGCTCGCCCACCATCCTCGGGCTGTTGGCCGCCGGTGCGGTGCTGACCGCGCTGTTCATCGTCGCCGAGGGCCGCGCCGAGGAGCCGATCCTGCCGCTGCGCCTGTTCAAGCGGGCGACGTTCACCCTCGCCAACACCGCGACCTTCATCCTCGGGTTCGCGATGTTCGGCTCGATCATCTATGTCCCGCTGTACCTGCAGATCGTCAAGGGCGCTTCGCCGACGCGTTCGGGCCTGCTGATGCTGCCGATGATGGCGGGCGTCATCGTGACCTCGATCGTCGCCGGGCGGGTCATCAGCGGGATCGGCCGGTACAAGTGGTTCCCGGTCGCCGGCACCGTGATCATGGGCTCGGGGCTGCTGCTGTTCACGACGCTGCAGGTCGGCACGCCGCTGTGGCAGGCGTTCATCTACATGACCGTGATCGGCGTCGGCCTCGGCATGGCCATGCAGCCGCTCATCCTCGCCGTGCAGAACGCGCTCGACCTGCGCGACATGGGCGCCGGCACGAGCGCCGCCACGTTCTTCCGGTCGCTGGGCGGCTCGGTCGGCGTCGCCGCGCTCGGCGCGCTCATGAACAACAAGCTGTCGGCGCAGATGAGCGGCATGAAGGGCGTGTCGATCAACTCGCCGGCCGAGGTGCGGAAGCTGCCGGCGCAGCAGCTCGAATTCGTCGAGCACGTGTTCGTCAACGCGCTGCACCCGGTGTTCCTCGCCGCGGCCGTCGTCGCGTTCGTCGGCACGGTGATCGCCATCGCGCTGCCGGACAAGCCGCTGCAGGGCGGGGCGCCGCAGCAGACCAACAGCGAGGAAGCCGCGGCCGACATGGAGGCCAAGGCAGCGGCGTTCTGACAGCGACCCCGGAGCTACTCGCCAGTAGCTCCGGGGTTCCGTTGTGAGCCACCGCACATTAGCGTGCAGTACATGCGCAGCACGATGATGCAGACACCCCTTCTGATCTCCCGAATTCTGCAGCACGGGGCCACCGTCCACGGCGACTCCGAGGTGATCACCTGGACCGGCGCCGACGGCAGGCACACGTCATACGCGGAGGTCGGCCGCCAGGCCGCCCGCCTCGCCCACGCCCTCCACGACGACCTCGGGGTCACCGGCGACGAGCGCGTCGGCACGCTCATGTGGAACAACGCCGAGCATCTGATCGCGTACCTGGCCGTGCCGAGCATGGGCGCGGTGCTGCACACACTCAACCTGCGGCTCTTCCCCGAGCAGCTGACCTACATCGCCAACCACGCCGAGGACCGGGTCGTCATCGTCGACTCGACGCTGATCCCGCTGCTCGCCAACGTGCTGCCGCACCTGACCACGATCCGTCACATCGTGGTCGTCGGCGACGGCGACGCCTCGAAGTTGAGCAAGGACGGCGTCGAGGTCCACCGCTGGGACGCGCTGCTGGACGGCAAGCCCGACACGTACGAGTGGCCCGCCGTCGACGAGCACGACGCCGCCGCGCTCTGCTACACCAGCGGCACCACGGGCAACCCGAAGGGCGTCGCCTACTCGCACCGCTCCATCTACCTCCACTCGATGGAGGTCTGCATGGCGGAGAGCTTCGGCCTCGGGCCGAAGGTGCGCGACCTGTGCATCGTGCCGATGTTCCACGCGATGGCGTGGGGCCTGCCGTACGCGGCGATGATGAGCGGCGCCTCGCTGATCATGCCCGACCGCTTCCTGCAGGCGGCCCCGCTCGCGCAGATGATCGCCACGGAGAAGCCGACGTTCGCCGGCGCCGTGCCGACGATCTTCACCGACCTGCTCGCCTACCTGGACGCCAACCCGACCGACACCTCCTCGCTCAAGGAGGTCGTCATCGGCGGCTCGGCCTGCCCGCCGGCGCTGATGCACGCGTTCTCCGAGCGGCACGGCATCGAGGTCATCCACGCCTGGGGCATGACGGAGATGTCGCCGCTCGGCTCGGTCGCCCGGGAGCCCGCCGGCGTCGGCGGCGAAGAGGCGTGGGCCTACCGGTACACCCAGGGCAGGATCCCGGCCGGTGTCGAGGGCCGCATCGTCGGGCCCGCCGGGGAGGTCATGCCGAACGACGGCAAGGCCGTGGGGGAGCTGCAGGTCCGCGGGCCGTGGATCACCGCGCAGTACATCGGCGAGGACGGCCCCGACCCCGACAAGTTCGAGGACGGCTGGCTGCGCACCGGCGACGTCGGCACCCTCTCGCCCAACGGCTACCTCACCCTCACCGACCGTGCCAAGGACGTGATCAAGTCCGGCGGCGAGTGGATCAGCTCCGTCGACCTGGAGAACGCGCTCATGGCGCACCCCGCCGTTCTCGAGGCGTGTGTCGTGGGTGTACCGGACAACAAGTGGGGCGAGCGTCCCCTGGCCACGATCGTGCTCAAGGAGGGTGCGAGCGCCGACGCCGGGACGCTGCGCGACTTCCTCGCCGACAAGGTGGCGCGGTGGCAGCTGCCGGAGCGCTGGTCGTTCATCGAGGCGGTGCCGAAGACGAGCGTCGGCAAGTTCGACAAGAAGCGCGTCCGGGCCGACTATGCCGGCGGTGGCCTCGAGGTGGTACAGATCAACGGGTGAACCGTACGGCGAAGATCGCGCTGATCGTCTCCGGCGCCGTCCTCGCCTGCGTGATCGCGGTCTGTGGCGTGGTCCTGGCACTGGGTGACCTGGTGCCGGGGCTCGCCGGCTGCGACGACCTCGACGGTCCCACGAAGACGGGGATCATCACCTCGAAGACCCGCATCGAGCAGCAGTGGCCGCAGCTCGCGCCGATCCAGCAGGTCCACTGGCAGGAGCACGAGGCCCGGGCGCGGTCCTGCCCGGAGATCGGGCCGATGGACTACACGATGGACGGGTTCGCGGTGCTGACCGCGGAGCGGGCCCAGGCGCTGCCGGCGACCACGGCGGCGAAGGCTCCGGATGTACCGGAGGACCTCCGCCCCTTCGCCCCCGCCGACGCCGCCTGGCTGCGGGTCGACGGCACCGACCTGCTGCTCGACAAGGCGACCGCGACGGTCTACTTCACCCGCACCACCGGCTAGGCGGACTTCCTCGCCTTCGCCGGGGTGACCTTCTTCGCGGGCGTCGCCTTCTTCGCCGCGGGTGCCTTCTTCGCCGGGGTGCGCTTGATCGGGGTCGCCTCGGCCACGTCGTCGTCCTTCGCGGCGGCGGCCTTCTTCACGGCCTTCTTCGCGGGGGCCGGTGCGGTCTCGCCGCGGGCCGCCTTCGCCCGCTCCACGGAGGCCCGCAGCGCCGCCATCAGGTCGACCGCCGCGGCCGGCGCCTCCTCGGTCTCCTCCGGCTGGACGACCTCGCGGCCGGCCACCTTCGCGTCGATGACCTCCTGCAGCGCCTCGCGGTAGTTGTCCGTGTACGTCGACGGGTCGAAGTCCGCGGCCATCGACTCGATCAGGGAGCCGGCCATCGCCAGCTCCGCCGGGCGCGCCGACACGTCCTCGTCGAGGATGTCGAACTTCGCCGCCCGGATCTCGTCGGGCCACAGCATCGTGTTGAGGACCAGCACGTCCTCCCGGACCCGCAGCGTCGCCAGCTGCTCCCGCTGCCGCAGCGCGACCTTGACGATCGCGACCCGCTCGGTGTTGGTGAGCGCGTCGCGCAGCAGCGCGTAGGGCTTCGCGGCCGTCTTGTCCGGCTCCAGGTAGTACGCCTTGTTGTAGAGGATCGGGTCGACCTGCTCGGCCGGCACGAACTCCAGCACCTCGATCGCCCTGCTCGTGGTCAGCGGCAGGTCGGCGAAGTCCTCGTCGGTGAGGATCACCATCTCGCCGCCGCCGAGGTCGTACCCCTTGGCGATGTCGTCGTACGCGACCTCCTCGCCGTCGATCGAGCACACCCGCTTGTACTTGATCCGGCCGCCGTCGTCGCGGTGCACCTGGTTGAAGCGGATGTCCTTCTCCTCCGTCGCCGAATACAGGCGGACGGCGATCGACACGAGCCCGAAGGAGACCGCGCCTTTCCAGATCGCGCGCATCGGTGATCCCTTTCCGCTGCGAGTTGGCCGAGTTGACCTCGAAATACCAGCTTCCCATCGAATCGACCTCCACGCGAGGAAGTCGGCGGCCAACTATCGTGGGGTGATGCGGACCGGCCCACCGGCACCGATGCTCGCCTCCACCGGCCCGCTTCCGACCGGGCCGGGCTGGTCGTATGAGTTCAAGTGGGACGGCATCCGGGCGATCGCGGTCGTCACCGCCGGCGTCACCCGTCTCTACGCGCGCAGCGGGGTCGAGGTGACCGCCGCCTATCCGGAGCTCGCGGCGATCGGCGCGGGCCTCGACGACACCATCCTCGACGGCGAGGTCGTCACCATGGACGAGGCCGGCCGGCCGTCCTTCCAGCTGCTGGCCGAGCGGATGCACGTCCGCGAGCCGGCCCGGGCCGCGCGGCTGGCGGCCGCCCTGCCCGTGTCCTACCTGGCCTTCGACGTGCTGCGGGCCGCCGGCAAGGACGTGCTCGCCGCGCCGTACACCAGCCGCCGCCGCATCCTCGAAGGACTCGCGCTGGGGTCGCGCGCCGTGGTCCCGCCGTGCTTCGACGACGGCCCGGCGACCGTCGCCGCCAGCCGCGACAACGCCCTCGAAGGCGTGGTGGCGAAGCGGGCCGGCTCGCACTACCTGCCCGGCCTCCGCTCGCCGGACTGGGTGAAGGTCAAGCTGGAGGAGAGCTGCGAGTTCGTCGTCGGCGGCTGGCGGCCCGGCAAGCGTGCCCTCGGCGCCCTGCTCGTCGGGGTCCCGGTGGCCGGTGGCCTGCTCGCCTTCAGCGGCCGGGTCGGCGGGGGGATCTCCAACGCGGCCGAGCGTGCCCTGCTGGACGCGCTGCGTGACCTGGCGGTGCCGCAGCCGCCCTTCGCGGGCGCCGTGCCCCGCGAGGACGCCCGCGGCGCGACCTGGGTCACGCCGACGCTGGTGGTGGAGGTGAAGTTCAGCCACCGCACGCGCGACGGCCGGCTCCGCTTCCCGCGCTTCCTGCGCCTGCGGCCCGACCTCACCCCCGCGGACGTCGCCGCCGCTGCCGCTTCCTCGGATGTCGCCGCCGCTGCCGCTTCCTCCGACGTCGCTGACGCTTCCTCGGACGTCGCCGATGCCTGACAAGGTGCGGGTCGAGGTCGAGGGGCGGCACCTCGACCTGTCCAACCTCGACAAGGTGCTGTATCCGCAGGTCGGCTACACCAAGGGTGAGGTCATCGACTACTACACCCGCATCTCGCCGGTCCTCCTGCCGCACCTCGCCGACCGGCCCCTGACCAGGATCCGCTACCCCAACGGCGTCGACGGCATCAGCTTCTTCGAGAAGAACGCCCCGGCCGGCACGCCCGACTGGGTCCGCACCGTCAGGCTGCCGGTGCCGGGCTCCAGCCGCGGCCGCGAGACCATCGACTTCATCGTCGTCGAGGAGCTGGCCACCCTGGTCTGGCTGGCGAACCTCGCCGCGCTCGAGCTGCACACCCCCCAGTGGCGGGTCGCCGCCGACGGCTCGCCGCTCAACCCCGACCTGCTCGTCATCGACCTCGACCCCGGCCCGCCGGCCACGCTCGCCGCCTGTTACGAGGTGGCGCTGCTGGTCCGGGACCGGCTCGCCGACGACGGCCTGGAGACCTCCGCCAAGACCTCCGGCCGCAAGGGCATGCAGCTGACCGCCGCGCTGTCCGGCGAGGAGACCGCCGACGAGATCAGCGCGTACGTCAAGGACGTCGCCGAAGAGCTCGCCCGCCTCCGGCCCGACCTGATCGTGGCCCGGATGGCGAAGCAGCTCCGCCCGGGGAAGGTCTTCATCGACTGGAGCCAGAACAACGCGTTCAAGACGACGGTCGCGCCGTTCTCGCTGCGGGCGGGTGCCCTGCCGACGGTGTCGGCCCCGCTGACCTGGGACGAGGTCGCCGACGGCACGCTGACCATCGCCGACCTCACCCCTTCCGCCGTCCTGGACCGCGCCGCGTCCGGCTCATGATCCCGGGCGGTCCCGAGCCGCACGGATCATGGCCCGGGGCCAGGTGGCTCAGCGGTGCAGGGCGGCCAGGAGGCGATCGATGTGGGCCTCCGTGGTGCCGAGGCCGAAGCTGGCCCGCACCGCCTGCGTCGGCACCGGCGCCGACGGGTCGAGCCTGGCCGCCGCCTCCGACAGCAGCCGCCGGGTCAGCGGATGCGCGCAGAACTGCCCCGTCCGCACCCCGATCCCGTGGTCCCGGCCGAGCGTCGTGGCCAGCTCGCCGGGGTCCTCGCCGAGCACCGCGAACGACACGATGCCGACCCGCTCCGCGTCCGCCTCGAACAGCCGCAGCTCCTCCACGTGCGGCAGCCGCGCCAGGCCCGCCCGCAGCCGCGTCACCAGGGCCCGCTCCGCGGAGAGGTCGGCGGTGGCGAGCGCCCGGCAGGCGGCCGCGATCGCGACGGCGCCGAGCAGGTTGGGCGTGCCGGCCTCGTGCCGCGCCGGCCCGATCGCCCACCGGACGTCCAGGTCGTCGCCGACGTTGGCGCTCGCACCGCCCCCGGCCAGGTACGGCTCGGCGGCGTCCAGCCAGTCCGCCCGCCCGGCCAGCACCCCGGCACCGAACGGCGCGTACAGCTTGTGCCCGGAGAACGCCACGTAGTCGGCGCCCAGCGCGGTCAGGTCGACCGGGGCGTGCGGGGCGAGCTGCGCCGCGTCGACCGCCAGCCGGGCCCCGTAGCGGTGCGCCACCTCGGCGAGCGCCGCCACGGGCCACACCTCGCCGGTCACGTTGCTCGCCGCCGTTACGCTGACCAGGCCGCACCGCTGCTGGCGCAGCGCCCACTCCAGCGACTCCACCGCCTCCTGCGGCGAGCGCGGCGCGTCCAGGTGGAGGCTCCGCTGCCACGGCAGCAGGTTGGCGTGGTGCTCCGCGTCGAACGTGAGCACCGTCGTGCCCTCGGGCACCGCCCTGGCCAGCAGATTCAGGGCGTCGGTGGTGTTGCGGGTGAAGACGACCGTGTCGCCGTCGCGGCAGCCGAGGAAGTCCGCGACGGTCTCTCTGGCCTGCTCGTACTCCCGCGTGCACCGCTCGGAGAGCGCGCCGGCGCCGCGGTGGACGCTGCCGTAGAACGGCAGGAGCTCGGCGACCGCGTCGGCGACCACCCGCAGGCACGGGGCGGTCGCGGCGATGTCGAGGTTGGCGAAGTCGACGCTGCGGCCGTCGCGCAGCTTCACGTCACCGGGGGACAGGATCGTGGACATGGCAGAGCCCTCCGCTCGCGCTTGTCCGGACACACCGCGTGCCGGACCGTGTCATCACCCGGGGCACCCCGCCGCGAACGCGAGGGTTGCCGGCCAGCGAGCCGGGGCTTTGCGCTGGCACTCATGACCTGCCCTCACCGTAGCGCAGATAAGGTTGGCCCATGACCGATCTCCCGCCGGCTGGGACGCCCTCGGATCCGGGCAGCCGTGACGCCACCTGGTCGCCGTTGCCGGGTGATGCACGACCAGCGGCCGCCCCGGCCGCGCCCGGGGAACGGTCACCCTGGGCAGCCCCGCTCCCCGTGCCGCCTCCGTCGAGCGGCGGGCCGGTCGCTCTTCACAAGGCGCCCGACACCCCGAGCAGCGCTTCGGGCAGCGCGTCAGGCGGTGCTTCGGGTGGTGGGGTCGATCCGGCCACCGGCTCGCCCGCGCCGTCGGGGTGGGACGTGGCCGGCGCCGACGTCGTGCCCAACGTGACGGAGGAGGCCGCGCCCGACACCGGCGAGCAGCGCTACCCGACCGCGGCCCTCGCCCTGGCCGCCGCGCCGCCCGCCAAGCGCTCCGACCGCCGCCGCCTCTGGACGCTCATCGGCGTCACGGGCGGCATCGCGGCGTGCGGCGTCGCGATACTGGCGTTCTTCGGCTTCACCGGCGGGTGGACCGCCCTCGTCATCGGCGTCGGCGCGGCCGTCATCCCCGTGCCGCTGCTGGTCTCCTGTTTTCTGTGGCTCGACCGGTACGAGCCCGAGCCCGTCCGCTATCTCGTCTTCGTCTTCGGCTGGGGCGCGTGCGTGGCCACCACGGTCGCGCTCGCGGTCAACACCGCCGGCGGGTTGCTCGCCGACAAGCTCGGCCTGTCGGACGCGATCGTGGCGGTCGTGGTCGCACCGTTCATCGAGGAGAGCATGAAGGCCCTCGGGCCGGTCCTGCTGCTGTGGCGCCGCCCCCGGGCGTTCTCCGGCCTGATCGACGGCATCGTCTACTGCGGGCTGTCCGCGACCGGGTTCGCGATGGTGGAGAACATCCTGTACCTCGGGTACAAGGGCTACGCCGACACCGCCGAGCACGGTGGCGCGGTGAAGGGCGCGGCGGCGCTCGTCGGCATCTTCATCGTGCGCATCCTGATGACCGGGTTCGCGCACCCGCTCTTCACGTCGATGACCGCCATCGGGCTCGGCACCGCGTCGCGCAGCTCGACGAAGGCGGTCAAGTGGCTCGCACCCTTCGCCGGCCTGCTGCTCGCGATGATGCTGCACGGCTCGTGGAACCTCATGTCGGTGATCGCCGCCGCGAAGCCGATCATCCTGCTGTACGGCTACTTCTCCGTCATGATGCCGATCTTCCTCTGCATGGTCGGCTTCGCCCTGTGGCAGCGCGCGGCCGAGGGCAGGCTGACCGAGCGGATGCTCACCGGGTACGCGCGGGCCGGCTGGTTCTCCCCGCCGGAGGTGGCGGCGCTCGGCACGCTCGGCAGGCGGCTGTCCGCCCGCCGATGGGCCAGGCGGGTCGCCGGTGACCCGGGCGCCAAGGCGATGAAGGCATTCCAGTTCGACGCGACGAAGCTCGCCCTGCTCCGCGACGGCATGCACCGCGGCCTGGACAACACACCGGCCCGCCGGATGGAGGCACTCGCCGAGGAGCGCCAGCTGTTGACGGCGCTCGCCGCGTACCGGCAGGTCTTCGTCGGGCGCGATCCGCAGGCACCGCTGGCGGTGTGGGACGGCAGCAGGTACCACATCACCTTCCCGGACGGGATGGTCCGGGTGCTCGCGGCTCCGCCCAACCCGGTCGTGCCCGTCCCGGTCGTCGTGCCGCCGCCTCCGCCCCCGGTGCCGATGTACGCCGGATACCCCTACCCCTACAGATAGAGCCCCGTCGAGTCCGGCTCGACCCGCCGCGCCGCGACGGCGTGCACGTCACGCTCGCGCAGCAGCACGTAGTCGCGGCCCTGCAGCTCCACCTCGGAGCGGTCCTCCGGGTCGAACAGCACCCTGTCGCCGGCCACGATCGACCGCACGTTGGGCCCCACCCCGACGGCCGTGGCCCACGACAGGCGCCGCCCCACCGACGCCGTCGCCGGGATCACGATGCCGGACGCGTGCCGGCGCTCACCCTCGCCCCCTTCGAGCCGGACGAGGACCCGGTCGTGCAGCAACCGGATCGGCAGGCCCCCTTCCACATCGGACACGGCGGGCGGGGTGGTGGCCGGCGGGTAACCTGCGGCTGGCTGGGCTGTCACGGTTGCGACGCTACCGCCTGTCTGCGTGCCATCGCCGCGGGACCCGGACTACGGTGAAGCGTCCGGTCGGTTCGCAGCAGTCACAGGGGGGTTCCGTGGGCCGGTTCGATCAGGTGCGCGCCAACCTCCGGCGGGCGTACGAGCAGCGCCTCGAAAACGCCCGCCTCGAACGCGCGCTGGCGGCTTCCGAAGAGGACCCTGTCGTGCTGGTGCCGCTCCCACCGGCCGAGCCCGACCTGATCCACTCGACGACGATGAGCCGCGACGACGCCGAGATCCCGCGTGGCCTGCGCCTCACCGCCGCCTGGTCGTGGCGGCTGCTCGTCCTCGTGGCGGCCCTCGCCGTCCTGCTCTGGCTCGTCAGCCGGCTCGGCACCGTCCTCATCCCGCTGAGCATCGCCCTGCTGCTGTCCGCCCTGCTCGCGCCGATGATGGGCTTCCTGCGCCGCCGCGTGAAGCTCCCGCCGTCCCTGGCCGCGTTCCTGGTGCTCATCACCGGCCTCGCCGCCGTCGCGGGCGTGCTCACCCTGGTCGTCACCGAGTTCGTCGCCGGCTTCCCCAACCTGGCCGACAAGGCCTCGGCCGGCGTCGACCAGATCCAGACCTGGCTCACCACCGGCCCGCTGCACCTCAACGGCAGCCAGCTCGACGCCACCTTCGACGCCGCCACCAACTGGCTCAAGGACAACCGCGGCAGCCTCACCGACAGCGCCGTCTCCACCGCCACCGCCACCATCGAGTTCTTCGCGCTGCTCCTGCTGGTGCTCTTCGTCACGTTCTTCTTCATGCGCGACGGCCACCGCATCTGGCTCTTCCTCACCGGCGTCCTGCCCACCCCCGCCCGCGACCCCGTCCGCCGCGCCGGCGAGGCCGCCTGGCACACCCTGGTCGCCTACGTCCGCGCGACGGTGCTGGTCGCCTTCATCGACGCCGTCGGCATCGGCCTGCTCCTGGTCATCATCGACGTGGACTTCTGGTTCCCCCTGGCGACAATGGTGTTCCTGGCCGCCTTCGTCCCCATCGTCGGCGCCACCGTCTCAGGCGCCGTCGCCGTCCTCGTCGCCCTGGTCGACGAAGGCCCGATCAGCGCCCTGATCGTCCTCATCGGCGTCATCGCCGTCCAGCAACTCGAAGGCCACGTCCTCCAGCCCCTCATCATGGGCCGCGCCGTCTCCGTCCACCCCTTGGCCGTCATCGTCGCCATCTCCACCGGCGTCGTCCTGGCCGGCATCATCGGCGCCCTGGTCTCCGTCCCGCTGGTCGCCGTCCTCAACACCGGCATCCGCCACCTGGTCCAACACCGCCACGAACCACCCCCCGACTCGGTCATCGTCTCCGCAGACTGACCCCCGCCGCCAACCACCTCTGGCCGTGCAGAACATCTCGGCACCGCCAGGAAACCTGTGCGGGGTTCCGTCCCTCCAACGGGCAGCGATCCGTCGCCCTGACGCAGCTACCCCTCGCCGGCGACTCGGGCGGGTCGAGCGTGCCGTGCGGCTTGCTGCGTCGCCGGACCAGACAGGTGTGTCGATCGGCCCTGCGTCGATGGGCACGACGGTGGATTGAGGGTTTCGCGCGGCGCCGCCGTTGCCGGACCTGGCCGGCGTGCCGATTGGCGCGGTGGTGCTGCCTGACGGGGTGCGGCCGGCTGCGTCGCTGGACCTGCCAGCAGCGTCGATCGGTGCGATGGTGCTGGCTGGTGGCGGGCGCCGTACGGCTGTCTGCGCTGCTGGGCTCGCCTGGTGCCGGCCGGTGCGGTGCTGCTGGCCGACCGGGGACAAGGGTGCCAGGCGGGCCGGCCGTGCTGCTGGACCTGGCCAACACGTCGATCGGTGCAGCGGCACACCTGCAGCGGCACGGACTGCACGTTAGCCGCCTGGGACGCGGGCCGATCCAGGAAATCGGGGCAGGCGGCGACGGGCGCGACCATCGTCGTCGGAAGTCGGCGGTGGACCAGCTCGTGAGCCGGGCAGCACCGGAAGCGGCGAGACCCGAGAGGAGCAGTCGAAGTTGGCGGTCACGGATGGGCGACGGGCCAGGTCATGAGTCGGCAGCTCCCGACGGCGGTGAGTTCCGAGAAGGGTCAGGGGGCCGGAGCGTGCGGTCGGGAGGTGGGCACGCGTTGGCGGCCAGTCGGGCGACAACGAGCGCGGTGAGGGTTCGAGCGGGGCGGGCAGAAGCGGGCGGTCAGGGCGTCGACAGCTCCCGACGGCGGTGAGGTCCGAGAAGGGGCAGGGGACCGGAGCGTGCGGTCGGGGGAGATAGGCAGCGGGCCAGGTCGTGGGTCGGCAACTTCGGACGGCCGTGAGTCCCGAGAAGGGTCAGGGGGCCGGAGCGGGCGGTCAGGAGGTGGGCAGGGGTGGCGGGCCAGCCGGGCAACGACGAGGGCGGTGAGGTGTGCGGTCAGGAGGTGGGCAGGCGGTGGCGGGCAGCCGGGCGACAACGAGAGCGGTGGGGGTCCGAGAGGGACGGGCAGAAGTGGACGGTCAGAGCGTCGACAGGCAGCGGGCAAGGCCGTGAGTTGGCAGCTCCCGACGGTGGTGAGGTCCGAGAAGCGGCAGGGACCGGAGCGGGCGGTCAGGGGAGGTGGGCAGGCGGTGGCGGGCCAGCCGGGCAACGACGAGGCGGCGAGGTGTGCGGTCAGGAGGTGGGCAGGCGGCGGGCCAGGCCGTGGGTCGGCAACTTCCGACGGTAGTGAGGTCCGAGAAGGGGCAGGGGTCGGAGCGGGCGGTCGGGGGGTGGGCAGGCGGTGGCGGGCAGCCGGGCGACAACGAGAGCGGTGGGGGTCCGAGAGGGGCGGGCAGAAGTGGACGGTCAGAGCGTCGACAGGCAGCGGGCAAGGCCGTGAGTCGGCAGCTCCCGATGGCGGTGAGGTCCGAGAAGCGGCAGGGACCGGAGCGGGCGGTCAGGAGGTGGGCAGGCGGCGGGCCAGGTCGTGGTCGGCAACTTCCGACGGTGGTGAGGTCCGAGAAGGGGCGGCACCTGAAGTCGGCGGTCAGGAGGTGGACAGGCGGCGGGCCGAGGTTGTGAGCCGGGCGGCAACGCAGGCGGTGACGTCAGAGAACGCAGGCGGTGAGGCCCGAGAGGGGGCGGGGCCGAAGTAGGTGGAAGGCGGCGGGCCAGCCGGGCGTCGACGAGAGCGGCGCGGTCCGAGAAGGGCCGGAGCGGGCGGTCAGGTGCCGGGCGAGCCGGGCGTCGACGAGAGCGGCGAGGTCCGAGAAGGGCCGGAGCGGGCGGTCAGGCGTCGAGCCAGCCGGGCGACGACGAGGGCGGTGCGGTCCGAGAGGGCAGCGAGATGCGCGGTCAGGAGGTGGACAAGCGGCGGAGGGCGGCGCGGACGACGTCGGGCTTGGTGGTGTACCAGAACGGGGGGAGAGAGGCGCGGAGGTAAGGGCCGTAGCTGCGGGCCGTCTCCAAACGGGAGTCGAGGACGGCCACGACGCCCTTGTCGGTGCGGGCTCGGATCAGGCGGCCGACCCCCTGCGCCAGGCGGACCGCGGCGATCGGGACGCTGACGGCGGCGAAGCCCGAGCCGCCCGCGGAGTCGACGGCGGCGGAGCGGGCGGCGGCGAGGGGCTCGTCGGGGCGGGGGAAGGGGAGGCGGTCGATGATGACCAGCTGGCAGGCGTCGCCCGGCACGTCGACGCCCTGCCAGAGGGACATGACGCCGAGCAGGCAGCTGTTGCGGTCGGTGCGGAACTTGCGGACGAGGATCGGCAGCGCCTCCTCGCCCTGCAGGAGGATCGTGATGCCGGGGACGCGGGCGCGGAGCACCTCGGCGGCGCGCTCGGCGGCCTTGCGGGAGGAGAAGAGGCCGAGGGTGCGGCCGCCCAGGGACTGGACGAGCTCGACCATCTCGTTGGCCGCGGGCTCGGACAGGCCGGAGGTCTGCGGGCGCTGCAGGTGGGCGGCGACATAGAGGATGCCCTGCTTGGCATAGTCGAACGGGGAGCCGACGTCGAGCGAGCTCCACGCCAGGTCGGCCTCGTCGCGGGCGGCGGAGGCGCGCATGACCGCGTCGCGAGCGGCGGCCCCCGGCGATGAAGGCTGCGCCGGGACCGGCGCCGGGGCCGTGACAGGCAGGCCGAGCGAGCGGGCCACGGTGTCGAACTGCCCGCCGAGGGCCAGGGTGGCCGAGGTCGCGACGACCGTGCGCTCGTGGAACAGGTGCGTGTTGAGCGTGCCGGCGACCGAGAGGGGGGCGATGACCACCGCGCGGCGGCCGCGGTCGTCGCGCTCGATCCAGGTGACGTCGTGCTCGGAGTCGGAGAGGATCCGCTGGGCGATCTTGGTGAGGTCGGCGACCATGGTCTTGGCCTGCTGCTTGCGGACGGGGTCGGCGTCGTCGGCCTTGACCTCGCCGATCGCGTCGACCGCCTTGCGGCCGCCGCCGTCGAGGAGCGTGAGCGCCTCGCCGAGGGTGGTGGGCAGGCCGTCGGTGATGCGGCCGGCGGGGGCGTCGGCGAGCGCGACGGTGAGCGTGTCGCCGGCCTCCATGAGCCGGTCGGCGACGTCGTCGTCGACATAGGGCCGGCAGCGGCGGGCGGCGCGCTCCAGCAGCTCGGGGGTGAGCTCGGCCTGTGAGGCGGAGCTGACCCGGTCGGCGAGCTCGTGCGCCTCGTCGACGACGAGGAGCTTGTGCGGCGGGATGATCATGCGGCCGCTGAGCATGTCGACGGCGAGGAGGCTGTGGTTGGTGACGACGATGTCGGCCTCGCGGGCGCGGGCGCGGGAGGCCTCGGCGAAGCACTCCGACCCATAGGGGCAGCGGGCCGCGCCGACGCACTCGCGGGCGGGCATCGAGACCAGCCTCCACGCGGAGTCGTCGACGCCCGGGTCGAGCTCGTCGCGGTCGCCGGTCTCGGTCTCCATCGCCCAGTCGCGGAGGCGCTCGATGTGCTTGCCGATCCGCCCCGCCTCACCGAGCCAGCGGGTCGGCCGGGCCTCGCCGACGTCGAAGAGCGCGTCGTCGGGCTCGTCGGCGGAGGTGCCCTCCAGCCGGGCCAGGCAGACATAGTGGTGCCGGCCCTTGAGCACGGCGAAGGTCGGGCGCCGGCGCAGCAGCGGCTCGACCGCGTCGGCGAGCCGCGGCAGGTCGTGGTCGACGAGCTGTGACTGCAGCGCGAGCGTGGCGGTGGACACCACGACGGGGCCGTCGACCAGCAGGGACGGCACGAGATAGGCCAGGGACTTGCCGGTGCCCGTGCCCGCCTGGACGAGCAGGTGCTCCTCACGCGACACGGCCGAAGCGATCGCCTCGGCCATCTGCTGCTGCCCTGGCCGCTCCATGCCGCCCGGCACGGCACCGACGGCGGCGGAAAGCAGATCAGTGGTGGCAAGCGTCGCAGTCACGACCAAGAAGCTACCGCCTCGGTACGACAGAAACCCGCGGGCACCATCACGATCAGTACTGTGGGCGCATGCCAAAAGTGGTCTACCGCAAGTTCGACGGTTCACTGCACTGGAACTACGAGACCAGGCTCCTCGGCGAGGACGACCACGGCATCTGGGTCGGCGCCGACACCGGCACGATCGTGCACCGCGGCCCGACGAGGACCGGCCCGGTCGAGGCGCCGCACGTGCTGCTCTTCCCGCGCCAGGCCTGGTGGACCGCGTGCTTCAACGCGGCACCGCACCGCACCGAGATCTACTGCGACATCACCACAGTCCCCCATTGGGTGGAGGAGACGGAGGTCACAATGATCGACCTGGACCTCGACGTGCGGCGCCGGCGCACGGGCGCGATCGAGCTGCTCGACGAGGACGAGTTCGCCGCGCACCAGGTCAAGTACGCCTACCCCGCCGACGTGATCGCCGAGGCGCAGGCCAGCGCCGACTGGCTCTTCGGCGCCGTCACGCAGCGGATCGAACCGTTCGGCGACAGGTACCGCGAATGGCTAGAACTCGTCCAGTGACAGCTTCGCGGGGTTGAGCTGGTTGTAGAGCCCGGTGATGAGTCCCGACGGGCTGATCCCGAAGCCGGCGACCGCGGCGGCCCCGCCGAAGGACACCACCAACCCCAGGTCGCCGTTGACCAGCGCGACCTCGATCGACACATCGGCAGTGCGGCGGTACAGGCCCAGCACGAAGCGAGCCACGTCGGACGCCCCGACGACCGGCCGCCGGGCCGCGGACACGACGCCGCCGCCGTCGCCGAACGCGACCACGTCCGGGGCGAGCACCTTGAGCAGCGCCTCGATGTCCCCGCCGGCCGCCGCCGCAGTGAAGGCGGTCAGCACCGAAGCCTGCAGCGCCCGGTCCGTCGTGTGGCGGCGTTCGCCGTCGGTGACCGCACGACGGGCGCGAGAGGCCAGCTGCCTGGCGTTCTCAGGTGTTGTACCGAGCGTCGCCGCGACCTCCGCGAACGGCACCGCGAACACGTCGTGCAGCACGAACGCCACCCGCTGCTCGGGGGTCAACGCGTCGAGCACGCACAGCAGCGCCATGCTCACGCTGTCCCGGAACGACACCCGCTCGCCCGGGTCCACCTGCGACGGGTCGGCGATCCGCTCCACCAGCGGCGACGGCAGCCACGGCCCGACGTACGCCTCCCGGCGCGCCTTCGCGGCCCGCAGATGGTCGAGGCACAGCCGCCCGGTGACGGTGGTCAGCCAGGCCCGCAGGTCGGCGACCCCGGTGGTGTCCGCCCCCGCGTACCGCAGCCAGGCGTCCTGCACGACGTCCTCGGCATCGGCTCGGCTGCCGAGCATCCGGTACGCCACGCCGAAGAGATGATCACGGTGTGCGCTGAACTCGTCGACCACGACACCTATTCAAGCAGGGCGTTTTCCACCCGGGCGAAATGCCTGTTACATACCATTTAGGGCATGAGCAATGGTCTGGCCACGGTCGCCAGCGGCATGGTGGGCCTCGCGGCGATGGGCGCACTGGCCGCGGCGAGAGCGCGGCGGGGCCGGCCGTATCTCGCCGACGGCCTGCTCGTGGCGGTCGACGGCCCCGCCGACCCGGTCGTGACCGCCGTCCGCGCCGGCTTCGCGGGCGTCGAGGTCGCCGTGCGGCTCGACACCGACACCGTGCCGCCGGTGCTGCGCCTGGACTGTGACATGCCCGACGGCGAGCCGGCGCCGACCTTCGAGCAGGCCGTCCTGGAGCCCCTGGCGGCGCTGGTCGCCGAGAGCCCGCTCGGCCGGGTCCACCCCCGCCGCGCCGAGCCGTTCCTGCTGCTCGTCCACGCCGACCCGGAGCCGGCCCCGCCGCCACGCGTGACGGCGCCGCAGCAGCGGGCCGCGCTGCTGCAGGCCGCCCGCCCGGAGTACGAGGCGCTCGACCTCCTCCTGCGCCCGCGCGCCGAACTGCTCACCACGTTCCTCGGCGGCCGCGTCGTGCCCGGCGCGATCACCGTCGTGCTCACCGGCCCGTACTGGTCCCGCGCCGATCTGCTCGGCGCCTACGAGCGGTTCGCGTTCCTGGAGGGCCGCTTCAGCGACCTGGAGCCCGGCGGCCTGCCCGTCACCGTCGCGCCGCTGGTCACCGAGGCGCTCGACGCCCGGATCGGCTGGGACCCGCATGAGGAGTGGCCCGAGTTTCCCGCGGAGGCGCGGCACATCCTGCGGTCGCTGGTCGGCGCCGCGCACGCCGGCGGCCGCCGGATCCGGTTCGTCGGCGTGCCGGAGGACCCGCGGCACGTCCGCACGGCGTTCTGGCAGGAGCTGCGCGCCGCGGGCGCCGACCTGATCGCCAGCCGCCACCGGGCACCGCTCGCGAGATTTCTCCGCAAACCGGTCGATCGCGAGCGAAAGCACCGGGCCGAACCCCGGCGGCCAGCGGTACAAGATGAACAGCGGCTGAACGGAAGATGAACTGCACAAGGTCACAGGACTGCGGTTCTGCCGAGCTCAGTAGCGGGATCTAGCATTCCCGCCGAGGACCAACCGGCCCTCGCGGATTTCGTTCACGTCTCGAGGTCAGGCTGTGCGTTTGAGGCTGCGTCCCAGCGACGATTCGTTCTACGACTTCTTCACCCGTGCGGCGGGCAACCTCGTCAAGGGGACCGAACTGCTCTCCGAGCTGGCGCTGCCGGGAGTCGACGTGCAGACCGTCAGCGAGCGACTGGTCGAGGTCGAGCACGACAGCGACGCCATCACGCACGAGCTGTACAAGAAGATCAACTCAAGCTTCATCACGCCGTTCGACCGGGAGGACATCTACCGGCTCGGCTCGCTGCTCGACGACGTGATGGACCACCTCGAGGCGGTCGGCAGCCTGCTGTACCTGTACGGCCTGACCAAGCTGCCGTCGCTGCCCCGGGAGCTGCACGAGATCGTCAAGGTCCTCGACCAGCAGGCCCGCCTCACTGCCGACGCGATGCCGCGGCTGAAGACCATGAAGAACCTCGAGGAGTACTGGGTCGAGTGCAACCGCCTGGAGAACGAGGGCGACAACGCGTACCGCATGCTGCTCGTGCGGCTCTTCTCCGGTGAGTACGACGCGCTCACCGTGCTCAAGATGAAGGAGGTCGTCGACGAGCTCGAGGCCGCCTGCGACGCCTTCGAGCACGTGGCCAACACGGTCGAGACCATCGTCGTCAAGGAGTCGTGACATCAGCGCGCAGCTCATCGCGGTGCTGGCCGTCATCCTCGTGGCACTGGTGTTCGACTACACCAACGGCTTCCACGACGCGGCCAACGCGATCGCGACCTCAGTCTCCACCCGTGCGCTCAGTCCGCGCACGGGCCTGATCATGGCCGCGCTCGGCAACTTCGCCGGCGCGCACCTCGGCGGCCAGGTCGCCAAGACCGTCGGCAGCGGCATCATCCACCCGCCGAGCGGGATGAGCGGCCTCGGCATCGTGTTCGCCGGTGTCGTCGGCGCCATCGCGTGGAACCTCATCACCTGGTACTTCGGGATCCCCTCCTCCTCGTCGCACGCCCTGGTCGGCGGCCTGGTCGGCGCCTCGCTCGGCGCGATGCTCCTCGGCGTCGACGACGCCACGGTCCTGTGGAGCGGCATCGTGGAGAAGGTCGTCATCCCGATGGTGGCCTCGCCGCTGGTCGGCTTCACGCTCGGCGGCATCGTGATGATCGCCATCATGTGGATCTTCCGCAACGGCAACCCGCGCAAGCTCAACAAGGGCTTCCGCTACGCGCAGACCGTCTCCGCCGCGGCGATGTCCGTCGGCCACGGCATGCAGGACGCCGCGAAGACCATGGGCATCGTGGTCCTCGCCCTGTACGCCGGCGGCTACCAGGACAACACCAGCCACATCCCCGAGTGGGTGTTCTGGACCTCCTCCACGATGCTGGCGCTCGGCACGTACTCCGGCGGCTGGCGGATCATCCGCACCCTGGGCCGCAAGGTCATCGACCTGGACCCGCCGCAGGGTTTCGCCGCCGAGACCGTCGCCTCGGGCGTGCTCTTCACCACCTCGTGGCTCGGCGTGCCGATCTCGACGACCCACACGATCACCTCGGCGATCATGGGCGTCGGCGCGACGAAGCGGCTCTCCGCGGTCCGGTGGAGCGTGGCGGGCAACATCCTGATCGCCTGGGTCCTCACCTTCCCGGCCGCGGGAGCCATCGCCGTGCTCGCCTACCTGATCTCCCGCTGGATGTTCTGAGTCGTCAGGGGCGGCCGTACGTGTCGCGGAGCGGCAGGTGCATCTCGGCGCGCAGGCCGTTCTCGGTGAGCTCGATCGGGTGCCGCGGGTCGAGACGGTTGGCGGTCGCCGGGTCGCCGTCGTCGTCGATGGGCAGCCCGGTCGCCTGCCGTTCGAGGTTGAGCACCGGGTTGCCCCGGCCGTCCACGTCCCGCCCGCTGGCGCCGTTGTACGGGTGGTTGTCGGCCGTCCCGTGCGTGAAGTCGTACACGTGCGCGAGCTCGTGGAAGAGCGTCGACAGCGGTGGGCGGCCGTCCTGCAGGGCGCCCCACGCCGGGTTGTAGCGGATCCCCGGCCACGGCCCGGGGTCGGCGTAGCCGTTGTCGTCCCCCACCGGCCGGATGGTGATCGGCACCGCGGTCGCCTGCAGCGCGGCCAGCATCTGCCGGCCCGCGGGGGACGCCCCGAGCAGGTCCAGGTCCGCCCGGACCCGCTCGACGAACTCCGCGTCGCCCTCGATCCGGATGAACGTGTCGATGGACGTCGCGACCGCGGTCATGTGCTCGACCCCGGCGACCCGGTCGTCGCCCTGGCCGTAGAGCAGGTCGTCGCCCTCGCCGCCGCGCACGACGTCGGCGCCGGCCCCGGAGTAGACGACGTCGTCGCCGGCCCCGCCGGTCAGCGTGTCGTCGCCCTGCCCGCCGGACAGCACGTCACGGCTGTCGCCGCCGTCGAGGACGTCGTCGCCGGTGCCGCCCTCCAGGTAGTCGCCGCCCGCGCCGCCGGTCAGGGTGTCCCGGCCGGAGAGCCCGTAGAGCACGTCCGCGCCCTCGCCGCCGTCGAGCCGGTCGTCGCCCGCACCGCCGTCGAGGTGGTCGCCGGAGTCCCCGCCGAAGAGCGTGTCGTCGCCGCCGTTGCCGGTCAGCCGGTCCTCGCCGGCGCCGCCGTCGACGGTGTCCGCGCCGGCCCCGGCACTGATCACGTCGTCGCCGTCGCCGCCGAAGAGCAGGTCGTCGCCGTCGCCGCCGTCGATGTGCTCCGGGCCGCCGCTGCCCCACAGCCGGTCGTCGCCGCCGCCGAGCGCGGCCGTCTCGGCCTTCTGCTCGCCGCCCCGCCACGGTCCCAGGCTCACCAGGTCGTCGCCGTCGCCCGCGCGCACGGTGTCCACTCCCGCACCCGCGAGCAGCGTGTCGTCGCCGGTGCCGCCCTCCAGCGTGTCGTCGCCCGAGCCGCCGAGCACGGTGACCGCGCCGCCGCCCTCCACGTGGACGGTGTCGTCGCCCGAGCCGGCCCGCACGACCAGCCGCGCGCCGGCCGGCACGCGCACCGGCACCCCACCGACCAGCACGATCCTGCTGCCGTCGGCCTCGGTGCGCACCGACACGACGTCGGCGCCGTCGCCGGCGTCCACCACGAAGCTGCCGGCCACGATCACGTCGACGGCGTGCGACGCCTCGGCGGGGGCCAGCCAGCCCTCGACGCGCCCCGCCGCGATCTCGCTCCAACCGGCCGCCATCGCCGCCCACCGCGGCCGCGCCGACCGGAGTGCGGCGTCGTGGACGAGCAGCGCCTGCGCGATCTCCGACCGGATCGTCGCGGCCTCGGTGACGGCCCGCCCGACCGCGGTGGCCTGCGCCGGATCCGCCGGGCTGAACGTGACCCCGTCCAGCCCCCGCCGGTGCGGCACGGGGGCGATCGCCCGCCACGCGTCGTCGAGCAGGCCCTGCCCCCGTCGCAGCAGCGCCGCCATCGCCTCGTACCGGTACGCGACCTCCGGCGCCAGCCGCGTCACGGCGTCCAGGTCCCCGCCGAGCCTGCCCCGGTGCGACTGGTAACTGTCGGCCGCGTCGCCCGCCCAGACCAGCCGCCGCGCCGCCGTGTCCAGCGCCGTGCGGGCCGCGTCCGCGTCCCGCCCCACCTGCCGCCACACCACGGCCGCCGCGTCGAGCAGCGCGGGCCGCGCCTCGATCCGCCACAGGTCATCGACCGTGACCGCCTCCATGACCAGCCCCGCGTTCGTCATGCCGGCGCTCCGCGGGAGCCGCCCATGCGCTGGTCGGCGAGGCGGTCGGCCTCGTGATACGCGAACGCGGTGCGCCACAGGCGCTCGGCGTCGCCCTCCAGGACCGCCACCAGCCCGCTGATCACGGACTGGGCGTCCCGGAGGACCATGGTGCAGGTGCCGTGCAGGGCGGCGCTGCCGCCGAGGTTGCCGAACGCCGGCGCCGGGACCGGCAGGTCGCGGTAGCCGCCACGGAAGTGGTCGCCCAGGTGCTCGGCCGCGGCCAGGCTCGCGTCGGCCAGGTCGCTCAGCGCGCCGGGATCGGCCCGGATCTCCTTCGCCATATCGCGCACGGTAACGGTGACACGACGAACGGGTTGCCCCGTTCAGCTCGAGTAGTCAAGACCGACCTTTACCCGTACAACATCCAAAACCGTCAAAATGTCCAGCGTCTCCGACAGCGGGACCAGCGGGCTCTCGGTGCGGCCCTCCCGGATGCAGCGGTGCACCTCGGCAGCCTCGAAGTGGTAGCCGGCACCCTCGAACGGCAGGTCGACCGTCTCGGCCTCGTCGCCGCGCCAGATCGTGTAGCCGGACGGGTGGAAGAAGTCGCGGGCCACCTCGATCCGGCCGGTCGTGCCGGTGACGGTCGCCCGGCGGGCGCTGTCGCCGACCAGCGAGCAGGTCAGCGCGGCGAGCGCGCCGGAGTCGTAACCGAGCAGGATGCCGGTGTTCTCGTCGATGCCGCCCGCGGTCATCCGCGCCCACGCCTGGACGCTGGACGGCGCGCCGAGGAACAGGTGCGCGAACGTCACCGGGTAGATCCCGACGTCGAACAGTGCCCCGCCGCCGAGCGCCCGGGACATCAGCCGGTGCGTCTCGTCCCACGGGCCGGCCATGCCGAAGTCGGCGTGCACGGCGGTCGGGTCGCCGATCGCGCCGGCGGCGACGAGCTCGGCCATCTGCCGGATGGCGGGGATGCAGCGCATCCACATCGCCTCCATCAGGAACACGCCGCGCTCGCGGGCGGTCGCCACGAGGGCCTCCGACGACGCGACGTCGAGCGTGAGGGGCTTCTCCGTCAGCGTCGCCTTGCCCGCCGCGAGCGACAGCATCGTCGCGTCGAAGTGCGCCGTGTGCGGCGTCGCCACATAGATCGCGTCGACCTCCGGGTCGTCGACCAGCGCCTGCCAGGAGCCGTGCGCCCGGGGGATCCCGTGCTTCGCCGCGAACCGCTCGGCGCTCTCCGCGGTGCGCGAGCCGACGGCGGCGACCTCCGCGTCGGGCAGCAGGCGCAGGTCCTCCACGAACGTGCTCGCGATGCTGCCGGTGGACAGGATGCCCCAGCGAATGCGGTCGGCCATGGCGTTCAATCTAGTGCTCGGCGGGGTAACCCGGCTTTCGTGGGACCAGATGAACAACACCGCAGGCCGGACGGTGTCTCCGACGCCACCGTCGAGGCGCTGGGCAAGCTGAGCGAGGCCCTGGAGTGCGTCGAGCGGGCCCGCGGGCACCTCTACGATCTGCACCAGCTGATCGGCCATGCCGACCTGATGCTCGACGAGGCCGTCAGGCTCTTCCGCGACGCCGGCCACCCGAAGCTCGCCGAGCGGATCGAGACCGACCTGGTGGGCCGCAACGTGATCGCGGGCCGGTGGACGTTCCAGATCGTCGAGGACTTCGACGACAACTACTACGCCACCTTCAAGGACGTCGACCGGGCCGCCCGTGACGAGCTCGTCCAGGGCCGCCGGCACCTCTACGAGGCCGAGATGAAGGAGCGGCGCCGCACCCACGGCCGCCCGGGCCACGAAGCCAGGCCCTAATCTGGCCTGATGGTCGAGTTCCGTCTGCCACCAGCCCTGGCCGAGCAGGCCCGTCAGTTCGCGTTGTCGGGTGGTGTACCGGCGGAGCCCCGCCTCGCCAGCACGGTGGTGCTCATGCGGGCGCCGTTCGAGGTGTACCTGCTGCGCCGGGTCCCCACGATGGCCTTCGCGGCGTCGATGTACGTGTTCCCCGGAGGGGGTGTCGACCCGCGGGACGCGGCGGTGCAGCCCGGCTGGGCCGGCCCGTCGCCGGCGGAGTGGGCGGCGCGGCTGCGGCTGCCGGAGTCCGTGGCGCGCTCGGTGGTCTGCGCGGCGGTCCGGGAGGTGTTCGAGGAGTCCGGGGTGCTGCTGGCCGGCGCCGACGTGGACACCGTGGTCGGGGACGTGAGCGGGCCCGACTGGGAGCGGGCCAGGATCGCGCTGATCCAGCGGGAGCTCGGCTTCGCCGAGTTCCTCACGGACAACGGCCTCGTGCTGCGCTCCGACCTGCTGGCACCCTGGTCGCGCTGGGTCACGCCGGAGTTCGAGCCGCGGCGCTTCGACACGTACTTCTTCCTCGCCGCCCTGCCGGAGGGTCAGGTCACGAGGGACGTCGGTGGCGAGGCCGACGACACGGTGTGGTGCTCGCCGGCCGAGGCCGCCGACGGCCGCTTCACGATGCTGCCGCCCACCATGCACACGCTCGTCGAGCTGGCGGAGGTGGCTGGGGCGGGCGGCATCGAGGCGGCCCTGGCGGCGGCGTCGGACCGTGACCCGGCCGACGCCATCCGCCCTGTCTGACCCACGCGCTCAGCCGAACCGGCCGGTGATGTAGTCCTCGGTCTTCTTCACCGACGGGTTGGTGAAGATCTTCGCGGTGTCGTCGTACTCGATGAGGCGGCCGGGGTCGCCGGTCTTGTCGATCGAGAAGAAGCCGGTGCGGTCCGAGACACGCGCCGCCTGCTGCATGTTGTGCGTGACGATCACGATCGTGTACTGGTTCTTCAGCTCGGTGATCAGGTCCTCGATCGCGAGCGTGGAGATCGGGTCGAGCGCCGAGCAGGGCTCGTCCATCAGCACGACCTGCGGCTCGACCGCGATGGCGCGGGCGATGCACAGGCGCTGCTGCTGACCGCCGGACAGGCCGGCGCCGGGGCGGCCGAGCCGGTCCTTGACCTCGTTCCACAGGTTGGCGCTGCGGAGCGCCTTCTCGGCGACCTCCTCGAGCACCGACTTCTTGCGCACGCCGTTGAGCCGCAGGCCGGCCACGACGTTGTCGAAGATCGACATGGTCGGGAACGGGTTGGGCCGCTGGAAGACCATGCCGATCATCCGGCGTACGGCGGTGACGTCGACGTCCTTGTCGTAGATGTTCTGCCCGTCGATGAGGAGCTGCCCCTCGATCCTGGCGTTGGGCAGGACCTCGTGCATCCGGTTGATCGACCGCAGGAACGTCGACTTGCCGCAGCCGGACGGCCCGATGAGAGCGGTCACCGACTTCGGCTCGATCGTCATCGAGACGCCGTCGATGGCCTTGAAGGATCCGTAGTACGACGTGACACCGTGGGCTTCGATGCGCTTTGCCATGTGGGGCGCTCCAGAGAGGGTCATCGGGCGAGCTTGTTTCGGCGGGCCAGAAGCTTCGCCGCGACGGTCAGGACCAGGACGAGGACGACCAGCGTGAGGGCCGCCGTCCAGGCGCGGCCGGGCGCGAACTCCGAGGCGACCCCGGCCTGCTCGAAGACGAACAGGGAGAGGGACGACTGGTTACCGCTGAACACGTTGAAGTTGATCGAGTTGAGGCCGCCGGCGACCAGCAGGACCGGCGCGGTCTCACCCGCGGCCCGGGCGACCGCCAGCATGACGCCGGTGACGATGCCCGGCAGCGCCGTCGGCAGCACGATGCTGACGATCGTCTTCCAGCGGGCCACGCCGAGCGCGTAGGCGCCCTCGCGCAGCGCGCTGGGCACGAGCCGCAGCATCTCCTCGGTGGAGCGGACGATCGTCGGCAGCATCAGCACGCTCAGCGAGAGTGCCGCCGCGAAGCCGGAGTAGGCGGCCCGGCCGTCGTTGAACAGCGGCGTGACCGTGAAGACCCAGAACGACAGGATGAACAGGCCGGACACGATCGACGGGATGCCCGTCATGACGTCGACGAAGAAGCGGATCGCGTTGGCCAGGAAGCCGCGGCCGTACTCCACGATGTAGATCGCGCCGAGGATGCCCAGCGGCACGGTGATCAGCGTGGCGAGACCTGCCTGCTCGAGCGTGCCGATGATCGCGTGGTAGGCGCCGCCCTTCTCGTCGAACGCGCCGATGTTGTTCATCGACGTGCCGAAGAAGTTGCCGTCGAGGCGGGTGGTGCCCTTGCTGACCAGGGTCCAGGCCACCGACAGCAGCGGAGCCAGGGCCAGGATGAACGCGCCGTAGATCAGCGTGGTGGCGATGCGGTTGCGGGCCGCGCGGCCGCCCTCGACGATCGACGCGGCGATCGCGAAGAACAGCACGAACAGCACGGCCGCGACTACCCCGGTGAGGACCAGACCGCCGGCCGAGGTCAGGTAGATCAGGACGAACGCCACGGCGATCGCGGCGGCTGCCGCCGCCCAGGCCGACCACGACGGCAGGGACTTGCTGCGCAGCTGCTGGCCGCTGCTCAGCCCGACGACGCGTTCAGGGGTTTCGACGCTCATCATGCGCTCCCGACGAATTCGCGGCGCCGGTAGATGATCGCGCGCGCGGCCATGTTGACGACCAGCGTGATGGCGAACAGCACCAGACCGGAGGCGATGAGGGCACCGCGACCGGTGTCGTTGGCCTCACCGAACCGGTTGGCGATGTTGGAGGCGATGGTGACGCCGCCGGGACCGAGGAAGTCCCACTTGATGTTGTAGACGCCGCCGAGGGTCAGCGCGAGGGCGATCGTCTCGCCGAGCGCGCGGCCCAGGCCCAGCATGACCGAGGCGATGATGCCCGCCTTGCCGTAAGGGAGCACGGCGGTGCGGATCATCTCCCACTTCGTGGAGCCGAGCGCGAGGGCGGCCTCCTGGTTCTCCGGCGGGGTCTGCATGAAGACCTCGCGGGAGAGCGAGGTGACGATCGGCAGGACCATGATCGCCAGGACGATCGAGCCGAGCAGGATCGACTTGCCGTAGGGGCCTTCGCTCCCGAAGATCGGCAGCCAGCCGAACGTGTCGTGCAGCCACTTCGAGAGGTCGTTGATCGGCTCGTAGAAGTAGTCGCGGCCCCAGAGGCCGAACACGACACTGGGCACCGCGGCGAGCAGGTCGATCACGAAGCCGAGGCTGGTGGCCACCCGGCGGTGCGCGTAGTGCGACAGGCACAGCGCGATGCCGAGGGCCACCGGGACCGCCAGCAGGAGCGCGAGCGCACCGGTGAGCACCGTGCCGAAGACCGTCGCCGCGACACCGAACTGCGGGGTGTCGCCGTCGGTGAACCACGACTTGTAGGTGAAGAAGTTCTCGGTGTCCTTGTTGATCGCCGGGATGGCCTTGACGATCAGGAAGACGGCGATGGCGGCGATGATGACGAGCACCATCGAGCCGGCAGCTGTCGCGGTGCCACGGAAGATCATGTCAGCGCCGAGACGGCGCTTCCTCGGAAGACCGCCACCTCCGCCGGGCGAACCGGCGGAGGTGGCAGGCAGAGTCTGCTGGCTCAAGGAGAGTCCTGTCAGGCCAGGTTCTTGATGGAGGCGGCGACCTTGGTCTGGACCGACTCGGGCAGCGGGGCGTAGCCCAGCTTCTCGAGCTGAGCCTGGCCGGCGGCGCTCACGGTGTAGCCCAGGAAGCCCTTGACCAGGTCGAGCTTGTCGGCCGGGGTGCCCTTGCTGCAGACGATCTCGTAGGTCACCAGGATGATCGGGTAGGCCCCGGCCTCCTTGGTGGCGTAGTCGATCGAGAGCTTCAGGTCGTCGCCGGTACCGGTGATCTTGGCGCCCGCGACGGTCTTGCCGGCCGCGGCACCGGTCAGCGCGGTGAACTCACCGGCGCCGTTGTAGATCTTGGCGGTGGCGAGGGAGTTGACCTTGGCGAACGACCACTCGACGTAGCCGATCGCGCCGGGCGCCTTCTTGATCGCGCCCGCGACGCCGTCGGAGCCCTTCTCGGCCTGGCCGCCGGTCGCCTTCCAGACCTTGTCCTTGCCGAAGGTCCAGGTGCCGGCCGCGGCCTTGTCCAGGTAGCCCGTGAAGTTCTCGGTGGTGCCCGAGGACTCCTGGCGGTGGATCGCGTTGATCGGGGTCGACGGGAGCGTCGCGCTCGGGTTGTCGGCCTTGATGGCGGCGTCGTCCCACTTGGTGATCTGGCCACCGAAGATCTTGGCGAGGGTCTCCGGCTTGAGCTGGAGGTCCTTGACACCGTCGAGGTTGTAGGCGATGGCGATCGGGCCCGTGACCATCGGCAGGTTGAGCGCCGGGTTGCCGCCGCAGCGCGCGGTGGCCTTGGTGGTCTCGTCGCCGTCCTTGAGGGCCGAGTCGGAGCCCGCGAAGTCGGCCGTGCCACCCGAGAAGGCGGTGATACCGGCACCGGAGCCGGTGCCCTGGTAGTCGATCTTGGCGTCGGTGCACTTCAGCTGGTACGCCTTGATCCACTCGTCCATCGCGTTCTTCTGCGCGGACGAGCCCTGGGCCGTCAGCGAGCCCTTGGCGCAGGTGATGTCGGACGCCGCGGTGCTGCCACCGCCGGTGCCCGGCGTGCTGGGGGTCTCGTTGTTGTCCGAGCCGCACGCGGTGAGCGCCAGCGTCGCGGTGAGCGCGATGCCGGCCATGATGCCGTGCCGCTTGAAGTTCACTGCGGTCCCTTCGTCGGGGTACTGCCGACGGGGGTCGTCGACTGAAAGCGACGCTAAGAGCGCTAGGTAACCGGTCCTCCGGAGCCGGATGAACGCACGGTGAACAGGTGCTTCGGGGAAGGTGACGCCTGGTCGGAGGACAGTTTGCCAATGAGTGAACTGCCCACTGGAGATAGTCGGTGCCCGTTTTGCGTCAGCCGGCGAGTGGCGGCATGGCGGCCTGCGGCCCGGACCGCTGGAAGCTCAGGTCCATGGCCCAGCTTTTGCGTCAGCCGGCGAGTGGCGGCATGCCGGCCTGCGGCCCGGACCGCTGGAAGCTCACGTCCATGGCCCAGCGCACGAACCCCAGCCGCTGGTACAGCGCCACGGCCCGCCGGTTCTCCTCGTCGACGTACAGCATGACCTGCGACAGCCCGCGCGAGCGGAGGTGCCAGAGCCCGGCGAGGGTCAGCGCGCGGCCCAGCCCGCCGCCGTGCGCGCCGGGCGCGACGCCCAGCACGTAGACCTCGCCGATCTGATCGTGCACGTGTGCCTCGGGCTCACCGTGGACCTTGGTCCAGTGGAAGCCGACCAGCTCGCCGCCACTGTCACGCCCTCCGGGCAGCTTGCCGCCACTGTCACGCCCTCCGGGCAGCTCGCCGTTGTCGTGCTCTTCCGGCGGGTCGTGGCGGAACGCCAGGAGGAAGCCGGCCGGGTCGAACCAGGGCTCCCGCACCCGTACTCGCAGGTCGTCGAGGGTCCACTTGCCCTGCTCGGGATGGTCGGCGAAGGCCGCCGCGTTGACCGCGAGCCAGGCGGCGTCGTCCTCACCCGGGCGGAACGCGCGCAGGGTCACCCCGTCGGGCAGCGCCACCTCGTCCAGCGGCGCGAACAGCGACCGCCGCAGCTGCAGCAGCACCCGTGCCCGGTCGAAGCCGAGGCGGATCGCGAGGGCGGAGGCCGACGGGTGGTCGCCGTGCGCCCACAGCCGCAGCCGGCCGCCGGAGCGCTCGTCGGCGACCGCGATCGCCGCCTCGGCGAGCGCCCGCCCGATCCCGCGCCGCCGGTGCTGCGGGTGTACTGCCAGCTCGGCCGAGGCACCCGCGACCGCGTCGGTCGTGTCGACGTGCGCATACCCCACGACGGTGCCGGCGGCGTCGCGCGCCAGCAGGTGCACCGCCTGCGTCTCACCCCCGTGCCGCAGGTGCAGCACGACGTGCTCCGACAGCGGCAGCGCCCCGTCGGTGTCGCCGGCGGCCTGGCTCAGCGCGAGCACCTGGTCGACCTGCGTGGTGGAGAGGTGGTCCAGCTGCTCGACGGTCACGGGCCAAGCCTAGAGCAGACCCTTACCGCACAGCCTCGTGCGGCGGCCTCGTACGGTGGCCCCGTGTGGTGGTCAGACCCTTACCGGCTCCGACTCGTGCAGCGGGCGGGCCGGCGGGACCACGAACTTGTAGCCGACCTGACGCACCGTGCCGATCATCGACTCGTACTCCGAGCCGAGCTTCGCGCGCAGGCGCCGCACGTGCACGTCGACCGTGCGGGTGCCGCCGAAGTAGTCATAGCCCCAGACCTCGCGCAGCAGCTGGTCGCGGGTGAAGACCCGGCCCGGGTGCTGGGCCAGGAACTTGAGCAGCTCGAACTCCTTGTAGGTGAGGTCGAGCGGGCGACCTTTGAGCTTCGCCGCGTAGGTGTCGGGGTCGATCGTCAGCTCGCCGGCCTTGATCATGCCGCCGCTCGCGGCCGCGGCCGAGTTGAGCCGGCCGACACCCAGCCGCAGCCGGGCCTCGATCTCGGCGGGGCCGGCGCTGGCCAGGACGACGTCGTCGAGGCCCCAGTCGGCGTGCAGCGCGACGAGGCCGGCCTCGGTCACCACCGCCAGCAGGGGGACGCCCAGGCCGGTCGCGTGCAGCATCCGGCAGGTCGCGCGGGCATCGGCCAGCTCGGTGCGGGCGTCGACGATCACGGCGTCCGGGCTCGGGCCGCTCATCAGGGTGCGGACGTCGCGCGGGGCGATGCGCACCGTGTGGGGCAGCAGGTCGAGGCCGGGCAAGACCACCTGGCCCGCGGGAGCCGCGGTCAGCAGCAGGATCTCCACGAGTCACCTCCGCGGCTCTGTTTCGTCCCGGCCACACTGACGGGAGGTTGTGGGGGGTATCTCCGCCCTAGAATATCGGAGTACTCATCGTTTGCGACCAGCGGCGATCCAGATCGGGACAGTCGGCTGAGCCACACTCCACCGTTCCTCGCCGCATGCTATGCGCGATTTCCTCATCCCGGTGGGGGCCGGGTGGGGGGAGTTCTGGCACCATCGGGGCGTGCCCGCTACCCCGCCCTCCGCCGAGAACCACGCCGAGGACCGCGGCGCCTGGCCTTCGGCCGCCGATGAGGCGCCCCGGCGCAGGCGCCGGGAGCAGGCCGACGTCCCGGACAGTCCCGAGACACCGGAGCGTGTGCCCCCGGTGCGGCGCATGGTCTCCCTCGGTATCGCCGGGTTCGCGGCCCTGCTGACCGTCGGGCTCGTCGTCGGCGCGCAGACCAGGCACGAGTCCTACGCGGTGGTGATCTTCGGCGTGCAGGTGCTGTTCGTCGGCGTCTGGATCATCGCCAGCCGGCCGCCGGCCCCGCGCGTCGTCGCCGCCGTCGGCATCGCGGTCGCCATCGGCACCGACGTCGCCGCGGTCCTGACCCGCCCGGCGTCCCTCGCGCCGCTGGCGTACGTCACCGCGGCCGGGTTCATCGTCGGCGTCGTCGGCCAGCTCACCCGCCCCGCGGGGCGCCAGCGGGTCACCGAGTCGCTCGGCTCCTCGCTCGTCGTCACCCTCGGCGTCGTGGCCTTCGCCAGCGTGATCGTCCTCGGCCGGATCCCGAGCGGCACGCAGGCGATCGTCGCCTGCCTCGCCGCCGCCGGCATCGCCATCGTGGTCGCCCGGGTCACCGACGCGATCGTCGCGCTGCCCCGCATCGCGCCGCAGGTCCCGCGCGGCGGCGCCGGTGTCGTGCTCGGCGCGATGGTCGGCACCGCCGCCGCCGGCGCGATCGGCAACGTGCTCGAGGGCATCATGCCGCTGCAGAGCGCCCTCGCCGGCCTGGCCACCGCCATCGTCGCCGTCATGGTGGACCTGTCGGTCGGCTATGCCGAGGCCAGCCGCATGATCGACGGTGACGAGCCCGCCATGTACCTCGCCCGCCACATCCAGGGGCCGATGGGGGCCTTCGCCTTCGCCGCGCCCGCCGCCTACCTCGCCAGCACGCTGTTACTGCTCTAGTCGTGTCGCAGCTCGTGTCGCAGCGGCCTCCCTGGTTGCGAAGGTAGGAAATCCTGGAGGCTGGGTACGTGCCGGTAACACCCCCACCCGGGGCGCGGAAGGAGTGCTGTGGCGAGCAGAGGCGCCAAGATCGGCATCGTGCTGGTCGTGCTGGCGGTCGTCCTGGTCGGCGTGCTCTTCGTCGCGGACCGGATCGCGGCGAGCACCGCGCGGGACCGCATCACCGACGAGACCCGCAAGCAGCTCGCGGCCAACTCCGTCACCTATGAGGGCGGCCCCTCGGTGAAGATCGCCGGCTTCCCGTTCCTCACCCAGGTGCTCGCGGGGGAGTACGAGAAGATCAGCATCGCCCTGAGCAAGCCGCAGATCGACAACGTGAAGCTCGAGACGCTCACCGTCGACGCCAAGGCGGTCAAGGCCGACGCGCGCGACCTGATGAACGGCCGGGGTGAGGTGGTCGCCGGCGAGGTCATCGGCCGGGCCACCATGACCTGGGACAACGTCCGGAAGCTGCTGGAGTTCAGCAACCTGCCGCAGGGCGTGGACCCCTCCGCCGTCGACGTGAAGGTGGTCAACAACAAGATCGAGCTGCGGATCCCGTTCGCGTACCAGGGGTTCAAGGTCACGATCATCGCCAACGGCGGCATGGTCGTCGAGTCGGGCAAGGTCCGGCTCAAGCTCGACTCGGTCACCACCGACCAGGGCAACCTGCCGAAGTTCGTCAACGACCTCATCCAGGCCAACAAGAACCGGCTCCAGGTCACCGTCAAGCTGCCGGGCCTCCCGTACAACCTGGTGATCAACTCCGCGGAGACGACCGACGCGGGGCTCCGCGTCATCGCCTCGGCGAAGGACGTTCCCCTTTCCGGGCAGTGATCAGGTCCAACAGGCGGACAGTGACCAAGCGGACCCTGGGATGACACCTCAGGCGGTGCTAGGCTGCCTGACCATGAGCATGCTGCTCACCAGACGGCGCGCGGTCGACCTGTGCCGCGTGGCCACCTGCCTGTGTTGCCGCCCCTAGTGGTGCGGCCCTGCAGCGTGCTCGACTAACGGCTCGAGGCAGCGGCGCCCCAGACCGATGGGTCTGGCGGGCGATTTCCCAGTCCGCGGCAGTTTTCAGACCCATCGCCGAAACCGTGATCCGTCCCCTCGGGTCGCGCGCGGCGTGGTGCACACCCCGACCCGTGTGCCGACTCGACCCACCCCAAATCGTTCCCTGGGAGAGAAAACACTCATGAGTCGCGAGAGCGCACTGGTCACGGCCGACTGGGCCGAGCAGAACATCGGTGCCGACAACGTGGTCTTCGTCGAGGTCGACGAGGACACCGCCGCCTACGACGGCGGCCACATCGCCGGTGCGGTCAAGATCAACTGGAAGACCGAGCTGCAGGACCAGGTCCGCCGGGACTTCGTCAACAAGGAGCAGTTCGAGGCCCTGCTGTCCAGCAAGGGCATCGGCAACGACGACAAGGTCGTCCTCTACGGCGGCAACAACAACTGGTTCGCCGCCTACGCGTACTGGTACTTCAAGCTGTACGGCCACGGCGACGTCAAGCTGCTCGACGGCGGCCGCAAGAAGTGGGAGCTCGACGGGCGCCCGCTGACCAAGGACGAGGTCAGCCGCCCCGCCACCACGTATGTCGCGGCGCACGACCAGGACCTGTCGATCCGCGCGTTCCGCGACGACGCGGTCAAGGCGATCGGCGTGCTGAACCTCGTCGACGTCCGCTCGCCCGACGAGTTCGCGGGTCGTCTCCTCGCCCCCGCTCACCTCCCGCAGGAGCAGGCGCAGCGTCCGGGCCACATCCCGACCGCCGTGTCGGTGCCGTGGAGCAAGGCGGCCAACGAGGACGGCACCTTCAAGTCCGACGACGAGCTGCGCGAGATCTACGCCGCCGCCGGCCTCGACGACAGCAAGGCGACCATCGCCTACTGCCGCATCGGCGAGCGCTCCTCGCACACCTGGTTCGTGCTCAAGGAGATCCTCGGGCACAGCGATGTGCGCAACTACGACGGTTCCTGGACCGAGTACGGCTCCCTCGTCGGTGTCCCCGTCGCCATCGGCGACGAGCCCGGCAACGCGTGAAAGGCAGAGCATCATGAGTGTTGCTGACAGCTGCGGCGCCCCCGAGCAGAGCGCGCCGATCCCCGCCTCTGTGGACGTCGAGAAGGAAACCGTCATCACGGGCGTCGTGAGCTCCGGCGACGGCCCCGTCGGCGGTGCCTACGTACGCCTGCTCGACGCGACCGGCGAGTTCACCGCCGAGGTCGTCACGTCGCCGGCCGGGCAGTTCCGGTTCTTCGCCGCGCCCGGCAACTGGACGCTGCGGGCCCTGTCCCGCCAGGGCAACGGTGACGCGAACCTCGCCGCCGGCCGTGGCATCAACGAGGTCGCGGTCGCGGTCGCCTGACCTTCGCACGCACCGTGCCGCCGCTCTCCGGGCCCAACCCCGGAGGGCGGCGGCATTTTTCGGCGCAGTGCGGCGGCATTTGGTGGCGGTGTGCCGGCCTGCGAGGATTGCCGCCGTGAAACGTCGCTGGATCATCGCCGTCACGGTGGCCTGGGCCCTCGTGGTGGCCGGCCTGGCCTACTTCTCCTCGCGCCACGGCACGCCGACGTCCCGCGACCAGACCACGATCGCGCAGGGCCTGCCCATCGTCGACGGAGCGCTCGGCCGCATCGCCGCCGCGCTCGACCCGGCCACCTCCGTCACGGCGCTCGGCGGCTACACGCGCGTCGACCGCAGCTGCCGGGTCACCTCCGCCCGCGAGGGCACCCGTTTCGAGCGGGTGCTGCTGGTGTACGTGAAGCAGGGCACCGAGCCCGACGTCCTCGACCGGATCAAGGCGGCCCTGCCCGCCTCCTACGACGCCCACCTCGTGAGCGGCCCGAGCAACCACTCGCTGAGCGCCGACGCCGGCGGGTTCGTCTCGGTGCGCGGCAGCGTCATCCAGCCGGGGCAGCTGCGCTTCATCGGCGACACCGGCTGCCGGGTCCAGGACGCCGCGGTCGAGGAGGCGACCCCGCAGTCGCAGACCGCCAACCGCGCGCCCGTCCAGGCCGTCCTCGACACCCTGAAGCAGACCGCGTCGCAGTGGCGGACCCACCGGGTCACCTGCCCCGGCGGCGGCACCCTGTGGACCGTCGAGGCCGTCACCACCGGCGACGGCGCCGCGTCCCGCGCCACGGTCCCGGCCTCCGCGGTCGTGCTCGACGAGCCGAAGCTCTTCGCCTTCCGTGCCGGTGAGGCGGGTGTCGCCCTGCGCGTCGACGGCAGCGAGCTGCACATCACCTCGACGGCCGGCTGCTAGCCGGGCACACGGGCGGCCGCGCTCCCGGAAGGCCCTCTCGACGCGGTACACGAGCGGCCGTGCGCTCCCGGAGCGCCTTCTCGACGCGGTACATGAGCGGCCGCGTCCGCCTGGAGTGCCTTGTCGACTCGGTACATGAGCGGCTGTGCCCGCCTGGAGTGCCTTGTCGGCTCAGTAGACGAGCGCCTGCGCGCCCTCCTGGAGGGCTTCCTCCACGAAGACGGCGGCGCCGGCGATGCGGATGCCGGGGATGACGTCGTCCGGACCGATGCCGCGACGGGCGGCGCACTGGGTGCACAGCGTGACCGTGCCGCCCGCCAGCAGCGCGTCCAGCAGGTCGGCGAGCGGCGCCGCGTGCGGCAGCTCGAACTGCGCCGCCCGGCCCGGCAGCGCGAACCACGCCGACTCCCCGGTCAGCCAGAGCGAGGTGGCGGCGCCGCCGGCGAGCGCGGTCGCGGCCACGGTGAAGGCCTGCGAGCAGCGTTCCGGGGCGTCCGAGCCGGCGGTTGTCTTGATGACCAGAGAGCGTGCCATGACTCGCAGCATAGGATTCGGGGGATGGTTACCGAGATCGGGTTCGTCAGCTTGCTGGTCGCCGGGATGGGCGCCCTCGCAGGCGGGCTGATCTATCTCGCGGTGAGGGTGTCGAGGGGGCGTTGGTGACAGACATGCAGCCGCCATGGGCTGGGTTGGCCCAGGTCGGGGAGTACCCGTACGAGGAGACGCACGACCTGCGGGTCGGCCCGGACCTCCATCCCGCGCTGCTCGGGCTGCTGCCGCTGGTCGGGGTGTGGCGCGGGCGCGGCCAGGGCGACTACCCGACGATCGAGGGCTTCCACTACGCGCAGGAGATCCGCTTCAGCCACGACGGGCGGCCGTTCCTGTTCTACGAGTCGCGCGCCTGGGTGATCGACGTCGACGGCAACCCGATCAAGCCCAGCAACCGGGAGACCGGCTGGTGGCGGCCGGTGCTCGCGGACGGCAAGGCGACCGACGAGGTCGAGGTGCTGCTCAGCCAGCCGACCGGGATCATGGAGCTCTACATCGGCCAGGCCAAGGGCACCACGCAGTGGCAGATGGCCACCGACGCGGTGGTCCGCACGTCGACCGCCAAGGAGGTCCGCGGCGCCCAGCGGCTCTACGGGATCGTCGAGGGGGCGCTGCTCTACGCGTTCGACCTCGCCGCCGTCGGCCAGCCGCTCCAGCCGCACCTGTCCGCCCGCCTGGAGCGCGTCGCGGGCTGAGCCGCGCGTTAATCTGAACGTCGTGGGTTTCGATGATCTGGCCGCAGTGCTCCGGTCGCGGGGCCTGCGGCTGACCGCGCCCCGGCAGCTCGTGCTCGAGTCGGTCTACCGGCTGCGCCACGCGACGCCCGACCAGATCCACGCCGACGTCAGCGAGCGCGCCGCCGGGGTCAACATCACCACCGTCTACCGCACGCTGGAGCTCCTCGAGGAGCTCCAGCTGGTGACGCACGCGCACCTGTCGCACGGCGCGCCCACCTATCACCCGCTCGGCGAGCACCAGCACGCCCACCTCGTGTGCCGGGGCTGCGGCGACGTGCAGGAGCTGCCGTCACCCATGCTCGAGGGCCTCGCCGAGGACCTGCGCACCACCCGCGGCTTCCGCCTCGACATCGGCCACGTGGCCCTGTTCGGCGTGTGCGGCAGCTGCGGTTCCGAAGAGGAGTAGCCCCGTGAAGCCAGTTACCGTGGCGTCCATCGATCCCTCGTCTGCCGACGGCGCCGCAGTCGCGCACTACGGCGACCCGAGCCGCGAGCAGAAGATCCTCGACACCGAGGCCGGGCTGGTCGACCGCTCGCACCGCGATGTCCTGGCCGTGCCCGGCGCCGACCGGCTGACCTGGCTGCACAGCCTCACCACCCAGCACCTGACCGGCCTGGCCCCGATGAGCGGCTCGGAGCTGCTCGTGCTGTCGCCGCACGGGCACGTGGAGCACCACGCGATGCTCGTCGACGACGGCACGGCCACGTGGCTGGACCTGGAGCCCGGCGCCGGTGCGGGCCTGCTGACGTTCCTGTCGCGGATGATCTTCATGATGCGGGTCGAGCCCGCCGACGTGACCGCCGACCGGGCGGTGCTGTCGATCGTCGGCCCGCACACCGACGACGCGCTGCGGACGCTCGGCGTCTCGCTCGCCGCGCCCGACGTGGTGCCCGTGCCGCCGGCGAAGTTCGCGACCGGGGTGGTGCCGCCCCGGCCGACCGCCCGCTACGCGGCGGCCGCGCTGCCGGCGTTCGACGGGCTCGTCCGCCGGGTGGAGGGCGGCGCGGACCTCATCGTGCCCCGGTCCGCGGTGCCCGACCTGGTCGAGGCCGTGCGGCTCCCACCGGCCGGGATCTGGGCCTACGAGGCGCTGCGGGTCGCGGCGCGGCGCCCCCGGTTCGGCTTCGAGACCGACCACAAGACCCTGCCCGCGGAGGTCGGCTGGACGGCGCACGCCGTACACCTGGAAAAGGGCTGCTATCGGGGGCAGGAGACGATCTCCCGGGTGCACCACCTCGGCCGGCCGCCGCGCAAGCTGGTGCTGCTGCACCTGGACGGCATGGCCACCGACGAGCTCCCCGCGCCGCACACCGAGGTGGTCCGGGACGGCTGGGCGGTCGGGTTCGTCGGCACCGCCGCCCGCCACTACGAGCTCGGCCAGATCGCGCTCGCCGTCGTCCGGCAGAACGTCACCACCGACGACGGCAGTCAATTGCAGGTGGGCCCGTCCACGGCCGCGATCGACCCGCTGTAGAAAGAGCCATGACAACAACGACGTTGATCACGGTGGCGCCCACCGGCGCCGAATCGAGCAAGGCCGACGTGCCAGCGCTGCCGGTGACCCTGGACGAGCTGGTCACGACCGGCAAGGAGTGCCAGGCGGTGGGTGCCTCGGTCATCCACGTGCACCTGCGCGACGACGACGCCCGGCCGACCCTCGACCTCGGCCGGCTCAAGGAGGCCGTCGCCGCGCTGCGGGCCGAGACCGACCTCATCGTCCAGCTCTCCAGCGGCGGCGCGGTCACCGACCCGGAGTCCGACCGGCTGCGCGTCCTCGACGCCGGGCCGGACATGGCCTCCTGCACGATGGGCACGGTCAACTTCGGCGACGACGTGTTCCTCAACCGGTGGTCGTTCATCGTCGAGCTGCACACCCGCATGCGTGACCAGGGGATCGTCCCCGAGTACGAGATCTTCGACCTCGGCCAGCTCACCGCGCTGCGGCGCCTGCTCGACAAGCACGGGCTGCCCGCCGGCGGCCACGTCCACCTCGACCTGGTCATGGGCGTGCCCGGCGGGATGCCCGCCACCGCCGAGGCCCTGGTCGCCTGCGTGCAGGCGATGCGCGACCTGCCGTCCAGCACCACGTTCTCCGCCACCGGCATCGGCCGCGGCACGCTGCCGGTCCTGCTCGCGTCGCTGTCGGCGGGCGGGCACCTGCGGGTCGGCATGGAGGACACCGTCACCTACGCCAAGGGCGCGCCGGTGGAGAGCAACGCGCAGCTCGTCGCGAGGGCCTCCGCCTTCGCCCGGCTCGCCCAGCGCCCCCCGATGACCCCGTCCGACGCCCGCGCGCTGCTGGGGATCCGCGCATGAGCGACCTGTATCCGGGCCGCTCGCGGAGGGCGAGCGCAGCGGAGGTGGCGGCATGAGCGACCTGTACCTGGGTGGGGAGCCGCTTGCGGAGGTCGAGCGCAGCGGGTTCGTGGAGAGCCGGCACAGCGGGTCCGCCGTCGTGCTGGACGCCACCGGCGAGGTCACGGCGTGGGCCGGTGACGTGCTCGGCCCGGTCTTCCCGCGCTCGTCCAACAAGCCCATGCAGGCGGTGGGGATGCTGGCGGCCGGGCTCACCGCGACGCCGGCCGAGCTCGCGATCATCTCGGCCAGCCATCGCGGTCAGCCCGCGCATGTGGCGTCGGTACGAGGTGTGCTCGCCGCCATCCCGCCCTCAGCGCTCGGCTGCCCACCGGACTACCCGCTGTCCGACGACGCCCGCGACGCCGTGGTCAGGGCGGGCGGGGAGCGGTCGCCGCTGTTCATGAACTGCTCGGGCAAGCACGCGGGGATGCTGCGCACCTGCGCGGCCAACGGCTGGCCCCTCGCCGGCTACCTGGACCCGGCGCACCCCGTGCAGGTGGCGATCCGCGATGGTGTCGAATCCCTCGCCGGTGAGCCGGCCGCGGCGGTCGGCGTCGACGGGTGCGGCGCGCCGCTGCTCGCGGTGTCGCTGCGGGGGCTGGCTTCGGCGTTCCTCCAGCTGGTGTCGGCCCCGGCCGGCTCCCACCCGCGCCTGGTCGCGGACGCCATGCGCGCCCACCCCGACCTGGTCTCCGGCACCGACGCCGACGGGCACGACACGCAGCTCATGCGGGCGTTCCCCACGCTGCTGTCGAAGATCGGCGCCGAGGGCGTGATGGCGGCGGCGGTCCCCGGCGTCGGCGCGGTGGCCCTGAAGATCGACGACGGTGCGGCGCGGCCGCGACTGCCCGTGCTGAGCGCGGGGTTCGCCCGGCTGGGCTTTTCGCTGGGTGACTTTTCGGACATGCCGGTCATGGGCGGTGGCGTGCGAGTAGGTTCGGTCCGGGCAGTCTGGTGAGTAGCTTCACGCTAGCTGGAGTTAGCAGTTTGCTTGCAACAGTTAGCAGGGCGAGCTACGGTCGGTGATGTGACTGAAGAGCCGCGCGACCTGGGTGGGTTCATCCGTGACCTGCGCCGCAACGCGCGCATCTCGCTCCGCCAGCTTGCCGAGCAGGCCGGCGTCAGCAACCCGTACCTCAGTCAGATCGAGCGTGGCCTGCGGAAACCGAGCGCCGAGGTGCTCGCGCAGCTCGCGAGTGCACTGCGGGTGTCGACCCCGCTGATGTACCTGCGGGCCGGCCTGCTCGAGCGCGAGGGGCACGACGTGCTGGCCGCGATCGCTGCGGACAGTGATCTCACCACCGCCCAGAAACAGTCGCTCACACAGATCTACGAGACCTTCCGGCGCGAGAACTCGCGCAGCGATGCCGACGGCGCCGCCTCGGGGGCGGGGCTCGACGCCGACCCGGCACCACCGACGAAGCCAGAGGAGCCAACATGACCACCAGCACCACCACCCGCAAGATTCCCACCCCGCTCTATGCCGCCGCCGGCGCCGGTGACCTGGCCTACGAGCAGCTGCGCAAGCTGCCCGCGCAGGTCGCCCAGCTGCGCGCCCGGGTCGAGGAGCTGCGCCCGGCGGTCGCCGAGACCAACCTCCGCGCCGACCTGACCGTGGCCGCCGACCGGCTGCGCGACGCGGCCCGTCGCAACACCACGTCGCTGCTCGCCGGTGCTCAGGTCGCGCAGGACCGCGCGCTCGCCGTGTACACCGAACTCGTGAACCGTGGCGAGAAGGTCGTCGCCGGCGGCCGCACCGCCGAGGCCAAGATCGAGATCGCGCCGGCCACGAAGACCGTGACCACCGAGGTCGCCGTCACGCCCACCCCGGCCGACATCGCGCCGGCCGTGTCGCCCGCGGCCACCGAGCCGTCCGACGAGGCCGCCGCGCCGGCCCCCGCGAAGAAGGTCGCGGCGAAGAAGACCGCCGCCGCCAAGAAGTAACGGGAGTTTGTCGGGAGCCCTCCGGACCGTCTCGCACGGGCCGGGGGGCTTCGGCATAAGCTCGGGGGATGGTGACTGCAGTGCCGGTGTTCTACAACAGAGTCGAGCTGTACATCGACCTGACGGTGTGGATCTTCTGCCTGGTGCTCGGCGCCGCGGCGTTGCTGCACTGCCTGGTCCAGCGGGCCGACGCGTTCCCCGCCATCGGCACGATGTCCAAGACTGTCTGGCTGGCCATGAACGGTGGCGGCCTGCTGCTCACTGCCCTCGCGCCGCAGCTGCGCATGGGCTACCTCAGCATCTTCCTGCTCATCTCCGCGGGCATCTTCGCCGTGTACCTGCTCGACATCAGACCCGCGCTACGAGACGCCGTCGACGGCCACGGCTCCTGGTGATGGCGGCCGGGATGACGGCTGCCCCGGCGGCCGCTTCTTCCGGTGCGCCCACGGCTTCGGCGGCTGAGCCGGTGGCTGGGTCAGTGCCCGTTACGCCGGTGGCTGAGCCGGTGGCTGGGGCGGTGCCTGTTACGGCGGTTGCGCCGGTGCCCGTGACGGTCGTTGCGCCGGTGGCTGGGGCGGCGGCGGCTGAGCCGGTGGCTGGGTCAGTGCCCGTTACGCCGGTGGCTGAGCCGGTGGCTGGGGCGGTGCCTGTTACGGCGGTTGCGCCGGTGCCC
>NZ_JBIAYW010000026.1:61366-122509 GCF_042898305.1 Dactylosporangium sp. NPDC000521
GTGACGGTCGTTGCGCCGGTGGCCGAGCCGGCGGCGGCTGCGCCGGTGGTGGCGCCGGCGGCCGCGCCGGTGGTTGTGGCGGCGGTTCGCTGATGGACTTCCGCTGGCCGCCGCCGCCCGACGGCAGGCCCGACCGGTTCCGCCCGCCCGTGACCCGCGGGCCGCAGACCGGCCGGCCCACCCTTCCCGCGCCGCCGACCGAGCAGATCGCCACCCCGCACGGCGTCGAGCTGGAGTGGCTTCTCACCGGCGAGGGCGACCCTGTCACGGTCTTCGCGCACGGGCTGGGCAGCGGCATCGCCGAGACCCGCCCCCTGGGCAGCGCCGTCCTCGGCCGCAAGGCGTTCTTCCAGTTCCGCGGCCACGGCCACTCCGCCGCGCCCGGCGGCGTCTGGACCTATGCCGACCTCGCCCGGGACCTGCGTGCCGTCGCCGACCTCTCCGGTGCCACCCGCGCCCTGGGCGTCAGCCTCGGCGCCGGTGCCCTCTGCCGCCTCCTGGCCGACAACCCGGGCCGCTTCGAGCGCGCCGTCTTCTTCCTCCCCGCCGTCCTCGACACGGTGCGCCCGGCCGCCGCGCAGGAGCGCCTCACCGCCCTGCTCGAGGCGATCGAGGCCGGCGACGCCGCGGCCGTGGCCGACGTGATCTCCATGGAGATCCCCGCCCAGGTCCGCAACACGCCACCGGTCTGGGCGTTCCTGCGCCAGCGGCTCGACCAGCTGATGCGCGACGGGCTCGCCGCGGGCCTGTCCAGCCTGCCCGCCCAGGCCGCCGTGCAGGACCGCGCCGACCTCGCCGCGGTCACCGCGAAGTGCCTCGTCATCGGCTCCAGGGGCGACGAGCTGCACCCGGTCGCCGTGGCCGAGCAGCTCGCCGAGGCGCTTCCCGACGCAGAGCTGCACGTGTACGACCGGCCCGGCGTCGTCTGGACCCAGCGCGCCGACCTGCGCGCCCGGATCTCCACGTTCCTGAACGCCGGTCCCGCCTGAACTGTCCGAACGGCTGACCTCTGGCATGTATCAGGGCGGCACCTCGGGGCGTCTGTCTAATGCATGACAACTTCGCCACGAGCTGACCGAGGGGGATCGGACCATGACCGCGCTGCGCCGCTGGGCCGGACCGACATAGAGTTCCCGACATGGGTGTCACGCAACACGGCAGGACCTCCCGCCTCGACCTCGCAGACCCGACGCTGCGCGAGTGGACGTGCGTCGTCCTGCACTCCGATGCCACCGACGGCATCGTGCTCGACCGCTCAGCCTTCTACCCTGGCGGTGGCGGCCAGCCACCGGACCACGGCGTGCTGCTGTGGCAGGGGGTACAGACGCGAATCACTGGGACCCGCAAGGGCGACGACCTCTACCTCCAGCCCGCCGAGGGAGACCCGCTCCCGCCCGCCGGCACCGAGGTGATCGGCGCCGTCGAGGACGACCGCCGCACCAAGCTCATGCGCACCCACTCCGGCCTGCACGTCCTGGGCGGCGTGGTGTTCCGCGACTTCGGCGCCCTGGTCACCGGCGGCTCCATGGAGCCCGCCGAGGCCCGCATGGACTTCAACCTCCCCGAGGTCCCACCCGACTTCAAGGCCCGGCTCGAGGAGCTCATCAACGCCGAGGTCGCCGCCGACCGCAAGGTCGTCACCAAGGTCCTCGCCCGCGACGAAGCCCTGGCGATCCCCGACATCATCCGCACGCAGACCAACCTCATCCCAGCCGACGAGCAGGAGATCCGCATCGTCGACATCGTCGGCCTCGACACCCAGGCCGACGGCGGCACCCACGTCGCGTCGACCGCCCAGATCGGCCGCCTCCAGATCGTCAAGGTCGAGAGCAAGGGCAAAGCCAACCGCCGGGTCCGCGTCCGCCTGATCGACTGACGCCCCGTCCGTCGCGGCGCTCGCCCGCTCCGCTCGCCTCAGGTGGCCGACCTGCAGCAGGTTGGCCCCATGGGCAGGGACCCGCTCCGCCCACGCCTGCCAGCTCTGCGCCGCGAGTTCCGGGCCTGCTAGCTCCGAGTCTGTCTGGCCCAAGCCTGCTGGCTCCAGGCCCGTTCGGCCGTGACCGCCCGTCTCAGGGCCCGACCCGCAGCAGGTTGGCTCCTGCGGGCAGGATCAGCTTCTCCCCGCCGGCCCTGGTCAACTCGAGAATCGGCTCGCCCGGATCGATCCCCAGGTCGCGCCGCTCCGGATCGGTCGGCATCCGGCCGATCACCTCGTCCCCGGCCCGCAGCTCCACGACCTCCCGCTGTAACGCGGGCCGCACCATGGTCCGCGCCCCCCGGGCCGACACGACGAGCCCTTCCTGCCGCAGCACCGCCACCGCGTTGCGAACGGCGGGCCGGCCCAGCTCGTACTCCTGCATCAGGCTGCTCTCCGACGGCACGAACGCCCCCGGCGCCAGCTTCCCCGCCCGAATCTGCTCACGCAGCAGGTCCGCCAGCTGCTGGTACAACGGCCGATCCGAACTCCGGTCGATCATGCTGCAACGGTAGATAACCCCATGATCTTGTCCGCTTGCCGTCCTATGCGTACATGGCCATCATCCCACGGCAACGCACGAGTCGGCAAACACGCCCGTGCCCCAGCGCCGACCGGCACGGCTCGTGATCCGGGGCTGGCCGTCGGGGCGGTCCCGGGTCGTGAAAAATGACGGGGTGGCGCCGCTGAAGACGATGTGGGACGAGTTCGCCGAGGGGGCGAGACTGCTCGGGCGGGGGTTCTCGCTGTACAGCCGAAGCCCACGCCTCCTGCTCCTCGGGCTGATCCCGGCAGGCATCTCCTTCCTGTTGCTGGGCATCGCCTGGTTCTTCCTGCTCTGGTTCATCCGCGACCTGGCGGCGACCGTCACCTGGTTCGCCGACGACTGGGGGTCACCGTGGCGCGGCGTCACCAGGTTCGGCGCGGGCGCGGGCATCGTCATCGTGTCCGCCCTGGTGTCGGTGCTCACGTACACGGCGCTGACCCTGCTCATCGGCGACCCGTTCTACGAGGTCATCTCCGAACGCGTCGAGGACCACTTCGGCGGCGCGCCGGGGCTGCCCGACCTGCCGTGGCACCGCACGTTCTTCAAGAACGCCGCCGACTCCATCAGGCTCATCCTGCTCGCCGTCGCCGTCTCGATCCCGCTCTTCCTGCTCGGCTTCGTCCCGGTCCTCGGCCAGACGGTCATCCCGGTCCTCGACGCCGTGGTCGGCGGCTGGCTGCTCGCCGTTGAGCTGACCGGCGTCCCGTTCAACCGCCGCGGCATGCGCCTGAGGGACCGCCGCGCCATGCTCCGCGCCAACCGCCCGCTCGCGCTCGGCTTCGGCATACCGGTCTTCGTGATCCTGCTGATCCCCTTCGCCGCGGTCCTGGTCGTCCCCGCCGCGGTGGCCGGCAGCACCCTGCTGACCCGCAGGCTCTTCGCCCTCCCGACCGACAAGCCATCCGTCGCTCTCGGCAAGCCACCAGTCGTTCGAGGCGCGGAAACTGTCGTACCCGGCGGGCATGATGTGGGAGTAGCCGGCCGGTTGTGACCCGAGCGCTCCCGGCCGGGGGAGTGGGGGATGAGTGACGGTTTGTGAACGTTAAGGGGTGTTCGGCTGGTCCGCGCCGCCGCCGAACGTGAAGCACGGCCGCCGCCGGGCAACTGCGTCGGTCGGCCTGCGGGAGGTCGTCCGCGTTCGGGGCATGAACTGCGGCGTGGCCAGGTGCTTGACGCAGCAAGGAAGGTGTACAGCTCGACGGACGCAGCCGTGGCAGGACGTGTCGGGGTTCGTGCGGTGCCCCAGCCGAGTCCGGCGGAGTAGCGCTCGGGCGAGCCGGAACCCGTCCATGGCTCCGCCGTGCACATCAGGATGGCGCCGACGCGATGGGTCACCCGCGCCCCAGGTCCCTCGCGAGGACGGAGCCGAGCGTTTGGCCCCGCGCGGCGGACAGGCCACCGCACCGCTGGGGACCTTCGACGTGGATTCCTGGCGCGCACCACCCGATGCGGACTCCCTGCCGCGGGCCTCCAGCACGGACTGCCCGACGCGGAATCCCGTCGCTTCGTGGGTGGGGTGAGCGGGATCCGGACCGGTGCAGGCAGGTGGTCGGGCCGGGAAGGACAATGCCCACGTGATCAGGGGCGCGTCTGAGCGCCGGGGCGATGGCCTGGACGGCCGAGGCGGGCACGCGAGAGTGCTAGGTCGGCGACGCAGGCGGTGGTCGTCGGCGCGGCGGCGGTCGCTGCTGCGGAGGTGAGGGTCAGCGCGACGGCCGGTGGGGCGGTGGGCCGGCGGGATCTGGGGCGCGATCGCTGGGAGGTCAGCCGGTGCGGAGGCCTTCCAGGAGGGTGGTGTCGCCGCTGACGAGGAGGGTGTCGAAGGCGACGCGGCCGAAGAGGGCCAGGACCAGGTCGCTGGCGGGGCCGCTGGCGGTGGCGCGTTCGTGGTGGTCGTCGGAGTCGAGCAGGGTGTCGGTGTCGAGGAGGGCGACGCCGGCGCCGCGGAGGCGGACGTACCAGACCTGGTCGACGTCGGTGGCGTGGAGGGCGATCATGCCCGCGCGGTTGGTGGGGCCGGAGCGGCGGCCGGCGGGGAGCCAGGTGTCGAGGACCTCGGTGACGCCGTCGCTGGCGAGGCGGGGTTCGATGGGCTCGCTGAGGCCGGCGGCCATCTGGGCGTCCCAGCGGTGGATGGCGGTCTCGTGCGCCATGCGGCGGTGCCAGAAGCCGGCCTTCTTCGCTTGCGGGGCCCAGTTGAAGGCGGGCAGGTCGGGGTCGAGGGCGTCGAGGGTGGCGAGAAGTTCAGTGAAGGCGTCGGTCCATGCGACCGCCGGGTCGACGTCCGCCGGGAGCGGGGTGTCGGGGCGCGGGTCGGGACGGTCGGTGACGCCGCGGGGGGCGATGGCGTTGACCCACACGTAGATCTGGGTGAGGTGCCAGGCCAGGTCGCGCAGCTGCCAGCCGGGGCAGGTGGGCACGGCGGCGTCGAGAGGGACGGTGCCGAGCGCGGCGCGGAAGGCGTCGCCTTCGGCGCGCAGCGCGGTGAGCCAGAACTCCTTGGTGAGCTGAGGCTTGCTCATCGGCGATCCCTCTCCCGGTCTGGACGCTGCAGCTCCAACATTAGGGCACGCCTTACTCTGGTGCGGTGCCCGAAGCAGCCGCGTCCGCGCCCAGCCTCGCCGACCTCACCACCCTGCGCCTCGGCGGGCCCGCCGAGCAACTGGTGGAGGTGACTTCGGAAGAGGAGACGATCGCAGCAACAAAAAGGGCAAAGCCCGGAAAACCGCTGCTCGTCCTCGCCGGGGGCAGCAACGTCGTGATCGCCGACGAGGGGGTTCCGGGGACCGTGGTGCTGCTGCGGCAGCGCGGGATCGATGTGCGGCAGGAGGGCGAGACCGTCCGGCTGACCGTCCAGGCGGGGCAGCCGTGGGACGAGGTCGCGGCGGTGGCGGTCGCCAGCGGCTGGGCGGGGATCGAGTCGCTGTCGGGCATCCCGGGGTCGGCGGGCGCCACCCCGATCCAGAACGTCGGGGCGTATGGGCAGGAGGTCGCCGAGACGATCACCGCCGTCCGGGCGTACGACCGGGTCCGCGACGAGGTCGTCACACTGCCGAAGGAGGCGTGCGGCTTCGCGTACAGGACGAGCGTCTTCAAGCACAACGAGCGGTTCGTCGTCCTTTCGGTGACGTTCGAGCTGGCGGTGTCGCCGCTGTCGACGCCGGTCCGCTACGCGGAGCTGGCCAGGACGCTCGGGGTGCAGGCGGGGGAGTCCGCGCCGCTCACCGACGTGCGCGAGACGGTGCTGAAGCTGCGCGCCGGCAAGGGGATGGTCCTGGACCCGGTCGACAGGGACACGTTCTCGGTGGGCTCGTTCTTCACGAACCCCGTGGTGGCGGCGGAGGCGGTGGAGGACGTGCGCCGGGCCGCCGGTGAGCCGCCCGCGTGGCCGGCGCCCGACGGGATGGTCAAGCTCAGCGCGGCGTGGCTCATCGAGCGGGCCGGGTTCGGCAAGGGCTACGGCGACCCGGCCAGTGGCGTGGCGCTGTCGGGGAAGCACACCCTCGCCCTGACCAACCGGGGCACCGGCACGACCGCCGCGCTGCTCGGGCTGGCGCGCGAGATCCAGCACGGGGTCAAGGACAGGTTCGGCGTGCAGCTGCACCCGGAGCCGGTCCTGGTCAACTGCCGCCTGTAGCGAAGTCCGCCCCCGCCTGTAGCGAAGTCCGCCCCCGCCCGTAGCGAGGTCAACCGCCGTCTGCAGCGAGGTCAACTGCCGCCTGTAGCGAGGTCATCCGCCGCCCGTAGCGAGGTCAATCGCCGTCTGCAGCGACGCAGCTGTAAGGGACCGTCATCTCGCCCAGGCGCCAGCGGGCGGGGCGGTCCAGGACGGGCCAGCCGGCGTCCCGGGTGGCCTCGACCGCGCGCCGCCAGCGCTGGCGCGGGCCGAAGGCCGACAGCGGCGCCGCCGCTCGCCACGCGGTGTCCAGTGTGGACAGCAGCGCGTGGATCGGCTGCCCGGGCACGTTGTGGTGGATGAGGCACTTCGGCAGGCGCTCGGCCAGGGTCGCCGGGGTGTCCAACGTGGACAGCCGGCTGGCGAGGGTCAGGGTCCGCGGCACGCCGGCGGTGACAGTCACCCAGGATGCCAGCCGGCCGAGCTCGTCGCAGGTCCCCTCGACCAGGACCGCCCCGGTCGCGGTCATCGCGGCCCACGCCGCGGGGACGGCCTCCAGGTCGTACTGGCGCAGCACGTTGAACGCCCGCACCACGGTCGGGGCGAGCCCGGCCAGCTCGAAGCCGCCCCGGCGGAACTCCAGAAACGGTGGGTCGGCGAAGGGCTGGGCGACCGCGACCCGCGCCGGGTCGATCTCCAGGCCGACGACCCGGACCCGCGGCCCCGGCAGTTCAAGCAGGCGGCGGCGCAGCTCCAGGGTGGTGACGGGCGAGGCGCCGTACCCGAGGTCGACGACGAGCGGCGCGTCGGCGCGGGCGAGCACCGGGCCGAGCGTCACCGCGATCCAGTTGTCGACCCGCCGCAGCCGGTTGGGATTGGTGGTCCCGCGCGTGATCGCGCCGAGGACGCGCATCACGTCACCCGGTGCACCTTGTGCTGGGCGGCCTGGGCGAGCGGCCGGACCACGATCCGGTCGATGTTGACGTGGTGCGGCCTGGTCGCGGTCCACGCGACGCAGTCGGCGATGTCCTCGGCGACCAGCGGATTCTCCACACCCTTGTACACGGCGGCGGCCTTGTCCAAGTCTCCCTCGAAGCGCTTGAGGGAGAACTCGTCGGTCTTCACCATGCCGGGGTCGATCTCCACGACCCGGATCGGGCGCCCGTTGAGCTCCAGCCGCAGGGTCTCCGCGACCGCCGTCTGGGCGTGCTTCGCCGCCGTGTAGCCGCCGCCCCCCTCGTACACGATGAGACCCGCCGTGGAAGAGATCACGACGATCGTCGCCCGGCCCGAGGCGGACAGCAGCGGCAGGAGCGCCTTGGTGACCCGGACCGTGCCCAGCACGTTGACCTCGAACATCCACTGCCAGTCGCTGAGGTCCGCCTCCTCCACGGTCTCCGCGCCGATGGCCCCGCCGGCGTTGTTGACCAGCAGCTCCACCGGCGCGCCCAACGCGGTGACCGTGTCGACAAGTCGTGAAATGTCCGCATCGGACGTGATGTCGGCCACAACAGCGGTCGCTGACGGCAGCGAAGCGACCACCGCATCCAGCAGCGCGGCCCGCCGGGCCACGGCCACCACGTGGAAGCCCTCAGCGGCCAGACGACGGGCGGTAGCAGCGCCGATACCGCTGGAAGCGCCGGTCACAACGGCAACAGGAGAAGACATGCCGACCATCCTCCCGCATGCACCGCGAACCGCAGTGATGAACGCAACGGTGGGTAGACGGCCGCCCGCGAGGGAACATGGACGGTTGGGAAGATGTAACCGTCCGGCAACAGATGAAGGAGCACCGACGTGGCGCGGGTCGACTCGCTGCACAGGCACACCCCGCAGTCCCGTCGCTCCCTCCCGCGGAGGGTGGCGACGCTGTCCGTGCACACGTCCCCGCTCGACCAGCCGGGCACCGGCGACGCCGGCGGCATGAACGTGTACATCGTCGAGGTCGCCGAGCGACTGGCCAGCGCCGGCGTCGAGGTCGAGGTCTTCACCAGGGCGACGGGCAGCGAGCTGCCGCCGGTGGTGGAGATGGCGCCGGGCGTGCTCGTGCGGCACGTCATCGCCGGCCCGTTCGAGGGCCTGGCCAAGGAGGACCTGCCGGCGCAGCTGTGCGCGTTCACCAACGGTGTCCTGCGCGCCGAGGCGTCGCGGGCGCCCGGTTGGTACGACCTCGTCCACTCCCACTACTGGCTGTCCGGTCAGGTCGGCTGGCTGGCGAAGGACCGGTGGGGCGTCCCGCTGGTGCACACCGCCCACACGCTCGCCAAGGTGAAGAACCAGCTGCTCGCCGACGGTGACAAGCCCGAGCCGATGGCCCGCGTCATCGGCGAGGAGCAGGTCGTCGCCGCGGCCGACAGCCTGGTGGCCAACACCCCGGCCGAGGCCGCCGACCTGATCGAGCTGTACGCCGCCGACCCCCGCCGGGTCAGCGTGGTGCCCCCGGGCGTGGACCTGGAGACGTTCACCCCTGCCGGGACCCGGGGAAGGCAGAAGTTCGGCCTCCCCGAGGACGCCCTGGTGGTCGCGTTCGTCGGGCGGATCCAGCCGCTGAAGGCGCCCGACGTGCTGCTGCGCGCCGCCGCCGAGCTGCGCGCCCGCGACCCCGAGCTGGGTGCGAAGCTGGTCGTCGCCGTCTGCGGCGGCCCCAGCGGCTCGGGCCTGGACCGGCCGACCGCGCTCATGGACCTCGCCGCCGAGCTGGGCATCGCCGACTGCGTGCGGTTCCTCGCCCCGCAGCCGCGCGAGGACCTCGCCGAGCTGTTCCGCGCCGTCGACCTGGTCGCCGTGCCGAGCTACAACGAGTCGTTCGGTCTGGTCGCGATCGAGGCGCAGGCGTGCGGCACACCGGTCGTCGCGGCCGCCGTCGGCGGGCTGGTGACCGCCGTGCGTGACGGGGTCTCCGGGGTGCTGGTCGACACGCACCGCCCGGCCGACTGGGCCGCCGTCCTCGGCGACCTGCTCGCCCATCCGGCGAGGCGCCGCGAGCTCGCGGAAGGTGCGGTCCGGCACGCCCGCGAGTTCTCGTGGAGCCACACCGCGAGCGGCCTGCTCGCCGCGTACCGCGACGCCCTCACCACCCACCGCGACACCGAACTGCTGGCGGCGATGTCATGAGCGGCCCGGAGCGCAGCGGAGGGCTGCGAGTCGGGATTGCAGGGTGGAGCTCAGGCCGGCGCCGGAGCGCAGCGGAGGTGACGGCATGAGCGGCCCGGAGCGCAGCGGAGGGCTGCGAGTCGGGATTGCAGGGTGGAGCTCAGGCCGGCGCCGGAGCGCAGCGGAGGTGACGGCATGAGCGGCCCGGAGCGTAGCGGAGGGCTGCGAGTCGGGATTGCAGGGTGGAGCTCAGGCCGGCGCCGGAGCGCAGCGGAGGTGACGGCATGAGCGGCACCCCTACGGTCGAAGGCGTCAAGGCGCTGATCGAGCGGGTCTGCGACGAGCGCGAGATCGCCTGGGAGAAGACCGGCGACGACGCCTACGTTGCGGTCCTGCCCGGCACCCACAAGCAGAAGACCAACTGCAACCTCATCGTCGGCGAGCACACGCTGCGGGTCGAGGCGTTCGTGATGCGCCACCCGGACGAGAACCGCGAGGAGCTGTGGCAGTGGCTCCTGCAGCGCAACGCGCGCATGTACGGGGTGGCGTTCAGCATCGACGCGGTCGGTGACGTGTACCTGATGGGCCGCCTGCCGCTGCACGCGGTGACCGAGGAGGAGCTCGACCGGCTGCTCGGCGCGGTGCTGACCTACGCCGACGAGAGCTTCGACCCGATGCTGGAGATCGGCTTCGGCTCCGCGATCCGCCGCGAGTGGGAGTGGCGCGTCAAGCGCGGCGAACCCCTCGACAATCTCAAGGCATTCACGGCCTTCGTGGAGCGCGGGGCGTAGCTACGCTGAGCCGGTGATCGAGCGAGCGCCCGATGTGCAGAAGCTGGCCTGGAAACCTGTCGGTGCGGTGGCGGCCTCGGCCGCCGTCGCGCTCCTGCTGACGATCAACCGCTATGACTACCACCGCGACGAGCTGTACTTCCGCATGCTCGGCGACCGTCCCAGGTGGGGCTACGTCGACCAGCCGCCGTTCACGCCGCTGCTGATCCGGCTGTGCGTCGAGGTCTTCGGCGACTCGGTGTGGGCGATCCGGCTGCCCGGCGTGCTGTTCCTGCCCGCCGCCGTCTTCCTGCTCGCCCTCATCGCCCGCGAGGCCGGCGGCGGCGCGGTCGCGCAGACCCTCGCCGGGACCGGGGCGCTGACCACGTTCTCCCTGGTGTCCACGCACCTGACCCTGACCACCGGGCCCGACCTGCTGGTCTGGCTCGGGGTCGTCCTGTGCGTCATGCGCGCGTCGTTGCGCGAGCTGCCACGGTACTGGCTGCTCGCCGGGCTGGTCACCGGGCTCGCGCTGTACAACAAGCACCTGGTCATCCTGTTGTTGCTCACGTTCGCGGCGGGGCTGCTCGTCGCCGGCCCGCGCAAGGTCCTGCTGTCGCCGTGGCTGTGGGCCGGCGCCGGCATCGCGATCGTCGTCGGGCTGCCCAACCTGCTGTACCAGATCGCCAACGACTTTCCGCAGCTCGACATGGCCGCGGCCCTGGCCGAGAACAAGGGCGACGAGGCCAGGATCACGCTGATCCCGCTCCAGCTGGCGTGGCTGGGCCCGTTCTTCGTGCCGGTCTGGGTCGCCGGCATCGTGACGCTGCTGCGGAATCCGGCGCTGCGCCCGGTCCGCGCGCTCGGGGTGGCGTACCCGCTGATGCTGGTGCTTCTGTTCGTGATCGCCGGGCAGCCGTACTACACCGTCGGGCTGCTGTCGGCGCTGTTCGCGATCGGCGCCGTCCCGGTCGAGCGGCGCGTCACCAGGCGGTGGATCCTCGCCGTGGGCGCCGCCGTCAACGTGGGCTTCGCGATCCTGATGTCCCTGCCGGTGCTGCCGGTCGGGGTGGTGGGCGGGACGCCGATCCCCGCGATCAACCAGGGCATCTCCGACCAGGTCGGCTGGCGCCGGTACGTGCGGCAGGTCGCCGACGTCTACGAGGCGCTTCCGGCGCAGGACAAGCCGCACACCGTGCTCCTCACCGGCAACTACGGCGAGGCCGGCGCCCTGGACCGCTACGGCAAGTCCCTCGGCCTGCCGGATGTCTACAGTGGACAGAACGAGCTGCACCGGCTCGGCCCGCCGCCGGAGTCCGCGACCGTCGTCGTGCTCGTGACGCAGGGTGACCCGAGCCGCTCGGCGGCGTTCGTATCATGCGAGTTCAAGGCGAATCTGGACAACCGTTACGGCGTGGAGAACGAAGAGCAAACAGCTCGCGTCTTCGTGTGCCGGGGGCTGAAGGGCGCCTGGGCTGACCTGTGGCCGGGCTTTCAACACTTCGATTGATTTCGATTATTTCGATTGTGTGAGAGAGCCGACAGTCCCGTTACTTGTCGCTGCAATTCCTCGCCGCGTACCGTCAATCACGGATACCGGCGATTCCTGAAGTTGGGGAGCGACGGGGGTGTTTCTGGGCCGTCAAGGCCCACTCGCAGTGGTCTGTCCGGGCGGGGCGGCCACTGCAACCGGCGGCACCGCGCGATCTTCGGATCGCAGCAGAGCGGGTGGTCGTGGACTGGGGGTGCACGCCACCCGCTGCCGCCGGCACGAGCTTCCAGGGCCGACACGGGCCCGTCAACTCAAGTCCGGCACGAGCCGGCAAACTCAAGTCCGGCGCGAGCCCGCAAACTTAAGTCCGGCGTAAAGACGCACAACGTCGCGAAGCCGTAGTTTCTCTCGCATGCGGATGCGCGGTGCCCTCGCCGGTCTCTTGCTCGTCGCCACGTTGGCCGGCTGTGGCGCGAAGGCCGGCAACACCGAAGCGAATCCGGAGACGTCCGCATCGGTGGAGGCGGGCGCGGATGCCGGGAGCGGGGACGGTGCCGCCGCACTCGCCGCAGCCGGGGCCGCACCCTCCGGGTCCGCACCGGCATCGGGGCCGGCCGCCGGCTCGAAGAGCGCCGCGCCGCCCGCCGCGAAGGCACCCACTCAGACATTCGCCGTCGGGGTCAGCCAGTTCACGTTCAGCCGCGCCGGCCGCACGCTGCGCACCCTGGTCTTCTACCCGGCGGCCGGGGCGGCCGGCGGCTCGCCGAAGAAGGACGCGGGCGTCGCCGCGGGCAGGTTCCCCCTGGTCCTGTGGAGCCACGGCCTGCACGGCTCGCCGGAGGGCTACCAGGGCGTGACCGCGAAGATCGCCGCCGCCGGGTTCGTCGTCGCGGCGCCGGCCTACCCGTTCACCAACGCCGCGGCGAATCCCTTCAACCAGAACGACATGGGCAACCAGCCCGCCGACGCGTCCGCCGTGATCACCGAGGTGCTCAAGCTCGACACGAAGGCCGGCGCCGCCCTCGCCGGCCACATCGAGACCGGCCGGGTCGCCGCGGGCGGCCATTCGGCGGGCGGCTACACGACCGCCGGCATGCTGTCCGGCTCGGGCCGCGACGCCCGGCTCAAGGGCGGCATCATCGTCTCCGGCGGCGGCATGGGCGGGAAGTTCAGCGGCGCCGCCACGCCGGTGCTGTTCATCCACGGCGACGCCGACGGCACCGTGCCCTACAGCAGCGGCCGCGGCCTGTACGACGGCTGCGGCTGGCCCAAGGCGTTCCTGACCCTGCTGGGCGGCGACCACGGCGGCGGGCTGTTCGGCTCGGCACCCGCCAACCAGGCGGTGTCCAAGACGATGCTCGACTTCCTGCGCTACACCCTCTACAGCGACGGTGCCGCGAAGGGCCGCCTCCGCGCCGACGCCACCGTCAGCGGCGCCGCCAAGTACGACGGGACGCTCTAGAGAACGCGGCTCTAGCTGAGCGCGAAGACGGGCAGCAGGCCGGTCAGGCGCAGCTGTGCGTAGGCGAGGGGGCGCGGATTGCGCAGGCTGAGCGTGCAGCCGGTCTCCTTGGCGAGCTTCCAGCAGCCGACCAGCGCGCCGATCCCGGCCGAGTCGAGCACCGTCACGCCGGCCAGGTCCACCACCAGCGCTCCTGGCCGGAAGACGGGCAGCACCGCACGCACCGCTTCGGAGAGGCGGTCGCGGGTGGCGAGATCGAGCTCTCCGTCGAGCCGGATGACGACCGTGCCGGGGTCCGGCGCCTCCAGCTTCGCCGTCAGACCGTCCACTTCGCCCCCTGTCACGTCGAAGGGCGGCGTCTACCCCGCTACCGGCACCGCTAAACGCTCCTTTTCGGCGCGGGCGACCCGGCGCTCCCGGGCCGGCTGGATCAGCAGGTGACCGGCGGCGGCGAGCGCCCCGAGCCCGCCGCAGATCACCCAGTGCCAGTCGCCGAGGAACTCCAGGCTCACGCCGCCGGCCGCGGGCGCGATGAAGCTCGCCGCCGGGAAGATCAGGTAGAAGACGCTCTGGTACCGCCCGCGCAGCGCCTCCGGCGACAGCTCCGCGATGACGGCCGCGTTCGGTGGCGCGGCGAGCATCGAGCCGATCGTCCAGACGGTCGCCGCGACCAGGTAGCCGGGCACGCCGGAGGCGAGCGCGACGCAGCTGAAGCCGAGCCCGAGGAGCACGTTGGCGACGGCGAGCGTGGTGCCCTTGCGCCAGCGGTCGATGAGCTTCGGCACGAAGAGCTGCCCGGCGACGATGAGCAGGCCGCCGTAGGCGACGACCGAGCCGTACACGGTCGGCCGCAGCCCGTCGGCGTCGATCGCGAGCGGCAGGATCGTCGAGCTCTGCATGGTGACGACGGCCAGCAGCAGGCTCAGCCCGACGAACGCCAGGTAGGCCCGGTCGGTCAGCGCGGTGTGCAGGCCGCCCTTGACGGGCTCGCCGGCCGTCCGCGCCGCGGGCCTGGTCTCGTGGACCTTCCACAGCAGCAGCACGGCGGTGACCAGCGTGCCGGCGGCGTCGACCGCGAACAGCAGCGGGAAGCTCACCTCGGCGAGCGCGCCGGCGAGGACGGACGCCGCGGCCATGCCCAGGTTCATCGCCCAGAACTGCAGGTTGAACCCGCGGCTGCGGTCGCCGGCGGGCACCACGTCGACGATCGCCGCGACGAACGCGGGGCCCGGCATGGCGTGCATGAGCCCGAGCAGCGCGGCCAGGGCGGCGATCGCGGGGATGTCGCGGGTCAGGGCCAGCCCGCCGACGAACACCGCCGCGCCGAAGTGGGACAGCAGGAGCGTCGGCCGGCGCCCCCACCGGTCGGCGAGCACGCCGCCGAGCAGGACGCCCGCGATCCCGCCGATGCCGTAGAGGCCGACGACCAGGCCCGCGGCGCCGGGCTTCAGGCCGCGGTCGGCGGTGAGGTACAGCGAGAGCACCAGCGCGACGAACCCGCCGACGCGGTTGATGAGCATGCCGGTCCAGAGGTACCAGTACATCCTCGGCAGACCACCGATCGTGGACCGGTACCACACCCGCACGATTGCTCCAGAATTGTTAACGCGCTTAACAGTTAGATCTTAGCCAACTCGCCCGGCGCTTCCGCGGCGGCGGTGACCTCGGCCACCCGGCGCTCCCGGGCGGGCGCCGCGAGCAGGCTCCACACCCCGGCGGCCAGGCCCAGCCCGAGGCAGCCGAGCCACAGCGCGGTGTTGCCGGCGAGTTCGCGGACCGCGCCGCCGAGCGTCGGCGCCAGGAACGACGCCGCCTGCCACGACAGCCCATACGCGCCCTGGTAGCGGCCCCGCATGTCGACCGGAGACAACCCGGCCAGCAGCGCGGCGTTGGACGGGGCGTTGAGCATCTCGCCGACGGTCCAGACCAGCACGGTCGCGCCGTACCAGACGGGGGTGTGCGCGAGCGCGGTGAGGCCGAAGCCGGCCCCCATGACCACGGCGGCGACCGGCGCGACGAGCGCCTCGCGGCGGGTGGCGAGCAGGCGGGTGACGAGCGGCTGGCCGAGCACGATGAGCACGCCGTTGAGCGCGATCACCACGCCGAACGTGCGCGGGCTCAGGCCGTCGTCGATCATCGCGATCGGCAGCATCGCCGCGTGCTGGAGCAGCAGGAGCGCGACGAACAGGTTGCACGCGACGAACCCGAGGAACACCCGGTCGCGGCCGAGCGAGGCCAGGCCGGACCGCTGCTCGGTCTTCGGCGTCGCCGCGGGTTTCGTCTCGCGGATCCGCACCGCGATGAGGACCGCCGCGGCGGCGGTCGTGGCCGCGTCGGCGAGGAACAGGGTCAGGTAGCCGCTGCCGGCGGCGAACCCGGCGAGGATCGCCGCGGTCGCGAAGCCCAGGTTGACCGCCCAGAAGTACACGGAGAAGGCCCGGCCGCGGTCGGACGCCGGCACCAGGTCGGCGATCATCGCGCCGAGCGGCGGGCGGGCGGCCTCGGCGGCCATCCCCAGCGCGAGCGCGCCGGCCATGATCGCGGGCCGGCTGTGCGCCAGCCCGAGGCCGACCATGAGCACCGACGCGGAGCCCATCGCCAGCAGGGCCGTCGGCCGCCGCCCCCACCGGTCGGTCAGGTGGCCGGCGCCGGTGACGCCGATCGCACCGCCGAGCCCGTAGAGCCCGAGGACGAGCCCGGCCGTGGACTCGCTGAACCCGCGCTCCGACGTCAGGTAGATCGTCAGGAAGATGCCGACGAACCCGCCCGCGCGGTTGATCAGCGTCGCGGTCCAGACGACCCAGAACTGTGACGGTAGCCGTGTTTGTAAGCTGCGAGGCACGCTCGCATCCTTACATTGGAGGTCCGGTGCTGTCGAAGTGATTCAGTGCGGGAAGATTGCGGCATGAGTGAAGTCGGGACACTGGTGCTCTTGCGGCACGGTGAGAGCGAGTGGAACGCGAAGAACCTGTTCACCGGCTGGGTCGACGTGGACCTCAGCGCCCAAGGAGAGGCCGAGGCCCGCAGGGGCGGCGAGCTGCTCCGTGAGTCCGGTCTGCTGCCGGATGTGGTGCACACGTCAGTGCTGCGCCGTGCCATCCGCACCAGCGAGATCGCCCTGCACGCCGCCGACCGGCACTGGATCCCGGTCCAGCGCAGCTGGCGGCTCAACGAGCGGCACTACGGTGCCCTGCAGGGCAAGAACAAGAAGCAGACGCTGGAGGAGTTCGGCGAGGAGCAGTTCATGCTCTGGCGCCGCTCGTACGACGTGCCGCCGCCGCCGATCGCCGACGACGACGAGTGGTCGCAGGTCGACGACCCGCGCTACGCGAACCTGCCGCCGGACGTGCGCCCGCGCACGGAGTGCCTGAAGGACGTCGTGGCGCGGATGCTGCCGTACTGGTACGACCAGATCGTGCCGCAGCTGCTGGCCGGCCGCACCGTGCTGGTGGCGGCGCACGGCAACTCGCTGCGCGCCCTGGTGAAGCACCTCGACGGCATCTCGGACGAGGCGATCGCCAAGCTCAACATCCCGACCGGCATCCCGCTGCGCTACGACCTCGACGCCGCGCTGCGGCCGGTCACCGCGGGCGGCACCTACCTGGACCCGGAGGCGGCCAAGGAGGCCGCGGCCGCGGTCGCCAACCAGGGCCGCTGACCCGCTTTCATACAGAAGAGGGGGCCGCTTCCGCGGCCCCCTCTTCTGTTCGTTCTCGTTACGCCTGCGCGGAGTCGAACGACTCGCCGGTGACGAGGAACACCACGTGGCGGCCGGCGTTGACGGCGTGGTCGGCGTAGCGCTCGTAGAAGCGGCCGAGCAGCGCGGTGTCGACCGCGGCCTGCGTGCTCTCGGTCCACTTCGGGCCGAACATCGTCTCGAACAGGCTGGTGTGCAGCCGGTCCATCTCGTCGTCGTCGCGGTCCAGCTGGCCGGCGGCGACCACGTCGAGGTTGGAGATCGCGCGGGAGATCTTGCCGGCGATCCGGTCGGCGACCGTGCCCATCTCCTCGAACGTCGCGAGCAGCGGCTCCGGCACCGCCACCTCGGGCAGCCGGCGCAGCGCCGTCTTCGCGACGTGGTCGGCGAGGTCGCCCATGCGCTCCAGGTCGGCCGCGAGGTGCAGTGCGGTCAGCACGACCCGCAGGTCGGAGGCGACCGGCGCCTGGCGGGCGCAGAGGTCGTAGACCTTGTCCTCGACGAGCCGGTAGAGGGCGTTGACCTCCGCGTCGCGGGCCACGACCTCCTCGGCGTCGGTCTGGTCGGCGGTGAGCAGCGCCTTCGTGGCACGGATCATCGCGCTGCGGACGGCGTCCGCCATCGAAACCAGTAGACGGTTGACCTGCAGCAGGTCGGCACGGTATTCGTCGCGCATGGTTCTCCTATCGTGGTGTCCCTCACGGTAGGTCCCGCACCGGCGCATCCGGTGAACTTCATCCCGCGCCAGGGTGAACACTGGGTGATGTGAGCCCGTTTCGTGCCCTGGACCACCGTCCGTCGGGTAGGCGACCTCCTACCATCAGGTCGTGGATTGGAAGTTCCGCCAGTCGAAGGCTGACAGCGCGGCGATGGGCTCGGCCATGACCGAGATCCTCGACGCGCTTCTTGTCGGCGTCGTGGTGCTCGACGACACCGACCGGCCCGTGCTGGTCAACGCGGCGGCCCGCGAGATGGGTCTGGTCCGGCAGCGCCAGGGCGCGGCGGAGGAGGCGCACACCATCGTGCGCAGCCTCGCCACCCAGGTCCGGCGCAACGGGGTGACCCGCGTCGTCGAGCTCGACCTGCCCCGCCTCACCCACGGCGACCCGCTCGGCGTCAACGTGCGGGCGGTGGCGCTGGACGGCGGCCGGGTCGCGATCGAGGCGGCCGACGTCACCGAGGCGCACCGGGTCGCCCGGGTCCGGCGCGACTTCGTCGCCAACGTCAGCCACGAGCTCAAGACCCCGGTCGGCGCCCTGCAGCTGCTCGCCGAGGCGCTGCTGGACGCCACCGACAAGGACCCGGCGGCCGCGATCCGGTTCGCGGAGCGGATCAAGCACGAGTCGGCCCGGCTCGGCCGGCTCGTCTCGGAGCTGCTGGAGCTGTCGCGCCTGCAGGGTGCCGAGCCCCTGCCGGAGCCGGAGCCCGTCGAGGTCGACAAGATCGTCGCCGAGGTGCTGGACCGGACGAAGACGCCCGGCTCCGCGAAGCACATCGAGGTCGCGTCGCGGGGCGCCCGCGGGCTGACCGTCTACGGCAACGAGAACCAGCTCGTCACCGCCGTGGTGAACCTGGTGGAGAACGCGATCGCCTACTCGCCGGAGAACACCACGGTCAGCCTGTCGACCCGGCACCTGACGGACGCCGACACCGGATACATCGAGATCGCGGTCGAGGACCAGGGCATCGGCATCGAGCCGCGTGACATCGACCGGATCTTCGAGCGCTTCTTCCGGGCCGACCGGGCCCGCTCCCGCGCGACCGGCGGCACCGGCCTCGGCCTGGCAATCGTCAAGCACATCGCGACCAACCACGGCGGCCGTGTCGACGTGGTCAGCACGGTCGGAGTTGGCTCGACGTTCACCTTGCGGCTTCCCGCGCGTCCGGCAGATGCCGCGCTGGCGCTACCGCCGTCCGTTGAGATCGGAGGCACCCCATGATTGTGACCCAATCGCAACATCAGACCCGCGGTTCGCAGCGCAGTGCGGCTCCCCGGCAACTACGAAAGGACAGCACGTTGGCGCGCGTACTCGTGGTCGAGGACGAAGAGTCCATCTCGGACCCGTTGTCGTACATGCTCCGCAGGGAAGGCTTCGAGGTCTCCATCGCGGCGACCGGCACCGAGGCACTCACGGAGTTCGACCGCACCGGGGCGGACATCGTCCTGCTCGACCTGATGCTGCCGGAGATGTCGGGCACCGAGGTCTGCCGCCAGATGCGGACCAAGTCCAACGTGCCGATCATCATGATCACGGCGCGGGACAGTGAGATCGACAAGGTGGTCGGCCTGGAGATCGGCGCCGACGACTACGTCACGAAGCCCTACTCGCCGCGCGAGCTGGTCGCCCGCATCCGCGCGGTGCTGCGCCGGCAGGTCGACACCGTCGGCGAGCTGGCCCCGCCGACGCTGTCCGCGGGCCCCGTCCGCATGGACGTCGACCGGCACGTCGTCACCGTCGCCGGCGACGCGGTCCAGCTGCCGCTGAAGGAGTTCGAGCTGCTCGAGCTGCTGCTGCGCAACGCCGGCCGGGTGCTCACCCGCGGCCAGCTGATCGACCGGGTCTGGGGCGCGGACTACGTGGGCGACACGAAGACGCTCGACGTGCACGTCAAGCGGCTGCGCTCGAAGATCGAGCCGGAGCCGTCGGCACCGCGCTTCATCGTCACCGTGCGCGGCCTCGGCTACAAGTTCGAGCCGTAGACAGCAGCCGGGCTCCGCTTCGCCCGGCGTTTCGTTGCCGGGCCCTGCGTCACCCGGCGTTCGCCACCGACTCGCGGGCCCTCCGGCGCTCCTCCATCTCGCGCCGGAGGACGTAACCGCGGATCGCCCGTCCCATGTGCTCGGTCGTCTCGTACGTGATGATGACGTCGAACGCGTCGTTCTCCGGGTCGCGGCGGACGAAGAGCACCGTGCCCCGGATCGCGATCGTCTCGTCGTCGAGCGCGATCCGCAGGTCGACCCGGTCGTCGCGCTCGAAGCGGTCCTCGTCGAGGCGGCACCGCACACCCCCCTCGGACAGGTCGATGACCCGCCCGCGAAACACGGTGCCGTCCTTGCCGACCTCGACGCTCTCGCCGCCCCCGCCGCGCACGTAGTTGCGCCGGGTCTGCAGCCGCACCGAACTGACGGCCTCCAGGCTCCAGCGCGGCGGCTGCTCCTTGCCCAGCTCGACCAGCCGGACGTCGACGGCCTGCCGCCGGTCGCCCGTCACCCAGGCCAGCTCGACGGAGGTGCCGAGCTTCGGCATGTCGGCGCCGTTGACGCCGAACGGCGCGGCGACGGTCAGCCGCTTGCCGGCCACGTCCTCGACGCGGGACTGATAGGCCTCGCCGTCCATCAGCACCACGTCGACCAGAGCGTTGATCGCGGGCATGGTCACGCCTACACGTTCGGCCGATCGGCCGCCGACTTGAGTGCCCGGATGCTACGAGTCCAGTGCCTCACGCCACTCGTACGGCTTCGCGAAGTGACCGGGGGCGCAGATCAGCTCCGACGTCTTGCGCTTCTCGCGCGCCGGGCTGCCCGCGACCACGGTGTCCGGGGCCACGTCCCGGGTCACCACCGACCCGGCGCCGACCAGCGCCCGGGCCCCGATCCGGACTCCGGGCAGGATCGTCGCGTTGCCGCCGATCGAGGCGTCGTCCTCGACCGTCGCCCCGCCGACACACTCGTCGTAGCGCGGGCACGGCGGGTGCGGGTCGTCGGTGAAGACCACGCCCGGACCGAGGAACACCCGGCGGCCGAGCGTCACGTTCTCCAGGAAGCAGTGCGAGTGGACCCGGCTGCCGTCGCCGATCCGGTTGCCCGGCTCCAGCACCGCGTTGGTGCCCACCGAGCAGCCGTCGCCGATGACGTTGTTCTCCCGGATCATCGCGCCGTGCCCGGACTGGAACCGGGCCCCGATCCGCGCCCCGGCGTAGATCACCGTCCCGGACCTGATCCGGCTCCCCGGCCCGATGATCGTCGGCAGTTCGCCGGGTGCCGCGCCGCGCGGCGGCACCCCGATCCGCGCACCTGGCTCCACCACGGTGCCCTCACCCAGCTCAACCCCGGGGAAGATCTCTTCGGTCACCGGATGAACCTATTGCACCGCGGGCCGGTCCGGTCCGCGGGTTCCGGCGTTGTCACACACTCGACACCCGCGACCCCGTAGCGTTCCCTGGGGTGCGCAGCTTCAACTCCGGCCCCGCCGGGACGCTCATGATGCTGGTCGGCATGATCCTCGCGATCAGCGCGACCTGGACCGCCATCACCCGCACGGGCTGGGCCGAGGCCGTCCCCAGCATCTTCATCGGGCTGTCCCTGACCGCCGTGGGCTACTCCCTCTTCGCGAGGTCCCGCCGCACCCGCTCACAGCCCGACCCCACCGACGACGACTGAGCCGCGGCCATCCCTCGGGTAACGGGTGCTAAGACCTGCGGGTCGGCAGGAGCGTCAGGGCGACCGTCGTCGCCGGATGAGGAGCGACCATGCCCTGCCGGGCGCGCTCCGCGCACAGCTCGGCGAGTTTCGCGTAGGCGGGGCGGCCGATGAGGGCGACGAGCTCCGCCTCGTACTCCTGGTAGAGCCGCTTCGTGCCGACGTGCGCCTCGGGGGAGGACGTGCACCACCAGTGCAGGTCGTGGCCGCCCTCGCCCCAGCCGCGGCGGTCGAACTCGCCGAGGGTGGAGACGAGGACCTTGGTGCCGTCGGGGCGCTTGCGCCAGTCCTGGTCCCGCCGCACGGGCAGCTGCCAGCACACGTCGGGCTTGTACTCCAGGGGGTGCACGCCGTCGCGGAGGGCCTGGCCGTGCAGGGCGCAGCCGCCACCGCCGGCGAAGTCGGTGTCGTTCTGGAAGACGCAGCCGGCGCCGGGGCGGGTCGCGGTGCGCAGGGCCTTCGACTCGCCGTCGATGGTGTCCCATTCGGTGTAGTGCTTGAAGCCGCGGCGGTAGTGCTGCCAGTGCTCCGGGGTGAGGCGCTTCGCGGCCGCGCGGACCCGCTTCTCGTCGTCGGCGTCGGTGAAGAACGCGCCGTGCGAGCAGCAACCCTCCTCGGCCTTGCCCTCGATGATGCCGTGGCAGCCCTGCCCGTAGACGCAGGTCCAGTTGGACAGCAGCCAGGTGAGGTCGGCGCGCACGAGGTGGTCGGCGTCGGCGGGGTCGATGAACTCCAGGAACTCCCGCGGGAAGTCGAGATCGACCTCGAGGTCACGCGGCGTTTCGGGCTCGCCGGTGCTGTCGACCGCGACGTGAATCTCCATTTGGTGAAGGGTACGCGTCCCGTCGCGGCATTACCTTGAAGGGATGCGGCTCGGTGTGCTGGATGTCGGCTCGAACACGGTCCACCTGCTGGTGGTCGACGCGCACCATGGCGCCCATCCGTGGCCCGCGCACTCACAGAAGGCGGAGCTGCGGCTCGCCGAGAAGATCGGGACCAACGGTGAGCTGACCAAGGCCGGCGCCGACAGCCTGGTCGCGGCGTGCCATGAGGCCCGCGACGCGGCGTCCGCACTGGAGACCGAGGACCTTCTGGCGTTCGCGACGTCTGCGGTACGGGACGCGAAGAACTCGGCCAGAGTGCTGCGGCGGGTCCGCGAGGAGACGGGCGTCGACCTGCAGGTCCTGTCCGGCGAGGCCGAGGCGATCATGACCTTCCTGGCGGTGCGCCGCTGGTTCGGCTGGTCGGCGGGGCGGCTGCTGGTCATGGACATCGGCGGCGGTTCGCTGGAGCTGGCGACCGGCATCGACGAGGAGCCCGACGTGGCGCTCTCCGTGCCGCTCGGCGCGGGGCGGCTGACCCGCGAGCGCCTCGACGGCGACCCGCCGACCAGGGCCTCCGTCGAAGCGCTGTGCGAATACGCCGAGGCCGAGATCGCCAGGCCGGCGAAGCGGCTGATGGACGCCGGCTGGGACCGGCCGGTGGCGACCTCGAAGACGTTCCGGACCCTGGCCCGGCTGGCCGGCGCCGCGCCGTCGTCCGCGGGGCCGCGGGCGCCGCGGAAGCTGACCAGAGTCGGGCTGCACCAGGTGCTGTCGTTCATCCGGAGAATGCCGTCGGCGGCCCTCGCCGAGATCGACGGGGTCAGCCCGGGCCGCGCACACCAGATCCTCGCCGGGGCGGTCGTCGCCGAGGTCACGATGCGCAGTCTCGGGATCGACGAGGTCGAGATCTGTCCGTGGGCGCTGCGCGAAGGGGTGATTCTTCGCCGGCTGGAAGTGCTGGAGTCAAGTTGATCGACAGGAGACGCTACCTGGCTAGGGTTAGCCTGGGGGAGTGAGTCGTCGAGTGCCGGTGCTGCTGTCCACGTCGTCCGTCTTCCCTGAGCCGACCGCTGCCGGGTTCGAGATGGCGGCCGCCGTCGGGTACGACGGCGTCGAGGTGATGGTCTGGTCCGACGCGGTGAGCCAGGACGCGGGCGCGCTCGCCGGCCTGTCGAAGCACTACGGCGTGCCGGTCGGCTCGGTGCACGCGCCGTGCCTGATGGTGACCCAGCGGGTGTGGAGCCCCGACCCGTGGGAGCGGCTGCGGCGGGCCGCGGTGCTCGCCGACACGCTCGGCGCGCCGGTCGTGGTGGTGCACCCGCCGTTCGCCTGGCAGCGCGACTACGCGCGGACGTTCAGCAGCGGACTGGCCAAGCTCGGCAAGACGTTCCCGGGCATCAGGTTCGCGGTGGAGAACATGTTCCCGCTGCGGGGCGTCGGGCGGGAGTTCGTCCCGTACGCGCCGGGCTGGGACCCGACGATCACCGGCTTCGACGCGTACACCCTCGACCTCTCGCACTGTGCGGCCTCCCGGACCGACGCGATCGGGCTCGCCGACACGATGGGCGCGGGGCTGGCCCACGTGCACCTCGGCGACGGCACCGGCAAGGGCCGCGACGAGCACCTGGTGCCGGGCCGGGGCACCCAGCCGTGCGCGCAGCTGCTGGAGTCGCTGGGGCGGCGCGGGTTCACCGGGTCGGTCGCGGTCGAGGTCGGCACCCGCAAGGCGAGCAGCCGCGCCGAGCGCGAGGCGGACCTGGCGGAGTCCCTGCGCTTCGCCCGCCAGCACCTGGCCACCACCCCGACCGCCGAGCGGAGCAAGGTGTAGCAGCGCACCGCCACCCACCCCGGATAGGTCCCGGCGCAAGCGCCAGACTCAGGTGTAGCAGCGCACCGCCACCCACCCCGGATAGGTCCCGGCGCAAGCGCCAGACTCAGGTGTAGCAGCGCACCGCCGCCCGGCCCCGGATAAGTCCGGCGCAAGCGCCAGACTTATCCGACATTTCGTATTTGTCCGGCAGGAACGGGTAACCGCATGCCGAGGACGCTGGGCGGGCGCTGGGCGAGGGTTGTGGTCAAGCGCCGGCTGAGGGAGCCGGGCGGCCGAGGGGTTTGGCGAAGCGCCGGCTGAGCGAGCCGGGCGGGCATCGACCGAGGGTCTGGGCGGATGCCGGTCGAGGGCACCGGGTGCACCAGCCACGGAAGCGCCGAAAGCGGGGGCGCCGGAAGCGGGGGCGCCGGAAGCGGGGGCGCCGGAAGCGGGAGCGCCGGAAGCGGGGGCGCCGGAAGCGGGGGCGCCGGAAGGGCGTGGGGCCGGGGGCGTTGGGCGGCGATTCCGAGGAACTGGGTAGGTGCTGGCCCAGGTGGGCATGGGCCGGGGAGTCCGGGGCGCGCGTGGGAGAAGGCTGGGTAGGTGCCGGCCGAGGGTTCGGGCGGGCGCGCGTCGAGGGCAGGAAGTCGAGGGCAGGAAAAAGCCCGGCACGCTGATGCGCGCCGGGCCGTGAAGTCGCCGGTCAGAGCTTGCGCACGGATTCGGCCTGAGGGCCCTTCGGACCCTGCTTGATCTCGAACTCGACGCGCTGGTTCTCGTCGAGGCTCCGGTAGCCGTCCTCGGCGATGGCGGAGAAGTGGACGAAGACGTCGTTGCCGCCGTCGACACTGATGAAGCCGAAGCCCTTTTCAGCGTTGAACCACTTCACGGTTCCCTGTGCCATGGTGCTGTTTCTCCTTCGTAGGGCGTCGTGATCCGGTGCGGGACCCGGTGTCGAGCGCCGCGAACTGGTGCCACGACCCAACATCGCCCTACCCGCATGTCCGACAATACCCGTTAAATCGGATTGGTCGGGCACGCGGTGAAGCGAACCACAACACGCAAGATATGCCGAAGTCGGCGGCGTGTGTGGCTGTTTCCAGCAGTTACGCGGTCACGACCGCCCGATCGGCCTCGCCGACCCCCACCTGCGACGGTGCGAGTGTGGCGCCCGTTTCGGCGGCACGCTTGCGGGCCCGGTGTGCCGCGACGTGCGACCGGGTCGCACACCGCTCCGAGCAGAACCGCCGGCAGCAGTTGGACGACGTGTCCAGGTAGACGTTGCCGCAGCGCTCGTCCGCGCAGACGCCGAACCTGGAGCTGCCGTGCTCGCACAGCCACACCGCCAGGCCCCACGCCGCACCGGCGAGCAGCTCCGAACTGACCGACGACCCGCGACCGGTGACGTGCATGTGCCAGTCATGGGTGTCGTGACCAGAGATGCGCGGCTGCATGGGATATGCCTCCAGCAGCGCGTTGAGCTCGGCGACCGCCGCGATGTCCCGGCCGGACGATCCGTGCTCGAACACCTCCCGCAGCCGCTTCCGGGCACGCCGGAACGCGATCAGGTCGCGCTCCGTCGCCTCGGCGGTCTGCCAACTGTCCTCGCCGAACAGGGCGACGAGATCCTGCATGCTTTCGAGCGGCGCGTTGACGATGTCGACGGCGGTCCGCGCATACGCGTCGAAGTCCACCCGACCAAGGTAGTCAAGAAATGCCACACTGGCGACCAGGCGTCACCGGAGTCGGCGGTTCTGTCTACGCTCGGCACATGCTCAGATCGGTCATCCTCGCCGCCGCCCGCTCACATCGGGTCGAGCGGATCGTTGAAACCGCCCCGGTCAGCCGGAGCATCGTGCGCCGGTTCATCGCGGGCGAGCACGTGGAGGACGCGTTACAACGCACCCGCGAGCTCGTCGCCGCCGGACTGGCCGTCACCATCGACCACCTGGGGGAGGACACCACCAATCCCCAGCAGGCCGAAGGGACCCGGGACGAATACCTGAAACTGCTCGATGCCCTGCACGTCGCCGAGCTGACCCCCGCCGCCGAGGTCAGCGTGAAGCTCTCCGCCCTCGGCCAGGTCTTCGACGAGAAGCTCGCCTACGAGCACGCCCGCGCGATCTGCGCCAAGGCGAGCGAGGCCGGCACCACCGTGACCCTCGACGCGGAGGACCACACCACCACCGACTCGACCCTGGAGGTCCTCGGCCGGCTGCGCGCCGAGTTCCCCACCACCGGGGCCGTCGTCCAGTCGTACCTGCGCCGCACCGAGGCCGACTGCCGCGAGCTGGCCGTCAGCGGCTCACGGGTCCGGCTCTGCAAGGGCGCCTACAAGGAGCCCGAGTCGGTCGCCTACCAGTCCCGGCTGGAGGTCGACAAGTCGTACGTGCGCTGCCTCAACGTCCTCATGGCCGGCACCGGCTACCCGATGATCGCCACGCACGACCCGCGACTGGTCGCCATCGGCGAGGACCGGGCCAAGTGGTTCGACCGCAACCCCGACGAGTTCGAGATCCAGATGTTGTACGGGGTGCGCCCCGACGAACAGCTGCGCCTCGCCCAACTCGGGTACACCGTGCGGGTCTACCTTCCGTACGGCACCCAGTGGTATGCGTACATGATGCGGCGCCTCGCCGAACGCCCCGCCAACCTCGGCTTCCTCGCCCGGGCGGTCACTTCGCGGGGTTAATCCGGCATCCCGGGAGGTTACGGGCTTACTCAACATCTCGTCCGTACGGGCGACGCGGAGTCTTGACCGGGTCGCGTACGTTCCGGCAGTGATGCAGGGGGATGAAGCCGACGCGCCGCACCGCCCGGGACCGGGGACCACACCGGATCCCGGGCCGGATGCCGCTGCGGCGCGCCCGCCGGTGCCGCGCCCGCGGCCGGCCGCCGATTGGGCGCCCGAGCCGGCGGCGGCCGAGCTGATCGGCGAGCCCCTCGGAGCCCCGATGTGGGTGGCGCCGGACTCGCCGTCGCCGCAGCCGCTGGCCGGGGAGCGGCCGAGGACGTCGGCGCAGCCGGTGGCGCCGTGGCCGCCGGCCGGACCGTTCCCGCCGCGGATGGGCAACACCGGCCAGCACCCGATCGTCCAGCCGCGCCCGGCCCCGGGCATGCCGCCGGCGCAGCGCCGGCCGATGCCCGGCGAGCCGCTTCCGCCCGCCGCCCAGCGCCCGACCGGCCAGTTCCCGGTGGCGCCACCCCCGGCCGGGCAGTTCCCGGCCGGGTCCCACCCGACCGCCCAGCTCCCGTTCGTGCCCCAGCAGGCGGCGATCGGATCACACCCGACCGGCCAGTTCCCCGTCGTGCCGCAGCCGGCCGTCCAGCGCCCGACCGGCCAGTTCCCGGTCGTGCCGCCCCAGACCGGGCAGTTCCCGGCCGGGTCGCACCCGAGCGGCCAGTTCCCGCTCGTACCGCAGCAGCAACGGCCGCAGGAGAGCGGGGCGTTTCCAGGGTTCGCGCCGGTGGCCCGGCCGCCCGCCGGGCCGCACCTCGGCGTGCCGTCGCAGGCCGGTCCGCAGATGTTCCCGCCGCAGGCCGGCGGCTACCCCCAGGCGTACACCGGACACCCGTACCGACCGGAGGCACCGCGGCGCGGGAAGCTCACCGGGCTGCGGGTGGCGCTGCTCGTCGCGCTCGCGCTGGTGCTCGTCACGCCGCCCGCGGCGATCGCGTTCGAGACGGTGCGCCGGGAGCGGGCCGCCGGCAGCGCGCAGGATGTCGACACCGCGGGCAAGGGCCCCGGCGAGGCGAACGGCCGGCCCGGCGCCAGCGGCACCCCGACGACCTCGCCGCCCGCGTCCGTCGACGGCAAGATCAAGCAGGCGCTCACCGACCAGGGCAACGCGCTGCTCAACGGCGATGCCCCAGGGTTCGTCGCGGCCGTCGACCCGTCCGCGACGGCACTGCGCGACGAGCTCACCAGGCGCTTCAACTCGCTGCGGCAGCTGCAGGTGAAGCTGTGGGAGCCGAGCGTCCTGGACAAGGTCGAGGTCGCCGGCGACAACACGGCCGACGTGATCGTCTACGTCCGGTACTGCTACGTCGTCACCACCTGCGACCCGATGAACCTCGAGACGAAGACGAAGTGGAACGTCACCGCCGCCGGCGTGAAGCTGCTCGAGTTCGGCACCGCCGAGGACCTCGGCCCGCGCCCGTTCGAGCGCAGCGAGCTCAGGGTCGCCGTGGGCAAGCGGGTCATCATGGCGACCACCCCGAAGTACGCGTCACGGCTCAACACCATGCTCAACGCCGCTGAGAAGGCCGCCGAGCTGTCCGACCGCTACTCGAAGTGGGCGGCGCCGCCGTCGCGGTACGTCGTCTACCTGGCGGGGCCGGAGGAGTGGTCCACCTGGTACGGCCTCAAGCAGGAGAGCTGGGTCGCCGGCTTCGCGCTGCCGCTGACCGCCGACGCTACCGAGATCGTGCTCAACGCCAACCGGGTCGACGTGAAGGAGACCCTGGACGTGCTGCGGCACGAGTTCACGCATGTGGTGACCCTGTCGAAGGTGTCGCGCGCCTATGACCAGACGTGGTGGCTGGTCGAGGGCATCGCCGAGTACGTGCGGGTGCAGGGCCTCGGCGGCCGGTTCGACGACGTCGCGTCGGTGCGCAAGTACGTGCAGAGCGGCCGCTGGCAGAACGAGATCGCGATGGACGACCCGCCGGAGGGCGCCACGTCCGCCGACGTCAGCGGCCGGTACGGCGTCGCGTACATGGCGGTCAACCGCATGGTGGAGCGCTTCGGCGAGGCGAAGATGCTGGAGTTCTTCGACTTGACCGCCAGGCAGGGCGTCGCGCTGCAGGACGCCGCGACGAGGGTCTATGGCGTGTCATGGGACGACGTCGCCACCGACTGCGTCAAGTACGTCCGCAACCACGTCTGACAGCCCGTGGCAGACTGGCGGGCGTGAATCGCGTCCCCCCGCGTGTTCAGTTGCTCGTCGCCGTCCTGACCCTCTTCTCGCTCACCGGCGCGTCCTGCTCCGAGGAGGACGACGGCATCGGGCTCGGCGCCGCCGGTCGCGGCGACGTCGTCGAGGTTGTCGATGCGCCCGCCACCGTCACCGCGCGGGCGGCGGCGACGCTGACCGCGGCCGCCGACGGCACCCTCGCGGCGCTGGCCGTGCGCCCCGGCGACACCGTGACGGCGGGCCAGGTGCTGGCCGTCGTGGACTCCCCGTCGGCCCAGCAGCGGCTGCGCGGCGCCGAGGAGGCCCTCGACGCGCTCAAGAGCGCCGGCGGCGGCGGAGGCGGCGTCAAGAACCTGTCGGCGACGCAGAAGAAGACCGATGACGCGGCCGCGAAGGCGTTCGGCGAGGCGCGCAAGGCCGCTCAGGTCATCGCCGACGCCACGGTACGAGCCGGCCTCCTCGCCCAGATCGACTTCGCCGAGAAGTCGTACCAGGAGGCGGCCGCCTCGGCCCGCGCCGTCATCAGCGCCGTGCAGCGCGGCCTGGCGAGCGTGACGAAGGCGATGGCCGCCCTGACGGCGGCGCAGCGCAGCCAGGCACAGGCCGCGTACGACCTGGCGAAGTCGACCGTCGACGCGCTGACGCTGCGGGCGCCCGTCGGCGGCGTCGTCCAGCTCGGCGGCACGTCGGCCGCCGCCGCGCCGTCCATCACCGACCTCCTCGGCGCGGCGACGGGTGGCCAGGCGCTTCCGGCGGGTGCCGCTCCGGCCGCCGGCGCCTCCGGCCCAGGGGTCGACCCCGCCGTCCCCGTCGGCGGGCAGGTCTCGGCCGGCACCGCGATCATCACCGTCGTCGACGTGTCGCAGCTCGGGCTGATGGCGGAGATCGACGAGACCGACGTCCTGCTCGTCGAGCCGGGCGTCACGGCCCGCGTGGAGCTCGACGCGGCACCCGGCGCCACGTACGAGGCGACGGTCACGTCCGCGGACGTGCTGCCGTCCGCGTCGGCGCGCGGGGGTGTCTCGTACCGGTCGCGGCTCACGCTGGGCAAGGGCACCTTCGCCGACGGGCGGGCCGCCCCGGCGCCGCGCCCGGGCATGAACGCGGTCGCGCACCTGCAGGTCCGGCAGGTCCGCGACGCGGTGACGGTGCCGGCGGCGGCGGTGTTCAACGCCGGCGGCAAGGACGTCGTCTGGCTCGTCCGCGACGGCAAGGCGATCCAGGCACCCGTCAGCGTCGGCGTCGCCGGCCAGGACCGGGTGCAGGTGCTCAGCGGCGTCGCCGACGGCGACCGGGTCGTGATCCGCGGCACCGACAAGGTCAAGCAGGGCATGGACCTGACCCGATGAGCGGTCCCGCGCTGGACGCCGCATTCGTCGTGCGGGACGTGACCCGGGAGTACGCGCTGGACGGCGTCACGGTGCCGGCGCTGCGCGGGGTCAGCTTCACGATCGACGCGGGCGACTACGTGGCGATCATCGGGCCGTCGGGATCGGGCAAGTCGACGCTCATGCACCTGCTCGGTGGGCTGGACCGGCCGACGGCGGGAACACTGCGGATCGGCGGGCGCGACGTCGCCGGCCTCGACCCGCAGGCCCTCGCGCGGCTGCGCAACGAGACCATCGGCTTCGTCTTCCAGTCCTTCCACCTCCTGGCCCGCACCAGCGCCGTCGACAACGTGGCGCTGCCGCTGGTGTACCGGGGGATGCGCGCCTCCGAGCGGCGCCGCCGCGCCGTGGCGATGCTGGAGCGGGTCGGGCTCGGTCACCGGCTCGACCACCGGCCCAACCAGCTGTCCGGCGGCGAGCAGCAGCGGTCGCGATCGCCCGGGCGCTGGTCACCGACCCGCAGGTGCTGCTCGCCGACGAGCCGACCGGCAACCTCGACACCAGGAACGGCCAGGCGGTCCTCGCCCTGCTGGAGACGCTCAACGCCGAGCAGGGCGTCGCGCTGGTGATCGTCACCCACGACAACGAGGTCGCCGACCGCGCCCACCGCAAGATCGTCATGCGCGACGGCGTGATCGTGTCATGAGGTTCGCCGAGGCGTGGCGCGTCGCGATCGACGCCCTTCGAGCGAACCGGCTCCGCTCCACGCTCACCATGCTCGGCGTCATCATCGGCGTCGCGGCGGTGGTCGTGCTGGTCGCGATCGGCACCGGCACGAAGCAGCAGATCGAGCGGCAGGTCGAAGGGCTCGGCTCGAACCTCCTGATCGTCCTGCCCGGCCAGGTGAGCCTCGGCTCGGCGCCGTCCGTGTCGCGGATGGACCTGTCCGACGTCGACGCCGTGTCGAAGATCGTGGGGGACCGCAACCGGGTCGCCGTCACCGTCGCCTCCGGCGAGACCGTCGCGGCCGGCAACACCGACACGTTCGCCACCATCAACGGCGTCATCGAGACCACGCCGCAGGTGTTCGTGCGGAGCCTGGCCCGCGGCACGTACCTGAGCCGCAGCGACGTCGACACCCAGCGCCGCGTCGCCGTCCTCGGGTGGACCGTCGCGCACGCGCTGTTCGGCGACCGCGACGCCGTCGGCCAGCAGGTCACCATCGCCGGCGTGCGCTTCCGCGTGATCGGCGTCTTCGCGAAGCTCGGGCAGAGCCTCGGCGTCGACCGCGACAACGAGGTCCACGTGCCGATCACCACCGCGCACCGCCTGCTGGGCACCAACCGGGTCGACGGCATCGCGATCAAGGCCCCGAACCGGGACGAGATCGACGACCTGAGCGCCCGCATCATCGCCGAGCTCGCCCGGCGGCACCCCGGCACCGAGTTCAGCGCCGTCACCCAGGAGCAGATCCTCGGCGTCCTCGGCGACATCCTCGGTGTGCTCACCGGCGTCCTCGCCGCGATCGCCGGGATCTCCCTGCTCGTCGGCGGGGTCGGCGTCTCCAACATCATGCTCGTCTCCGTCCGGGAGCGCACGAAGGAGATCGGGCTGCGCAAGGCCGTCGGCGCCCGGCCGCGCGACATCGGCGTGCAGTTCCTCCTCGAGGCGGTGCTGCTCACGACGCTCGGTGGGTTCATCGGGATGGGTCTGGGCATCGGCGCCGCCCTGATCGTCGCCGCGCTGTCACCCGTGCCGGCGGCGATCACGTGGTGGTCGCTCGCGCTGGCGTTCGGGGTCTCCGCGGCCGTAGGCATCATCTTCGGCGTCGTGCCGGCCCAGCGCGCCGGCCGCCTCGACCCCGTGGTGGCGTTGCGCACCGAGTGACCGGCGCGGCGACTCGCGGTGCGTCACGCGGCGACTCGCGGTGCGTCACGCGGCGACTCGCGGTGCGTCGCACCTCGACTTGACCTTGGCGGCAAAGAATCCGACGAAGCGAGGGCGCAAGTCACAGCAGTACCGTTACCGTACTGATAACACGCTGATTCATCAGCTTGGCGAGCACGCTGGTCGGAGGTCGCGATGTCTAGCACGCCACACACCACCGAAGGCCGGTTGGGCGAGGTCAGGTTTCTCACGGTCGCCGAGGTCGCAACCCTGATGCGAGTGTCCAAGATGACCGTCTACCGCCTGGTTCATGCCGGGGACCTCACCGCCGTGCGGGTCGGCCGGTCGTTCCGGGTGCCCGAGCACGCGGTCGATGCGTACCTGCGCGAGGCGTTCCGCGAAACGGCGTAAGTCGTACGTTTCGCCGCCGACGGTGGGGCCGCTTTTCCGATCACGAGGTGGTGCGGCTACGCTGGAGCCGCTAACCATGTCTTCGGCGTGCCAGCGATGGCACGCGTTCCGCTGTTTCGAGGAGATACCCGTATGGGCTCGGTGGTCAAGAAGCGCCGCAAGCGTATGGCCAAGAAGAAGCACCGCAAGCTGCTGCGCAAGACCCGCGTCCAGCGTCGTCGTCTCGGCAAGTAGCAACGCGTCGGAGGTCCGCCCCGGCTCGGAGGTGACGCTGTGACGACGCCACGGGTAGTCCTGGTGACCGGGGTGGGCCGATATCTCGGCGCACACCTGGCCGCCAGGCTCGCCAAGGATCCGCGGATCAAGCGAGTCGTCGGCATCGACGCCACGGCACCGGCGGGCGAGCTCGCCACCGTGCTCAAGGACGTCGACGTGCACCAGGTCGACCTGCGCACCCCCGGAGTGCTGCGGGTGATCGTCGACGCCCGGGTCGAAGCGGTGGCGCACCTCGCCGTGACCACCGCCGCTGACCAGCACGGCGGCCGCGCCGCGATGAAAGAGCTCAACGTCATCGGCACGATGCAGCTGCTCGCCGCCTGCCAGCAGGCGTCCCGGCTGCGCAAGCTGGTCGTCCGCTCCTCCACCGCGGCCTACGGCGCGTCGTTCCGCGACCCGGCGATCTTCACCGAGGACACCGAGCCGCGCGAGATCCCGCGCGGCGGCTTCGCCAAGGACGTCCTCGACATCGAGGGCTACGTCCGTGGCTTCCGCCGCCGGCGCGCCGACGTCGGTGCCACCGTGCTGCGCTTCGCGCCGTTCATCGGTTCGACCGTCGACACGAGCCTCACCAGGTATTTCGCCGCTCCCGTCGTCCCGACCGTGTTCGGTCGCGACCCGCGCCTGCAGTTCCTGCACGTCGACGACGCGTTCGAGGTGCTGCACCGCTCCGTGACCGAGTCGCACCCGGGCACGTTCAACGTCGCCGGCGGCGGCACCCTGACACTGTCGCAGGCGATCCGGCGCGCCGGGCGCATCACCATGCCGGTCCTCGAGCCCGGCCTCGGCATCGCCGCCGGTCGCGGCCGCGGCATCGTGTCGCTGGACCAGCTGGACCTGTTCGTCCACGGCCGGGTCGTCGACACCAGCAGGCTCGTCCGCGAGTTCGGGTTCACGCCCAGGACCACGGCGGAGGCCTTCGACGAGTTCGTCCGCAGCCGCCGCTCCGGCGAGGCGCTGCCGGCCGACCGTATCCGCGCCCTCGAACAGACCCTGCTCGAAGGCTTCCGACGGACCCGTGCGGCGCGCGCCGCGTTGGAGGCGGGCACATGACCGACCCTGGTTCCCCTGACCCAGGGCTGCCCGACCCCGACGCCCCGCCGCCGGACCCCGCGCTGCCCGCCGCGCCCTTCGACGCCGTGCCGCCTGGCTCTTCGGATTCGGACCCAGCGGTGGCCGACGCCGCGCTGCCCGATCCTGCGGTGGAGGAGGCGGCGCCGGCCGGTGCTGCGGAGCCGGACTCGGCGGTGGCCGACGCCGCGCCGGCCGACTCCGCGGAGCCGGACCCCGCGGTCGCCGATCCCGCGGCGGGCGAGGCCGCGCTGTCTGACACCAGGCTGACGGACCGGGCGGTGCCCGGCTCCAAGACGTCCGGTGCCGCGGCGTCCGGTGCTGCGGCGTCCGGTGCTGCGGCGTCCGATCCCGCGCTGCCTGACCAGTGGGACGACCGGGTCGCAGGCGCGCTCGCGTTCCTCCGGGAACGGCTCACCGGCGACTACGAGGTCGACGGCTTCGGCTTCGACCGGCACCTGACCGACGGCGTGTTCCTGCCGCTGCTGCGCCCGCTGTACAACCAGTGGTTCCGCACCGAGGTCTTCGGCGTCGAGCACCTGCCCAAGGAAGGGCCGGCCCTCGTCGTCGCCAACCACTCCGGCACGGTCGCCCTCGACGCTCTCATGCTCTCCGTCGCCGTGCACGACGAGACCTCCGCCCGCCGCCACCTCCGGCTCCTCGGCGCCGACCTGGTCTTCCGCCTGCCGGTCCTGTCGGAGATGGCCCGCAAGTCCGGCGCCACCCTCGCCTGCAACCCCGACGCCGAGCGCCTCCTCGGCGAGGGCGAGCTCGTCGGCGTCTTCCCCGAGGGCTTCAAGGGCATCGGCAAGCCCTTCGCCGAGCGGTACAAGCTGCAACGCTTCGGCCGGGGCGGCTTCGTCTCCGCGGCGGTGCGCACCGGCACGCCGATCGTCCCGGTCTCCATCGTCGGCGCGGAGGAGATCTACCCCCTGATCGGCAACCTCCGCCCCCTCGCCCGCCTGCTGGGCGCCCCGTACTTCCCGGTCACCCCGACCTTCCCGTGGCTGGGGCCGCTGGGCCTGGTGCCGCTGCCGAGCAAGTGGCTCATCGAGTTCGGCGAGCCCATCCCCACCGCCGACTTCATCGACTCCGCCGACGACCCGATGGTCGTGTTCAACCTCGCCGACCAGGTCCGCGAAACGATCCAGCAGACCCTCTACAAGCTCCTCGACCGCCGCCCCGACGCCTTCGCCTGAGGCTGGCTGTTTCCCGCCTGTGGCTGTCACCCGCCTGTGGCTGTCACCCGCCTGTGGCCTTCGGCCATGGGCTCGCCGCCCCACCGCTCCGCGGCGGGTCCGGCCGGGGATTCTCACCCGGACCCCAATGCGCCGCGAGCGGCGCACGGCCGCGCGTGCCGCTGGCCGGATACCGCTCACGCGTGCCCGACGTGGCCGACCACCGCGTCTCTCCCGCCTCTTCCGGCGACCCCGACCGCCCGCCGCAAGCCGGGCGCATCCGTTCCCATGATCGGAAGCCCCTGTGCACCCCTGGCTGCACGAGGTCTACCGGATCATGGGGGAGGGCAGCCGGCCCAGGGTGGCGGGCGGCCACCGGGATGCGGCGCGCCTGCGCAGTCCTGCCGCGCGGCAGCGCTGGCAGTGCGTCGCGCAGCGGCGCATTGGGGGTCCGGGGTGAGAATCCCCCGGCGGGCCCCGCCGCGGCAGCGGTGGGGAGGCGAGCCCATGGCCGAAGGCCACAGGCGGGAAACAGCGCATTGGGGGTCCGGGGTGAGAATCCCCCGGCGGGCCCCGCCGCGGCAGCGGTGGGGAGGCGAGCTACAACCGAAGGCTGAAAGCGGGTAACAGCGCTTCAGCGCAGCTGACGGCGGGAAATGGTGCGGCGGCGGAGGGCGGCGGCGGTGGCGACGCCGCCGATGAGGGCGCCGGTGGCGAGGGCGGCGGGGATGGCGATCTTCGCGGCCTTGCGGCCGGTGCGGAAGTCGCGGACCTCCCAGCCTCGCTTGCGGGCCTCGCGGCGCAGGGCGGGGTCGGGGTTGACGGCGACGGCGTGGCCGACGGTGGAGAGCATCGGGGTGTCGTTGACCGAGTCGCTGTAGGCGGAGCACAGCGACAGGTCCAGGCCCTCGACCGAGGCGAGCGCGGTGATCGCGGCGGCCTTCTCGGGGCCGTGCATGAGGTCGCCGACGAGGCGGCCGGTGTAGACGTCGTCCTGGATCTCGGCGACGGTGCCGATGGCGCCGGTGAGGCCGAGGCGCTGGGCGATGATGCGGCCGAGCTCGACGGGGGCGGCGGTGACGAGCCAGACGCGCTGGCCGGCGTCGAGGTGGAGCTGGGCGAGGGCACGGGTGCCGGACCAGATGCGGTCGGCCATCAGCTCGTCGAAGATCTCCTCGCAGAGGCGCGACATGTCGTCGACCTTCCACCCGGCGATGAACGCGAGCGCCGCGGACTTGGCGCCGGCGACGGTGCCGGCGTGCTCGGAGGCGAGGAGGCGGAAGCGGGCCTGCTGATACGCGAAGCGGACCAGGTCGCCGCTGGTGAAGTAGCGGCGCTTCGCGAGGCCGCGGGCGAAGTAGTAGATCGACGCGCCCTGCATCATCGTGTTGTCGACGTCGAAGAACGCGGCGGCGGACAGATCGGCGGGGACGGCGAGCGCGGCCTCGACCTCGGAGACGGCCCAGCCGGCTGACACCGAAGCGGGCGGGCCGATGCGGCCCTGCCGGCGGCGGCGCAGGGCGAGCGCGGCGGTCGAAGGTCGGATCGCCATGCGGAGGAACCTCCTGTCGTGTTCGACCAACCGTACCGGCATGGAGAACGAGAAGGGCCCGGTGTCAGACACCGGGCCCTCCTCAGCGTTGCTGCCGGAGAATCAGTGGAACAGCCAGTCGAGCAGGCCCTGGTTCTTCGTGGGGGAAGGTGAGGGACCGGGGGAGGGGGCCGCTGGCGCGGACTCGGTCGCCGAGCCGGCGTCGGAGGCCGATCCGCTCGGGACGGGCCGCTGGCCGGCGGGGGTGCCGGTCTGGCCCGGGTTGCTCTGCTGCTGGGTGTTGCCAGGCTGCTGGTTGGTTCCGGGGGTCTTCTGTCCGGCCGGCTTGCACGCGGTGCTGTTGGGCACCGGCCCGAGCTGGTCGGCGGCGGAGACCGCGGCGTTGCCACACTTGATCAGCGGGCGGATCGCCTTGGAGCGCCGGTCGATCTCGTCGAGCAGGGTGACGGACTTGCCGGCCCGTGCACTGGCGTCGCCGTCGACGCCGTTGCGGAGCTTCTCGGTGCCCGCGTGCTGGGTGGACACGAACGCGTCGATGGCGTCGAGCGCGGCGGCGTCCTTACGGCTCACGGCGGTCGTGGTCAGCAGGCGCACGCCTTCGAGCGTCTCGCTGTCCATGTCGTCGAGGACCGCGGTCAGACCCGTCGGGTCCTTCACCGCCTGCGCCTCGTCGAGCCGGGTCCGGGCGAACTCGAGGTACAGCTGGCCGCGGCTGATGTCCGAGCCGGCGAGCGCCAGCTGGGCCTTCTCCGTGGACCGCTTCACCGTGTAGAGGGCGTCGCCGGGGATGGCGTCGCCGCTCGCCGCGGACATGCCCGACAGTGCGAGGGTGCCGGCGGCGAGGCCGACGACGATCGCACCGCGGGTCCGGGTCCGCCGGCTGACCGCCGGCCGGCTGCCCGCCGGGCGGCGCAGCGAGCGCACGCCCTTGCGGGCCACCTCGGGCTCCGGGTCCTTGGCGGTGATGCCGATGCCTTCTCGTTCTGCCGTGGCCAGGAGCATGGCCCGCAGCCCGTCCTTGAACTCCTGCTGCGTCTCCACTTTGACCGGCATCTCAGTCAGCCGTTGGCTGACTGAGACCAGTTCGGTCAGGGAGTCGTCGAGCGTGGACCTCATGCGGTGCCTGCGGGCTCCTGCAGCCTCGTCCACGAGTTGCGCGAAACGCTCAACCCGGTGACGGTGGAAGACGGAGCCGATCACCTGAGGCACCCCCCTTCGCTGATCGCGTCACTCAGGCGCGGCAGGGCAGCGGGATGGTTTGCCACCGCGTCCGCCGTGCGCCAAGCCGACGGTCGCACCCGGACCAACGGTGCAGAGCGGAAGCTGGTTACGGCGCCGGACGGGACACTGTTACGGAAGGTGACAGCGGTCACGGCTGGAATCCGTCGGGGAGCAGCCGCGCGAGGGCACGCACGGCGCGGTACTGCAGCGCCTTGATCGCTCCCTCGTTCTTGCTCATGGCCTGCGCGGTCTCCGCGACGGAGAACCCGTGCAGGAAGCGCAGCACGATGCATTCCTGCTGCTCCGGGTTGAGCTGCTTGACCGCTTTGAGCAGGTCGACGTTGGTGATGTGGTCGATGACCGCGGCCTCGGGGCTGCCCTCGGGCCCGCGGTCGGGCCGGTCGGCGTCCAGGACGTCGCCGGTGGTGACCTCCAGCCGGTACCGCCCGGACTTGAAGTGGTCCGCGACGAGGTTCCGCGCGATCGTGACGAGCCAGGCGCCGAGGTCGCGGCCCTGCCAGGTGAAGCTGCCGATGCGCTTCAACGCGCGCAGGAACGTGTCGGCGGTGAGGTCCTCGGCGAGCTGCCGGTTGCCGACGCGGAAGTACACGAACCGGAAGACGGTGTCGAAGTACCGGTCGTACAGCAGGCCGAACGCCGCGCCGTCGCCGGCCTGGGCGCGCTCGATCAGCGCCCACACCTCCGAGGCGGGGTCGCCGCGGTCGGGGCGGGCCGGCTTCGGGGCCGGCTCCTGCGCGGGGCCACCCGGGCCGGGCTCGGTGTCGACCAGCGTCCCGGCGACCATGGCCGTCGTGATCGGGACCGTGTCCTCCTCGATGAGACCGGCACCCGGTGAAGGCTTGGCGCCCGGGTTCGGTCTGACGTTTGTGCCGGCACCTGCACCGGAACCCTGACGGGTGGGTGCTTCGTTGGTGTGGGGGCGTCCCCGTGTACGCGGGACGCTGCCGCCTTCACCACGGATCACCGTGCTGAACATGTCGCGCACTGAGTCGCGGACGGACTCGCGCAGGATCGACAGCCCATCGACGAGTGCGTGCTCGGCGTCGAACACGTGCTGAATCGCGGTCATGCTTCGCAATCCAGACGACACGGCCTATTCGGCGCGTTCACGGGCACTTCGGCCTCCTCGGGGTGAGGGGTGTCAACTCGCAACAAATGGGGTGAGCTGACTTGGGTGATGATAGGTCCGGCGTCACCCGCATGTGGGCAGTCTTTGGCGTGAGGGCACAATTCTTCCCACGGATCGGGGAAGCCTCGGCGCACATGCTGTCCGTCACTTGACGACAACACGCCGTGCAACACGCCGAATACCGGGGCAAACGGGACGTAGACGCGCCGCACTTACTCGGGTGCGACACACCCGACCCACACGATCGAGTGGACCTTTACTCAGTCGGCGTGTCGGGCGCGTAAGCACCCTGGCACAGCACCGGGTGCCCTGAGGGTGATAGGTGACGGGTGATCTCTCAGGTGGCGGCGACTCACCCGCGACGTGGCAGACTGATCGATCGTGCAGGACGTCACAAACTTCGCCGATCTGGTCCGGCGCGCCGCCGCCTCCGCCGGCGCCCGGCCGGCCCTGCGATCACACGCCACCCTGATCACCTGGTCGGAGCTCGACCAGCAGGTCGACGCGGTCGCCGCGCACCTGGCCGGGCTCGCCCTGCCGGCCGACGACCGCGGCCCCGCCCGGGTCGCCATCGCGCTGCCCAACGTGCCGGAGTTCGCCGCCGTGTTCTTCGGGGCGCTGCGCGCCGGGCTGGTCGCCGTCCCGGTCAACCCCGCCTACACCGCCCGTGAGCTGACCCACGTGCTCACCGACTCGGGCGCCGCGGTCCTGGTGGGCACCCAGTCGGTGACCGGCGCTGTGGAGGCGCCGGCCCGCCGGTACACCCTGGGCGGAAACCTGGGGGAGCTGTTCCAGCCGCACGCCGCCGCCCCGGTCGCGGCGCACGGCGGCCTGGCGCTGCTGCTCTACACGTCCGGCACCGGCGGCGCCCCGAAGGGCGCGATGCTGTCGCACCGGGCCCTGCTCGCCAACCACGAGCAGCTCGCCGCGATCGACCCGCCGCCGGTCCGCCCCGACGACGTGCTGCTGCTCGCCGTGCCGCTCTTCCACGCGTACGGGCTGAACAGCGGCCTCGGTGCCGTCGCCTACCACGGCGCGTGCGGCGTGCTGGTCGAGCGGTTCGACCCGGCCGACTCCCTGGAGGTCATCGAGCGGCACGGCGTCACTGGCGTCGTCGGCGTCCCGCCCATGTTCATCGCCTGGTCGTTGATGGGGGAGCGGCTCACCCGCGCGTGGACCGGCGTCCGTCTCGCCGTCTGCGGCGCGTCGCCGCTGGACGCCGCCGCGGAGCGACGCTTCGCCGAGGCGACCGGGAAGCCGGTGCATCAGGGGTACGGGCTGACCGAGGCCGCCCCCGTGGTGTCCAGCACGCTCGCCAGCGGCACGGTCAAGCCCGGCTCGATCGGCCGCCCGATCCCCGGCGTGGAGCTCAAGCTCCTCGACGCCGGCGGTGAGGAGGTGCTCCTGGACGAGGACGATGAGGTGCGCACCGACCCCGGCGAGATCGTCGTGCGCGGCCCGAACCTCTTCGACGGCTACTGGCCCGGCGGCGACGGCGCGCCCGACGCCGACGGCTGGTGGGCGACCGGTGACGTCGCCTACGCCGACGAGGACGGCGACCTGTTCATCGTCGACCGGCTCGGCGAGCTGATCCTCGTCAGCGGCTTCAACGTGTACCCGCACGAGGTCGAGCTCGTGCTGGCCGCGCACCCCGCGGTCGTGGAGGCGGCCGCGCTGGGCGTGCCCCATCCGTACACCGGCCAGACCGTCAAGGTCGTCGTCGTGCGGCGTCCCGGGTCGCAGGTCACCGCCGAGGAGCTGATCGCGCACTGCGAACGCAACCTCGCCAGGTTCAAGTGCCCGACCGCCGTCGAGTTCGTCGACGAGCTGCCCCACTCCGCGACCGGCAAGATCCGTAAGGCGGCACTGCGATGAGGCTCACCCTGTACACCAGGCCCGGCTGCCACCTGTGCGACGTCGCCAAGGAGGCCATGGAGCGGGTCGCCGCCGCGACCGGCGAGGCCTGGACCGAGATCGACATCACCGGCGACGAGGCCCTGGAGGAGGAGTACGGCTTCCGCATCCCGGTCGTCCTCCTCGACGGCAAGGAGCACGGCTACTGGCGTGTGGAGGAGGACCGGCTCCTGCGCGACATACGGCTATCCTCACCCGGGTGAAGCACCTCGTCTGGGACTGGAACGGGACCCTGCTCGACGACCTGAAGCTGGTCGTCGACGCCACCAACGTCTGCCTGGCCACCGTCGGCGGCCCGGTGATCACCGCCGACGAGCACCGCCGCGACTTCCGTCGCCCGATCCTCGACTACTACGCGCACGTGCTCGCCCGCCCGGTCGACCAGGTCGAGTTCCAGCTGCTCGACGACGCGTTCCACGACGCGTACCGGCTGGGCATGGCCGACGTGCAGCTCGCCCCCGACGCCCTCGAGGCGATGGGCCGCTGGACCGGCACCCAGTCGCTGCTGTCGATGTTCTTCCACGACGAGCTGCTGATCGAGGTCGAGCGGCACGGCCTCGGCGCCCACCTGGTCCGCGTCGACGGCCTGCCCGGCACCGTCGGCGGCCACCGCAAGGCCGCCTACCTGGAGCGCCACCTGCAGGCGCTCGACCTCGACCCCGCCGGCGTCGTGCTCATCGGCGACTCCGTCGACGACGGCGAGGCCGCCACGTCCCTCGGCGCGTCGTGCGTCCTCTACGCCGGCGGCTTCACCGACGAGACCCTGCTGAAGGCGACCGGCCTGCCGGTGGCGTACACCCTGCTCGAAGCCGTCGAGCTGGCGGCCTGACCATGAGCGGGCCGCAGCGGAGCGAGGAGCCGCTCATCATGGGCGCAGTGCCTGGACTCAGGCCGGCGCCGGAGCGCAGCGGAGGTGACGGCGTGAGCGGGCCGCAGCGGAGCGAGGAGCCGCTCATCATGGGCGCAGGGTGGAGCTCAGGCCGGCGCCGGAGCGCAGCGGAGGCGACGGCATGAGCATGCGGGTCGTAGTCGCGGACGATGCGGTGCTGCTGCGGGAGGGTCTGGTGCGGCTGCTCACCGAGAGCGGCCACACGGTCGTCGCCGCCGTCGGTGACGGCCCGAGCCTCGTCGAGGCGGTCGTCGAGCACCGGCCCGACGTCGCGATCGTCGACGTGCGGATGCCGCCGTCGCACACCGACGAGGGCCTGCGCGCCGCCGTCGAGGCCCGCCGGCTGGTGCCGGGCACCCCGATCCTCGTCCTGTCGCAGTACGTCGAGGTCTCCTACGCCGACGACCTCCTCGCCGACCGCGCCGGCGCCGTCGGCTACCTGCTCAAGGACCGCGTGTCCGACGTCGCTGACTTCCTCGACGGCATGCAGCGCGTCGCGTCCGGCGCCACCGTCCTGGACCCGGAGGTCGTCGGCCAGCTGCTGGTCCGCCGCCGCCGCGACGACCCGCTGCGCAGCCTCACCCCGCGGGAGCGCGAGGTGCTGGGGCTGATGGCCGAGGGCCGCTCCAACACGGCGATCGCCCGCAAGCTCGTCGTCACCGACGGCGCCGTCGAGAAGCACGTCAAGAACATCTTCACCAAGCTCGATCTGCCCCCGGACGACGAGCAGCACCGCCGGGTGCTGGCGGTGCTGACGTACCTGCGGACATGAGATCCGGCCCGGACCTCACGCCGGCGGCTCAGACGGGCAGGATCGCGGTGAGGCGGGTGCCCTGGCCGGCCGGGCTGGTGACGGTCATCTCGCCGCCGGCGGCCTTGACCCGGTCGGCGAGGCCGGTCAGGCCGTGCCCCTTGGCCAGGCTCGCCCCGCCGACACCGTCGTCCTCGACGGTGACCAGCAGCCCGTACGCCGACCGCTGCAGCCGCACGCGGCACTCCTCGGCGCCGGCGTGCTTCGCGACGTTGGTCAGCGCCTCGGCGACGACGAAGTAGGTCGTGGTCTCCAGGCTCTCCGTGAGCCGCTCGTCCAGCTCCGGCAGGTCCAGGTCCACGGGCACCGGCGACCGGCCGGCGAGCGCGGTCAGCGCGGCCCGCAGCCCGCGGTCGACCAGGATCGGCGGCGCGATGCCCCGCGACAGGGCCCGCAGCTCGTCGAGCGTCTCCCGGGTCTGCGCGAGGGCCTCGGCGACCGTGGCGCGCGCCGCCTGCGGGTCCGACTCGAACTGCAGGTCGGCCCGGCCCAGGTCCATCGCGAGCCGCACGAGCCGCTGCTGCGGGCCGTCGTGGATGTCGCGCTCCAGGCGGCGCAGCGCGGTCGCCTCCGCGGAGACGGCGGCCTCCCGCTGGGCGCGGGCGGCGTCCCGGCCGGCCTCGGCCTCCGCGACCCGCTCCCGCAGCTCGTTGACGCCGTTGAGCAGCGCCCGGGCGAACTGCGCCTCCAGCTGCGCGGCGCCCCGGACGACCGGCAGCAGGGTGAGCGCGAAGATCAGGCCGAGCCCGGTGTAGAGCAGCACCCGGCCGGTGTCGCCGCCGCCGAGGCCGATGAGGTCGTTGAGGTCCTTGTTCTCCGGGGGGTGGGGGATCGACCAGTCCCACAGGATGGTGGTGACACCGCCGAGGGCACCGGCCCACCAGGTGACGACGAACGCGAAGGCGATCGTGCTCGGGATGAACCGCAGGATCCCGTGCAGCAGGTCCAGCCACGACTGGCCGTCGCTGAGCGGCACGATCATCTTGCGCCAGAAGCCGTCGCCCGGGTCGGGTTTCTTGTAATAGGGGTGTGGTAGCCGGGTCCGGAGCACGGGTCCGATCCGGGCGCGTTCGACGGTGGCGAAGCCGCGGGCCTGGAAGAGCGTCGCGACCAGGATCGGGAAGCCGAGCACGGTCACGATCAGCCCGACGCCGAGGGCGAAGCCGGCGATGAAGAGCACCACGGTGAGGATGCCGAGAGGGAAGCCGAGCAGCACGTACTGGGTGTCAACGGCAAGCTGGCGGAAGACGCCGCGGCGGCGAGGGGTGATGGTCGTTGTCATGTCATCGACGCTATGCATGACGCCTCGCTCATCCCATCCCGCCGCCAGGCTTCTCGGTAGTAGGGGCAACCCTACCGACACGTGTAGCCTGGCTACTGGTGAGAAATTCTCTCCCGCGTGTCGATGGCGAATTGCCCGAATTTGTGGCAATACTTCATCGAGCGCCCGCCCGCTGCCGGCCAGGTCCGGGGAAAGGGGCACGCAGGTGCCGCGGGGGCATTCCATGTGGACGTGGGCCGCACGGGCGGGCGCTGACCTCTACGTGGTTGGCGTGGACGCTTCAAGATCGCGATTTGTGCACGGCTTCACAAGCGCCTACTCTGTTGCAACGACGAACCCCGCTAGCACAGGCGGTCACAGCCATCGCGAGCGGCCTCGCATACCGTCGTCGTCACGGAGACTCATGAGCCAGCAGCGCACCGGCCCCACCGGCGGACCGGACTTTCCGGACCTCCCGGAGGCGACCGTCGCCCGGCTTCCGGAATACCTGCGCGCCCTGCACCACCTCGCCGAGGACGGGCACGACACGGTCTCCTCGGAGGGCCTCGCAGCGGCCGCCGGCGTCAACTCCGCCAAGCTCCGCAAGGACCTCTCCCACCTCGGCCGCACCGGCACCCGCGGCGTCGGCTACGACGTGACGTTGCTCATCGACCAGATCGAACAGGTCCTCGGCCTCACCCACCGCAGGGCCGTCGCCCTCGTCGGCGTGGGTAATCTCGGTCACGCCCTCGCCGGGTACGCCGGCTTCGGCACCCGCGGCTTCCGCATCGCCGCCCTCTTCGACGCCGACCACGGCCGCGTCGGCGAACACATCAACGGCCTCGTCGTGCGCCACATCGACGACCTGCCCGAAGTGGTCAAGCAGGAGTCGATCTCGATCGCGGTCATCGCCACCCCCGCGCACGCCGCCCAGCACGTCGCGGACCGCCTCGTCGAGGCCGGCGTGACCAGTGTCCTGAACTTCGCACCTTGTGTCTTGAACGTTCCCGACGGCGTCGACGTGCGTAAGGTCGATCTGGCCATCGAACTGCAAATCCTGTCCTTCCACGAGCACCGCAAGTCAGCGCTCACCGCGCTGCCGGCCGCGGTGCAGAAACCCGGGCGGGTCGGCATGGCCAACCGGCTCGGCGGGGAGGCGGTGGCCACGTGAACGGCCAGCGGAGCGGCTCGGGCCGTTCACCATGGGTGCGGGTTGGAGTCAGGCCGGCGCCGGAGCGCAGTGGAGGTGACGGCATGACCGGCGAGCGGAGCGGCTCGGGCCGTTCACCATGGGTGCGGGTTGGAGTCAGGCCGGCGCCGGAGCGCAGCGGAGGTGACGGCATGACGGGCCAGCGGAGCGGCTCGGGCCGTTCACCATGGGTGCGGGTTGGAGTCAGGCCGGCGCCGGAGCGCAGCGGAGGTGACGGCATGACCGGCGAGCGGAGCGGCTCGGGCCGTTCACCATGGGTGCAGGTCGGGTCAGGCCGGCGCCGGAGCGCAGCGGAGGTGACGGCATGAACGGCTCCAACCTGCTGGTCGTCGGCATCTCGCACCGGACCGCCGGGGTGCCCCTGCTGGAGCGCCTCGCCGTCACCGGCGAGCAGCTGCCCACGCTGCTGCGTGAGATCGTCGCCCAGCCGTACGTCGACGAGGCCGTCGTCCTGTCGACGTGCAACCGGGTCGAGATCTACGCCGCCGTCACCGCCTTCCACGGCGCCCTCGCCGACATCGGCGGCGTCCTCGCCGCGCGCTCCGGCACCACCGTCGGCGACCTGGCCAGCCAGCTCTACGTCCACTACGAGGTCGACGCCGTCCGGCACGCCTTCCGCGTCGCCGCCGGCCTCGACTCCATGGTCGTCGGCGAGGCCCAGATCCTCGGCCAGCTCCGCGACGCCTACGGCGTCGCCGCCGAGCACGCCACCGCCGGCCGCGTGCTGCACGAACTGCTCCAGCAGGCGCTGCGCGTCGGCAAGCGGGTCCACGCCGAGACCGAGATCGACCGGGCCGGGCAGAGCGTCGTCAGCGCCGCCCTCGCCTACGGCCAGGGCGCCACCGGCCCCGTCGAGGGCCGCCCCGCGCTCGTCATCGGCGCCGGCGCCATGGGTGCCCTGTCGCTCGCCACGCTGCGCCGGGCCGGCGCGCACCCCCTGTACGTCACCAACCGCAGCCACGAGAGGGCCGAACGCCTCGCCGAGCTGCACGGCGCGGTCGCGGTGCCCTACGCCACCTTGCCGACCGCACTGGAGCAGGTCGACGTCGTCGTCAGCGCGACCGCCTCACCCGAGCCCGTCCTCGACGCCGCCCTGGTCGGCGCCGCGCTCTCCGGCGGCCGCGACTCGCTGCTCGTGCTCGACCTCGCGCTGCCGCGGGACGTCGCCCCCGGCGTCGGCGACCTGGCCGGCGTCACCCTCGTCGACATCGAGCTGCTGTCGACGTCGCTGTCGACCACCGCCGACGCCGAGCAGCGCGCCGCCGAGGACATCGTCGCCAGCGAGGTCGAGGCGTTCCTCACCTGGCTGCGCGGCGCCGACGTCGCGCCCACCGTCGCCGCCCTGCGCGCCCGCGCCGACGAGGTCGTCGAGGCCGAGCTCGGCCGGCTCGCCCAGCGCTGCCCCGAGCTCACCGACGGCCACCGCGCCGAGGTGGCCCACAGCGTCCACCGGATCGTCCAGCGGCTCCTGCACCAACCGACCGTTCGCGTGCGCCAACTTGCCGCCGAACCGGGCGGCGAGGCATATGCTCAGGCGCTTCGGGAACTGTTTGACTTACAGATCCCCACCTCCGACATCGACCCGGCCGCCGCAGGCGAGGTGCACCCTTGACGTCCACCAACCCATTGCGACTCGGCACCCGGGGCAGCGCCCTCGCCATGGCGCAGTCCGGCACCGTCGCGCAAGCCGTCCACGACCGGACCGGCCGCGACGTCGAGCTCGTCGAGATCGTCACCCCCGGCGACCGCTCCAGCGCGCCCATCCAGACCCTCGGCGTCGGCGTCTTCGTGTCCGCGCTCCGCGACGCCCTGCTCGCCAAGGAGATCGACTTCGCGGTCCACTCCTACAAGGACCTGCCGACCGCCCCGGCCGACGGCCTCGTCATCGCCGCGATCCCGGCGCGCCACGACCCCCGCGACGCCCTCGTCGCCCGCGACGGCCTCACCCTCAACGAGCTGCCCGCCGGCGCGCGCATCGGCACCGGCGCGCTGCGCCGCATCGCCCAGCTCAACGCGCTCGGCCGCCACTTCGAGCCGCTCCCGCTGCGCGGCAACGTCGACACCCGCCTCCGCAAGCTCGCCGACGGCGAGTTCGACGCGATCGTCCTCGCCCACGCCGGCATGTCCCGCCTCGGCCGCGGCGGCGAGGCCACCGAGGTCCTCGACCCGCTGCTGATGCTGCCCGCCCCCGCGCAGGGCGCACTCGCGGTCGAATGCCGAGAAGACGATGCCGAGCTGCGCGACCTCCTCGCCGCGCTCGACGACGAATACACCCGCGCGGCGGTCACCGCCGAGCGGGCGCTGTTGGCCGAGCTCGAGGCGGGATGCTCCGCCCCGATCGCGGCACTGGCCGAGGTCGCAGAAGGCGACGACGGCCCGGAGATCTATCTGCGCGGTGCCGTCTTCAGCCCGGACGGCGGGTTCGCCCTCCGGCTGTCGCGCACCGGAACGCTCGCCGACGCCGCGGAGGTGGGCCGAGCCTTGGCCCGCGACCTGCGCGAGGAAGGCGCCGACAACGCACTGGGAGTGCAGCATGACCCGCACCCGTAAGGGCACCGGCCGGATCGCCTTCGTCGGGGCCGGCCCCGGCGATCCAGGCCTGCTGACGCGTCGCGCCCATGAGGCGCTGGTGTCCGCCGACCACATCGTCTACGACCGCAACGTCCCCGAGTCGCTGCTCAGCGTGATCCGCGCCGAAGCCGACCCTGAGGCACAGTTCTCCCCGGCCGAGGGAGCGCCCGGCGACGTCGCCAAGGTGCTGCTGTCCGCGGCCCGGTCCGGGCTGCGCGCCATCCACCTCGTCGGCGGCGACCCGCTCGCCCACGAGACGGTGCTCAAGGAGGTGCAGGCCGTCTCCCGCACCGCCGTCCCGTTCGAGGTCGTCCCCGGCATCGGACAGGCGGCGGGCGTCGCCACGTACGCCGGCGTCCCCCTCCCCGGCGTCCGCGTCACCGCCGACGTCGACGACGTCCAGAGCGTCGACTTCGAGTCCATCGCCGCCGCCGTCAGCCGGGGCTCCTCGGCCGTCGCCGTCGACGCCGGTGACCTCGCCGCGGTCCGCGACGGCCTCCTCGCCGCCGGCGTCGACCCCACCACGCCCGTCTCCGTCACCGGCGACGGCACCGGCGAGACCCAGTACAGCTCCGCCACGACCGTCGACAGCATGGTCGCCGCCGCGCTCGGCTTCGCCGGCCGGGTCGTCCTGTGCCTCGGCGCCGGCGTCGCCCAGCGCGAGAAGCTCGGCTGGTGGGAGAACCGGCCCCTGTACGGGTGGAAGGTCCTCGTCCCCCGCACCAAGGAGCAGGCCGGCGCGATGAGCGAGCGCCTGCGCGCCTACGGGGCCATCCCGTGCGAGGTGCCGACCATCGCGGTCGAGCCTCCCCGTACACCGGCCCAGATGGAACGCGCGATCAAGGGCCTCGTGGACGGCCGCTACGCCTGGACCGTCTTCACCTCGGTCAACGCCGTCCGTGCCGTCTGGGAGAAGTTCGCCGAGCACGGCCTCGACGCCCGCCACTTCGGCGGCGTGAAGGTCGCCTGCATCGGCGAGGCGACCGCGGAGGCCGTCCGCGGCTTCGGCATCGTCCCCGAGCTCATCCCCGCCGGCGACCAGTCCTCCGAAGGGCTCCTCGCCGAGTTCTCCCCGCACGACGAGATCCTCGACCCAGTCGGCCGGGTGCTCCTGCCCCGCGCCGACATCGCCACCGAGACCCTCGCCGCCGGACTCACCGAACTCGGCTGGGAGGTCGACGACGTCACCGCGTACCGGACCGTCCGCGCGGCCCCGCCGCCGGCCGACATCCGCGACGCCATCAAGTCCGGCGGCTTCGACGCGGTGCTCTTCACCTCGTCCTCCACCGTCCGCAACCTCGTCGGCATCGCCGGCAAGCCGCACGCCCGCACCGTCGTCGCCGTCATCGGTCCCAAGACCGCCGACACCGCCGTCGAGTTCGGGCTCCGCGTGGACGTCCAGCCGCCGCACGCCTCCGTGCCCGACCTCGTCGAAGCCCTCGCCGGCTACGCCGTGGAACTGCGCGAGAAGCTCGCCGCGATGCCTGCCAAGCAGCGCCGCGGCTCCAAGGTCCAAGGCCCGACCGCGTTGCGGTTCCGCTAGATCGTCTCTGCTGCCAGGGGGTTCACCATGGCTGGTTACCCGATCGTCCGCCCACGCCGGCTGCGTCGTACGCCAGCGATGCGGCGGCTCGTCGCCGAAACGCACGTCGAGCCGTCGAACCTCATCCTGCCCATGTTCGTCAAGGAAGGCATCACCGAGCCGCGACCGATCTCGTCGCTGCCCGGCGTCGTCCAGCACTCGCGCGAATCCCTGCGGAAGGCCGCCGTCGAGGCGGTCCAGGCAGGGATCGGCGGCATCATGCTCTTCGGCGTGCCCGTCACCCGGGACCCGCAGGGCTCCGCCGGCGCCGACCCCCACGGCATCCTCAACCTCGCCATCCGCGACCTCGCCTCCGAGGTCGGCGACGCCACCGTCATCATGAGCGACCTCTGCCTGGACGAGTTCACGTCGCACGGCCACTGCGGCCTGCTCGCCGCCGACGGCACGGTCGACAACGACGCCACCCTCGCGGCCTACGCCTCGATGGCGGTCGCCCAGGCCTCCGCCGGCGCCCACGTCCTCGGCCCCTCGGGCATGATGGACGGCCAGGTCGGCGTCGTGCGCCGCGCCCTGGACGAGGCCGGCTTCACGGAGGTCGCCCAGCTGGCCTACGCGGTGAAGTACGCCAGCGCCTTCTACGGCCCCTTCCGCGAGGCCGTCGAGTCCGCCCTCGTCGGCGACCGCAAGTCGTACCAGCAGGACCCCGGCAACGTCCGCGAGGCCCTTCGCGAGGTCGCGCTCGACATCGCCGAGGGCGCCGACATGGTCATGGTCAAGCCGGCCCTGCCGTACCTGGACGTCCTGTCCGCGGTGGCGTCGTCCGTGGACGTGCCCGTCGCCGCCTACCAGGTCTCGGGCGAGTACGCGATGGCCGAGGCCGCCGTCGCCAACGGCTGGCTGGAGCGCGACCGCGTCATCCTGGAGACCCTCACCTCCATCCGCCGCGCCGGTGCCCAGCTCATCCTCACCTACTGGGCCGTGGACGCCGCCCGCCTGCTCCGCGCATGACCCGCCTTTTGTCAACTCGCACCGGTCACACCGAGTGACGATCCGATTCGACGGTTTGTAAGCCGGGTCTAGGCTGGGATGAAGCGGAACGCCCCCCGGCACCAGGTCCGCACCTGCTCTGACACCTCGCCGGGCCGCGTGCCTCACTGAGCGGTCCGGGGCTGCCCTGACCCAGCCTCCCGCCCCGCCCGCGCGCCCGCGCGGGTCCCGGACGGGGTGGGCTGGGCCGTGTGTCCCGGACGGGGCGCGGGCTGGGCTTGGGTGGTCGGGCTGCGTGATCGCGTTGGGCGGTCGGGTTGGGCGTGCGGCCAGGCGGTCGGGTGGCGCAGCGTTGTGGAGCCGGGTCTTGGACGTGGTGCGGTTCGGCGTGGCTGGCGGCGGTGTGCTCGTCCTGCGGCTCGCGAGGTTCACTGGCGCTGTCCAGGGCGGGTTCTGGGCGTGGTGCGGTTCGGCGTGGCTGGCGGTGGTGTGCTCGTCCGGTGGCTCGGGAGGTTCACTGGCGCTGTCCGGGGCGGGTTCTGGGCGTGGTGCGGTTCGGCGTCGCTGGCGGCGGAATGCTCGTCCTGCGACTCGGGAGGTTCACTGGCGCCGCCCAGGTGGATAAGCATCGCCTCGGGCTTGGCCACGGGTTCTGAGTGCGGCAGGCCGGCATCTCTGGTGGCGGCCCGCGCCCGGCCCGCAGAGCAGAGCGGAGCGGAGCAGAACAGCGGCCGGGTCGGTCGCGTTGAGCGGCTGCGGCGAGTTGCCAGTGGAAGCGCAGGTCAGGCGGCGAGGCGGTCGCGGCCGGTGCGTTTGGCGGTGTAGAGGTTGCGGTCGGCGAGGTCGTAGAGTGCGCGGCCGTCCATGCCGTCGTTGAGGGCGGCCACGCCGATGCTCAGCGTGACGTGCAGGCCGAACGCCAGCTGGTTCCAGTCGCGGGCGGTGACGACGTCGAGGATGCGTTCGCCGATGCGGGCGGCGGTCGGCAGGTCGGTGCGCAGGAAGAGGGCGAACTCGTCGCCGCCGAGACGGACGGCGGTGTCCTCGGGGCGGCAGTGGGCGCGCAGGATGGCGGCGATCTCGCGCAGGACGCGGTCGCCGACGATGTGGGAGAAGCGGTCGTTGATGCCCTTGAAGTGGTCGATGTCGACCAGGAGCAGGACGACGGAGCCTGCCACGACGGCGAGCTGACGGTCGAACTGGCGGCGGTTGCCCAGGCCGGTCAGGGCGTCCGACGCGGCCACGCGGTCGGCGCGGGCGCGGGCGGCTTCCAGGTCGACGCGGCGGCGGGCCTGCTGGAGCATCGAGCGGCGCTCCAGGCGGAGCCGCCACAGGTGGCGGGCGTGGGCGCGGACGGCGTTGAGCAGGGCGCCGGTGGAGTCGCCGGGGAGTTCGGCGGCGGCGAGGAGGGCCAGCTCGTACTGGAAGATCAGCCGCTGGGGGCTGAGCGGGGCCAGCTCGTCGGCGGCGAGGAACTCGCGGCGGGCCTCGCGGAGGCGGCCGGTGCGGCGCAGGGCGATGCCGTACGCGAGGTGGGCCAGGCGCGCCTCGTGCTCGTGGCCGTTGGTGCGCAGCGGCACGACCAGCGAGTCGGCGAGGATGAGCGCCTGGTCGACGGCGCCGATCTTCACCAGCCCGAGCGCGTAGAGGACGGTGGCGAGCGGCGCGTCGTGGAAGTGGTTCTGCACCCAGTACCGGACGAGGTCGACGCTGCGGGCGAAGCGGACGTTCGCCTCCTCCACCAGGCCGACGTGCTCCAGCCGCAGGCCCCACTCGAGGAGCAGCTCGGCGCGCTGCAGCTCGGCGGCCGCGCGCTGGTCGGTGCCGGGGGTGAAGGACTCGACGGCGAACGCGGAGACCTCGTCGGCCAGCTCGTACAGCTCGGCGGCGCGCGCGGCCTCGCTGACCGACGACATCGCGGAGATGTAGCGCACGTTGCCGCGCGGGATGGTCTCCATCAGCCGCAGTGCGCTCGCGAGGCGGTGCAGGCCCTCGTCGAGCAGGCCCAGCTTGATCAGGATCTCGGCGGTGTCGGCGAGGATCTTGGCCTCGCCGGTGCGGGCGCCGGCGGCCCGGTGCATCGTCAGCAGCCGCTCGGCCTCCTCCAGGGCCTCGTGCAGCCGGCCGAGGCTGATCAGCGCGTACAGGCGGCCCTGGCGGATCATGCCGACGCTGCGGTCGTCGCCGAGGATTTCGACGACCTGTTCGAGCCGGTCGGCGAGCTCCAGCGCCTCGGAGTTGCGGCCGTGCACGGTCAGCTCGTGCACCTGCAGCGAAAGGGCTTGGTGCGGCCCGAAGGGCCACAGCGGGATTGGCAGCCGAGCCTCAGGCATGTGCCTCCCCCGTCCGGTCGTTGGTCGTCGCTCCCGACCAGAGACGTCGGCAGCGCGGCGGCCGGGATGAGCCTTGGCGACGCTCCTCTCACTCGAACAGGGGTAAATCGGACAAAACGGAAAGGGCAGGTCGGGGGAGCGGGCACACTGGGGTTACGGGACCGGTGGAGGGACTTCGGTCGGACTTTTGGGTGCTCCAACTGTCAGGAACCCGACAGTTGCCCGATTCGTAGTGATAGACCCTCGTTGCCCCCATCGTGAGATGGCTAGTCACTGGAGGCGCCGGGTACATCGGCGCGCACGTCGTCACCGCCCTCGGGGCGTCCGGGGTCGAATCGGTCGTCGTCGACGACCTGTCGACCGGGCGTGCCGCCCGCCTGCCGCTCGGGGTGCCGCTGGTGCGCGCCGACGTGCGCGACAGCACCACGATGCGCGACCTGTTCCGCCGCTACCAGCCCGACGGCGTCATCCACCTGGCCGCCCGCAAGGACGTCGCCGAGTCGACCGCCCACCCGCTGCGCTACTACCAGGACAACCTCGACGGGCTGCGGTCCGTCCTCGCCGCCGTCGCCGCGACCGGCACCCGGTCGGTCCTGTTCTCCTCCAGCGCCGCCGTCTACGGCACGCCGACGTGCTCGCCGGTCAGCGAACTGGCCCGCACGGCACCCGAGAACGCGTACGGGCGCACCAAGCTGATCGGTGAATGGATGCTGCGCGACGCGGCCGCCAGCGCCGGGTTCGGCTGGGCGGCGCTGCGCTACTTCAACGTCGCCGGCGCCGGCGCCCCGCACCTGCGCGACCACGGCGGCACCAACCTCGTGCCGCGACTCCTGCGGGCGGCGGCCGAGGGCCTCCCGGCGGTCGTCTACGGCGACGACTACCCGACGCCCGACGGCACCGCCGTGCGCGACTACGTCCACGTCGCCGACATCGCCGACGCCCACGCCCGCGCGGCGCTGGCGCTCAGGGACGGCGAGATCCACGACGAGGTCCTCAACATCGGTCGCGGCGAAGGCGCCTCGGTGCTGCAGATGATCGCGGCGGTGTCCGACACGTTGCGGTTGCCGCTGCCGTACGTCGTAGCGCCCCGCCGGACCGGCGACCCCGCCGAGGTCGTCGCCTGCCCGGCCCGGGTCCAGGAACTGCTCGGCTGGCACGCCCGCCACGACCTCGACGAGATCGTCCGCAGCGCCGCCGCCACCCCCGTCGCGGAGCCCCAGGCCGCCTGACCCGGCTCTCGCCCACCCGCCGAGCGGGAGCGCCCGCCGAACGAGAGCGCCCGCCGAACGGCGAACGCGAGCGCCTGCCAGGCGCCGAACGGCGAACGGCGAACGCCGAACGCCGAACGAGAGCACCTGCCGAACGAGAGCACCTGCCGAACGAGAGCACCTGCCGCACGAAAGCACGGACAGCGACAGCGAACAGCGAACCCCCCGCCCGAAGGAGCAGCACGTTGAAGTTCCGGATCCGCCGGCGAGTCATCGCCGGTGCCTGCGCGCTCGTCGGCCTCACCGGCCTCGTCTTCGCCCCTCCGGCGCTCGCCGCCGAAACCCGCCAGCGCGTCGACCTGCGCGTCCTCGTGCTCGACGACGGCAGCACCGGCGTCGACATGCTCCGCGCCCAGCTCGACCGCGAAGGCGTCCCCTACGACGCGCTGCGGCTCGCCGACGCCGCCCGGGCGCGGATCACGCCCGGGTTCCTCGCCGACTCCGTCAGCGGCGTGCGGCGGGCCAAGTTCCAGGGCGTGATCGTGCCGAACGAGAGCGCGGTCACCGGCGCCGAGGCGACCGCCCTCGCCGACTTCGAACGCGAGTTCAAGATCCGCCAGATCGACGCGTACACGTGGGCGAACCCGAACGTCGGGCAGGACCTCGCCTGGAGCGGCGTGCTCGACGGCGCGACGATGACCGTCACCGCCGCGGGCAAGGCCGCCGGCTTCGGCTACCTCAAGGGCACCGTCCGCATCGACGACCGCGACCCGAACGTCATCGAGTCCTACGGGTACCTCGGCACACCGCGGGAAGGCGCGACCTTCACCCCGCTGGTCACCGGCTCGGTGCAGAACGCCCCGACCGGCTCGCTGATGGGCGTCTACACCCACGACGGCCGCGAGGAACTCGTCGTCACACTCGCCGCCAACCGCTACCAGACGCACGCGATGGAGCTCGGTCACGGCCTGATCACCTGGCTCACCAAGGGCGTCCACCTCGGCTACACCCGCAACTTCTTCAGCGTCCACGTCGACGACGTGCTCCTGCCCGACGGCCGGTGGAGCACCACGCACAACTGCACCGTCGGTGACGACTGCGGCCCCGGGGTCGAGAACACGCCGATCCGGATGACGCCCGCCGACGTGCAGGCGCTCATCGCCTGGCAGAAGGCCAGCAACCTCAAGCTCGACATCGCGTTCAACGGTGGCGGCAGCGTCGAGGCCGGCGCCGGCGACCCGCTGACCACCGCCATGGTGAACAACAAGGGCCAGTTCCGCTGGATCAACCACACCTACGAACACCCGTACCTCGGCTGCGTCCAGGACTTCACCGTGTCGCCGTGGAAATGCGCGACCGACGGCTACGGCGCCACGAAGTGGGTGTCGCAGGCCGACATCACCGCCCAGATCAAGCGCAACATCGACTGGGCGAAGAGCAAGGGCATCACCGTCGACGCCGCCGAACTCGTCACCGGCGAGCACTCCGGCCTGAAGACGCTGCCGCAGATGCCGGCCGACAACCCGAACCTCGCGCCCGCCCTGAACGGCACCGGCGTCAAGTACATCGCCTCCGACGCCTCCAGGGAGCAGGCGCCCCGCGGCGTCGGCAACGCCGTCACCGTGCCCCGCTACCCGATGAACATCTACTACAACGTGGCCACGAAGGCCGAAGAGGTCGACGAGTACAACTGGATCTACACCAGCCGGGCCAACGGCGGCAGCGGCATCTGCGAGAGCAACCCCGCCTCCACCTGCATCACCCCGCTCGGCGCGAACGGCTTCGACACCTACATCGTGCCGATGGAGGCCCGCATCGCCTACGACCACGTGGTCTCCACCAGCCCGGCGCCGCACTACGCGCACCAGTCGAACCTCGCCGAGGACCGCATCCTCTACCCGGTCCTCGACGCGGTCCTCGCCCGCTACACCGCGACCTACACCACCGCGACCCCGCTCGTGAACCCGAAGTTCGCCGAGACCGCGCTGCAGAACAAGCGGCAGGCGGCGTGGGCGGCGGCGCTGCGGAACCGGACCGTGGAGGCATACACGCTCAACGGGCGCGTCACCGTCGTCAACCGCGGCACCGGCGCCCTCGACGTGCCCATCACCATGCCGAACGGCACCAAGGTCATCACCATGTCGGTCCTCGGCATCGAGGTCACCGGCGGCAACTTCGGCGACCCGTACGGCGGCGAACGCTCCGGCTGGCGGAGTCTGGGCCGCGGGGCGTCGCAGCTGCTGCGGCTGCCGGCCTGAGGTCCGCGCCGTGCGTGTCGTGCTCGTCAACGAAGGCACCTACCCGTACGTCACCGGCGGCGTCAGCACCTGGTGCGACCAGCTGGTGCGCGGACTGTCCGATGTGGACTGGGACCTCGTCGCCATCGTCGGCACCGAACCGGACCGGCCCGCGGTCCAGCTGCCCGGCAACGTCCGGTCGCTGACCGCGGTCCCGGTCTGGGGCACCGCCCGGCCGGCCCGCGGCAAGCCCGAACGGGCCGCCGCCAGGCTGTGCCGCGGCATGCTCGGCGACACCGCGGCCGACCTGGTCGTCTTCTCCGAGGGGCTGCGGGAGCTCGCCGAGCTCGCGCGGCCCCGCCCGGGGCGGCTCCTGTCCGCCCGCGGCGGCCGGCATCCACTGGCCGGTGCCAGGATCGCGGACGTCCTGCTCGACGCGTGGGCGCGGGCCAGGTTCGACGGCATCCACCTGCCCCGGCTGACCCTCCGTGACGCGGATGTCGCAGGTGTACTGGTGGAGCACGCGCTCCGCCCGCTCGCCGCCGACATCCCGCCGGACGCGGACCTCGTCCACGCCAACGCCAACGGGCTGTCGTCCATGGTCGCCCTCGCCGCGAAGTGGCGGTTCGGGGTGCCCTTCATGATGACGGAGCACGGCGTGTACCTCCGGGAGCGCTACCTCAGCGCCGGCGACCAGTCACCGGGCGTGAAGACGGCGCTGCTGCGCTTCCACCGCGCGCTCGCCCGGCTGGCGTACTGGGAGTCGGACCTCATCACCCCCGTCAGCGGGTTCAACTCGCGCTGGGCGGTCCGCCACGGCGCCGACCCGGCGAAGCTCGCCGTCATCGGCAACGGCGTCGACCCCGCCCGCTTCCCGCCGCTGCCCGAGGAGCCGGCCGGGCCGGTCATCTCCTGGGTGGGGCGGATCGACCCGCTCAAGGACCTCGAAACCCTCATCCGCGCCCTCGCGGTGGTCCGGACGAAGGTGCCCGACGCCAGGCTCCACCTCGCCGGCCCCGTCCCGGCCGGCAACGAAACCTACGCAGCCGACTGCCGGGACACCGCCGCCGAGCTCGGCCTCACCGACGCCGTCACCTGGGCCGGGCCGTGCACCTCCAGCCGGGACGCGTTCGCCGTGGGGCAGGTCGCGGCGCTGTCCAGCATCTCCGAAGGCATGCCGTACACGGTGCTGGAGGCGATGATGTGCGGCCGGCCCACGGTCAGCACCGACGTCGGCGGCGTCGCCGAGGCCGTCGGCGACGCGGGGCTCGTCGTGCCGCCCCGCGACCCGCAGGCGTTCGGCGAGGCGTGCGTCGCCCTGCTCACCTCGCCGGAGCTGCGAGCGGCGACCGGCCGCGCCGGGCAGGAGCGGGCGCTGCGGGAGCACACGCTCGACCGCTGCCTGTCCGCGTACCGCGGCCGGTACCTCCAACTGACCGGCCGTCTCGTCAAGGCATCCGCCCAGGTCCCGGTCCTGGTGCCCGCATGAGCGAATCCTGGCGTCTCGCGGGAGATGCGCGGCACGAGCGGCCCGGACCGCAGCGGAGGTGGCGGCATGAGCGCTGATTCGCTGCTCGTCGTGCCGATGCAGCGGCGGGCGCGGCCGGCGGCGCTGGAGCGTGGCGAGTCGCTGCGGTTCGTCGGGCGGGTCTCCACCGACCCGGTCGCCGCGCTCGCCGACCGGATGGTGGAGGACTGCGTCAGCGCCGTCGACGTCGACGAGGTCGCCGCGATCCTCGAGGCCAACGGCATCAACGACCGCGTCGCCCACCGGGAGTACGGCCTGCCGTCGGTGTTCGCGCTGGCCGGGCGGGTCGTCGCCCGTACCGTCGAAACCGCCGCCACGGTCGTGCAGGCCACGCCCCTGGAGGCGAGGCCGACGCCCCGCGCGGTCGTCACCGACACGCTGACCCGCGCCGCGATCTACCTGACCCCCCTCGCGATCGGCCTCGGCGCGGCGGCCGAGGTCGACGGCGCCCCGCAGCTCGCGACGACCGGCACGCTGCTGCTCGGCTGGGGCGGCGGGCAGGCGCTGTCCTACCTCGGCTACCGGGTGCTGTCGGAGCGGGGCGTCACCGCCGCCGCCCGGCTGCTCGGCGCCGGGTTCCTCGGCCTCGCCGCGGTCTGGGCCGTGGCGCTCGCCGGCAACGGGGTCCGCGCGTACACGATCGCCGGGGTGCAGCTCGCCCTGTTCGCGGTCGCCGCCGTCGCGCTCGTCACCGGCCGCGAACGGGTAGTCCTCGCCGCCGCCGCGCCCTGCTGGGTCGCCACCGCCTGCGTCGCCCTCGGGGCCGGGACCTGGGCGGTGGCCACGCTGCTGTGCGGGGTCGTGGCCCTGCTGGCCGTCGCGTTCCGCCCCGTCGCCGGCGCGGACGTCAGCGGCCGGATGCCGTGGCGGCGGTGGCGGTCATGGCGCGGCGACATCGGCTACGCGCTGCTCTACGGCCTCGTCGGCACCGGCCAGGCGGCGCTGCTGCGGGCCGTCGCCCTCGACGGGATCGCCCCGCACAGGGTGCCGGTCCAGGCGGTGCCGCTGCTCGTCGGTGTCCCGCTCATCGAGCTGACGCTGGTCTGGCATCAGCGGCGCATCGCGTACGCGCGGGCCGTCCTCGCCGACCGTGCCGCGTTCGACCGGCGGCTCGCCCGCATCAGCAAGCGCACCGTCGGGGTCCTGTGCGTCCCCGTCGCGCTCGGGGCCGCGATCGCCGGCGCCGTGTGGGTCGGGATCAGCGGCCCCGGCGGGCAGCCGCTCGCCGCCGCGATCCTGCTCACCGGGGTGTACGCGCTGTGCCTGGTCCTCGCCTCCCACGGCCGGGCCGGCACCGCCGCCCTCGTCGTCTGGTGGCCGACGCTGCTCGTCGCGGGCGTCGGGCACTGGGCGCCCGCCCTGGTGCACGTTGCCCCCACGTTCACCGAAACCCTCGCCGTCGCGACCCTGCTCGGCGCGGGACTGCCCGGCCTCGCCGTCGCGGCGCTCGTCCTGCGTGACCCGGAGAGTTACCGATGATGCTCCTGCCGCTGTACGTCCACCCGCTCGCCGACCCCGACGCGTGGGAGGCGCTGTGCCGCAGCACCGAACGCCCCACCGCGATCGTCAACGTCCACAACGGCCCCGGCGGCGCCGAGCGCGACGAGGTGTACGCGGTCGCGACCGCCCGCCTGCACCGCTCCGGCGTGCGCATGCTCGGCTACGTCGACCTCGACTACGGCCGCCGCGCCAACGGCGAGGTGTGGTGCGACATCGTCGGTTGGGCGCGGTACCCGGTCGGCGGTATCTTCTTCGATCAGGTGCCGGCCGACGCGGCCGGCCTCGCCTACGTGACGCAGGTGGTGCGGGCGGTGCGCGGATCGGTGGTGCTCAACCCCGGCACCCGGTGCCTGCCCGGCTACGCCGCCCTCGCCGACGTGGTCTGCACCTTCGAAGGCCCGTGGGAGTCCTATGTGGACGCCCCGCCCGCGTACGGGCTGCCCGACGGCCGCGACTGGCCCAACGCCGCGCACCTCGTCTACGGCGTCCCCACCGAGCGGATCGGCGCCGCCACCGCGCTGCTGCTGTCCCGCGCCCCGCACGGCCTCGTCACCGACCTCGTCGCGCCCCTGCCGTACGAGGGGATCCCGACGGTCGTGCGCCGGCGTGCGGCGGCCGCACGGTGACCGACCGCCGGCTCCGCCTCGCCCTGTTCGGCTTCGTCCTGCTGACCGTCCTGTACGCGGCGGCGTGCACCGGCACCGGCGGCGACCCCGACGAGCACCGGGGCGGCCCGAAGACCGCCGCGGTGCCGCCGTCCGGCTTCGGCGGCCTCGGCTCCTCATCGGCCGCCGCTGGTCCTTCCTCGCCGGCGCCGGCCGCACCGGCGGGCTGGTGGAAGCCGGCGGTCGGCCTCACCTGGCAGTGGCAGCTGACCGGCACCCTCGACAAGTCCGTCGCGGTCGACGTGTACGACGTCGACGCCGTCACCACCTCCGCCGCCGACGTCGCCGCGCTGAAGGCCGCCGGCCGCCGCGTCATCTGCTACGTGAACGCCGGCGCCCACGAGGACTTCCGCGCCGACGCCGGCAACTTCCCGGAGTCGGTGCGCGGCAAGGGCCTGGAGGGCTGGCCGGGGGAGAAGTGGCTCGACATCCGCCGCTGGGACACCCTGGAGCCGCTGCTCGAGGCCCGCTTCAAGGTCTGCAAGGACAAGGGCTTCGACGCCGTCGAGCCCGACAACGTCGACGGCTACGCCAACAACAGCGGCTTCCCCCTCACCGCCGACGACCAGCTGCGGTTCAACCGCCGCGTCGCCGACCTCGCCCACCGCCTCGGCCTCGCGGTGGGCCTGAAGAACGACGTCGAGCAGGCCGCGGCCCTCGCGCCCGCGTTCGACTTCGCGGTCAACGAGGAGTGCGCCCACTACGACGAGTGCGACGCGCTCAAGGTCTTCATCGCCGCAGGCAAGCCCGTCTTCCACGTCGAGTACGACGTCGACACCGCCAAGTTCTGCCCGAAGACCACCGCCCTGCGTTTCTCGTCGATGAAGAAGAAACAGGACCTCGACGCCTGGCGCCGGGCCTGCTGACGGAGTCGACACAGAGCCAGGCCGGTGGCGGCGCGCTGCTGTACCTGCAACCTTAGCACCACCGACCAAATTTCTTGTCGGCCGCGCCACCCATCATAATGCATGCGCGCAGACGTAGCGGGCAGTGACTTTTGGTTAGCGAGACAAAAGTTCATGCCAAGGCGTCGGAAAGTGTGGACAGGTTGGTTCGAAGCTCCTAGTGTGTCCCCCACGACACTGGAGTGTTTCATCGATGTTATCCGCCGGCAGCGGACGCATCGATGAGCATGCCCGTGTTGCGGAGGCACACGGCATCCGGCGCGGCGGCGCGCGCCCTGCCTGGCACGTTCAGTCAGGAAGGGACACAGTGAACCTACAACCCTCAAGGCATCGATGGCGGCCAATGGGCGCCGCCCTGCTCCTTGTTGCGGCGGGCGCGAGCGTCGTCCAGGCCGCTCCCGCGGCGGCGGCGATCAACGCGGCCGACTTCCAGCAGGTGACCCTCGCCAAGGGTGAGCCCGAGGTCGGCGAGCCGCTGACCATCTCGGTCCTGCCCGACCGCTCGGTCCTGCACACCGCCAGGAACGGCACGCTGCGGCGCACCGACGCCAACGGCACCACGTCGGTGATCGCCAACATCCCGGTCTACACCCACGACGAGGAAGGCCTGCAGGGCGTCGCGGCCGACCCCAACTTCGCCACCAACCGCTACATCTACCTGTACTACGCGCCGCCGCTGAACACCCCCGCGGGCGACGCGCCGGCCACCGGCACCGCCACCGACTGGGCCACCTGGACCGGGGTCAACCGCCTCTCCCGGTTCACCCTCAACGCGAACTTCACCGTCAATATGAGCAGCCAGGTCAACATCCTGGACGTGCCCGCGAACCGCGGCATCTGCTGCCACGTCGGCGGCGACATCGACTTCGACGCGGCCGGCAACCT
>NZ_JBIAYW010000027.1:0-117283 GCF_042898305.1 Dactylosporangium sp. NPDC000521
AAATTCATCAACTTGTCCAACAGATCCACATCCACCCGGATCGACTGATCCGCGACACTGCGCTTCGACACCCCGTCCTCGGGCGCCACCTCCCCACCCGGAGCCGGCGCCGGCTTCCCCGCCGGCGCCTTCGCACCAGAAGGCGGTGCCGCGGCAGCGGCGGGCGGCGGCGCGGGAGTGGGCGCGGGAGTGGGCGCGGCAGGAGCGGGCGCGGGAGGAGCGGCAGCCGGAGCAGGCGCAGGAGCGGCGGGGGCAGGAGCCGGGGCGGCGGCCTTGACGACGACCACCGGCTCGACCACCACGACCTCGACGGCCGGCGGCGGGTCGACGACGGTGCCCGGCACGGCCGGCGGCGCGGCATCGGGCACGGGAGCGGCAGCGGCGGGAGCAGCCGGAGCAGCGGGAGCAGCGGGAGCAGCGGGAGCAGCGGCGCGAGCGGGGGTGGAGGCCGGCCCGTCGGTGATGCAGGCATTCACGGCGGCGATCACGCCCGAGTCGTCGCCCTCCAGCTCCTGCCCGTGCTCCTCGATCTCCGACAGCAGGCCACGGACCGTGTCGACCATCCGCAGCAGCGCGTCGGTCGTCGACGGCGTCATGCCCTGCGCACCGTCCCTGAGGCGGGACAGCAGCGACTCACCGACGTGGGTCACCTTCTCCAGACGGTTGAACGCCAGGAAGCCCGAGGTGCCCTTGATCGTGTGGATGGTGCGGAAGATCGACGACAGCAGCTCCCGCGATCCCGGTGCCGCTTCGAGCGCCACCAGGTCCCGGTCCAGCTGGTCCAGGTTCTCGTGTGATTCGACGAGAAACTCCTGAACGATGTCACCCAAGTCGCTCACGGCCAGGCTCCCTTCAGCCCTCACCGGGACAAACCACGCGTCGGGTCGCGGCCGGGCGAAGCCCCCGGAACCGGCCGAACTCACAGGGACAATCGGCACGTTCGGGTGCCGGTCAAGGAGATTCGTTGCGTTAGGGTAAGCGGATCGTCACGCAGGGTGTTGCAGCTCCGCCGGGCGTGGTCCGCCCACCGGATCGCGGCGCACCAGGGTCGCCTGCCGGATCAGCCGGCGCGACGTGCTGAGCTTCGGCTCGCAGGTGACGAGGGTGAGCAGCGGCCCGGCGCCGGGCGCGGGCGGCGCGAGCACCTCGCTCTGCTCCGGCCGCACCACGCGCGCCTCGACGACCCGGTAGACGAGCCAGGTGTCGCGGGTCTCGACCACGACCGGCGCGCTGACCTCCAGCTCGTCGAGGTCCCAGAAGACGCCCGGATAGCGGTGCGCGGCGATGCCGGCGTTGCCGGTCTCGCCGAACGCGGCGGTGCCGGGGATGTGGCCGGGGCCGCGCATGAGGTGCGCGTCGTCGGACCCTTCGACCACGAAGAGCTTCAACCGCAGCGTCGGTACGTGCAGCACCGCCACCGGACCGTCATCACCGCGCGGCCCGCCCCCGAGCGCCATCGGGGCGGGCGGGCGCCGGCCGGCGGCCTCCGCGGCGGCGGTCACGGCCGCGTCGGAGCGCCGGGCCTGCGAGGCCCACTCGGCGGCGAGCCGATCCTGCGCCGCGTGAACGGCGCTGACCCGGCCCCACCAGCTCCAGGCCGTCACGCCACCGGCGGCCACGCCGGAGGCGAGCAGCAGGACGGCCGCGACCAGGAGCAGGCGGGTCGTCCGGTCGCCACGCCTGCCGGTACCCACAAAAGGACTATAGGCCTCGAAATTCGGGCAGAAAGCGCTTCGCTCGCCATTCGCACCCAAGGGTGCAACCGGTCCGCTACCCGTGTCCTTCTGAATGGAAGCGTGAGGATCTGGCTGTGGTTCTTGGCGTGCGCCGCCGTGGCCTCCGCCGCGACCGCCGCCGCGCACCCGGAGGGCTTCGGCGCGGTCTGGGTCACGGTGCAGGCCGCCTGCTTCGTCGCCGCCGTGATCGGGCTGCGCCGGCACCGGCCGGGCCCCGCCGCCGTGTACTGGCTGCTGGTCGCAGGCGTCGGCACCTCCACCGTCACGACCGCCGTCATGACCGCCGCCCCGGCGCTGAGGCCGGCGGGCGAGGCGGGCTACCTGCTGTGCTACCCGCTGACCGGCGTCGCGCTGTGGCTGCTCGCCCGCCGCCTGCGGCCGTGGTCCTCGACGCGGCTGCTCGACGCCGCCATCGCGCTCATCGGCATGGCGCAGCCGGCGTGGGCGTTCGTGCTGTACCCGCTGCTGTCCCGGTCCGGTCTCGACCAATCGACCATCGTCGGCGTCACCGGCATCGCCGTCTGCGACCTGCTGGTCGTGTCGATCCTGCTGCGGGTCGCGTTCGCGGTCCGCCCCGGTGTCGCGTCCGGCCTGCTCGTCGCCTCGACCGCGGCGATGCTCCTCACCGACGCGGGCTACGTCATCATGTACGTGTGGGGCCGCGGCGGCGCGGTCGTCAGCTCCGTGACCTCCGTCGGCTGGCTCACGTGGAGCTTCCTGCTCGCCGCGGCGTGCCTGCACCCCGGCATCCGCGACGTGGGCGAGGGCGCCCGCACCACCGACGAGAGCGCCACCCCGATCGGCGGCTTCATCGCCCTTGCCGTGCTCGGACCGGCCGTCCTCATCGCCGACATCGCCCTGCACCGCGGCACCGGCGCGTGGTCGCACGCCCTCGTCCCGGCCGTCCTCACCGCGGCGCTCATGGTGCTGATGGTGCTGCGCCTCGGCGGGGCGCTGCGGGAGCGCACCTCGCTGCAGCGGGAGCTGGCGTTCCGCGCCCAGCACGACGCGCTGACCGGCCTGGCCAACCGGGAGGAGTTCCGCACCCGGCTCCAGGCCGGGATCGCCGCCGAGGCCGGCATCGGCCTGCTCATCGTCGACCTCGACGGGTTCAAGGACGTCAACGACACCCTCGGCCACCCCGCCGGCGACGAGCTGCTGCTGCAGGCCACCGCCCGGCTGCGCGCCATCGCCGGCCCCGGCGACCTGCTCGCCCGGCTCGGCGGCGACGAGTTCGCGGTCGTCTCCCCCGACCTGGCCGGCCTCGACGCCCTCGCCGCCCGGTGCGTCGCCGACCTGGCGTGCCCGTACCTCGTCGACGGCCGCGAGCTGCGCCTCACCGCCAGCGTCGGCGTCTACTCCGGCTCACCCGCCAGCACCGGCGAGGCGCTGCAGAGCGCCGACCTGGCCCTCTACGCCGCGAAGGAGGCCGGCCGCAACCGCGCCGAGCGGTACGACCCCAAGCTGCGCGCCGCCCACCTCGCGCACGCCGCCCTCGCCGACCAGCTGCGCGCCGCGGTCGACGGCGCGGCCGGCTTCGCCGTGCACTACCAACCGGTCGTCGACGTCCACACCGGCCGGATCGCCGCCGTCGAGGCACTCCTGCGCTTCACCGCCCCCGATGGCTCGGCCGTCTCCCCGGTACGGTTCGTGCCCGTCGCCGAGGAGACCGGGCTGATCTGCCGGCTCGGCGCCTGGGTCCTGGAGCGCGCCTGCGCCGACGCCCGCGCCTGGCACGCCGCCCACGGCATCTCCGTCACCGTCAACGTCTCCGGCCGCCAGCTGCGCGACCCCTCGTTCGCCGACGACGTCCTCGCCACCCTCAAGCGCACCGGCCTGCCCGGCGCCGCCCTGGTCCTGGAGATCACCGAGACCGTCCTCGTCACCGCCACCGTCGAGGAGACCGCGGCCGTCAGCCGCCGCCTCGCCCGCCTCCGCGCCCACGGCATCCGCATCGCCATCGACGACTTCGGCACGGGCTACTCCTCCCTGGCCTACCTGCGCACCCTCCCCATCGACGTCCTGAAGATCGACCGCGCCTTCGTCGCCCGCGTCGCCGACCGCCAGGAGAAGGCCCTCTTCCGCGCCGTGGTCGAACTGGCCCGCAGCATGTACCTGCAGCCCGTCGCCGAAGGCGTCGAGACCGAACAGCAGGCGGCCGCACTCCGTGAGCTGGACTGCGGCCACGCCCAGGGCTTCCTCTTCGCCCGCCCCATGCCCGCCCCCGCCCTCCAGGCGGTGCTGACCGCCCAGCTCACCGCGGCCCCGTGACCCGCCACCGCCCAGGCGAGGAACCGGACTGACCGGCGGGCAAGGGTCAGGTCTTGCCGTCCTGTTCCTGGGCGGCGTGCAGGGTGGAGGAGTGTGGGACCCAGTCGGCGAGGTGGACGGGGTGGCCGAGCTTGCGCAGCTTCGTCACCACCTCCGGGTCGTCGTCCACGACGATGGCGATCTGGGACTCGCGGGCCAGGAGGGACAGCTGGGCGGCCTTGAAGTCCTTGGCGGGGCGGCGGTCCCGGGCGGGGCGCATGAAGAGCAGGTCGGCGGGGAGCCCGGCGTGGCGGAGCCAGGCGTCGGTCACCGGGCGCAGCTGCTCGGGGCGGCCGGTGAGCCAGACGAGGACGTGTTCGGCGGCGTGCCGCAGGGCCAGTTCGACGCCTTCGGGGAGGACGGGGTCGCGGTCGGCGGCGGCGAAGAAGCGGGCCCAGTCCTTCGGGCGCTTGTCGAGGTGGCGGAGGCGGTGCCGGACGTCGGCGACGACTCCGTCGATGTCGAACACGGCAAGGGTCGCGTCGCGCTGCGCTGGCGTGTCCACCGGGACATCATGCCCGGCCGGTTCGGCCCGCGTCACTCCGGAAACGGGAGACAACAGGAATTTCTGGAATGCCGGTTTCACCCCGGAGGAAGTATGCCAAGCCGACGTTTCCGCAGCTCAACCGGCGTAGTCTTCGGACCGGGCGAGGTAGGTCGCGGCAGAGCGGCCAGCAGGGGACGACGACCCAGCGTGGCGATGGCCCCACCGCGCCGATCGAAGGAGGTGTCCGCTTGATGCGGATCATGTTGGCCGGCCTCCGGGTCGCCCGAGTGGAAGCCTACGACCATGTGGCCGCCTGAGGCGGAGCGATTCGCGGACCGGACGGCCGCGGGTCGCTTGCTCGGCACCGCCGTCGCCGCGCACCTGCGGCAGCTCGACATGACGCAGGCCCCGCTGGTGCTCGCGCTCCCCCGGGGCGGAGTCCCCGTCGGGTACGCGGTGGCGGAGACCGTCCACGCCGACTTCGACCTCATGGTTGCCCGGAAGATCGGGCTGCCGTGGCAGTCGGACCACGGGGTGGGCGCCATCGCCGAGAACGGGCCGCCGGTGTTCGACCGCGGCGCGCTCGCGTGCGCCGGGCTGACCGTCAGCGACCTCGCGCCCGCGGTCCAGCGGGAGCGGGTGGAGCTGCGCCGCCGGCAGGAGCGCTACCGCGGGTCACAGCCCGCGGCGGAGGTGACCGGACGCGTGGTCATCCTCGTCGACGACGGGCTCGCGACCGGGGTCACCGCGCGTGCGGCGGTCCGGGCGCTGCAGACCCAGAAGCCCGCCCACATCGTGTTCGCGGCGCCGGTGTGTGCCGCGGAGTCGGTCGACCTGCTCGCCTGTGACGTCGACGCGGTCATCGACATCCACTCGCCGCGGGAGTTCCACGCCCTCGGCCTGTACTACACCGATTTCACCCCGGTCACCGACACGGACGTCGCCGACATCTGCGCCGCGGCCTGGAGCGCCATGAAGGTTCCCACGCCGGTCTGAGGGGCGGCGCCCCGACATAAGTTCGCTGGAAGCATCGCGAGGACGCTCTATCCGCCGCCAGGGGGTTTAACCCACCGGGGGCGGGTAGAGCGTCACCCCATGAGGGCGAGTCTTGCGGCAACCGTCGAGGTCCGCGGCGATGCGACCGTGGTGCACGTCGCCGGGAGCCTGGGCGTGAGCACCGCGCCGGTGCTGCGCACCACCGTCCTGGAGTGCCTCGCCGCGGAGCCCGCGCTCATCGTGCTCGACGTCGCGGAGCTGCGGACCCACGAAGACGTGGCGCTGACCGTGCTCCCCGCCCTCGCCCAGCACGCCGCGGCCTGGCCCGGCAGCGCGGTCAGCATGGCGGCCGCCCCCGCGCCGCTGCGGCACGCGCTGGACCGGATGGCCGTCGCGCGGCAGATCCCTCTCTTCGCGACCACCGACGCGGCGATCGCGCACGGCGGCGCCGGGGCGCCCGGCGGCGAGCCGCCCATGATGCGCGTCCGGCTCCAGCCGATGCTCGACGCCACCGCCGCGGCGCGGCACATGGTGGACCGGGCCTGCCGGCTGTGGGGGGTCGCCCGGCTCGCCGATCTCGCCGAGCTCATCATCACCGAGCTGGTCAGCAACGGGGTGCGGCACGCGGGCACCGAGCTGGAGGTCCGCGTCAGCCTGCGCCGCCACCAACTGCACCTGTCGGTGCGCGACGGCAGCCACGCCCTGCCTGTCCGCGGCTCGTCCGACGACACCCTCGCCGAGGGCGGCCGCGGGCTGCTCGTGGTCGAGGCGCTCACCGAGCGCTGGGGCTGCACCCCCGTCCCCGACGGCAAGGTCGTCTGGGCGACGCTGCGGGCCTGAACCGCGCCGGCCATCAAGACAAAGGCGACCTCGCACGCGCAGGAAAGGTCACCCACGACCTCACCCTTTCGCATATTCATTGGCAATTCCCCCGTGCGTACAGTGACCGGGAAAGCAATTCCGCCCGGTTCCACGACCGCACGCTCAACCGCGAATCGCTTGCTGCGCAACGCGATGGGATAGGGGGGAGTCTCCACCATGGAGACAATGCCCATATATGAAGACCGATTTGAATCGGCACTTTCACTGGAATCCTGGCGCGAAGGAGACGAGGAGATCCTGCGCCCCTCCGGAGTGCTCGACCACGCGGCGAGCCTCGACCTGCGAATCCAGCTCAACCAGCGGCTCGACGCCGGCCGGGTACACCTGACCGTCGACCTGTCGCGGCTGCGGCTGCTGGACTGCGCCGCCGCCGACACGCTGCTGCGCGCCCAGCTGGAGGCCCAGGAGCGCGGCGGCGGCCTGCGGACCCCCGGCGCGTCGGACCTGGTGCTGGACGTCCTGGAGATCATCGGGGCGGCGAAACGCCTGCGCGCGTACGACGACCCACCGGTCGGCGCTCCGCCGCCCGTACACGATGAGGAAGAGCCGCAGAGCCAGTGGACGACCGTCAACGAGCTGCTGCGCCAGGCGGCCACGATGGACGTCAAGGACGCCCGGCGCGGCGCGCTGCGGCAGCGGGCGATCGAGCACAGCCTGCCGCTCGCCGACCGGCTGGCCCGCCGGTTCCACGGGATGGGCGAGTCGCCCGCCGACCTCAGCCAGGTCGCCGCGCTCGGGCTGATGAAGGCGATCGACGGCTTCGACCCCGACTACGGCACCGACTTCGGCGGGTACGCGACGCCGACCATCGTCGGTGAGCTGAAGCGGTACTTCCGCGACAAGGGCTGGGGGGTGCACGTGCCCCGGCGGCTCCAGGAGCTGCGGATCGAGATCAACCGGGTGCGGGACACGCTCGGGCAGCGGCTGGGGCGCTCGCCCACGCCGCGTGACGTCGCCGACCATCTCGGTGTCGCCGAGGACCAGATCCTGGAGGCCCTGGTGGCCTCCTCCGCGTACCGGCCGGTGTCGCTGTTCGCGCCGCTCGGCGGGGACGACGACGCGGGCACGCTCGCCGACGTGCTCGGCGACGACGACCGCGACATCGACGGCGTCGAGTTCCGCCAGGCGGTGAAGCCGCTGATCGCGCGGCTGCCGGAGCGGGAGCGGCGGATCCTGTCGCTGCGCTTCTACGGCAACCGCACCCAGGCGCAGATCGCCGCCGACCTCGGTATCTCCCAGATGCACGTGTCACGGCTGCTGTCACGGACCCTGGAAGGACTACGCCGGGCGCTCCTGGACGGTTGAGATCACGACGCGCCGGGTAGGAGGCGGCGTGTCTGAAGGGGGAATCGTGACGGAGCTCCACATGGTGGAGATCGCCGCTGTCCTGCGCCAGCTCACCGCACGCCTGATCGCCAGCGACGACCTCGACGAGGCCCTCGAGGACCTCGTCGAGACCGCTGCCGACCTGGTGGACGGGGCGTCGTGGTGTGCGGTCACCCTGGTTCGGGCCGGGGGGCCGTCGACCGCCGCCGCGTCGCCCGAACTGCCGGCTGAGCTCCACGACAGCCAGTACCACAGCGGCACCGGCCCCTCGATGGAGGCGATCCGCACCCGTGACCTCATCGTCAGCGCCGACCTGTCGTCGGACGACCGCTGGCCGGGGTGGCGCGAGCACGCGATCGCGGCCGGGGTGCACGGTGTGCTGACCGTCCCGGTCGACATCGACGAGCAGGTCATCGGGGCCTTGACGGTGTACGCGGCCCAGGCCGGCCGCATCACCGGAGACGCGGGCCTGACGGCGATGCTCATCGCCGAGCACGCCGGGCTGCTGCTCGCCGCGGCCCTCGACCGGGGCCGGCAGGCCGACCTGCACGCGGAGCTGACCGAGGCTCTGGCCGACGGCGAGACCGTCAACCGGGCCATCGGGATCATGATGGTGCAGCGGGCCTGCTCGTCCGAGGCGGCGCTGGAGGTGCTGCACGGCACCGCGAACCGGCTCGGGCTGCCCCTCGCCACGGTCGCGCAGCGCCTGGTCGAGACGGTCGAGCGCCGCGCGACGGTGGCCTAGGAACGGGTGGCCTAGGAACAGGTGGCCCGGAGACATACGGCCGCACCGGCCCGCCATCCTTGGCGACACCGGTGCGGCCGAGCTCGTGCTGGTTCAGACCGTGAGCGTCCAGCTGTTCAGATAGCCCGTGTTGCCCTTGTACGAGTCGCGCACCCGCAGCTTCCAGGTGCCGTTCTTCAGGCGGCTGGAGAGGTTCACGGTGTAGGCGGCGTCGAGGTTGCGCGCCTTGTCCTTCGAGCTCGCGGCCTTGAGGCGCTTGACCGAGCCGTTCGGCGCGATCAGCTCGACCACCAGGTCGCCACGCTTGGCGTGCACGACGTGCACCTCGACGCGGGCCTTCGCCGACGCCTTGCCGGCGCAGCCGCTGACCACGACGGCGGTGGTGACGGTCCCGCGGTCGCGGATCGTCGAGCCGGCCGGGTTGGTCCGCACGTTGCACGGCGCGACCGGGGCGGGCGCGGCGACCACCGCGACCGGCTGGGTCACTGGCTGCTGGGTGACGGGCTGCTGCACGACGGGGGCCGGACCGGTCACGGCCGGGGCCTGCAGCAGGCGGTCCGGCGAGCCGGTGCCCGGGTTGCCGACGACGTTCGCCACCGACGAGGCCAGCAGCGCGGTCTGCACCTCCGCGGGGGTCGCCGACGGGAACGCCGACAGGTAGAGCGCCGCGGCGCCGGTCACGTGCGGGGACGCCATCGAGGTGCCGCTCATGATCGCGGAGCCGGCGTCGCCGCTGTTGCTGGCCGAGGTGATCGCGACGCCGGGCGCGAACAGGTCGACGCAGGCGCCGTAGTTGGAGAACGAGGCCCGGTTGTCACTCGAGTCGGTCGCGCCGACCGTGATCGCCTCGCCGGTGCGGGCCGGGGAGACCCCGCAGGCGTCGACGTTCGCGTTGCCGGCGGCGAGCACGTAGGTGACGCCGGAGGCGACCGAGTTGCGCACCGCCTGGTCGAGCGCGGGGCTGGCGGTGCCGCCGAGGCTCATGTTGACGACCGCCGGCTTCTGCGCGTTGGCGGTCACCCAGTCGATCCCGGCGATGATCCCGGAGTACGTGCCGGAGCCGTTGCAGTCCAGGACGCGCACGCTGACGATGTTCACGGACTTCGCGACGCCGTACGTGCTGCCGCCGACGGTGCCCGCGACGTGGGTGCCGTGGCCGTGGCAGTCGCTCGCGTCGGTGTCGTTGTCGACGAAGTCGTAGCCGGACCGGGCCCGGCCGCCGAACTCGCCGTGCGTCAGGCGGACGCCGGTGTCCAGCACGTACGCGGTGACGTTGGCGGCGCTGCCCTGGAACGTGTAGGTGCCGTCGAGCGGGCGGCTCGCCTGGTCGATGCGGTCCAGCCCCCACGGCGCGCCGGCCTGGCTGCCTTCCAGCGAGACGGTGCGGTCCTGCTGTACGTACTCGACGAGCGGGTTGGCGGCGAGCCGCTTGGCGCCGCGCTCCGTCAGCTGGGCCGAGAACCCCTTCAGCGTGCTGCCGAACGAGCGCTTGACCTGCCCGCCGAAGCGTTCGGCGAGCCGGCTCGCGCTGCTGGCCGTGTCGCTCGCCGCCACCGTGTCCTTGAGGACGACGATGTACCGGTCGCGGATCGCCCCCGGCTTGCCCGCGTCGCGGATCCGCCCCTCGGCTGGGGCAGCCAGGGCCGGAGTACCGGCGGCCACGACACCGGCGGCCGCGACGGCGGCGACGAAGGTGGCGCGCAGGGTGCTTCGCATCTGGCTGGGCCCTCCCGAACGTGGTGACGTGTGTGCTTCACCAAGGTTCGGGAGCGGGCGGTGCGGCGCCGGTTCACCACCGGTTGCGGTGCGGTTGCCCGTTACCCGTGGCTATGCCGGCGACGGGCTGGCGTCCCTCAGGAGGTTGGAGACCCAGACGGCGTACGTCTCAAGGGGTGTCCTAGTGGGACAGGCAGTTGATGGTGGCCAGGAGGCTGTTCAAGGGGCGGCCGTGGGTGAGTTTGGTGTCGGCCAGGGACAGGCCGTGGACCGAGGTGGCGTGGGGAGCGTTGGCGCTGTAGAACACCACGGGCAGGTCCGCGGTCGCCTGGTTGCCGCGGAACAGGTCGAGCAGCTCGTCGCCGTCGACCCGCGGCAGGTGCAGGTCGAGCACGGCGACGTCGAAGTGCGGCTGATCCGCCGCGACGTCGAGCGCCTCCTGCGGCGTGGCGGCGGTGATCACGTGGTGACCCCCGATCTGCAGCCGGATCGCGGTGGTCTCGCGGATGTCCGCGTCGTCGTCGACGAGCAGCACTCGTGCCATGGCAGCAGGGTTCCCTTCCCGACGGGTCGCAACCGTCTCATCGGTTGCCTCATCGGTCGGAGAACCCCGCTACGTGAACCAACTCGCGTCAGGAGCTCGACCTGCGGCGGCGCATCACGATCACGATCACCACGACGGCGATGATCACCACGACACCGCAGCAGCAGGCGCCGATGAGGCCGCCGCCGCTGGTCTTCACCTTCGGCTTCTTCTTCGCCAGCTCGCCGGTGACTTCGAGCACCGACGGGTGGAGGTAGCTGACGACGTACGCGAACAGTGCGGTCATCCCGTCAAGGTAACCGGTTCTGTCACGCTCGTATCCAGGCTGTGGTGTCGGGTGGCAGACTCCCGTCCGCGGCGAGGTCGCCGCTGGCGAGCAGGACCTCACCCGGCGGCAGCGGGGCGGGCACCTGTCCGAAGTTCGTGATCACCCGGATCCCGCCGTTGCGGAAGTCGACCAGATCGTCGGCCGTGTTCCACTCGAGGACGCCGCGGCCCAGCTCGTACGAGCGACGCAACCGCAACGCCTCGGTGTAGAGCGACAGGGTCGAGCCCGGCACGCCGCGCTGGGCGTCCGCGGCGAAGCGGCCCCAGTCGGCGGGCTGCGGCAGCCACGACGCGCCGGTCGGGCCGAAGCCGAACGACGGCGCGTCCGCCTCCCACGGCACCGGCACCCGGCAGCCGTCGCGGCCCCGGACCTCGTGCTTGGAGCGGAACCAGGTCGGGTCCTGCCGCGCCTCGTCGGGCAGCGTCGTGTGCTCCGGCAGGCCGAGCTCCTCGCCCTGGTACACGTAGGCGGAGCCGGGCAGCGACAGCATCAGCATCGTGGCGGCGCGGGCCCTGCGCAGGCCGAGCGCCTCGTCGGGCTGCGGGTCGCCGACGCCGATGCCGCCCTGCGTGCTGTAGCCGGGCTCGAAGCCGAGGCGGGACGCGTGCCGCACCACGTCGTGGTTGGACAGCACCCAGGTGCAGACGGCACCGACGGGGGTGACGCCCGCGATCGACTCGGTGATCGCGGCGCGCTGGTCGGCGGCGGTCCACGGGGCCATCAGGTAGTTGAAGTTGAACGCCTGGTGCATCTCGTCGGGGCGGATGTAGCGGGCCATCCGCTCCGCCGGCGACACCCAGGCCTCGCCGACCATCATCCGGTCACCGTCGTAGGAGTCCAGGACCCGCCGCCACTCGCGGTAGATGTCGTGGACGCCGTCCTGGTCCCACATCGGCGGGGTGCGGTGCTCGGCGCCCGGGCTGGTGATCGGCACCTGCGCCTCGACCCAGTCGGGCAGGCCGCTCTCCTTGATCAGGCCGTGCGCGACGTCGACGCGGAAGCCGTCGACACCCCGGTCGAGCCAGAACCGCAGCACGTCGACGAACATCTGCCGGACCTCGGGAAGGTCCCAGTTGAGGTCGGGCTGGCTGGTGTCGAACAGGTGCAGGTACCACTCGCCGTCGGGGACCCGGGTCCAGGCGGGGCCGCCGAAGACGCTCTGCCAGCCGTTGGGCGGCAGCTCGCCGTCGGGGCCGAGGCCCTTGCGGAAGTGGTACCGCTCCCGCGCCTGGCTGCCGGGGCCCGCGGCGAGCGCCTCCTGGAACCACACGTGGTCGCTGGAGGTGTGGTTGGGCACCAGGTCGACGACGACCCGCAGGTTGCGGGCCTTCGCCGCGGCGACCAGGGCGTCGAAGTCCGCAAGGGTGCCGAACCGGGGGTCGACGTCGCGGTAGTCGGCGACGTCGTACCCCGCGTCGTGCTGCGGCGAGGGGTAGAACGGCGACATCCACAGCGCGTCGACACCCAGCTCGGCGAGGTGGTCGAGGCGCGACGTGATGCCGCGGAGGTCCCCCATACCGTCGCCGTCCGCATCCGCGAACGAGCGTGGGTAGACCTGATAGATCACGGCATCACGCCACCAGACCAGCGAACTCACCCCTTGACTCCTCCGGCCAGCAGGCCGCGAACGAAATACCTCTGCAGTGACAGGAACACGATGATCGGGATGACCATCGAGACGAACGCCCCGGAGGTCAGCCGCTGCCAGTCGTTGCCCCGGGTGCCGGCCAGCTCGGCGAGCCGGACCGTCAGCGGACGGGTGTCCGGACCGGACGTGAACACCAGGCCCACCAGAAGATCATTCCAGATCCACAGGAACTGGAAGATCGTCAGGGAGGCGAGCGCCGGCGTGACGAGCGGCAGCACGATGCGCCGGAACGTCATCGCCGGGCCGGCGCCGTCGACCCGGGCCGCCTCGAACAGGTCCTTCGGCAGCTCCGACATGAAGTTGTGCAGCAGGAACACGCCGAGCGGCAGGCCGAAGCAGGTGTGCGCGAACCACACGGCGAAGAAGCCGCCGCCCCACTCGGTGTAGTCGCCGAGCAGCTGCAGCAGCGGGATGAGCGCCATCTGCAGCGGCACGATCTGCAGCGTGAACACGCCGATGAAGATCCAGTCCCGGCCGCGGAAGTTGAGCCAGGACAGCGCGTAGGCGGCCATCGCCGCCAGGCTGACCGAGAACACCACGGCCGGCACGGTGATGACCAGCGAGTTGATGAAATAGCTGGCCAGCCGGCCGGAGCTCGCCGAGGTGCCGAAGACGACCTCGTTGTAGTTGTCCAGGGTCAGGCTCGGGTTGCTGAAGAACTTCCACCAGCCCGTGGTCTTGATGTCCTCCTCGGGCCGCAGCGACGAGACGAACAGCCCGAACGTCGGGATCGTCCAGACGATCGCGATGACGATCGCCACGGCGCTGGCCACCCGGGAGGTCAGCTTGCGGCGGACCCGGGCGGCCATGGTGTCCCCGTCGCCCTGCCCGCTCTTGTAGAGCGGGCTGGTCTCGGGGGCGCCCGTGGTCCCGGCCTTGGTCACGTCCTTGTTCTTGTCCTCGTTCTTGTCGAGGGAAACGTCGCTCATCGGATCTCCGCTCGCTTCCGCAGCTGCCGGACCTGGTAGGCGACGACCGGCACGACGAGCAGGAACAGCACGACGGCGAGCGCGGCACCGCGCCCCTCACCGCTGGGGTCGTCGCTGAGCCGGAAGGCCTGGTTGTACATCTCGAAGGCGAGCACGCTGCTCTTGAAGTTGCCGTTGGTCGACGTCCGGACGATGTCGAAGACCTTCAGCGTGGCGATGGTGATGGTGATGGTGACCACCACGACCGCCGGCCGGATGCTCGGCATCGTGACCTTCCAGAACATCTGCCACGGGTTGGCGCCGTCGAGCTTGGCCGCCTCGACGATCTCGGCCGGGATCGCCTTGATCGCGGCGGACAGGATGACCATCGCGAAGCCGGCCTGGATCCAGATCATCATGACGATCATGTAGAAGGTGTTGCTCGGCGAGCTGGTGAGGAACTGCTGGGGTTCCATGCCGAGCCACACGAGGATCTGGTTCAGCAGGCCGATCTGCTCCTGGTCCGCCTCGCGGAACGCGTAGACGAACTTCCAGATGATCGTGGCGCCGACGAGCGAGATCGCCATCGGCATGAAGATGAGCGACTTGGCGATGCCCTCACCGCGGGCCTTGTCGACCAGCACGGCGTAGATCAGGCCGAACGCGGTCGCGAGCAGCGGCACGCACACCACCCAGAACAGGGTGTTGCGCAGCATGATCAGCGTGTCGTCGTTGGTGACGATCCAGGTGTAGTTGTCCAGCCCCACGAAGGAGCCGCGGGAGTTGTTGTAGAACGACAGCGTGACCGTGCGGACCAGCGGGTAGAGCAGCCCGACACCGAGCAGGACGAGCGCGGGGCCGAGGAAGCCCAGCATCTGCAGCCGTTCCTTGCCCTTCCCCCATCTGGGCAGGATGTCGAGCACGAACAGCAGTCCGCCGACGACGGCGACGAAACCGCCGATGAACAGCAGGGCCGGCCAGATCTTGGCGACGTCTTCGGAGAAGTCATATTCCATAGGGGGTCCTCCGACCGGCCGGCCCCGGCGCTGCTGCCGCGGGTTCGCGTAGTTCGCAGCGCCGGAGCCGGACCTCAGTTCACTTACTTGGGCCAGGTGCTTTCGATGTAGTCCAGCGTCGCCTTGGTGTCCTTGGTGCCGTTGATCCAGTCGGTCATACCGGTCCAGAAGGACTTCGAGCCGACCGCGGCGGGCATCAGGTCCGAGCCGTCGAACCGGGCCACGGTGGCCGGGTCCTGCAGGATCTTCACCGACAGCTGGTCGATCGTGCCCTTGACCAGGCTGACGTCGAGGTTCTTGTTGGCCGAGATCCAGTCACCGAGCGCGGCCTTGCTGTTGGCCCACTCGGCGGAGGCGAGGTAGGTCTGCACCTTGACGACCTCGTCGCGGTCGGAGAACGCCGAGACGAACTCGCCGGCGACCAGGACCGGCTTGCCCTTGGAGGGGTCCACGGCCGGGAAGTAGAAGGCGAACACGTCGCCGTCCTCGGCCACGTTCGTGCCCTTCGCCCACTGGTTGGAGTAGAAGTTGGCCTGGCGGTGCAGACCGCACTTCTTGTCCTTGACCGGCAGGCCACCCTCCTGGAACGAGGTGGTCACGATGGTCTTCGGGTTGCCCACGTACTTGGGGTTCTTCAGGATCGACGCGGTCCGCTCGGCGGCCGAGACGATGCGCGGGTCGTTGAACGGGATCGTGTGGTTGACCCACTGGTCGTACACGTCCGGACCCTGGTCGCGCAGGACGATGTCCTCGATCCAGTCGGTGGCCGGCCAGCCGGTCGCGTCACCGGACTCGATGCCCGCGCACCACGCCTTGATGCCGGTCGCCGCGATGTCGTCGGAGAGCTTGATCATCTCGTCCCACGTGGTGGGGACCTTGTAGCCCTTCTCCTTGAACAGCTGCGGCGAGTACCACACCAGCGACTTCACGTTCGCGCCCAGCGGCACGCCGTAAACCTTGCCGTTGACGGTGGCGTACTTGGCCCAGTCCTTCGACCAGTTCTTGTCGAGGTTGGCCTTCACCGGCGCGGGCAGCTCCTTGAGCTGGTTCTTCGTCGCGAACGAGGCCAGCAGGCCCGGCTGCGGGAAGACCGCGATGTCTGGCGGCTGACCTCCGTCGGCGCGCACCTTGATCTGGGTCTCGAACTCGCCGGACCCCTCGTAGTCGATCTTGATGTTGGTGCACTCTTCGAACTGCTTCCACGAGTTCGTCAGCTTGGTGGCTTCGGCGTCGCGGATCGTCGCGTAGATCGAGACGGTCTTCTTCTTGTCGACCTTGTATTGCGCGTAGGGCGCGCACTCGGGCTTGTCGGCGCTCGTAGAGCCGGTGTCGCCGGCATCGTCACCGCAAGCGGCGGCGATCATTGCCAGCGCGGCCACACCGGCGAGCGCGAACGCCCGACGCCGCCTCGAAAGGACAGCCATGGTTAGCCTCCTTTGGCTTGACCCGGTCCGGGCGAACAGCTCCGCCCACGTACCGGTGTGCTGTGTCACTCGGATGTAAGCGTTTGCAAGGTCGGTTTGTCGAGTCCTTCGGGACTATTCATCGATAACGAGTTCGCAACACGGCGGACATATTGCTGTTGCCGTCTGTGTTGCTAGCCTCCCCGTGTGGCCGACGTTCCCGTGCCCGTGAGCATGGAGGACGTGGCCCGGCTGGCCGGGGTCTCCACCGCCACCGTGTCACGCACCCTCCGAGGGCTGCCCAATGTCTCCGACGAGACGCGCGACCGCGTGCTGCACGCCGCGGCGTCGCTGTCGTACGTCGTCTCACCGATCGCCTCCCGCCTCGCGAGCGGCCGCACCCACACCGTCGGGGTGATCGTCCCGTACGCCGCGCGCTGGTTCTTCGGGCAGATCGTCGCCGGCGCCGAGTCCGTCCTTCGCGAGCACGACCTCGACCTCCTGCTGTACAACCTCGGCGACGTCGCGGCCCGGCAACGCTTCTTCGGCCAGCTCCCGCTGCGCCGCCGCGTCGACGCCGTCCTCGTGGTCGCCATGCAGTTCAGCGACCCCGAGCTCGCCGACCTGCGCAGCCTCGGCGTCCCGATCGTCGCCGTCGGCCACGACGTGCCCGGCGCCGGCTGCGTCCGCATCGACGACGTCGCCGCCGCCACCTCCGCCGTCCAGCACCTCCTCGGCCTCGGCCACCGCCGCATCGGCATGATCTCCACCTACGCCGACCAGGCGATGTTCCTTCCCGTCGCGCACGAGCGCCGCCGCGCCTACCTCGACACCCTCGCCGCCGCCGGCCTGCCCGTCTGCGACGAGCTCGTCATGTCCGTCCCGCACGGCCTCGACGGCGGCGAACAGGCCATGCGCCGCCTCCTCGCCCTCCGCGACCCACCCACCGCCGTCTTCGCCGAGTCGGACGAACTGGCCTTCGGCGCCCTCTCGGCCCTGCGCCGCACCGGCCGCCACGTCTCGGTCATCGGCTTCGACGACCACGAACTGAGCGCCCTGCTCGACCTCACCACCGTCCGCCAGCGCGTCTTCGAGCAGGGCGTCCTCGCCGCCGGCATGCTCCGCCGCGCCATGACCGTCAGCGACTGGACCCCCGAAGAGCTCCTCATGCCCACCACCCTCGTCCTGCGCGCCTCGACCTGGCCGGTCGCGGTTAGGACTGCCCGGACCGGGTAGCTCGCGGGCCGTTGGAATTCCTTCGGAAGTACTTCAGGGGGTTAGTGACATGACCGAGATGCCGGTGACCTGGGAGCAGCCGGACGACGAACTCGAGGACCTGGTCGGCCCCGACACCGACCTGTTGGACCAGGAGCCGGAGCAACCCACACCGACGGACTTCTTCTGGGAGGACGACGAGGAGTAACGCACCGCACAGGCCGGACGGGGGTATCTCGTTTTTGGGGCCCGGCGAGGGCGTGCTAGAGTTTCCTCCGTTCAGCCAGGCGCCGCTAGCTCAACTGGCAGAGCAGCAGACTCTTAATCTGCGGGTTGTAGGTTCAAGTCCTACGCGGCGTACAGCACCAAAGGCCCAGGCCACGGCAGTCACGCCGAACCTGGGCCTTTCGCGTTGTCGAGGCCGTACAGCCAAGGTGGGTACCGATGCTCCTTCACCGGGTGGACGGCGGCACGTCGAACTTGCCGGCGATCGCCGATTCGATGAGCCGGTCCACCACCACCCGCGCCTCTGCTGGCCTGCCGCTAGATTCTTGGCCAGTTGGCTCGACAGTAGCGCCAGGATCTCCCGCATCTGCTGAGGGAACTCCGCAAACGGGTATAGCGAGCCAGCGACCGATCTCAAATGCTCGCCGTTCTCGGAGCGCAGCATTCCAATGACGAACGGGACCGGCACCATCACGACTTCAAGTTGCTCGTCCAGGTGGCTTAGCACCCCGAAGCCCGCATAGTTGTCATCGGCGAAGGCGGCGCCAACCATGCGCGCTGCCAGGGGCAGTGTGCGCCAGAGCGTGACGACCAACTCGCGCGAGGCCTGCAACTCCTCGTCCGTTGAGTCGAGAACGGTCTGGAACATGTTCGGTAATGCCAGAAACTCGGCAGCGTCGAACAGGCCCAACGCAGGCCCCTCCAACCACGGACCAGCACCGAGGATGGTGTGACGGCGCGCGTTGGGCGCGATGCCTGCGACACGCTCAACCACCTCCGCTTCCTCCTCAGTGACATCCGCGTCTTCTCCGAACTTCGTCGGTGACGGCTACACCGTTTTGGCTCGCGTGAGTCCGAATCCCGTCGAAAAGATCGGCGAGCGATTTCTGCAAATAGGCAGCGAACCCTTCCCGAACTGACGCAACAGGAATAGGGAAGCCTTCCAGCCATAGCAGGACGCGCAGTACCTCCTCGTTCTTGGTGTGCTTACGCCAGCGAAGCAGGACCAGGAGCTGCTTGTCGGTACCCTCCGGGTACGCCCACACCGGAGTCTTCCCGCGGTACCCGACGCAGACTAGCCGCGGGACCAAGCCCCGCCTACACAGCTCCCCCAGCATCCACTGACTCAGGGAACAGCCATTCTCGGCCGCGACACGGATTAGGAAGAACTGTCGATCTGGCCTACCTCGACCTGCTGCTCGTACATGCTTGGATCCTGCCGCAGAAGCACCCAACAAAGGCAACGCCAACCTCACGGCCGTAAGCACCCTTGGAAAAGTGCCCTTAACTTGCATACGCGCGCAGGACCCTTGATGGGCGACCATCCAGCACGAATACCTAGGACATCTGGGCGAGTGCGGATCAGGCCTCGCGGGTAAGCAAAGGAGTAGAACCATGAAGCAGATTCTTGCCGTCCTGGCGGGCTGGCTCGCCAGAGAGGCGACATTGGAACTGGCGCTACGTCAGGGTCTCGAACGTTGGCTCGCGGCCCTGTTGTCGTATCTGGCCGGCGCGGGCGCCTCAGCGCTCGTGCCGCGCTTCTAGCGGTAAAGGGCTCGGGATCGAATATGAGTGCGCCGACAGCAACAGCGACAGCGCCGAACTACGCCGTTCCGACGCAGGACGGTGTCGCGACCGGGCAGCATCGCACGCAATCAGCCGAGGCAGCGATATTGGAAATTACCAATCTATGGGCGTAGCAGTTACCGCGAAGCCGGCACGGGGGCCGGTGCGAGGTCAGTTCGGGGCGTGGGTCTGGTCCAGCGGGTGGAGGGCGGCCGCCGGGGCGGCCTCGGGGGTCTGGGCAGGCGGGTCGGCGGGTGTGTCCGGGGTGGGACGGCGTGCGGTGTACCAGAGGTAGCCCAGCAGCACCGCCCAGGTCAGGATGCTGAGCGTCAGGTAGGTCCAGTCGGTGGTGCGGCCGCCTCGGAACCAGACGTCGACGAACCACAGCAGGGTCGTCCAGGCCACGTTGGCCGCGACGAACAGGTTGGTGACCAGGCGGGGCAGCACGGTGAGCAGCGCGCCGAGGACGACGTACAGCAGGGCCATCATGGCGTACGAGCCCTGGTAGATGGTCGGGTCGGTGCCCGGGTAGCCGGGGCCGAACAGCACCAGGGGCCAGAAGGCGAGGGTGATCCCGGCGACCAGCGCCATGATCTTGAGGCGGGGGACGTCAAGCACGCCCGCCAGGCGGCGGCGGAGGGCGGGGACGGCGGGCACGACCAGGGCGAGGGTGAAGAGCCCGAGGCCGAAGAGGACGAAGGACATCTCCTCCGCCCGGAGGAGCCCCGTCCGCCCGGGGCCGGCCAGCCGCGGTTCGGTGAGGGAGCGGCCGAACAGCGTCAGGTAGTTGGTCCACTTGTTGTGCAGGATCTCCGCGAAGGTCAGCTCGCCGTAGTTCTGCCTGATCAGCTCGCCCAGCGTGCGGTTGTCGCCGGTGAACGCCGGCTGCCACTGGCCGGCCAGGTGCCACTTCAGCAGCTGGTCGCCGGGCGGGTCGACCAGCTTCTGGTACGCCGTCCACGGCAGCTGCATCAGCAGCCCGAAGAGCGCGAGCAGGCCGACGTGCTGCCACGAGGGGCGGTGGCGGCGCCACAGGAGCAGCAGGCCGATCGGCAGCAGCGTGAACACGACGCCGCCGTGCGCGAGCATGCCGGCGCCGGCCGCGATGCCTGCGAGGGCCCACATGGACCGGGTGGGCCGCGTGAAGAACAGCAGTGCGAAGGCGGTGAGCGTCATGCTCGCGGCGAGCAGCTTGGGCCAGACGAAGACGCTGTTGAACACGAAGAAGCCCGTGAAGACGAACATCGTGAGCACGACGACGAGCCGGTACCCGCTCAGGCGCAGGGCCCGCAGCATCGCCCACACCGCCGGCACGCACAGCACCTGCAGCAGCACCGTGACGGTGTGGTAGCCGAGGATGTGCAGGGCGCCGGGGTGGGTGAGCGGGTTCTGCATCAGCACGACGGCGGACTGCAGCGGCGGCCGGGCGCTGCCCTGCCACTGCCAGACGGGGGTGCGCGGGTGGCGGTCCAGCACGTGGTCGGCGAAGTACTGCGGCAGGACGTTGTCGCCGGTGAAGCCGGAGAGGTAGCAGGCGTTCTCGAGGCTGCGCTGGTCCGGGAAGACCGTGCAGCCGAAGGTGGCGGTGACGAGGAAGAGCGTCAAGAGGAACAGCAGGACCAGCGGCGCGGCGACGTCGACGTCCCGCAGCAGCTGGCGGTCGCCGGGCCGGGCCAGCAGCCGCGCGACGGCGGCGAGCGCGAGCGCCGCGGTGAGGTAGCTGTAGGCCGTCCCGGCGGTGCCGCTGGCCAGGTAGATCCAGACGGCCGCGTAGCTGACGACGGCCCCGACGACCCCGGCGACGGGCACCACGAGCCACCGGGCGATGAGCTCCCGCCGCGCCAGCTCGATGCCGACGACGAGCCCGGGCGCGAGCAGCCAGATGGCCTGCACGAGCAGCAGCACCGGTGAGAACAACCCATTGGCCATCGAGGCGGACTCCCCCAGCTCCGCGCCCACGCGGGCGCCTGCGCAATGTACGGCACGGCATCGGAGCACGGCACCCCGAGGTAACGACCGTTACGGAGCACCGCGCACGCCGCAGGACCGCCCCGGGGCAGTCCTGCGGCGTGGGAGCGATCAGGCCTGCGTCGCGAGCGTAAGCGAGCCGAGCAGCGCGGCGTCCTGCGCGAAGTCGGACAGGACCACCTCGGGCGGGTACGGCAGCGCGTGGGAGAGCCTGTCGATCAGCAGCTCGCGCACCAGGTCGTCGCGGGCGACACCGCCGACGAGCACGATGCACTGCGGGTCGAGCAGCAGGCAGCACGTGACGACGTGGCGGGCCAGCTCGCCGACCCGGGCGACCAGCGCGTCGCGCACCAGCCCGGGCTCCACCGCGGCCGCGCAGAGCCCGGCCGCGCCGTCGGGCAGGGCGAGCCGGTCCGCCAGCTCGTCGAGGGCCCGCCCGGAGAAGTCGGTCTCGAGCAGCGGCTCCGGCGACGCCGGCCAGTCCGGGCCGGTGACGGCGTACGCGATCTCACCGGCCGCGCCGCGGAACCCGGGCACGACGGCGCCGTTGACCGTGACGGCCGTGGCGACGCCCGTGCCCAGGCCGATCACGAGCCCCGGGTCGGCGTCCCGCAGCGCTCCCCGGTGCAGTTCGGCGAGGGCCGCGGCGTTGAGGTCGTTGGCGACCCGCACGCGGGAGACGCCCAGGTGCTCGCGGACCGCCTCGGCCAGGCGCAGGCTCTCCCAGCCCGGCACGTTCGGCGCTAGGTCGATGCCGTCCTCACGGATCACGCCGGGCGAGGCGATCCCGGCCGCGTGCAGGGTGCCGCCGGTGTCGGTGACGAGCTTCTGCGCCAGATCCAGGGCGCGGTCCAGCGCCTGCCGCGCGCCGCGCACGGCGAGGGTCGGCAGCCGCTCCGAGACGAGCAGGCGTCCGTCGGCGTCGCCGATCCCGATCGCCATCTTCGTGCCGCCGAAGTCGATGCCCAACAACCGCCGGTCGGCGGGGGCTTCGAGGTTCACTGTGTGGCCCTTTCCGCGACCGCGGTCGCGAGCTTCGTGTCGGCCTCGCGCAGCCGCTGCCGCAGCGCGTCGACCCCGGTGAGCGTCGCGTCCAGGTTGGATCGGAGCCGGGCGACCTGTGCCCGGACGGCGGCCTCGCCCGGGCCGTCCGGCTGGGCGCGGCGCAGCACCAGCTCCGGACGCAGCGCCGCGGCGAGGAGGTCCTGCACGGCGGCGTCATCGAGCGAGTCGATCCCGGCGACGGCGTGCGCCGCCTCCCGTATGCCGTCGTCGGTCCAGGCCGCGGGCGGCCCGGACCGGACCAGGCGGCCGATGACCGAGTGGGCGGCGCGGAACGGCAGGCCGTGCCGGGTCAGCGCGTCGGCCGCGGCGGTCGTGGTCGCGCCGGTCGCGACGATCGCCTCACCGGTCGGCGGGCGCAGCGGCTCCAGCCGCTCGAACAGGCCGCCGAGCAGGGCGAAGAACCGGTACGCGCGGTCGTTGCTCTCCCACAGCCGCACCTGCACGTCGGTGGTGGCGTTGTTGGAGTCCTCCCACCACGCCGCGCCGACGTTGTTGAACACGGACGCGGCGTCGGCGGCCGTCGCGCCGGCCATCGAGACCAGGTGCTCCAGCACGACCGGGTTGCGCTTCTGCGGCATGATGCTGCTGCCCTGGGTGAACTCCTCGGGGGTGCGCACCCATTCCCAGGTCAGCCAGTCCATGAGCGTGCGGGCCACGCGCGCCCCGGTGGCGAGTGCCTGCGCGTTGAGCGCGGCCGTGCGCATGAGGTGGTCGGCGCCGGCGACCGCCTCGTACGAGTTGACCACCACCTCGTCGAAGCCGAGCAGCTCGGCCAGCCGGTGGGAGTCGATCGCCAGGTCGGTGCCCGCGAAGGCGCAGGAGCCGAGCGGTGACCGGTTCATCTCGGCGAGCAGGCTCGCGTAGGCGGCGGCCTGACCCGCGAGGGCCTCGGCGTATCCGGCGAGCACGTGCCCGATGCTGGTCGGCTGGGCGGGGCGCCGGTGGGTGTACCCGACCACGACCACGTCGGCGTACCGGTCGGCGCGGTCCAGCAGCACGGCGCCCGCGTCGCCGATCGCGGTGAGCACACCGAGCAGCTGGTCGCGCAGGACCATCCGGAACACGCCCGAATCGAGGTCGTTGCGGCTGCGGGCGAGCTGCACGCTGAGCTGCCCGGTCGGGATGCCGCAGGCCTCGGCGAGCCGCTTCTCCAGCGTGAAGTACACGTCCTCGACCGAGCCGTCGTAGTCGAACGTCCCGGGCCGGTCGTCCCGGAGCGTGACCAGCCCGCGCAGCATCTGCGCCGCCGCGTCGGTGGACACGAGGCCCTGCTCGGCGAGCATCACCACGTGCGCCTCGCTGGCCTTCACCATCGGCCCGTAGAGGTAGGTGGCGTGGTGGTCGAAGACGACGCGGAGATGGTGCTGCTGGTAGGTGGTCAGCTGGTGCGTCATGCGTTCCCCTCGTGTCGTTGTGGTGCCGGATCGGCGCCGGGCGGGCCGGGCAGCGGCGCCGCGACCCATGCCCGCGCGACCTCACCGAGCCGGGCGCCGGCCGTCTCGCGCACCTGCCGGCCGGCCGCCTCGGTGGCCAGCGAGACGTGGCCGGACCAACCGTTCCACGGCTCGGGTCGCGACTCGACCAGGACGTATGGATGGACCGTCGGCAGCTTCGGCCGGGGCGGCAGGTCGGGCGCGACGCCCGGGTGCACCGCCTCCGGGTCGAAGCCGAGCACGGCGGACGTCTCGTAGGCGCCGCCGTGTCCGCGCGAGGGCAGCTCGCCGAACAGCTCGGTCGTCTCGCGGGCGTCGACGAGCTGGAACCAGTTGACCAGCAGCAGGCTCACCCGCCGCCGGCCGGACACCCACTCCATCGCGGCCCGCGCCGTGGACATGTTGGCGTCGTGCCCGTTGACCACGAGCACCCGCGCGAAGCCCGCGGCCACGATGCCGTCGAGCACGTCGCACAGGTATCCGACGGCGATCTCGGGGCGCACGGCGACGGTGCCGGGCCACGGCCGCGTCTGTCCCGGGCACGCCGCGTACGGGACGGCCGGGAACGACACGGCCCGCAGCCCGGCGCCGCCCACCTCGCCCGCGAACCCGTCGGCCAGGATCAGGTCGGTGCCGAGCGGCAGGTGCGGGCCGTGCCACTCGACCGCGCCGACGGGCAGGACCGCGAAGTCGGCCGCCGCGGCGACGCGCGCCAGTTCGTGCCCGGGCAGGCGGCTCACCGGGAGGAGCCCGCCGTCCGCCTGCCAGGCCTCGATCAGTTCGTCCATTGCTCCGCCTGCCGTGCCGCGGCCCGGCCGCCACCGTTCTCCAGCCGGCTCGAGAACCACATCACCACGAAGATCAGCACCACCTGCAGCATGCCGTACGCGGCGGCCGTGCCGATCTCGAAGGAGTACATGCGGTTGTTGATGGCCACCGAGATCGGGACGGTCGAGGAGGTGTAGATGAGCACCGATGCGACGAACTCGCCCACGCCGTGCACGAACGCCAGCAGCGCGCCGACGATGACGCCCGGCAGCATGAGCCGCACCGTGATGTTGAGGAAGGCCCGGAACCACGACGCGCCGAGGTTGCGCGCCGCCTCCTCCAGCGACGGGTCGATCAGCGCCAGGGACGCGGAGCTGGCCCGGAACACCAGCGGCAGGAACCGCACGAAGTACGCCAGCGGCAGGATCCAGAAGGTGCCGATCAGCGCCTGCCCGAAGCTGAAGCTGTTGCCGGTGCTGAACGCCGAGATCAGGTTGATCGCCACGACGGTGCCGGGCAGCGCCCATGCGATCATGACGCCGATGTCGAGCAGGCTCCTGCCGACGAAGCGCAGCCGCCGCACCGCGTAGGCGATCAGCACGCCGATCACGATGCATCCGGCGGTGGCGAGCAGGCTCATCTGCAGCGAGTTCAGGATCGGCTGGAACGCTTTCGGCTCGGACATGATCGTGACGAAGTTGTCGACGGAGTACGCCGACGGGATGATCTCCGTCGTCCACGACCCGTCCTCGGAGAACGCCACCAGCGCGATCGTCGCGACCGGGGCCAGCAGCACGATCGCCGCGAGCACGGAGGCGACCGGCGCGAGCCAGCGACCGACCGGGTTGGAGATCTCCCGGCGTCGCGCGGAGATGCCCTTCGACTGCGACAGGTAGCTGCGCCGCCCCTCGTACCAGCGCATCAGCAGCAGGAAGGCGATCGACACCAGACCAAGCGCCGAGGCGTACGTCGAGGCCATCGGCAGGTCGCCGTTGGTGCGGTTGATGTAGATCTGCATCGTCATGGTCTGGTCGACGCCGAACAGCAGCGGCGCCGTGTAGGACGCCAGCGACGTCATGAAGACCAGCAGCGACGCGGACACCATCGCGGGGGTCAGCATCGGCAGCAGCACCGTGCGCCACACCCGGACGCGTCCGGCGCCCAGGTTGTACGCGGCCTCCTCGATCGACGGGTCCAGTCCCGCCAGCGCGGCGGACGCGGCCAGGTAGAAGAAGGGGTACATGGTGAAGGTGTGCACGACGAGCACCCCGGCGATGCCGTCGAACGCGAGCACCGGCGACTCGGTCCCGAACAGGCGCTGCAGGCCGCGTGGCAGGATGCCGATCTCGCTGTACAGGAGCTGGAACGAGATCGCCCCGATCAGCGGTGGCAGCGCGGCCGGCACCAGGATGAACGCCTCGATGAGGCGGCGGCCGGGGAACGAGAACCGCTTGAGCAGGAACGCCATCGCGACGCCGACGACGCCGCACAGCACCACACTGGCCACCGAGATGGCCAGCGACGTGATCAGGGACGTCCGCGCGACACCGGCCGAGGTGAAGAACTGCGTGTAGTTGCTGGCGCCGTCCTCGCTGACGCTCTCCACGAAGGTGGCGAGCATCGGCTGCACCACGTAGCCCCAGAGGATCAGGACGAGCGGGGCGACCATCAGGTACGGGAACCAGGCCGCGTTCGCACCACCGGCCAGCCGCCGGGCCAGCGTGACCCGGCGCGACGTCACGGTGGACGACGCCGCGGTCACGGCCGGACCACCCACAGCCGGTCGGCGGAGAGCCGCAGGCCGATGCTGTCGCCGACGTCGACGCGGTCGGGCACGTCGACCGCCGCGACGGTGACCTCACCGCCCTTGTCGTCGCCGATGTCGATCGTCAGGTGCGTGGCCATACCGGTGAACTCGAGGGCGGTCACGCGCCCGCGGATCACGCCGGGGTCGTCGGGGCCGGCCAGCGCGATGTGCTCGGGCCGGGCGGAGACCAGCGCGGTGTCGCCGGTGCGCAGCCCGTGCCCGGCGGGCGCGCCGGCGGCGATGTGACCGCCGCCGGGCAGCGCGACCTCGACCCGGGTGGTGTCGGCTGCGGTGACCGGCAGCGACAGCACGTTGCTGCGGCCGATGAAGCGCGCGACGAACGCGTTGGCCGGCTGGTGGTACACCTCGCGCGGCGTGCCGATCTGCTGCACGCGACCGGCCTGCATCACGGCGATGCGGTCCGACATGGCCATCGCCTCGGCCTGGTCGTGGGTCACGTAGATGGACGTGGTGCCGGCCTCGCGCTGGATGCGCCGGATCTCGGTGCGGGTCTCCTCGCGCAGCTTCGCGTCCAGGTTGGACAGCGGCTCGTCGAGCAGGAGCATGCGGGGGCGGATCACCAGCGCGCGGGCCAGCGCGACGCGCTGCTGCTGCCCGCCGGAGAGCTGCTCGATCCGGCGTGACCCGTATCCGTCGAGGTGGACCTGGGCCAGCGCCTCGGACACCCGCCGGCTCGCCTCGGCGCGGGACACCCTGCGCACCTTGAGCCCGTAGGCGACGTTCTGCGCCACGGTCATGTGCGGGAAGAGCGCGTAGTTCTGGAACACCATGCCGGTGTCGCGCTTGTTGGGAGCGAGCCGGGTGACGTCCTGCCCGCCGAAGCGGATGTGCCCCATGGTGGGGAAGTAGAACCCGGCCACCATCCGCAGCGTGGTCGTCTTGCCGCACCCGCTCGGGCCCAGGAGCGTGAAGAACTCCCCCGCACCGATGGTGAAGTTCACGTCGTCGACTGCGGCGGCCTCGCCCGATTTGGCGAAGCGTTTGCTCACCGACTCCAACTCGACGTCGATCATCGTTCCCTCTCTGCACTGCCATCGATGCCTGGACGGTCAGCAGGCCTGGAGCATCCGGGGGGCCGGGTCGTCGCCGTGCGACGACCCGGCCCGGTGGGCGGTCAGCCCTTGTTCTTGATCTCGGCGTTCCAGTGGTTGATCCACTGGGTCTCGTTCTTGGCGATGACGTCCCAGTCGACGTCCATCGGCTTGAGGTTCAGGTCCGCCAGCCACTGCGGCTTCTCGGCGATCGGCACGGCCGGGATCTGGAAGAAGTCCTTGGCCAGGTTGGCCCGCAGCGCGCCGTCGAACAGGAACTCGATGAAGGTCTTGGCACCCTCGGTGTTGCCGCCTTTGATCACGGCCACGCCGTCGACGAGCACCGGCGCGCCGGACGCCGGCATCACGTAGCCGAACGGCATCTTCGACTGCTCGGACTGCAGCAGGATGTCCTGCAGGTTCCAGGCGCTGAGCACGCCCTGCTCGCGGGACATCTTGACGTACAGGTCCGTCGGGTTGGCGGCGTAGTCACCGGTGTTGGCGTCGAGCTTGCGCAGCCAGTCGTAGCCGGGCTGCGGGTTGCTGCCGTCCTTCGACAGGCGCTGGATCATCGAGGAGTAGATGGACCGCATGGTGCCCGACGCGGCCACGTCCCGGATGATGACCTTCTTCTTCCACTTCGGGTCGAGCAGGTCGTCCCAGTCCTTCGGCGCCTGGTCGGCCGGGATCGCCTTGTTGTTGTACATGATGACCTCGGGCAGCAGGATCTCGCCGAACCAGCGGCCCTGCGCGTCCTTGTACCGGGCGTCCATCTGCGCGGCGAAGGACGGCTGCCACGCCTCGAGCAGGCCGTCGCCGGCACCGGCCGACAGGCCCTGCTGCGTGCCGCCCCACCAGACCGAGCCCTGCGGGTTGGCCTTCTCCGCACGCGTCCGCTCGAGCACCTCCTGGGCGCCCATGTTGAGCACCTCGACCTTGCCCTTGTACTCGGGGTGCTTGGCGACGAACTGCTCGACGACGAAGTCGGTGACCTTCTTGTCGCGGGCGCTGTAGACGACGATCTTCTCGGCCGGCTTCCCCGAGGAGCCCGCCGAGGCGGAATCCTTGTCCTCGCTCCCGCAGCCGGTCAGACCGGCCACTAACGTGCTGACCGCGAGGGTGAGGGCAACGCGACGTCTCATGACTTCCTCCGCATGCAGAAAAGGGGGGGTGTTATCGGTGGTTCGGGGTAAGGAACGGGCCGGGTAGCCGTACCGCGGCCGACAGGGCATAACTGATCGCGCCGTGCAGCACCGCCTGGTCCCCGAGCACGGCCCGGCGCACCTCGGTGGGGGCCGGAACCCTTGCGGAGACCAGGTCCTGGATGCGTGCCAGCGCCGCGTCGTCGAGCTCGGCCGCCGCGCCGCTGAGCAGCACCCGGCCCGGGTCGACGACGCAGGCACAGGAGATGACGAGCCGGGCCCACGCGTCCAGCACCTCGTCGAGGTAGGCGCGGGCCGCGGCGGACGTGGCCGCGAGCTCGATCAGCTCGCTGACCGGCGCCTCGGGGCGGCGGCCGGGGTTCAGTGCGACGACCCGCTCCGCGATCGCGTTGGCCGACCAACGCGCCTCGAATGGGCCGACCCCGCTGTAGGCGCGGTCCGCTTGCGGATCGAGCGGGAGGAAACCGATCTCCCCCGCCGCGCCGCTCGCCCCCCGCCGCACCTGGCCGTCGAGGATGAGGCCCGCGCCGATGCCGTCGGCGACGTGCAGCAGCATCAGGTCGTCGACGTCCTTCCCGGCGCCGGCCATCCGCTCCCCCGCCGCCATCAGGTTGACGTCGTTGTCGACGACCACCGGCACGCCGAGCTCCTGCTGCACCGACTGGCCGATCGGCCGCGCCTCGACGAGGCCGACCGAAGGTGCCAGCCGGACCGCGCCGTCGGACGACACCCCGGGCACGGCGATCGCGACCCCGCACAGCGACGGCCGGTTGTCGGCGACCAGCTCCGCCACGAACTGGCAGACGGTCTCGACGACGTCGCGGCCGAGGCGGGACGTGCGGTGGGCGATCACCGTGCCGTTGCTGTCCGCGATCTCGCACGTGATGCGGGGCGGCTCGAGGGACACCGCGGCCACCAGTTCGGCGCGTGGGTTGAACTCGAGCATCGCCCGCGGCCGCCCGTGCGTGTTGGCGCCCGGACCGCGCTCGATCAGGAATCCGTCGGCGATCAGGTCACGTACGAGCGCGGTGAGCGTCGCCGCCGGTAGCCCGGTGAGCTCGGCCAGATCGACCCGGGACAGCACGCGCGCTTCCCGGGCAGCCGAGATCACCGACTGGCGCTTGATCTCACGCGACCGTTCCCGGCTGACCGGACTTGTCGGTGCTCTCCCCACGGCGATCACCCTTTCTTACTAGTGCGAAGAAAATCGGGGGTCAAGTCACGGAACGATCTCGAAGGGCCACCGTGGCCCCGCGATATCCGACGAGCTGGACATGGCAAAAGGCCAGGTGGCTCGCATAAAAGGACAGTAATGTGGACAGATCATAAACACAAATATGGACATTCATGGTCGGATCGGCACCGCGCCCACCCGCCCTCGCTCGGTGATTTTTTCTAGAGCGAAGAAAATGCCCGTCCGAGGTGTTGACAGTCCTTTCGGGCGGTCCCTAGCGTTACGCCACAACACCCTTCCAGTGCTGACCGGCTTACCGGGCGCTGTTGACCCCTGACGACTGTCCACTGTGGACGGTCGTCACTCCGTGCGGGACGCTGTCGCGTCCGCGCACTAATTTCGCAGTCTGAATTAACCCGGAAAGCCGCCAGCGGTCCAGGAGTACCCCCCGTCTCCACCACACGAAGAGGTTGCCCTATGAAATGGCGCGCCAAAGCCGCGATCGCCACGTGCGGTCTGTTAATGGTGGGCCTGGCAAGCCCGGCACAGGCCAAACCGAACGCACCGATCGACCTGGACATCATGTTCATCGGTGCGCACCCGGACGACGAGGCCGGGCAGCTCGGCATGTTCGGTTACTGGAACGAGTACCACAACATGAAGGCCGGGGTCATCACGATGACCCGGGGCGAGGGCGGCGGCAACGCGGTCGGCCTCGAGGAGGGACCCGCGCTCGGCATCCTGCGTGAGGCCGAGGAGCGCCGCGCCGTCGGCCGGGCCGGCGTCATGAACGTCTACAACCTCGACGCGCTCGACTTCTACTACACCGCGAGCGCGCCGCTGTCCAAGCAGATCTGGAACTACGAGAAGTCGCTGTCGCGCATCGTGCGCACGATCCGGACCACCAAGCCGGAAGTCATCGTCACGATGAACCCGTCGGCGACCCAGGGCAACCACGGCAACCACCAGGAAGCCGCGATGCTCGCCGTCGAGGCGTTCTACGCGGCGGCGGACCCCACCGCCTTCCCCGAGCAGATCACGAAGGAAGGGCTCAAGCCGTTCCGTCCCGCCCGCCTCTTCCAGGGCGGCGGCAGCGGCACCAGCTCGAACGGTCAGGCCTGCGAGACCACCTTCACCCCCTCCCAGCCGACCAACACCATCTTCGGCACCTGGCAGGGCTACGAGTCGGCCCGCAACGGCGGCATGCGGTGGAACCAGGTCGGCGTGCTGGCCCGGCGCGAGTACGCCTCCCAGGGCTGGGCCGACACGGCTGACGCGCAGACCAACCCGGCGAGCATCGGCTGCAACCGGATCACGATGATCGACAGCCGGACCCCGTACCCGGACCCGAACGTCGGCGGCACCGCCGCGCTGCAGGGCACCAGCATCCGCGCCGAGGGCGGGCTGCCGCTCGGCACCGAGCTGCACGTCCGCTCCGAGCAGTGGGAGGTGCTGGCCGGCCAGCCCTTCGAGGTCAAGACCCACGTGCGGGCCACCCAGGCGATCCCGGGCGCGAGCGTGGCCCTGCAGGCCCCGGCGGGCTGGACCGTCACGGGCAAGGGCGACATCGGCACCATCACGCCCAACAACAAGGAGTCCGTCGCCACGTTCACCGTGACCCCACCGGCGACCCTGGTGGCCGGGCAGCGGTTCCAGCTCAAGGCGACCATGACCACCAAGAAGGACGGCACCGGCAGCAACACCACGCTGGTGCAGGCCACCGCCCCGGTCCGCGGCACGCTCGAGCCGCTGCCGGAGGTGGGTGACTTCCGCGAGTGGACGCAGCGCAACGAGGGCCAGTCCCTCGACGCGCTGATCGAGTCGATGCTGAGCATCCCCAGCGGCGGCACCCGGCCGATCCGGGTCGACCTCACCAACCACAGCAACCAGGTGCAGTCCGGCACGGTGAAGCTCAACGTGCCCGCCGGCTTCGCCGTGGCCGAGGCGCAGCAGAGCTACAGCGGCCTGCAGCCCGGCGCGCGCGGCTCGGTCACGTTCACGGTGACCAACACCGACGCGTCGCTGCCGACCGCCAACCGGGCGCCCAACGACGGGCGTTACGCGGTGCAGATCGAGACCAGCTACGCCGGCGGCAGCGCGGTCGAGCCCGGTGTCCTCAACATCGTGCCGGTCACGTCCGTCCCCAAGGCGGCGAAGGCCCCCGTCGTCGACGGCACGGCGAGCCCGGGTGAGTACAGCGGCCAGCCCATCGACATCTCCACCCGGTGGGAGGGCACCGCGGCCACGGCGGCGGACATCTCCGGCAAGGCCTGGCTGACGTACACCGACGACGCGATCTACGCGCTGTTCGAGATCACCGACGACGTGCTCGGCACGGTGCTGCCGCCCGAGGACTGCAAGCGTCCCCGGCGCAACGACAACATCGAGTTCGGCATCGACCCGCGCGGCGGCTCGGCGAACACCTCCACGGTGTTCAACGTGGCCCTGTTCCCGGCGACGAAGGACCCGGCCAACGGCAACCCGCCATGCTACGCCCGGGAGCGGGACAACTACCAGGGCGCCGGCCCGCTGACCGCGCCCGGCATGCAGGTCGCGTCCGTGGTCAGCAGCCCCTACACCGGTTACCGCATCGAGGTGAAGGTGCCGTTCAGCGTCCTGCCCGACAACGTGGACGCGGCGAAGATGGGCATGAACATCCTCGTGAACGACTCCGACACGCAGGACCTGGCGGCCCAGACCCGCGTCGGCTGGTCCACGTGGAGCGGCGTGCGGGCCGACCCGTGGCGCTGGGGTGTCGCCAAGCTCGACGGCTACCAGACCAAGCCGTCGGCGCCCAAGACGCCGATCATGCCGGACACGGCGGCGGAGAGCGTGAAGTCGCCGCAGACGATCCTGCAGTCGAGCGCGGACATGGTCGCCCCCGGCGGCTGGACGGCGCTGCCCGCGGGCACGATCCAGATCAAGGACGTGACCAAGCAGCAGGGCGGCGTCAAGGTCGAGCTCAAGTCCCGCCAGGCGGGCACCGCCCGGGTGTTCGTCTGGGACGGCAACGCGATCCTGGCCCAGGCCACGGTCGAGTTCCGTGGCAGCGGCTCGAGTGACGCGTGGCTGCCCACGGCCGGCGCACTGCCTGCCGGCGCCACGTTGCTGGTGTCGTACCAGTCCGGCGAGGCCACCACGGGTATCGCCCAGCAGCTGAGCTAGCTGCGCTGAGGGCATCGCGGAGGGAGGGGCCGGCACACGCCGGCCCCTCCTTTCATGCTCATTACGGCCTGATCTTCATAAAGCGCGCGAAACCGTCACGCCCGCCGACGCGAGGTCACACCGGCGTTCACTCCGGCGGGCCGGTGCTCGATCGGCTTGTCTGCGACGCTCAGTGGCGGTGAACACCAGACGAACGGCGCTTGACAGGACCCGGGCGTCGCCGGGCGTCACTGTGCGCGGTCAGTGCGCGGCGGTCACGGTGCCTATACTCGGGCCGCAGCGTACGACGAACCCCGAAGGTGACTCTCACGATGACTCTGGCACAGCAGGCCGAGCACGACGGCGGCGTCCAGTCCGACGAGCGGTCGTCCGGCCCGGTGCGGACGGCTGTCTGGAGGTCCGGATGGTTACCGGCGGTGCTCGTGGCGGTCGCCGCGGTCGGGCTGCTGTGGTTCTACGACGTGTCGCCGGCGACGACCGGGATCTTCGCGGCGTACGTCGCGATCGGGATCACGGTGCCGGGGACGCTGTTGTGGCGGTTGGTGCATCGGGGGGCGCGGGCGCTGCCGGAGGACCTGGCGGCGGGGACGGCCATCGGGTACGCGATCGAGGTGCTCGCCTACATCCCGGCCCGCGCCCTGGGGGTGCCGCTGGCGGCGCAGGTGGTGCCGCTGGCGATCATCGCGGCGTTCGCGGTCGTGCCGGGTCTGCGGCGGTTCTGGCGCGGCGCCGGGCCGGCCGCGAGAACGCCGCTGGCCTGGTCGTGGGCGATGGCGGTCGTGGCGCTGGTCATGCTGGCGTGGGCGTCCAAGTACTACCGGTACCTGGGCACGGAGTGGCCCAGCTACGGCAGGACGGACATCGACCTGCCGTTCCACATGGCGCTCACCGGCGAGTTCAAGCATCACATGGACCTCGTGACGCCGTGGGTGACCAGTGAGGGCGTCTTCTACCACTGGTTCGTCTACGCGGACTTCGCCTCGACGAGCTGGGTGACCGGGATCGAGCCGTGGGTGCTGATCGCCAGGCTGTCCCTACTGCCGATGATCATGGCGTACGTGGTGCTGATCGCCGCGTTCGGGCGCCGGGTGACCGGGTCCTGGCTGGGCGGGGCGCTCTCGTCCCTGGCGGCGTTCCTCGTCCTGTCGCCGGACCCGTACGGCTGGCAGCTGGCCGGGTTCTACACGAACTACGCGTTCAACACCATGGACGACGGCTCCAACATGAAGCTGTTCCTGTGGGCCAGCCCGACCCAGACGTTCGGCAGCCTGCTGTTCGTGCCGCTGATGCTGCTGCTGGTCGACCTGCTGCGGGAGCACGGCCGGGACCGGCGGCGGTGGGTGCTGTTCGCGCTGCTGCCCGCGGCGATCATGGGCGCGAAGGCGACGTTCCTGCCGACGCTGCTGTGCGGGCTGCTGCTGGTCGTCTGCGCGCAGCTGGTCTTCCGGCGGCGGCTCAACCGGGTGGCGCTCGCCGCGCTGGGCATCGTCGGGGCCTGGATGGCGTTCGCGAACCTGGTGCTCTTCGGCGGGGAGAGCCAGGGGCTGGACATCGTGCCGCTCGGTGGCATGCGGCACAACCCGACCGGTGACACCACCGGCTTCATCGCCGACCCCAAGATGTACCGCCTGGTGATCCTGCTCGCCCTGACCGTGCTGTGCTGGGTCTGCATGTGGGCCGGCGCCGCCGGCCTGCGCCACCGGCTGTTCGACGCCGAGGTGCTGCTCATGGCCGGGCTCGGCATCGTCGGCATGTCGGCGCTGATGCTGTTCGCGCACTCCGGCGGGTCGGCCGAGGGCTTCTTCCTGATGGGTGCGCGGCCCTACCTGGCGACCCTGGCCGCCTGGGGGCTGCTGCTCATGGCGCCGGCGCTGACCTGGCGCACCGCCCGCCCGCTGCTGATCGCGCTGGGCGCCGGCGTGCTCGTGATCTTCGCGATCCGGACCGTCGACGGCGACCATGTGCCGCGCTTCAGCGCCACGTACCGCACGGTGCAGCTGACCGTGAAGATCACGTATCCGTACGTGCTCCTGGCGCTGGTCATCGCCGTCGCGGCGGTCCTGGCCTGGCGGTACCGGAGCCGGCTCGGCGGCACCCGGCCGGCGGCGCTGGTCGTGACGCTGATGCTCGGCTTCTCCCTGCCGACCGTGGCCAGCCAGATCGGCTACCTGTACCCGGTCGGCCACAAGAACGGCTGGAAGAACGCCGCGGAGCTCTGGCCGATCGTCACCGAGGGCACCCCCGACGCGGGCCGCTGGCTGCGGGCCCACTCCTCGCCCGACGACCTCGTCGCCACCAACGCGCACTGCGTGTTCCTCAGCGTCGCCGACGGCTGCGACCGGAGGCACTTCGGCATCGCCGCGTACAGCGAGCGCCGCGTCCTCGTCGAGTCGTGGGCCTACACGGCCGAGGCGCACAGCCAGGAGCTCACGCAGGGCGTGATCCAGCAGTACACCATGTACTGGCACCCGCAGATCATCATCGACAACGACGCCGCCTTCACCGCCCCGTCCGCGGAGACCGTCGGCAAGCTGCGCGACCAGTACGGCGTGCGGTGGCTGTGGGTCGAGGACGTCTCCAACTGGTTCTGGGAGGACGAGCCGCCGTTCCCCGACGAGGTCCACGTGTCGCCGGACCTCGGCAAGTTCGCTCAGCTGCGGTACCAGGCCGGGCACGTGGCGGTCTACGAGATCAAATAGCGGGGGACCACGTGAGCGTGGTCCCGGGCCGTCGATGCTCGCCCCTGCCGGAGAGCGGTCTCAGAACTGGGCGTGGGTCATCGTGTACCAGGTGGGCACGAACGTCGTCAGGGCCAGGACGACCAGCACGGCCACGGCCGTCAGCGCGCGCCGGGTCGTGAGGGGGGCGGCCTCGGCGGGGCGCATGGTGGACCGGCCGGCGGCGATGAAGGCGGCCGCCCCACCCAGCACGACGTTGGCCGGGACCAGCTCGTACTCGCCGCGGACGAGGTGGAAGCCGGCGGCCAGGACCATGGTGAGCGCGAGACCGGCGGCGGCGAGCGGGACCAGCCGCGGCCTGACCCTGGTGACGGCCGGCAGGATCAGGCCGATGCCGCCGAGCACCTCGGCGACCCCGATGAAGACGATGAGCGGCTGCGGCACCGCGGCGTACCAGGCGACGGCCCGGGGTGCCTCGGCGTACAGGGTGTCGTCGGCGAGCAGCACCTTGCCGAAGCCGCTGCCGGCGAAGAAGAAGCCCCACAGCACCTGCAGGGTCCACAGCGCGCCGTTGAGCGTGAAGCGGATCTTGGCGGCGGGCCGGGTCGTGGTGGCGGTCGCGTTCATGGTCGTGGCTCCCTGATGTCGTGGTGCGTGTCGCTGACGGGAGACAGCTGACCATCGCGGCGGCGGGCCGCGCGCCGGCCGTGGGACACCGTGGGACACCCGGAACGCGCTCCACCTGCGGGAACGCGGGGGCGTTCCGCCGGCACGGACCGGGACGCGGCCCAGGACAGTGAACATCGGCTTTCGGGACGGCGTACACCTCGCGTGAGCCATCCCCGAACCCGGTGGGCGTGCCGCACCATGTCCGGCGTGAGAGTTGCGCACTTCTGCGACAGCCACCCCGGCCGCTCCGACGGCGTGGCGATCTCGGTCGCGACGACCGTGGCGCTCCTGCGAGACGCCGGGCACGAGGTCCAGGTGTACCAGCCGGCGCCGCTGCTGCGCGGACGGGCCGAGCCGTGCGGGGTGCGGTCGGTGCCGGTGCCGCTGCGCAATGTCCGGATCGGGGTCCCGAGGTTCCCGGGGATGCGGCGGGTGCCGGAGGTCGTGCACGTCCACACCCAGGGCCCGGTCGGCGTCGGCGGTCTGCGGTACGCGCGGGCCCACGACATCCCGGTCGTCATGACCTGGCACACGGACCTGCTCGCGTACTCGGCGCACTTCATGGAGATCCAGCTCGGCGCCGCCCATGCCGCGCAGCGCCTGCAGGTCGGCTGGACCGTCCGCGACTACCTGAAGCTGACCCGGCCCGGCAACGAGCGGCGGGCCCAGCTGGTGCCGATCCTCATCGCGCCGTCGGAGAAGACGGCGGCGAGCCTGGCCGAGTTCGAGCGCGTCCCTCCGGTGTGGACGGTGCCGACGTCGGTGACGCTGCCGGACTGCCCGCTGAGCCGCGACGACCTGCGGCGGTCGCTGCGGCTGCCGGCCGACGCCCCCGTGGTCCTCGCCGTCGGGCGGGCCACCAAGGAGAAGGACCCGCAGCTGCTGCTGGAGGCGTTCGCGCGGGTGCTGCGGCGGCTGCCGGACGCGCGGCTGGTGATGCTCGGCGTGCTGCAGCGGCGGCAGGCGGTGCTGCGGCAGGCGCGGCAGGCCGGGGTGGCGCACGCGCTGCGGCTGGTCCGGCCGGTGCCGCACGCGAGCATGGCCGCCTACTACCGGATGGCCGACGTGCTGGCGTTCGCGTCGACCACCGACACGCAGGGCCTGGTGCTCGTCGAGGCGGAGGCGCAGGGCCTGCCGGTCGTGCTGGCCGACGCGGCGCTCGCCGGCGCGCACCGGCTGAGCACCGCGCCCGACGCCGACTCGTTCGCCGCCGCGCTCGTGCGGGTCCTGACGGATCCGTCGCTGCACCGCGAGGTGGCCGAGGCCGGCCGGGCCGCCGCCGAGGCGTACTCGACCCAGAACTACCTCGACCACCTGCTGCGCGCCTACACAGCTGCTCAGGGTGTGGCGAGGGCCTCCGTCGGGGCGAGCCTGGCGGCGCGCACCGCCGGGTAGAGCCCGGCGATCGCGCCGATCACCAGGGTCGCGACGACCCCGCCGGCGGTCGCCCACGGCGGCACGACCGCCGGCCACGACCTCGTGAGCGCGTAGACGCCGGTGACCGTGACCCCGAGGAGCACCCCGCCGACCCCGCCGAGCGCCGACAGCAGCAGCGACTCGGCGAGGAACTGCAGCAGAACCTGCCCGCGGGTGGCGCCGAGCGCCCGCCGCAGGCCGATCTCGGCGCGCCGCTCGAGCACCGAGATGACCATCGTGTTGGCCACCCCGACGCCACCGACGAGCAGCGCGACCGCGCCGAGGCCGAGCAGCAGCCCGGTGAACGTCCTGTCCGTCGCCTGCCGGGCGGCGAGCGCGTCGGACGGCCGGGACACCTTGACCTCGTTGGGCTTCCGCGGGTTCGCGGTCGCGGCGAGCACCGACCGGACCGCCTCCACCTGCTCGTCGCGGGACCGCGTGTAGACGGTCGTCGGGTGCCCGTCGAAGCCGAGGTAGGCCTGCGCCGCCGCCCAGCCGACGAGCGCGGCCGCGTCGAGCTCCGGCGCCAGCGGCACCGGCCGCAGCACCCCGACCACGGTGAACCAGCGCCGGTCGAGGTACACCTGGACGCCCTCGCCGGCCGTGTCGACGCCGAGCCGCCGGGCGGCCGCCGCACCGAGGACGACCGCCGGGTAGCGGGCCGTGGCGGCGTTGAGCCAGGCACCGTCGGCGAGCGACGCGCCGACGGTGCGCGGCAGGTCCAGGTGCGCGGCCTGGACGCTGATCGCGCCGGTCTGCGCGGCCGGGATGTGGTCGTTGCGGTACACGTGCGCGCCGGACACCTTGCCGGTCGCGGCGACCTCGGTGACGGGGCCGATCCGCGAGATCATCGACACCGACTCGTCGGGCAGGGTCGCGCCGCCGCCGAAGAGGTCGCTGCCGGGTGCGACGGTCAGCAGGTTCGTGCCGAGCGCGTCGAGCTGCCGGTCGAGCTCCGCCCGGCTGGACGAGGAGATGCCGACGACGGCGGTCATCGCGGCGATGCCGATCGCGATGCCCAGCGCGGACAGGAACACCCGCATCGGCCTGGTCCGCAGCCCGGCGCCGCCGACCCGCAGGACGTCGCTGAGGTACAGCCGGACCGGCCGCAACGACGCGTCCACGCCGGTCATGCGACCACCTCCCCGTCACGCATGCCGACCTGCCGGGGCAGGGCCGCCGCGATCGCCTGGTCGTGGGTGATGACCAGGACGGTGGTGCCGCCGGCGTGCAGCTCGCGCAGCAGCTCGACCACGCCGGCCCCCGACGCGGAGTCGAGGTTGCCGGTCGGCTCGTCGGCCAGCAGCAGCGCCGGCTCGCCGACGACGGCGCGGGCGATCGCGACCCGCTGCCGTTCGCCGCCGGACAGCTCGTGCGGCAGGTGGTCGAGGCGGTCCGCGAGGCCGACCCTGACGAGGGCCGCCTCCGCCCTGGCCCGCCGCTGCGCCCGCGACGGCCCCGCGTAGAGCAGGCCGTCGGCGACGTTGTCGAGCGCGCTCTGGCCGGGCGCGAGGTGGAACTGCTGGAAGACGAACCCGATCCGCCGGGCCCGCAGCGCCGACAGCTGCCGGTCGGTGAGCGCGGAGACGTCGTGCCCGTCGATGCGCACCGTGCCGGACGACGGGCGGTCCAGGGTGCCGATGAGATGCAGCATGGTCGACTTGCCGGAGCCCGAAGGCCCGACGATCGCGACCATCTCCCCCGCCGCGACCGTCAGCGACACCTCTCTGACGGCCGTGACGCCGCCCGGGTACTGCTTGCTGACCCGCTCCAGCGCGACCACCTCGACCGGTCCGGCACCGGCCGGGCGCTGCGGGTCCAGGTCGATCAGGACCGTCATGACGGCACCCCCACCTGCATGCCCTCGGTGATCCCGCCACCGCTGACCTCGACCCGGCCCGCGGCGAACATGCCGAGCTGCACGGCGACGACGCGGCCGGTGCCGTTCTCGACGACCTGCAGCCCGTAACCGCCCTCGGCGAGCGCGAGCAGGGCCGCGACCGGCACCGTGAGCACGCCCTCCTTGCGCGAGGCGGTGAACACCACCTCGGCGGTGACCTGGTCGAGCCCGGCGAACGCGGCGCCGTCATCGGGCGTGACGGTGACCTCCAGGTTGGTCTTCGCGGACTCGTTGCCCTGCGCCGGGGTGATCACCGTCGTGACCTTCGCGACCTTGCCGGGCACCGTCGTGCCGGCCGGCAGCTTGACCGTGACCGCGGCGCCCACCGGGGCGAGCCGCTGCTCGGAGACCTCGAGCGTGGCGGTGACGACCGGGCCGGTGCCGGTGCAGGTGAGCAGCGCGCCGTTCGCCGGGTCGCCGAGGGCCGCCTTGTGCGCCTCGACCCGGACCGCGCCGACGGCGTAGACGACCCGGCCGAGCTCGACCACGCCGGTCTTCGTCAGGCCCAGCTTGCCCTGCCACGCCTTGACCGCGGTCGCCGTCGACGCGGTGTACTCGTCGTCGACGGTGAACCCCTTGTAGCCGAGGGCGGCGAGGTTCTCCTCGAACTGGCGGACGTCGGTGCCCTCCGTGCCGGGCGCGAGGCTCCGGTAGGCCGGCAGGCCGCCGTACAGGAGGACCACCGGCCTGTCGTCCACCTTGTACAGCGATTGTCCACGCTGGACGGTCGCGCCCACCGCGGGCAGCTCGGTCAGCGTGCCGGACAGGCGCCCCGACACGGTCGCCGAGGTGCCGTGGCCGAGCTTGCCGTCCTCGGTCTGCGTGTCGACGAGCGTCTGCCGGGTGACCTTCGCGGTCTTCGGCGGCGCCGCCGACGACTGTGTGCCGGCAGTGCTGCTGCGGTCGGGCAGCCCGAGCCCGGCCGCCGCGGCGGCCCCGACGGCCGCGACCGCGACCGCCGTGACCGCGACCCGCCCGGCCTTGCTCCTCCTGCGACCCGCGGTCATGCGCCGCCGCCGGTCTCGGTCTTCTGGTTGGTCGCGGGGCCGCCGTCGCCGGGCCGCTTGGGCCCGAACTCCTGGCACGCCTGGTCGGCCTTCTTGAACGCCTCGCTGCCGGGGTCGAGGCCGGTGCCCTGCCCGCCCTCGATGCGGATCCCGCCGCCCTCGCTCGGGTCGGGGAACTCCGGCACGCCGTTCTCCCGCATGCACTGCGAGTACTTGCGCATCCGCTCCTGCATCTCCGGGTCGGCCTTCATCGGCTGGCCGCCGTTGGGCATGAACTGCTTGCACTCCGCGTTCGCGGCGTCGACCTTCGCCTTGTCGGTGCCCTGGGGCAGCATCATCGTGACCCCGCCGCCCTCGAACTGCGGGTCCGGCATGTCGACGCCGTGCTCGCGCATGCACTGGGCGTACCTGAGCATGTTCTCCTGGTCCTTGGCCGGGTCCCGGGGCTGGCTCCCCGGCCCGGCGCTCGCGCTCGCGACCGGCGTGCCGCCGGCGCTCGCCACCCCGTTGTCGCCGCCGCGGTCCTTGCCGCACCCGGCGACGGCGAGGGCGGCGACGAGCAGCAGGCCGAGCGCTCGGGCCTTCCTGACGCGCATCATGGCGTTCCTCCTGATGGGCCGGGCACTCGCCGGCCGCTGCGTCGCAGTCAAGCGAGGCGGGCGTCACCCGGCCGTAACCGCGAATGTTGACGCCGGCGTGACGTCACCACGCGTCACCATGGAGGGCATGCGGATTCTGGTGGTCGAGGACGAGCCGCTGCTGGCCGAGACGGTCGCGCAGGGGCTGCGGCGCGACGCGCACGCGGTCGACGTGGTCCACGACGGCGGCGCCGCCCTGGAGCGGCTCGACGTCAACGACTACGACGTCGTGGTCCTCGACCGGGACCTGCCGGTCGTCCACGGCGACGACGTGTGCCGGTCCCTGGCGGCCCGCGACGGCGCGGCCCGCGTGCTGATGCTGACCGCCGCCGCCGACATCGACGACCGGGTCGCCGGCCTCGCCATCGGCGCCGACGACTACCTGCCGAAACCGTTCGCGTTCCGGGAGCTGTCGGCGCGGGTCGCCGCGCTCGGAAGGCGGGCGCGGGCGGCGGCGCCGCCGGTCCTGGAGCGCGCCGGGATCCGGCTCGACCCGCACCGCCGGGAGGTGTTCCGCGACGGCCGCTACGTGCCGCTGTCCCGCAAGGAGTTCGCGGTCCTCGCCGAGCTGCTGCGCGCCGACGGTGCCGCGGTCTCCGCCGAGCAGCTCCTGGAGAAGGCGTGGGACGAGCACGCCGACCCGTTCACGCACACGGTGCGGATGACGATCCTCAAGCTCCGGCGCAAGCTCGGCGACCCACCGGTCGTCCACACCGAGCCGGGCGTCGGCTACCGGGTGGCGTGATGTCCACCAGGCTGATGAACAGGCTGACGATCCGGGCGCGGCTCACGCTGGTGTACGGCGGGCTGTTCCTCCTCGCCGGGCTGCTGCTGCTCGGGGTCACCTACGTCCTGCTGTACCAGCGGCTCAGCGGCAACGCGATCATCACCGGAACCGTCGGCGGGCTTCCCCCGGGTGTCTCCGCGCCACCGCCGGACGGGCAGCTGTTCGTCCGGCAGATCAGGGACGACATCACCACCGACACCCGCCAGACGCTGATCGTCCAGGGCGGCGTCGCGCTCGCCGTCATCGCGGCCGCGGCGACCGCGTTCGGCTGGCTGATCGCCGGGCGCCTGCTCCAGCCGCTGCACCAGGTGACCGCCACCGCCCGCCGGATCGCCAACGCCCCCGACCGCGGGCTGCACGAGCGGATCGCGCTGCCCGGCCCGCACGACGAGGTCAAGGAGCTCGCCGACACGTTCGACCTGATGCTGGCCCGGCTCGACCACGCGTTCGACGGCCAGCGGCGGTTCATCGCCAACGCGTCCCACGAGCTGCGGACCCCGCTGACGCTCAACCGGACGCTCCTCGAGGTCGCGGTCGACCCCGACGACGCCTCCCCGGAGCTGCGGCAGCTCGGCAGGACGCTGCTGGCCGTCAACGCCCGGCACGAGCGGCTCATCGACGGGCTGCTGCTGCTCGCCAAGTCGGAGCGGGAGGTGACCGACCGGTCGTTCGTCGACCTCGCTGACATCGTCGAGCACGTCACTGCCCAACTGCCCCCGGGGAAGGCGGCCGTGGACAGCGCCCCGCGGGAGGCCCCGACGACCGGCAACGCCGTGCTGCTCGAACGGCTCGTCCACAACCTGGTCGAGAACGGGGTCCGGCACAACCTGCCCGACGGCGGCTGGGTCCACGTCAGCTGCGGCACGCGCCCCGACGGGACCGTCGGGGTGACTGTCAGCAACACGGGCCCGGTCGTGCCACGGTACGAGATCCCGCGCCTCTTCGAACCGTTCCGGCGGCTCGGACCCGAGCGGGTCGCCGCCGGAGTGCCCGGCGCCGGGCTCGGCCTGTCGATCGTCGGTGCCGTCGCCCGCGCCCACGGCGGGCGGGTGCTCGCCGAGCCGCGCGAGGGCGGCGGGCTGGTCGTGACAGTCATCTTGCCCACAGCTCCGCCGGTTTCCTGACATAACGGGTTGCCACCGTCGGGCAGACTCGGATCATGCCAGTTCCGACCGACCCACCGGCCAGCACCGCTGAGCTCGTCGCGCTGATGGCGACCGGCGCGCGGGTCCGCTTCCTGCACTTCTGGGGACACCGGCCCAACCGCGACGGATCCGTCGGGCCGGGCTGCCTGAGCCAGTGGTGGCCGGCCGAGTTCCAGGTCGGCGGCGTGCGGTTCGCGTCCGCCGAGCACTACATGATGTGGTCGAAGGCCAGCCTGTTCGGCGACACCGCCACCGCGGCGAAGGTGCTGAAGGCGGGGCACCCGAACGACGCGAAGACCCTCGGCCGCGAGGTCCGCGGCTTCGACGAGACCGTCTGGAAGCGGGAGCGCTTCGACATCGTCGTCAACGCCAGCGTGGGGAAGTTCGGCCAGCACGAGGACCTGCGCGCGTTCCTGCTCGGCACCGGCGACCGGATCCTGGTCGAGGCGAGCCCCGTGGACCGGGTCTGGGGCATCGGGCTGAGCGCCCAGGACGCCTCCGCCGACGAGCCGGCCCTCTGGCGCGGCCTGAACCTGCTCGGCTTCGCCCTCATGCGGGCCCGCACGATCCTGGCGTCGGCATGACGTCCCTGAAGAAGCGCTCCCGCGGGCCGGAGCCGGAGCCGCTGCCGGACTGGCTGGCGTGGCCGGTGCGGGTGGTCGCGGTCGTGGTGGTCGTGCCGTTCAAGCTGCTGTGGGAGCTGCTCGTCGCGATCCGCAGGTACGTCCTCGAACCGATCCCGCGCCTGATGTACCGGTACGTCCTGCGCCCGATCGGCATCGCGATCGACTACGTCATCCTGCGCCCGCTGGCCTGGGTGTGGCGCACCCTGATCTGGATCCCGCTGGTCTGGGTGGTGCGCAACCTCGTGGCGACGCCCGTCGCGTGGCTCATCGAGCACGTGATCGCGCCCGCGCTGCAGGCGCTCTGGGACGCGACCGTGTGGCTGGCGAAGCGCACCCGACTGTTCTGGATCTACCTCGGCAAGGGCGTCTACTACGTCCTCTGGGCCCTGGTCCAGGGGGTCCGGTGGACCGTGATCGGGCTGTACCGCTACGTCCTGCGCCCCATCGGCATCGCGATCGCGTGGCTGGCCGAGACCGGGTACCGCTACGGCATCCGCCCGCTGGGCATCGCCATCGCCTGGCTCGCCGGCGCGCTGTGGCGCTATCTGCTGAAGCCGGTCGGCCTCGCGGTCGCGTTCGTCGTCGGCGTCATCGGCTACTACGGCATCCGGCCGGCGGGGCTGCTCATCGCCTGGTTCTGGCGCACCGTCATCGTGCCGATCGGCAAGGCGATCGCGTGGGGCTGGAACCACTCGGTCGTCCTGCTGTGGAAGTACCTCGTCGTCGCCCCGGTCCGGTGGGCATGGCAGTCGGTCGTCGCCCCGACCGGCCGGTGGGTCCGCGACGCGGTCCTCCGGCCGGTGGGGCAGACGGTCGGGCGGGTCCTCGCCACCCTCGGGCTGCGCTGAGCCTCACGCCACGGGCGTGAGCTCCCGCTCCTCGGCGGCCTCGACCTTCACGTGCGGCAGGAGGCGGTCCAGCCACGCGGGCAGCCACCAGTTCGCCCGGCCGAGCAGCGACATCGTCGCCGGGACCAGGACCAGGCGGACCAGGGTCGCGTCGACGAGGACGGCCGCGGCCATGCCGACGCCGATCATCTTGACCGTCACGTCGGGGTCGAGGGCGAACCCGACGAACACCGCCACCATGATGGCCGCCGCGCCGCTGATGACCCGGCCGGTCGCGGACAGGCCGCGGACCACGCTGCCCTGCGCGTCGCCGGTCGCCAGCCAGTCCTCGCGGACCCGGGACAGCAGGAACACCTCGTAGTCCATCGACAGCCCGAACAGGACGGTGAAGAGCAGGATCGGCACCCAGCTCGACACCGGCGTCGAGTGCGGCAGCCCGACAGCCTTCGCGCCGGCGTCGGTCTGGAAGACGGCGGTCATCACGCCGTACGCCGCGGCGACCGACAGCAGGTTCATGACGGCGGCCTTGACGGCCACGACCGGCGCCCGGAACAGGACGGTGAGCAGCAGCAGCGACAGCGCCACCACGAACGCGACCACGATCCACAGCCGGTCGGCGAGCCGGTCGGAGATGTCGGCGAACACCGCGACGAGCCCGGTGACGAGCGCGCCGTCGGGCAGGACGTCGGCGCGGAGGTGGCCGAGCAGCTCGACGGTCCGCTCGTCCTGCGGGCCGGTCGTGGGCTCGACGAGGATGACGGCGGCGTCGCCGGCACGAGCGGCCGGCGCCACCAGCGCCACCCCCGGCACGGCGCGCAGGGCGGCGACGAGACCGTCCACGTCCGGCACCTTGGCCGTGTCGACGGCGATGACGAGCGGGCCGTTGGCACCGACGCCGAACTCGGCGGCGGTCAGGTCGTAGGCCTGCCGGGTCGTGTTGGAGGTCGGCTGGCTGCCGGCGTCCTGCGGCCAGGTGCGCATGCCGAGGACCGGCGCGGACAGCGCGGCGAGGACCAGCAGCGACGCCAGGGCCGCGACGACGGGCCGCCGCCCGACGAGCGCCGCCCACCGCGCCGTGAACCCGGGCCGCGCGACCGTGTCCCGCGCCGCGACGGTGCCTTTGCGGACCGCGCGGGGCAGGACGCGGTGGCCCGCCAGGCCGCACAGGGCCGGCACGAGGGTGATCGAGGCGAGCATGACGGCACCGACGGCGGCGAACGTGGCGTAGCCGAACGACGAGTAGACCGGCAGCGTCGCCAGCTTCAGGCCGAACAGCGACACCAGCACGGTGAGCCCGGCGACGATGACCGACGCGCCCGCGGTCGCGTTCGCCGCGACGGCCGCCTCGCGCGGGCTCAGCCCGGCCCGCAGCCCTTCGACGTGCCGGGCGACGAGCAGCAGCGCGTAGTCGATGCCGACGCCGAGCCCGACCATGGTCGCGATCGTGGGGGCGGTGGTGCTGATGTCGGTGACCGACGCCAGCAGGGCGATGACGGCGCTCGCGACGCCGAGCCCGCTGATCGCCACGATCAGCGGCAGGCCGGCCGCGACGACCGAGCCGAGCGCGAAGACCAGGATGAACAGCGCGGCGACGATGCCGACGGCCTCGGCGGTGCCGGACGGCGCGGAGATGTTCTCGGCGACCTGGCCACCGAACTCGACCTGCAGACCCTCGCGGACGAGCGGCTCGGCGGCGGCCCGCAGGGCGTCCATGCCGGCGGTGCCTTCGAAGTCGGTGACGGGGATGGTGTACCGGACGGCGATGAGCGCCGTGTCGCCGTCGGCCGACATGCGCGGCTGTGACACGTCTCCGGCGCTCGGCATCGCGGCGAGCCGCGTGCGGAGACCCTCCAGGGTCGCCGGGTCCACCTTGCCCTTGCCGTGGACCACGACACGGGCGTCGGTGCCGGACAGCTCCGGCAGGTGCTTGCGCAGAAACTCGGTGCCGGCCTGCGACTCGGTGCCGGGCACGTTGTAGTCGTCGTGCGGGGTGCCGCCGAAGCCGACGGACAGCGCGGTGAACGCGACGAGCACGATCAGCCACGCGCCGATGACGCGCCAGGGATGGGCGGCGGCCGCTCCTCCGAGCCGGCCGAGCAAGCGGGACATATGTGGTGCCTCCAAAGTCGTCTGAATCAGCAGCGACACCATCCCGTGTGCCACTTACAGCCGACTTGGAGGTGACTAGGACCGCACTAGACCCGCACGATCGGGGGCGGCTGGAACGCACCGGACAGGACGGCCTGGCGCGGCTCGTACACCCGCAGCACCGGCCGGAAGCCTCCCTCGGGCGCCGGCAGCCAGTTGGCGACGTCGTCGGGCCGCTCGTGCTGGATGCGGATGGTGAGCGACCCGTCGGCGTCGACCCGGAGCCCGGGTGTGCCGCCGCCGATCGCCCGGCGGGCCAGGGGGTTCGGCACCGGGAAGGAGCCGGGCGCGTCGTACATGGACAGGGACCAACCGGCGTTGGCCGGCGGCGGCTCGGGGAAGTGGAGCTCGTAGCGGTGGGCGCCGTTGAGCCGGACGCCCACCGCGTCCTTGTGCACGGTCGGCGCGACCGACTCGTAGGCGTGGTTGCCCCACAGCCCGGTCCGCGCCGCGACGGCCCGCACCGCGTGCGCCTCGTCGCGGTCCGGCATCGTCCACTCCGGCGTGTCCATCGTGCCGACCTCGAAGTAGTCGAGGTTGAAGTCGAACAGGTGCAGGTCGTTGGTCCAGCCGTTGACGAGCCCGGCGTGCCGGGTCGTCGCCTCCTCCTCCAGCTGGTCGCGGGCCGCGGCGAGCCCGTCGCGCAGCGTCTCGCGGAGCTCGCGCGGCGCGCCCGCGTACGGCGACGTGCCCGGCTCCAGCAGCCCGATCGCCGCGAACCTGCGCTGGTAACGCCGCTCCGCCGGCGACGGAGGGAACGCCGCCATGGCCCGCCGCAGCGTCTCGAAGAACACCAGGTCGTCCGGGACGCCCGCCTGCGGGTGGGGCAGCCCGTCGAGCGGGACCTGCGGGTACATCGGCTCGATCCGCAGCGCGTCCTGCAGCGCGTGCACGGCGGGCGCGTCGCCGGGGCCGCCGCAGGCGAACCGCCCGATGAGCGTCGTCACCATCGTCGGGATCCTGATGACGTGGGCGCCGGGCGCCTCCCGCCCGGCCCACCCGGGCGGGACCAGCAGGAACTCGCGCTCGCCGCCGCCGGTGGACCGCCGGCCCACGTACGCGAAGTTGTCCGTCCACGCGTCGACGAACTGCAGCACGTGATACCGGTCGCCGGTGTCGGGGACGCGCAGCCACAGCGGTCCGCCGGACAGGTCGAGCCGGGCGGTCGAGTACAGTAGGTCCGGGTTCGCGTTGGCCCGGTCGTCGAAGCGCCGCTGGTGCGTGAACGTGTTGTCCGCGCCGCCCTCCCGCTCGATGGCAGCGAGGCTGGTCAGCAGCGGGTAGCCGTACTGGAACGCCTCGGCGGCCAGCGTGGTCAGGTCCATCGCGCGGAAGTCCATGCGTTCCTCCCGGGTTGGAGCGCCTCCTCTGGACTCCAGCCTCCTCGCCGGTCGTGGCACCGATGGGTGAGTCGCCGGGTGGCTTCACCTGCGCGGACTCGTGCGCCTTGCCGGGGTGGCGGTGGGCCGCATCACCTGCGCGGGTTGGTGCGCCTGGTCGGGGTGGCGGTGGCCGGGTCCTCCGGCCACGGGTGGCGCGGGTACCGGCCCCGCAGCTCGGCCCGGACCTGCGGGTACCCGGTGCGCCAGAAGGACGCGAGGTCGCGGGTGACGGCGGCGGGGCGCCCCGCGGGCGACAGCAGGTGCAGCAGGACCGCCACCCGGCCGTCGCCGATCCGCGGGGTCTCCAGCCAGCCGAACGCCTCCTGGACCTTCACCGCGAGGACCGGCGCCTCGGGGTCGCTGTAGTCGAGCCTGACGAGCGAACCGCTCGGCACCGGCAGCCGCTCGGGCGCGAGCTCGTCGAGCCGGGCCGCCGCGGGCCACGGCAGCATCGCCCGGAGCGTCGTCGCGGGGTCCACCGAGGAGAGCTTCGCCACGCCGCTCAGGTCGGTGTGCGCGATGACGGCGGCGTCGCTGACATCGGGCCACGGCGGGCCGAGGACGCGGTGGCAGAAGTCCATCCGCTGCCGCAGCTGGGCCGCCTCCTTCGTCCAGCGCAGCCCCTGCTTGGCGAGCGCCTCGCGGAGCGCCCGCTCGACCAGCTCCCGCGGCGGGTCCTTCAGCTCGCGCCGCCGCAGCGTGATCGCGCCCAGCCGCTCCTGGCGCTCCGCGCCTTCCGCCGTCACCTCGTCCACAGTGGACAGCAGCGCGGCGCCGGCCTCGCGGGCGGTGTCCTCGTCGATCGCGGCGGCGAGCCGGACCCTGGCGGAGGCGCTGCCCGGCTGCCGGTCGGCGACGGCGACAGCGAGCCACGGATGCCCGGTCAGCGCCGACCCCGGCGCCAGGACCGCCTCGGTCCCGCCCGCCATCAGGTACGCGCCACCGCGCAGCCGGGCGAGCCGCTCCGGGTAGGCGAGCCCGACGACCAGCCCCGCGACCAGATCGTCGGGCATCGTCGTGGGCGCCGCCCCGGCGCCTCCGGTGTCGCGCCGCCGGCCGGCGACGGCTTCGGTGTCACGCCGCCCGCGGTCGGCGCGGCCGGCGCGCTGCTGATCGGCGGCGGCGCGCTGCTGGTCGTCGGTGGCGGCGCTGCGCTGCAGGCGGTCCGCCTCGGCGCGCCAGCGGGGGTCCCGGGCGTCGCGGAGGTGGCGCCAGGCGGCGGCCAGGTCGTCGCCCCTGGCGAGGGCGTCGTCGGCGAGGATCGCGACCACCTCGGCCGCCTTCCGCGCCCCCACCGACGGCGCGCCGTCCAGCAGCGCCCGCGCCAGCCGCGGATGCGCGCCGATGCGCGACAAACGGTGCCCGCGCGGCGTCGCCCGCCCCTCGTCGTCCACCGCGCCGAGCGCCCGCAGCGTCGCCTGCGCCACGCGCATCGCCGCGTCCGGCGGCGCGTCCGGCAGGGCGAGGCCCACCCCGCCCGGGTGCCCCCAGCAGGCGAGCGCGAGGGCGAACGCGCTCAGCTCCCCCACGGCCACCTCGGGCTCGGGCTGCGCCGGCAGCCGCTCGTCGTCGAGCCGCGACCAGCAGCGGTACACGACGCCGGGCCCCTCCCGACCGGCCCGCCCGGCGCGCTGGACGGTGGAGGCCTTCGCCGCCCGCACCGTGGCGAGCGAGCCCAGACCGCGGGCATGATCCGTCCGTGGGACCCGCGCCAGTCCCGCGTCCACCACGACCCGCACTCCCGGCACCGTCAGGCTGCTCTCCGCGACCGCCGTCGCGAGCACGACCCGGCGCCGGTCGCCGGCCCTGATCGCCGCGTCCTGCACCGCCGCCGGCAGCCGCCCGTGCAGGACGTCAGTCGGCAGGTCGGCGAGCCTGCCGCGGACCGACGCGATCTCCGCCGCGCCGGGCAGGAACACCAGCAGGTCCCCGCCGGTCTCCCGCCACGCCCTGCGCACCACCGCCGCCACGTGGTCCAGGAACGCCGGGTCGACCTTGAGCCCGTGCGGCGGCCTGACCGGCCGCTCCGGCGGGCACCACACCACCGCCACCTCGTGCGGCGACCCCTCCGCCTCGACGACGCCCGCCTCCAGCAGCTCCGCGAGCCGCCGCGTGTCGGCCGTCGCGGACGTCGCCAGCAGCCGCAGGTCCGGCCGCAGCGTCTGCCGGCTCTCCACCAGGAACCCGAGCGCCAGGTCCGTGTCCAGGTGCCGCTCATGACACTCGTCGATCATCACGGTCCCCACCCCCGCCAGCTCGGGGTCCGCGAGGAGCCGCTGCACGAGCAGCCCGGTCGTGACGACCTCGACCCGCGTCCCGGGCCCGACCCTGCGGTCGCCGCGGACGCTGTACCCCACGCTCTCCCCGACCCGCTCGCCCCGCAGCTCGGCCATCCTCCGGGCCGCCGCCCGCGCCGCGATCCGCCGCGGCTCCGCCACCACCACCCTGCCCTCGAACGCCCCCGCGAGGACCCCCGGCACCAGCGTCGTCTTCCCACTCCCCGGCGGTGCCACCAGCACCCCGGCGCCACCCCCGAGCACGGAGACCACGTCCCCGAGCACCCGCTCCACCGCCAGCTCACCCACGCCCCCACTCCTACCCCATCCCCCGCCGGCCCCTGCGGTCGGACCCAGGTGGTGGGCGGAAGGTGACGGCGGGGAGCGACTTTCGGCGGTAGGCGGGGCGGCGGCGGGCCGGTGGACTGGAGGCATGGAAGCATTCATCCGCAAGATGGCGCCGGTGGCCGGGTTGCTCGTGCTGGCGCCGTTCGTCGGGGAGTACCTGCTGGGCAACATCTCGGTGCGGGAGCTGCTCGCGCTGCCGTTCCTGGTGCCGATGTACGGTGCCGGCGCGCTGCTCATCAGGGAGGTGGTGCGGCGGGCCGGGTACGGGTGGCCGGCGGTGCTGCTGCTCGGTGCGGCGTACGGCGTGGTCGAGGCGGGGCTGGCGGACCAGTCGCTGTTCAACCCGGCGTTCGAGGGGCACGACTTCCAGTCGGTGACGCCCGTGCCGGCGCTGGGGATCAGTGCGCTGAACGCGATGTCGTTCGTCACCGGGCACGCGGTGTGGAGCATCGCCCTGCCGATCGCGCTGGTGGAGCACCTGACACCCGCCCGGCGCCGCACCCCGTGGCTCGGGCCGGCCGGGCTGGTGGTGACGGCGTTGGCGTACATGGGCGGGCTCTGGATCATCTTCAAGGAGCTGCACGACTCGTCGGGGTTCCTCGCCACGCCGGCGCAGCTGACCGGGGCGGCGGTGGTGGCGGCGCTGCTGGTGGTGGCCGCGTTCCTGACCCGCCGGCCCGGTGCGCGGCCGGCCGTCCGGGACGGGTGGGTGCCGGGAACGTGGCTGGTCGGGGCCGGTGGGTTCGTGCTCTCGGGGGCGTTCGTGGCGCGGCCGGAGAGCTGGGCCGGGGTCTGGATCGGCGCGGCGCTGCTCGCGCTCGCCGCCGCCGTGGTCTCCCGGCTCGCCCGCAGTCCACAGTGGACGCAGGGGCGGCACATCGCGCTCGTCGGCGGGGTGCTGCTGACGTACGCGTGGCTCGGCTTCGTCCTGACCTGGCTGACGCGGCCCGACGACCCGGTCCGGTGGTGGGGCAACGCCGGGTTCGCGCTGGCGGCGGTCGCGCTCCTGACCTGGTGCGGACGGGTTCAGCGCAGGCGAGACGGGTGCAACGCAGGCGAGACCGGGTGAGACGGGTTCAGCGCAGGTCAGCGGGGAGCGCCGACAGGGCGGCCTCCGCGTCGGCGACCCAGTGCGCGGCGCCCCACATGCCGGCGACGTCCCGCGCGAGCCGGAAGTGCTCCGCCGCCCGCTCGTGGTCGCCGAGCAGCGCGAACAGGCGGCCGAGCACGAACGCGACCGGGCGAACCGCGATCGAGGTGCTGCTCGCCCCGGCGATCTGCGTGCGGACCGGCAGCAGCGCCTCGATGACGGCGGGGGCCAGGTCGGCGCGGTCGAGGGCGACGACCGCCATCCCCCGCACCGCCAGGAACGCGGACTCGAAGTAGTCGGGCCGGTGCGGGTACTCGCCGACCGCGATCGTCCGCGCCTCATCCGGAAGGCCCGACTCGACGAGCGCCAGGGCGAGGGCGTCGTCGGCGATCGGGCCGAGGGCCGCCCGCGTCGCGCGGGTCTGCGTCAGGTACTCCGCGAAGCGGCCCTGGGTGATGAGCAGGCTCGCGGTGGCGAGGAAGTGGAACCCGTCGGCGTGCAGCGACCCCTGCCGGCGCATGTATTCGTGGGCCTCGTCGTAGAGCCGCTGCGACTCGGCGTAGTCGCCGGCGACGTGCGCGAGCATGGCCCGGGCGCTGACGATGATCGCCTGGGGCTCCGGAAGCTGGTACGCCGTGGCGAGCAGCCCCTGCCGCTCGACCCGGTCCCGCACGCCGGCGGCGTCGTTGGCGGCTGCGGCGCAGTTGGTGAGGATCTGCTCGGCGACCCACTCGTAGGCGACCATGTCGTGCGCCCTGGCGAGCTCCGCCAGCCGCGCGCCGACCTCGGCCCGCTCGTCGGCCTCCAGGTCGAAGCGCATCGTCCTGGCCCTGGCGGCCAGCCCGAGTGCCCGCACGGCCGGGTCCGGGAGGGTCGCGGCGAGCTCGTACGCCTCCAGGCCGGCCGCCGGGCCGCGCGGGTCGTCCTCGCCGTCGAGCTCGGCGGTGAACGCGTCGAGCAGCCGCACTCTCGTCACCGGGTCCAGGTCGGGCTTGCGCAGCAGGCGGGTCAGCAGGTCGACGACCCGGTGGTCGATCAGGCCGTACGTGCGGATCTGCCACGGCGTCGGCACGTTCCACGCGGTGAAGGCCGCGATCAGCAGCTCCTCGCGCCCGCCGGCGACGGCGATGTCCAGCGCGCGGTCGCGGGTCTTCCGGGCCTGCGCCACCGCACCCGCCCGCGCCTGCGCCCGCAGCAGCCGGCCGAGGAGGTCGATGCGCAGCTGGTCGCGGTCCCCGGCGGCGGTCTCCACCGTCTGCACCGCGCTCTCGAGCAGTTCGATCGCGGCGTCGTACGCGTAGCGCCGCTCGGCCAGCTCCGCCGCCCGCACCGCGTAGTCGACGGCGAGCGCGGACGTGTCCGACGAGGCGGCCCGCGCGTAGTGGTACGCCAGCGCGGGGTAGTCGTCGGGGCGCAGCTGCCTGGTGCACGCGGCGACCCGCGCGTGCATGCGGGTGCGGCGCAGCTGCGACAGGTCCGTGTACATCGTGTCCCGGACCAGCCCGTGCACGAACCTGACCCGGCCCGGCGCCGGCTCCGTCAGCAGGCCCGCGATGAGCCCGGCCTCGAGCGCGTCGAGGACGGCGCCCTCATCGGTGTCGGCGGCCCCGACAAGGGTCTCCACATCGGCCTCCCGCCCGACGACCGCGGCGAGGCGCAGCACCGCGACGGCCGGCTGCGGCAGCCGCGACAACCGGCGGCGCAGCACGTCGCGTACCCCTTCCGGCACCTCGGACGTGGCGACGAGCGCACCTTCCGAGGCGAGCAGCCGCGCGGACTCCCGGACGTAGAACGGGTTGCCGCCGGTGCGTTCGGCGAGGGCGGCGACGGTGCCCGCGTCGGCGTCCGCGAACACCCCGACCAGCCGCCGCACGTCGTCGGGTCCGAGCCCGTCGAGGTGGACGCGGACCGCCGACCGCCGGGCGAGCGCCGCAAGGGTCTCGGCGAGCCGCTCCCTGCTGTCGGCGGGCCGCAGCGCGGCGACGATGAGCACCGGCGCGTCGGTGAGCTCGGCGACGCTGGCGAGCAGCAGCAGCGTCTCGGCGTCCGCGGCGTGCAGGTCGTCCAGGACGATGGCCACGGGCCTGCGGGCGGCGGCCCGCCGCAGCCACGCGCGCACGGACCGGTGCAGCCGGAACCGGCCGGCGGCCACGTCGCTGCCCTCGCCCTGGGCCGTGGGCCGGTCGGCGTCCTCCAGCAGCGGCGCGAGCGCCGGGGCGAGGTCGTCGGGCGGCACCTCACCGGCGAGCCCGCGCAGCGCCTCGACCCAGGCCCACGCCGGCGGCGCACCGTCGACCTCGGGGCACCTGCCGACCGCGACGAGCCAGCCGCCGTCGAGCAGCTCCTGCCGGAACCGGGCGAGCACGCTGGTCTTGCCGACCCCGGCCTCGCCGCTGAGCAGGACGATCCGCGGCCCGCCGGCGACGGCCTCCGCGGCGACCCCGGCGAGCGTCGCCAGCTCCTGCCCCCGCCCGACGAACACCTCGTCCTGCCCGGCCCCGCGCCGCCGCGGTGGCGTCGTCCGCTCGGGCACGGCGCCGCCGGCCGTCCCGAGGTCACCGGGGTGTTCGTCCGCCGTCCACCGTGCCTGACGCTCGTGGCCCGCCGCCCGCACGTCGTGCTGGTCGGTCATTGGTCGCGCGGCGGACCCGCCGCCTGGTCGCAGGTCGTCGGCGGACCCGCCGGCGGGCGACCGGTCCGACGGCGCCGCACCCTGCCCATGGCGCCCGTCGCCCGCCGGTCCCGCACGGCGCCCACCCTCCGCGGGCCACCCGTCGTGCTCGCCGGCTCCGGGTCGCAGGCCGGGCTCGGCGGAGTTCGGGCGCGGGCCGGGCTCGGCGGGGTTCGGGCGTGGGCCGGGTCCGGTGGCTGCTGGTGCATCCGGCCGGGTGCCGCCGACGGAGCCGGGCGCCGGGCGCAGGCCGCCAAGGATCTCGACACGCTGGCCGAGGATCGCGGACTCCAGCTCCACCAGCGCGGGCCCCGGGTCCAGGCCCAGCTCGTCGGCGAGGACGGCGCGGGCGCGGCGCAGCGCGGCGAGGGCGTCGGCCTGCCGGCCGGTGCTCCACAGGGCGAGGGCGAGCAGCCGCCACCCCTCCTCCCGCAGCGGCTCCTGCCGGGTCAGCAGCTCCGCCTCCGGGACCGCCTCGGCGGCGCCGCCGGTGCGCAGCGCCACGTCGAGCAGCAGCTCCCGGGCAACGAGGCGGAGCTCTTCGAGGCGCGCCGCCTCCGGCTGCGCCCAGGGCTCCTCGGCGAACTCGGCGTACGCGCCGCCCTGCCACAGCTCCAGCCCGGCCCGCAGCAGCAGCCGCGCCCGGCCGGGCTCGGCGGTGTGCGCGGCGCGCGCCTCGGCGAGCAGGGCCTCGAAGCGCCACGCGTCGACGGCGTCGGGCGGCACGCGGATCGCGTAGCCGGGCGGCGCGCTGATCAGCAGCCGGGCCGGTGCGCGGCGCTCGCGAGCGGGTTCGAGGACGCGGCGGAGGTTGGAGACGTAGGCCTGCAGGGACGCGATCGCCCGCGGCGGCGCCTCGCCGCGCCACAGGTCGTCGATCATCCGGTCGACGGAGACGACGTCGCCGCCGGCGGACAGCAGGAGCGCGAGCACGGCGCGCTGGCGGGGGCCGCCGAGGTCGGCCGCACCGCCGTTGACGTCGACCGCGAACGGTCCGAGCACCCGCATCAGCATGACGCGCGTCATCGTAGCCGTCCCCAAGCGCGTTCCAAGACCGCTACAAGACAGTCCCCGCACCTTGAACGCACTGCTGAAGCCCGCAATTCGAGGAGATACCCGATATGACCACCACCGTTGAGCGTCCCTGGGTCCAGGAGATGGTCGTCGTGCACCGCGTGTTCCGGCGCGAGTCGCGGCTGCTGCCCCAGCTCGTCCGCAATGTCCGGCCCGGCGACGTGGAGCGCGCGAGGTTCCTGGGGTCGATGTTCCGCGAGTACGACGCCGGCCTGCACGCCCACCACACGGGCGAGGACGCGCTGCTGTGGCCGAAGCTGCTCGCCCGCGTCGACCTGGACGCGGAGCTGGTGCTGCGGATGGAGCAGCAGCACGAGGTCGTCGCCGCGGGGCTCCAGGAGGCGATGGCCCTGCTCGCCGCGTGGGAGGCCGACGCGTCGGCGCCGGCCCGGGACGCGTTCGCCGACGCGGTCGACCGGCACCGCCGGGACCTGCTCGTGCACCTCGACGAGGAGGAGCGCTCGGTGCTGCCGCTGGTGTCGGAGCACATCACCGTGGCGGAGTGGGCGGAGCTCGGCGAGGAGGCCCGGTCGCACACGCCGAAGGACAAGCTGCTCTTCATGCTCGGCGCGCTCCTGGAGGACGCGACGCCCGAGGAGACGAGCCGCTTCCTGTCGCACCTGCCCATGCCGGCGCGGGTGCTGTGGCACACGGTGGGTCGCCGCCAGTACGCGAAGCAGATGCGCAAGGTCCGCGCCGGGCTCGGCGAGACGCGGTCCTAATTCGAGGTGTAGCCGGGGACGTCCTGGGAGCCGTCGGCGCTCTCGACGCGATCGACCTCGCCGTCGAAGTCGTCGTCGTGGTAGATCAGGTCGATCTTGCCGTCGTGGTCCTGGTCGTACGCGACCTGGTCGATGAGGCCGTCGGCGTTGGTGTCCCACATGGCGATGTCGGTGACGCCGTCGTGGTTCTCGTCGGCGACCAGCACGTCGGTCACGCCGTCGCCGTCGCTGTCGTAGCTCGCGGTCTCCAGCCCTTCCGTGGACGGCGGCGCCTGCGACCCGGCGGCGCCGCCGGCGGGGTCGGACGCTTCGGTCCCGGTGCCGGGGTCGGCCGTGGTCTCGCTCGCGGGGCTGAGGCCGGCCTCCACGCCGTGCGCCTCGCCGAAGACCGCGTGCGGGTCGGCGAAGTCGGACACGTCGAGATCGCCCGGGTCGAAGTCGACGCCGAAGTCGGACTGCAGGCCGAAGTCACTCATGCCTGTCACCTTTCCAGCACCGCTGAACCCGGCGCCACCCGGGACACGTGCGGGTCGGTATGAGAAGACCCGCACCGACCCACACGTGTCCCGGGGGCGCCGGCTCCGCGCTGTGCTTGCCGACCGGCTCGCCGACCGGCTCGGCCCGAGCCTTCCTACGACGTCCGGTCTCCCGGTGCTGACCGGCTATCCGATCGCCCGCCGCCCGCGGTGAGCCCGTCCTGGCCGGCCGCGGAGAGCGCGAGGTTGGCGCGGCGCATCCCGTACAGGAAGAACAACACCAGACCGGCGGCCATCCAGATCAGGAACCGCACCCAGGTCACCACCGGCAGGTTGAGCATCAGCCACAGGCTGGCCAGCACGCTCAGCGCCGGCAGCCACGGCACGCCCGGCGCCCGGAAGGCCCGGGGCAGGTCGGGCCGCGTGCGGCGCAGGACGATCACGCCGATCGACACCACGACGAACGCGAACAGCGTCCCGATGCTGGTCAGCTCCGACAGCTCCGACAAGGGCACGAACGCGGCGAGCACGGCGACCACGACGCCGGTGATCGTCGACATGACCCACGGGGTGCCGTAGCGGGGATGCACCTTCGACAGGACCGGCGGCAGCAGGCCGTCGCGGGCCATCGCGAACGACACCCGGGCCTGCCCGAGCAGCAGCACGAGGATGACGGACGTGATGCCGCACACGGCGCCGAGGGAGATCAGGTCGGCGGCCCAGCCCTGCCCGACGAGGTCGAACGCCTTCGCGAGCGGCGCGGCGGTGTCGAGCTGGTCGAAGGGGACCATGCCGGTCACCACGAAGGCCACCGCCATGTACAGCACGCCGCAGATGACCAGGGAGCCGATGATGCCCCAGGGGACGTCGCGCTGCGGGTTGCGGGTCTCCTCGGCGGTGGTCGCGACGACGTCGAAGCCGATGTACGCGAAGAACACGATGGACGCGGCCGCGACGATGCCGAACCAGCCGAAGTGCTGCGGCGTGATCCCGGCCAGGACCTGCAGCAGGGGCGCGTCGGCGCCGCTGGCCTTGGACGACGGCTCGGCGGCCGGGATGAACGGCGTGTAGTTGGCGGCCTTGATGAAGAACAGGCCGAGCCCGATGACGAACACGACGACGGCGACCTTGAGGACGACGAGGAAACCGGTGACCCGCCCGGACAGCTTCGCGCCCATGACCGCCACGATCGTGAGGGCGGCGACGATGAAGGCGGCGCCGAAGTCGGGCACGGCCTTGTCGCCGGCGAGCCAGGTGGGCAGGTCGAACAGCTCCTGCAGGTAGGCCGACCAGCCGCGGGAGACGACGGCGGCGCCGAGGGCGAGCTCCAGGCACAGGTCCCAGCCGATGATCCAGGCGACGAACTGCCCGAGGGTGGCGTAGGAGAAGGTGTACGCGGAGCCGGCGACCGGCACGCTGGAGGCGAACTCCGCGTAGCAGAGGGCGGCGAGGGCGCACACCACGCCGGCCAGGGCGAACGAGATCACGATGGCCGGGCCGGCATTGCGGGCGGCCTGCTGGCCGGTCAGCACGAAGATGCCCGTGCCGATGATCACACCCACCCCGAAGACCGTGAGGTGGAACGCCGACAGGTTCTTGCGCAGCCCTCTGCCCGGTTCGTCCGTTTCCCGCAGCGACTGCTCGATCGACTTGGTCCGAAAGATCGACATCGGTGCACCTCCTCAAGGCCAGGCAGGCCCTGAACCCGACATGCCCGGACGATCTGGGTTCTACACCCGGGCGGCCGCACCTAGTACAGTTAAAACCTACCGGTTAGATAGAAATTAGGGGCGAGCATGCAAACCACAGTGGTCGTGGGCGGAGGCTGTAGCGGCGCCCTCACGGCGATCCATGTCAGCGGCCCGGCGGACCGGGTCGTGCTGGTCGACCCGGCGCCGGCCAACCTGCTCGGCCGTGGCGCGGCGTACCGCACGACCGACCCCACCCATCTGCTCAACTCGCGCGCGGCGGCGATGAGCGCCCTCGCCGACACCCCGACCGACTTCGTCGACTGGTGCCGGGAGCAGGGGCTCTCCATCGGGCCGGCGGACTTCGCGCCCCGGGCGGTCTTCGGCGACTACCTGCACGACCGCCTGCGCGGCGCCGACTTCGAGCACGTCCGCGGGGTGGCGATCCGCCTGGACGCCAGTCAGGAGCGACTGGGCGTGGTGCTGCGTGGCGGGCGGACCGTGGCCGCCGACCGGGTCGTGCTCGCCCTCGGCCACGGCGCTCCGGCGGGCCCGCTGTCGATCACCTCGGCCGTGCGCACCCACCCCTACTATGTGGGAAACCCATGGACGCCGGGCGCGCTGGACCGGGTCCCGGGCGACGTGCCGGTGCTGCTGATCGGCACCGGGCTCACCGCGCTGGACGTGGCGATGTCGCTGAGCGGCCGGGGGCGCCGGGCGCCGCTGCACGCGGTGTCGCGCCGCGGCCTGCTCCCCCAGCCGCACCTGGAGACCCAGCCGAAGGCCACCGGGACGTTCGCCCACGACGGCGCCGACGCGCGCGGGCTGCTGCGGGCGGTCCGGCGCTACGCGGCGACCGAGCCCGACTGGCGCTGCGCGGTCGACACGCTGCGGCCGCAGATCGACCGGCTGTGGTGGCAGCTGTCGGTGGACGCGCGGCGCCGGTTCCTGCAGCACGTCGCGGCGTACTGGGAGGTCCACCGGCACCGGATGGCGCCGACGGTCGCGGCGCGGGTGGCCGCGCTGCGCGACAGCGGCGCCCTCTTCACGCACGCGGCGGCGATCCACTCGATCCGGCGCGGCGAGCGCGGCTTCGTGGTGACGCTGCGGTTCAAGGACAGGGACGTGAGCTGGCCGGTCGGCGCGATCGTCAACTGCACCGGCCCGGGCGGCGCCGCCACCAGTACCCTCGGCCGGGCCCTGCTGGACGACGGGCTGGCCCGCCGCGACCCGACCGGCACCGGCCTCGACGTCGACGGGCACGGCCGGCTCGTCGGCCGCGACGGCGAGCCGTCCGACCGCATCCTCGCGATCGGCCCGACCCGCCGGGGCGCCTGGTGGGAGACGACGGCCGTGCCGGAGATCAGAAGCCAGGCCGCCGCGCTGGCTCGAGTGCCGGTGCCTGCTTGATCGTCATCACGTGCTCGACGAGCGCGATGAGCACGCCCTTGATCGAGCGCCGGTCGCGGGCGTCGCAGAGCACCACGGGCACGTCCGGGTCGAGGTCCAGCGCCCGGCGGACCGCCTCCGCGGTGTGCTTCTGCACGCCGTCGAAGCAGTTGACGGCGACCAGGAACGGCGTCTTGCGCTCCTCGAAGTAGTCCACCGACGGGAAGCAGTCGGTGAGCCGCCGGGTGTCGGCGAGCACGACCGCGCCGAGCGCGCCCAGCGCCAGCTCGTCCCACAGGAACCAGAAGCGGTCCTGCCCGGGGGTACCGAAGAGGTAGAGCACGATGTCGTCGTTGATGCTGATCCGGCCGAAGTCCATCGCCACCGTCGTGGTGGTCTTGCCCTCCACGCCGTTGACGTCGTCGATGCCGACACCCGCGTTGGTGAGCACCTCCTCGGTCTGGAGGGGACGGATCTCACTGACCGCGCTGACGAGCGTGGTCTTGCCGACGCCGAACCCCCCGGCGATGAGGATCTTCACCGCCAGCGGGATGTGCCCGTCAGAGCGATCGGAGACCATTGACAACCGCCTTGAGAATGCGATCGTCGGGCCGCTGCGGCCCGACGGATTGGTCGTACACAGGTTCGTGCATCTCGATGAGTCCCTGCTGGAGCAGGTCGCCCAGCAGCACGCGCACCACGCCGAGCGCGAGATCGAGGTGTGAGGCGAGCTCCGCGACCGTGATCGGCACACGGGTGCGGGCCAGGATCGCATAGTGCTCGGGCTGCAGGTGCCGGGGGCCCGTCCCGCCGTCGGTGTTGACGACGAACGCCACCAGGTCGAAGCCGCCGACGACGGGCCTGGCCCGCCCACCGGTCACCGCGTACGGGCGCACCACCGGCCCGGCGTCGGAGTCGAGCCAGTTGTGTTCACCCTGCGGCATCGGACGGAGCGCCCGTTCGTGACGGTGCCGTGAGGTACTGCCCGACCCGGGTCACCAGCATCGCCATCTCGTAGGCGATCACGCCGATGTCGGAGTCCGCCGCGCTCAGCACCGCCAGGCAGGCGCCCTGCCCGGCGGCCGTGACGAACAGGAAGGCGTCGTCCATCTCCACGATCGTCTGCCGGACGGCGCCGCCGTTGAAGTGCCGGCCGGCGCTGCGGGCCAGGCTCTGGAACCCGGACGCGACCGCGGACAGGTGCTCGGCGTCGTCCCGGCCGAGCTGGCTGGACGCGCCCATGAGCAGCCCGTCGGCGGAGAGCACCACGGCGTGCTGCGCCGACTCGACCCGATCGACGAGGTCGTCGAGGAGCCAGTCGAGCTTGCCGGTGCGACTCGTCGATTGTGCCACCTATGCGTCCCTTTCCGGTGTGGGTTGATCGTCGGTGAGCGCCGCCTCCCGGCGCCCCCGGGTGAACCCCGCCTGCAGCGACGTCATCATCGCGCGGGTCTGCTCGGGCGACCTGCCACCGGTCCCGGCGGCCGCGAACTGCGACGCCGGCACGCCGTCGACCGTGTGCTCGTCGTCAGGTCGCTCCCGGAGCTGCGGGGCAAGGCTCGCCTGCCGGCGCCGCTTGGGAAGTCCGTCGTCGGTGAGGTCGACGGGTTGCTCCGATGGCGTTTGCCGCGTCTGTACCTCCTGAGCCGGCACGACCTGCGGCGGCTGCGGCGATTCGGCGCCGGCGCCGGGCCCACGGACGGGCAGGGGCGCGGGCGCGGCCGTGCTCACCTGCGACGGCACCAGCTCCAGGACATCCGCGGTGAGCCGCTCGTCCGCCTGGACCCGGCGCACCTCGAACCCGGGCCCCGCCGCCAGCTCATCGGCCAGCTCCGACGCCGCCTCCGACGGGGTGGACGCGGTCAGCTCCGGGGTCCCACCCGTGATCAGGTGGGGCGGGATCAGCACGACCGCGGTGATGCCCCCGTACGGCGAGGACCGCAGCGTGACCCGGACGCCGTGGCGGGCCGCGAGCAGCGCCACCACGAACAGGCCGAGCCGGGCGCTGTTGGCCGGGTCGAAGTCCGGCGGGTGCAGCAGCCGCTGGTTGGCCTCCTCGATGGCCTCCGGTGCCATGCCCAGCCCGCGGTCCTCGATCTCGACCGCGAACCCGTTCGGCACGAGCTGCCCGCTGATCTGCACCCGGGTGTGCGGCGGCGAGTAGGACGTCGCGTTCTCGATCACCTCGGCGAGCAGGTGGATGACGTCGGCGACGGCCCGCCCGACCAGCGACGCCTCGGGCAGCGTGAGGAAGCCGACCCGCGCGTAGTCCTCGACCTCCGACACCGCGCCGCGGACCACGTCGATCATCGGCACCGGGTTGCGCCAGCCGCGGCCGGGGGTCGCACCGGCCAGGATGACCAGGTCCTCGGCGTGGCGGCGCATGCGGGTCGCGAGGTGGTCGACCCGGAACAGGTCCTCCAGCTCCTCCGGGTCGCCGGTCCGCCGCTCCATCCGGTCCAGCAGCGCGAGCTGGCGGTGCAGCAGCGTCTGGCTGCGGCGGGCGATGTTCAGGAAGACCTCGTTGAGCCCCCGGCGCAGCTGCGCCTCGTGCGCCGCGGACTCGACCGCGGTGCGCTGCACGGCGCTGAACGCGTTGCCCACCTTGCCGATCTCGTCGGTGCCGTACTCCAGCGGCGGCGCCGCCTCGGCCAGGTCCAGCTCCTCGCCCCGGCGCAGCCGGCCGACGAGCTCCGGCAGCCGCTGGTCGGCGAGGATCTGGGCGTCCTGCCGCAGGCCGGTGAGCCGGTTGATCAGCGACCGGCCGATCCGGATCGACAGCACGACCGAGATCGCGATCGCGAGCAGCCCCAGCACCGCGGCGAGCACCAGCCGGACGATGATCGCCACACCGACGGGCTCGGCCCGCTCCAGGATCGTGTCGCCGTACTGCAGGTCCAGCTGGCGCAGCTGCTCGGCGAGCTTGTCGTAGGCGTCGCGCCACACCGCGATGTCGACCGGGATGGCGGCGTTCGGCCTGGCCTCGGCGATGATCTTGTTCTCGAAGTCGGTCAGCTTCTTGTGCGGGTCGCCCGCGACGATGTCCCGGTAGACCCGCTGCACCGGCTCGGGCAGCTCCGCGGACTGCTCCGCGTATTCGCTGCGCTTCGCGCCGATCGCCGCGATCAGGTCGGCGGCCTCGGTGCGGATGAACTTGCCCGCCGCGGCCGCGCCGTTGACCAGCGAGTCCTCCCGCGCGAGCAGTTCCCGGGCCCGGCTCATCGCGATGTTGGTCCGGGCGTCCTTGCTCAGCTGCGCGTCACTGACGCCGGGCAGCGCGTTGTACCAGCGGTAGATCGCGTCGATCGGGCCGTTGTAGATCTCCATCGCACCGGCCCGGTCGACCTGCCCGAGCGAGATCCCCGAACGCCCCGACACGATCCCGTCGAGCGCCACCATGATCTCCGCGAGGCGCCCCCTGGCGGCCTCCGGCATGGCCTCCGTGGTCTCCCCCTTGCCGGCGAGGGTCCGGAAGTTGCTGATGGCGGCGTCGGTCTTGCGCCGCTGCTCGGCCAGCAGCGCCGCCTCCGGCTTCCCCTCGGCCCGGCCGGACCCCAGGTACACCTGCGACAGCTTCCGCTCCCGCTGCAGCTCGACGGTCATCGTCTCGGCCGGCTCGGCGGCCAGCTTGTAGTAGGTCTGCGCGTCGAACAGCTCGACCACCGCGCCGGACGTCAGGCTGGTCGCGAAGACCCACAGCACGACGAGCGACAGCAGCGGCGGGAGCAGCAGGGTTACGATCTTGGCCCGGATCGACCACGTGCGGATTCTCCACGTGCGGGTCTTCATGTGGTCCTCGTGGGTCGCGTCGACAAGGGGGGGGTGGCGCGTCTCGGGCATGATACGGACAGACAGGCGAGGAAGTCACCAACAAGGTCGTCGCCGTCTCAAACCCGGCTCGCCTCCGATCTCCTTCCCGCGCCGGTGTGCTTGCTCCACCCCCGGGCAGGGCGCCCGGCATGCGGGGTGCACGGTGGGTTTTCGCGATCGGCGCCTGGGCCGCGTGCACGGCGACGCTCGGCGTCGTCTGCGTCGGCAAGGTGGAGGCCATCCGCTCGTCCTTCCTGGCCGCCACCAGCGGCAACCGCTCCTCCACCCCTTCCCCGGCACCCCCGTCCCCGTCACCCGGCGCCGCACAGCTCCTGCGCACCCCCGGCGGCACGATCCTCGCCCGCTGCGACGCCGGCATGACCTGGGCCGACTACCTGCGCCCGGCGCTCCGCTTCCACATCGAGAACGCCCAGCAGGGCCCGGGCGTCGAATACCGGGTCACCTTCAAGACCGACGGCCAGGAGGTCCGCGTCGTCGTCCACTGCGACACCAAGACCCTCATCCCCACCGCCGACGTGACCCTCGGCTGAACCGTCGACCCCCCGCTACGCGCCACAGACGCCGGCCAATGCCACGATCCACCCCTCTGCCGGAGATCGACTTGCGGGTCGATCGCCCAACGTCTACGGGCTGAACCGCGAAACGTCGGCATTGGCCAACGTCAGCGCAGCGAGGCGGCGGCTCGTCGGCGGGTCAGGTCGGGGTGGGGTCCAGGGCGCCCAGCTGCGCGGCGGCGAGGGGGAGGTCGCGGTCGCGGATGGCGGCGCAGCGTTGGGCGGTGGCGGCGGCCTCCGGCAGGGCGGCGCCGGCGAGCTGGGAGAGGACGAAGCCGGCGACGTACGCGGACCGGTTGCGTGGTGTCGGGGCCGCCGAGGTGTGGACCGTGTCGGCGTCGTGGCTGTGCACGACCGCACCGTCGGCGTCGAGCGTGACGGCCACGACGGCGGCGGCGGTCGAGCGCAGGAGCATGCCACGGGACGCGATGACGGCGGCGGCGTTGGTGCCGTCGACGACCCCGCTGACGGTGTCGAGGGTGGGCGTGACGAGGTCCGGGCCGAGATGGGCCCACGGCGCGAGGTCCAACGCGTCGACGGCGAGGAGCGGCACGTCGAGGCGCCGGCCGGCGAGGACCGCGCGGACGGCGGGGCCGAGGGTGCCGGCGCCGAGGTCGCAGACGACGACCGCCGCGGGGCGCTCGGCGAGGGACTCGTGGAGGCGCTGCTGGAGCGTCTCGGCGGCCTCGCCACCGAGGGGGCTCGTGTCGCCGTCGTCGAACCGTGCCACCACCTGACCGGCGGCGACGACGCGGCGCTTGGTGAGCGTGCGCCGGCCGACCGCGACGACCAGACGGTCGGCGGCGCCGCCGTCCCACACCCTGGAGCGCAGCGTGGCGCCCGCGTCGTCGTCGCCGGTCGCGCCGACGACGGTGGTCCTGGCGCCCAGGGCGGTGAACGCGCCCGCGACGGCCGCGGCACCGCCGGCGACCTCGCGGGTCGTCTCCAGCGTGATGACGGGGACGGGTGCCTCCCGGCTCATGCGGGTAGGGGTCCCGGTCAGCCAGCAGTCGAGCACGGCGTCGCCGACGACGAGCACGGGACGGTCCTGCCAGCGGGCGGCGAGTTCGGCGAATCTCACGCCACCATGCCTACCCGACTCGAAACGGAACATTCTGCAACATCTCAACATCGCCTGCGACAATTGCAGGATCGAACGCGCAGACGTGGCGATGATCGGTGGGGGCATGGCCGGCCTGTCCCTCGCCGCGGAGCTCGCCGAGCTGGACAGCCGGTTGGTCGCACGGGTGGAGGCCGCGGGTGGCCACCGCGAGCCGTTGCGGATCATGGTGCTCGAACGGGAGAACCAGTTCGGTTACCACACGACCGGGCGGTCCGTGGCCGCCTTCCTCGAGAGCTACGGCACGCCGGAGGTGCGGGCGCTGACCCGCGCGTCGCGGACGATCCTCGACGCGCTCGGCGCCGAGTCCGGCACGCCGCTGCTACGGACCCGGCCGCTGGTCTGGATCGCCGGCGAGGAGCAGCTCCCGGCGATGAACGCGCTGCTGACCGCCAACCCGTCGCTGCGCGGCACGGATGTCGCCGGGGCGCAGACGCTGTGCCCGGCGCTGCGCCCGTCGGCGGTCGCGAGGGCCGCGGTCGAGCGCACCGCGCAGGACATCGACGTCGACGCGCTGCATCAGCTGTACCGCAAGCGCGCCGCCGCCGCGGGCGTGGTGCTGCGCACCGCGATCGGCCTGGAGGCCGGCGAGTGGACCGGGCACGGCTGGCGGCTCACCACCGACCGCGGCGAGCTGGAGGTCGGGCGGGTCGTCAACGCGGCCGGTGCCTGGGCGGACGCCGTCGCGGGGCGGCTCGGGGTGGCGGCCGCGGGGTTGGCGCCGCTGCGCCGTACCGTGGCGATCGTCTCCATCGAAGGAGTCGCGCCGACCTGGCCGCTGGTGCACGACGTGGGCGACGAGTTCTACTTCCGCCCCGAGGGCGGCGGGCTGCTGGTGTCGCCGTGCGACGAGACGCCGTCGCCGCCGGTCGACGCCGTCGCCGCGCCGGAGGACGTCGCCCTCGCGGTCGAGCGGGTCGCCGCGGTCACCACCCTGGACCTGCGGCGGGTGCGGACGAGCTGGGCGGGGCTGCGGACGTTCGCGGCGGACCGCAATCCGGTCGTCGGGCCGGACCCGGCGCAGGACGGGTTCTACTGGTTCGCGGGGCAGGGCGGCTCCGGCATCCAGACCGCGCCGGCGCTGGCCCGGCTGGGCGCGGCCGAGCTGCTGGGCGAGCCGTTCGAGATCCCCGGCCTGCGGCGGGCCGCCCTCCACCCGCGTTAGGCGGGTCGTTGCAGCTGACCCGGGGCCGGCGGTCGGATGCCCTTGAGCGCGGCGACCGTGGCCGGGTCGTTCAGCAGCGCCCGCTCCGCGTCGTCGACGAACGCCAGATCGGCCTCGACGTGCCGGGTCGCCGCCGACAGCAGCAGCCCGACGACCGGGTCGGCCGCCTTGCGCCGCAGGCCGTCGAGGTTGCGCAGCTCGCGCAGCAGGTACGTGCGCTGCTGACCCAGCACGGTGCGCACGATCTCCTCGTCGCCGGAGCGGGCCGCCGCGGTCACCTTGAGGAAGAAGTCGTCGCGGAAGCCGCCGCTGCGCGGGCTCGCCTCGTCCAGCCAGCGCCGCAGCTCTCCCCGGCCGGCGTCGGTGATCTCGTAGACGACCCGGTCGGGCTTCACCGCCTGGGCGTGCCGCTCGGAGCTGACCATGCCGTCGCGGGAGAGGCGGTCCAGGATCTGGTACAGGTGCCCGATGTTCAGCGGGCCCCACTGCGGGCCGACCGCGGTCTCGAAGGCGCTCTTCAGCTCGTACCCGTAGCTGGGCCCGTGCGACAGCAGCGACAGCACCGCGTGATGGATCGGCATGTCCAAAGCCTACCCGCCCCTTGCATTGTCGCAATGCATTGCGACAGAGTAGGGCGATGACCGCACCGTCCACCGGCGCCGATCCGTCCACCGGCGCCGCGCTGTCCGTCACCGGGCTGACCAAGCGCTTCCACACCGGGGAGCAGGACATCGTCGCCGCCGACGAGCTGACCCTGAGCGTCGAGGCCGGGAGCTTCACCGCGGTCACCGGGCCGAGCGGGTCGGGCAAGTCGACGCTGCTGCACCTGGTCGGCGCGATCGAGACCGCCGACGCCGGCACGATCGTCGTCGACGGCGTCGAGGTGACCGCGCTGCGGCGGCGCAAGCTCAGCGAATACCGGCGCACGGTCGGGTTCGTGTTCCAGCGGTACCACCTGCTGCCCGCGCTCACCGCGCTCGACAACGTCATCGCGCCGGTGCTGCCGTTCCGCGTCGGGTTCGACAAGCAGCAGCGCGCCCGCGAACTGCTCGACGCGGTCGGGCTCGGCGGACGGGAGCGGGCCCTGCCGGCGCAGCTGTCCGGCGGCCAGCAGCAGCGGGTGGCGATCGCCCGGGCCCTGATCGGGTCGCCGAAGCTCCTGCTCGCCGACGAGCCGACCGGCAACCTCGACTCCGCCAACGGCACGCAGATCCTGGACCTGCTGCTCGACCTGCGGGAGGCGCGCGGCATGACGGTGCTGCTCGCCACGCACGAGCAGCAGATCGCGGCGCGGTGCGACCGGCTGCTGCGGCTCGCCGACGGGCGGCTCACCGACGACATCGACCTGACCGCCGGCGAGGACCCGGCATCGACTCTGGCTCGGGCCACGCAGCTCCGGCTTTAGTCTGATTTAGCCTCTTTGCGCGGGTACCATCGACCTAGCTGCTCGCGGGTTGGGGGTGGACATGCCGCAGCTCGACCTCGGCGTGCTCACGCAGCCCGAACGGCTGGCTGCGCTCCAGCGCGCCCAGACACTGCTCGCATCGTCGTCCGCGCCGGTCGACGGCCTGGTCCGCCTCGCCGCACGCTCGGTCGTGGCCCCCGTCGGCCTGCTGACCCTCGTCGACGACGAGCGGATGCACATCATCGGCCGGCACGGCCTCGCACCGGACCTCGACCGCGTCCACGCCGAGCCGGCGACCAGCTCCTTCTGCCAGTACGTGGTGACCGAGAACGCGCCGCTCGTCGTCAGCGACGCCCGGAACCACCCGGTGCTGCGCGACCTCGGCGCGGTGCAGGACCGGGGCGTCACGGCGTACCTCGGCCACCCCGTCCACGACCTGCACGGCAACACGCTCGGGGCGATCTGCGTCACCGACTCCGTGCCCCGGCACTGGACCGACGACGACATCGCGGCCGTGTCGGAGTGCGCCGCGATGCTGGAGGTCATGCTCGGCGCCGAGGCCGGCCGGCAGGACATCGCGATCGCCGCGGCCGAGACCGACGCGGTGCTGGAGACCGCGCTGGAGGCGTTCATCGCCATCGAGCTCACCGGCGAGATCACCCGCTGGAACAAGGCCGCCGAGCGCACCTTCGGCTGGTCCGCCGCGGAGGCGATCGGCAGGCAGGTGGACGAGCTGATCATCCCCGAGCGGTTCCGCGCCGCGCACCGGGCCGGGCTGACCAGGCTGGTGCGGGGCGGCGTACCGAAGCTGATCGGGCAACGGCTGCAGCTGTACGCCAACAACCGGGCCGGCGACGAGTTCCCGGTCGAGCTGACCCTGAACGTCGTGGACGGGCCGACCGGGCGGCACGCGCACGCCTTCGTGTACGACATCAGCGAACGCGTCACCGCCGAGCGGCAGCTCGCCCGCGAGCGGCACTTCCTCAGCGCCCTGCTCGACAACCTCGACGCCGGCGTGGTCGCCTGCGACGAGCGCGGCCGGCTGATCCTGTTCAACCGGGCGATGCGGGAGATCACCGGCGGCGACGCCGACCAGTCGACGGCGTCGAGCTGGGTCGAGGCCTACCGTGCCCACGGCGCTGCTTCGCCGGCGGACGACCTGCCGCTCATCCGCGCCTTCCACGGCGAGCACGTCCGCGAGGCCGAGGTCGTCATCCACACGCCCGGACGCCCCCGGCGCAGCTTCACGGCCAACGCCCAGCCGATCCGCGACACCGACGGCAACCGGCTCGGCGCCGTCGCGGCCCTGCACGAGGTCACCGACCGGCGCCGGGCGCAGCGGCTCATCGAGTGCGAGCTCGCCGTCTCCCGCATCCTGGAGCAGGCGCCCACGATCGAGGACGCCGGCCCGGAGCTGCTCGGCACCGTCGCGCGCACCCTGCAGTGGCCGCACAGCGAGCTGTGGCTGGTCGACAAGGTCGGCAACGTCCTGCGCAACGCGGCCATGTGGACCGAGCCCGGCTACATCATCCCCGAGCCCGGACCCCTCGCCCCCGGCGTCGGCGTCTCCGGCGTCGCCTGGGAGACCGGCCAGCCCGCCTGGATCCCCGACATCTCCGTCGTCGGCAGCCGCCTCAACGTGCCCTCGCTGGCCCGGCACGGCCTGCGCGTCGGCCTCGCCGTGCCGATCCGCGACGGGACCGGGGTCACCGGCACGCTCAGCTTCTTCGGCGACGCCGCCGAGGAGCCGGAGCAGTCCCTCATCGCGCTGCTGTCCGGGATCGCCGCGCACGTCGGGCAGTTCCTGGAGCGCCGCCGCGCCGAGGACCTGGCCCGCCAGCTGGCCCGCACGAAGGACGAGTTCATCTCCCTCGTCGGCCACGAGCTGCGCACCCCGCTCACGTCGATCTCCTCCTACACCGAGCTGCTCCTGCACGACAACGACGACGAGACGACCCGCGCGCAGTTCCTGTCGGTCATCGCCCGCAACGCCGAGAACCTCCGGGCGATCATCGACGACCTGCTGGACCTGGCCGGCCTGGAGAGCGGCTACGTCTCCCTCGTCGAGCGGCCCCTGGACCTCGCCGCCGTGGTCGGCGACTCCGCGCTCGCGGGCACCCGCGCGGCGCAGGAGAAGGACATCGACATGCGGGTCACGCTCCCCGACGGCCCGGCGCCCGTCGCCGGCGACCCGCCGCGGCTGCGCAAGGTCGTCGACCACCTCGTCACCAATGCGGTGAAGTTCACACCCGCGGGTGGCCGGGTCGAGATCGAGCTGACCCGCGACCGGGCCGGCGTCGACCTGCGGGTCACCGACACCGGCGTCGGCATCCCCGAGGAGGAGCGGTCACGGCTCTTCGAGCGCTTCTTCCGCGGCTCCAACATCCGCAGCCTCGGCCTGCCCGGCACAGGCCTCGGCCTGGCCATCAGCCGCACCGTCATCGAACGCCACGGCGGCACGATCACCGTCACCGACCACGGTGACAAGCCCGGCACCACGTTCCTCGTCCGGCTGCCGTCGCTGTAGCCCGCGGCCACCCACCAGGTTGCCGTCCTTGCGGACCGGGGCACAATGGTTGCTGATGCAACTACGACGACTGACCTCCGTGTTCGTGGTGAGCGCCCTGCTGCTCGCCGGCTGCAGCGACCCCGCCCCGTCCTGGAAGGGCGGCGGCAGCGACGGCGGCGGCTCCAGCGCGGCCGCCGGCACCGCCAAGGTGACGACTCCCACCGACGGCGCCAAGGACGTCTCGACCGCGACGTCCATCGTGTACGAGGCCTCCTCCGACGCCACGGTCACGCTGCAGGACGCCTCGGGCGCCACCGTCTCCGGCGCCGCCCTGACCGGTGGTGCCTCGGGTGCGTCCGCCTCGCCCTCCACCGGCACTTTGCCCTCCACCGGCACCTCGCCGTCCACTGGCACCTCGCCGTCCACCGGCGCCTCGGGTGGCGGCGTCGAGTGGGTGCCGGACAAGCAGCTGAAGTACTCCACCGAGTACACGGCCACGATCACCGCCGGCAGCGCCAAGTCCACGGTGAAGTTCACCACCATGGCCAAGCCGTCCAGCCTCGCCCGCACCAGCAGCCAGATCGGCGACGGCCAGGTCGTCGGCGTCGGCATGATGATGATCCTGTCCTTCGGCGTCGACATCCCGAAGGACAAGCGCGCCGGCATCCAGAAGCGGCTCTTCATGTCCTCCGACCCGCCGCAGGAAGGCGTCTGGAACTGGTACTCCCCCAAGGAGATCCACTACCGCCCCAAGGAGTACTGGCAGGCCGGGACCAAGCTCTCTCTGCGCGCCGCCGTCGGTGGCGTCTCCTTCGGCGGCAAGTCCTACGGTGAGAAGGACCTCACCGTCGACGCCACCGTGGGCAAGAAGCTCATCATGGAGGCCGACAACGCCACCAAGCAGATGACCGTCACCGAGGACGGCGTCCTGCTCAAGACGATGCCCATCTCCCTGGGCAAGCCCAGCAACCCCTCCGACAGCGGCAACTTCATCGTCATGGTGAAGAACGAGTGGGAGTGGTTCGACTCCTCCACCTACGGCGTCCCCGTCGACTCCCCCGACGGCTACCGGACGAAGGTCGAGTACCCCCAGCGGATCACCTGGAGCGGCCAGTACATCCACGCCGCCCCCTGGTCCGTCAAGGACCAGGGCAAGCGCAACGTCTCCCACGGCTGCGTCAACATCTCCCTCGACCTGGCGAAATGGCTGTACGGCGTGACCCACATCGGCGACCCCGTCATCGTCAAGGGCACCGAGGAGCGGGTGAAGTACGGCGACGGCTGGACCGACTGGGAGCTCTCGTGGGACGAGTACAAGAAGGGCAGCGCCCTGTGACCCCACCCCACCGTGGCCGCCCGTTTTGGCTGGCCGGGTGGGGACCTGGTAACCTGATTCATCGCGCACGGTGACGCGTCCCTGTTGCTTGCGCCTAAACTTTTCCAACCCGAGCTAACAAGACGAGGTCTGTCGCGTGGCGAACATCAAGTCCCAGATCAAGCGCAACCGGCAGAACGAGAAGCGCCGCCTGCGCAACAAGTCGGTCAAGTCTTCCCTGAAGACCGCGATCCGCAAGTTCCACGAGGCCACCGCCGCCGGCGACACCGAGGCCGCCACCACCCTGCTCCGCGACGCCTCGCGCAAGCTGGACCAAGCCGCCAGCAAGGGTGTCATCCACAAGAACCAGGCGGCCAACCGCAAGTCGGCCATCACCAAGAAGCTGGGCTCGCTGGCCGCCTGACCGGCCCCCCAGCACTTCTTCTCAGCTCCGCGAAAAGCGCCGCCCCACACGCGGGCGGCGCTTTCGCTGTTGACGCGCCGCCGGCCCCACTCCCGTCTTCCTGGCAGCAGCCCCGGACACCGAAGAGCCGGAGGCGACCAGGACCGCCGCGTGAGCCGCTTCCGGCACATCGCCACGCCGCTCGAACCGCCGCAGCCCGCCATGCCGGCACAGCTCTGAACGAAGCGACCCCGCTGCCACGCCAGCTCAACGCACCGCCCCCGGACACCGAAGAACCGGGACAACCAGCCAGCGCCGACGCCGCTCCGGCACACCGCCCACGCCACCCGAACCCGCCGCAGCCTCCCAGGCGGCGCACCGCGCCCGTCCGGCTCTGAGCGAAGCGGTCCCGGGCCGAAGCCAACCGCCCCGCTGCCAGGCCAGCACAACGCACCGCCCCCGGACACCGAAGAGGACACCGAAGAGCCGGAGACAGCCGGGGCGGGGTGCCCCGAGCCACCTCCGGCTCATCGTTCATGCCGTCCGGAGCCTGTCAGGCCCCGTGCTGGTCCGGTCAGGCGAAGCGGCCCTGGTTGAACCCGCCCGTCCGCTGCCGGGTCAGGTCCTCGTCGGTCCGCCAGGGCCGCTCGGCGTGCCGACCCGACTGGAACTGCCCGGACGAGAAGTGCCCCGTGTCGTCCGGCCTCCGGCGCCCTCCGGGCTGGCGCTGCGCGTGGCGCCCACCGGCGGCGTCCCGGCCGGCGGCCGGCCGGCCGTTGTCGACGGATGGCGTCGGCTCGTTCGTGTCGGGCTCGTCAGCTGGCTCGTACCCGTTCCACGCCGCCTGCCCCGCCGCCCAGCCGGTCTGCCCACTCCGGCTCGGCGCGGTCCCCCACTGCGACTGGTCCGCCCAGCCGGTCTCGTCGTCCCACTCCGCCCACGGGTCGACCGGCTCACCGTGCACCGCGCTTCCGTTCCCGTCGCCGGTGTACCCCGAGCCCGTCTGCCCACCGGCCGCGTACTCCGCCTGCCCGTCGCCCGCATAACCCTGCTGACCGGTCACGTGGCCCGCCTCGCCGCCGCCCGCGTAGCCCTGCTGGCCGCCCGCGTAGCCCTGTTGGTCGGCCGCGTAGCCCTGTTGGTGGGCCGCGTAGCCCTGTTGGTGGGCCGCGTAGCCCTGCTGGTTGGTCGCGTAGCCTGCCTCGCCGCTGCCCGCGTGGCCCGGCCGGCCGTCGTAGTCCGCTTGGCCCTGCACGCCCGGGTAGCCGGCCGATCCGCCGGCGCCGGTGTAGACGGCTCCCGGCTGCGCGTCGCCGTGTCCGTCCGAGGCGTGACCTTCCGCGCTCGCCCGCGTGCCCGGGTGCTCGATGCGTGCGGCGGCGGCGCGGCTGATCCATGCGGAGCGGTCGCCCCAGACGGTCTCGTCGCCCCAGTTGGCCTGGTTGTCGCGGGTGCGCGGCCGGCCGGCCCACGCCGCCTCGTCGCCCCAGCCGGCCTCGGTGTCCTCGCCCCACGCCTGCTGGCCGTCGCCGCCCTGCCCGGCACGCGCCACCCGAGCGTGGCCGGTGACCTGAGCGACCGGCTCCCAGCCCGCGGGAGTGGCGCGGTCCCAGCGCGGACCCTCGTCGTCGTGCCCCCACTCCGGCGCGCCGTGACCAGTGCTGCCGCTCGGGTCGCCCTGCCAGCCGTGGGCGTCGTGATCGTTCTGCACGCTGCGCCAACCACGGCCGTCGGACGCGTCCTGGCCGCCCTGCGAGCCATGCCCGTCGTGGCCGACGTAGCCGTCGCGGCCGTCGTGGCCGCTGCGCCAGCCGCGACCGTCGGAGGCGTCCCGGCCGTCCTGCCAGTCGCGGCCGTCCTGACCGGTGCGCCAGCCACGTCCGTCCGAGGGGTCATGGTCCCAGGCGCCGCTGTCGTGGGCCCGGTCCTGGGTGGACCGGCCGCGCACGTCCCAGGCCTCGGTCGCCTCATCGTCGCGGCTGCGGCGCTGGCTGATCTGCGTGGTCTGGCCCCACTCCTGGCCGGCGCCGCCGGAGCGGTCCCGGTCCTGGCCGGTCTCGCCGGTGTGGTCCCAGTGCTGCCCTGCGTGTGCGGCCTGAGCCGACTCGTCCCAGCCCTCGTGCTCGCCGGTCCGGCCGTAGCGGCCGTCGGACTCATCGGTACGGTAGCCCGACCGGTGGGCGTCCGAGGTCTGGTACGCCGCGTGGCTCCCCGTGTCCGCCCCGTGAACGTCCTCGTGGATGTCATCGTGACCGCCCTGGCGGAACGCGGACCGGGCGCCGCTCTCCCCTGCCCGGAACGCCGGGTGAACACCGGTGTCCTCGTCGCGGACCACGACCTGCCGACCCGAACCGCCCTCACGGAACGCCCGGCCAGAACCCGTGTCATCCTCGCGGAACGCCCGGCCCGAACCCGTCGTGTCGCCGTCGCGGAATGCCCGGCTGGAGCCCGTGGTGTCCCCGTCACGGAATGCCCGGCCGGAGCCCGTGGTGTCCCCGTCACGGAATGCCCGGCCGGAGCCCGTGGTGTCCCCGTCACGGAAGGCCCGGCCCGAACCCGTCGTGTCGGCGTCGGTGAATGCCGCGTGGGAGCCGGTGTCGGCGTCGCGGACGGCCGAGCCGGAGGCGGCGCGGCGGCCGGCACTCTCGGCGGTGAGCTGGGTGGGCGGGGCGTCGCTGGCGGGCGAGATCCCGTATTCGTTGCTGGTCTCCGGCTGGCGGGCGCCGCGCGGGCCGCCGTCGCGGGCCGGGACCGAGATCCGGATGACGCCGACCTTCTTGCGCTGCGCCGGGGGCTCGCCGGATGCCTGCCGGGTCGCGGTGCGCGTGGCACCCGCGCCGCCCTGACGGACGCCGACCGCGCCGGACCCACCGGCGCCATCACCCGGCGCGCCCGCACCGCCCGAACCCGAACCACCGGACGAGCCGGCGCCAGAGGCGCTCGAGCCGGAAGCGCCCGAGCCGGAAGCGCCGACACCGGCGGCGGCGAAGCCGGACCTGGCGACGCTGCCCGCGGCCGCACGACCCGAGCCGGCGGTCGAGACCCCGATCCCGGACGAGTCACGGCCGGCGCCCGCGGCGCGGGCCGCCGCACCCGTGCCGGAGCCGGTGCCGGTGGAGTTGCCCGCGCCCCGGGCCATCTCGGCGCGGTCCAGCGCGGTCGTGGTCCGCCGGGTGGCGGAGGTCGGCTCGTCGGTGTCGGTGGCCGGATCCACCCGAGTGGATGACGCACGTTCGGGTGAACGCCGGGCCGCGGAACGCGCCTGCGCCCGGACCCGCTTCGAGCCGCCGATGGCCATGTCGTTGACCTTCACCATGACGGCGACGACGGCGGGGAGGACGGGGACCGCCCACCAGCTGACCAGCTCGGCGAGTGCGAGCAGCACGCCGGCCGCGATCATGCACTCGAACAGCATGAAACTGACGAATCCGCCGATGTGCAGGTGGCGAAGCCGCAGCGCACGCACATACAGCGGCGCCTGTGGGGCGAACCCGTTGCTCGTCGTCATCGTCCTATTCCTCCAGCACGCGCCGCGACCACTGCGAACACAGCCCGCTCGAGCGCATAGCCGCGGTCGTCCGAGCCACCCTTCACGGCGGCATTGCACTCTGCCGCCACTCGCATGGCATCAACGAGCGCCTCGGCCGTCCAGCCACGGGCTTGGCGCTGTGCGCGTTCGACCTTCCACGGAGGCATTCCCAAATTTCCGGCGAGTTGATATGCGCTGCCCTTGCCGGCGGCGGCCACCCGGGCGACGGTGCGGACGCCGTCGGCGATGGCGTCGGCGATCGGCACGGGGTCCACCCCGACGTGCATCGCCCACCGCAGGGCCTCCAGCGCCGCGGCCGTGTCGCCGACCATGACGGCATCGGCGACGGTGAATCCGGAGACCTCGGCGCGGCCGCGGTAATACTGCGCCACGGTGCTCACGTCGATCCGCCCGCCGGTGTCGGCGACCAGCTGCGAGCAGGCGGCGACGAGCTCGCGCAGGTCGTTGCCGACGGCGCTGAGCAGGGCCTCCGCCGCGTCCTCGCCGATCTTGCCACCCTGCCGGCGGATCTCGTTGCGCACGAAGTCGACCCGCTCGCGGTGCTTGCTGATCTTCGCGGCGGGCACGACGTCGGCGCCGGCGGCCTTGAGCCCGTCGGCGAGGGCCTTGCCCTTGGCGCCGCCGGCGTGGGTGACGACGAGGACGACGTCGTCCTCGGGGTCGGCGGCATAGGCGAGCAGCGCCGCGGTGATGTCCTTCTTGGTGTCCTGGCCGCTGTCGACGACGAGGACCCGCCGCCCGCCGAACAGCGACGGGCTCAGCAGCTCGGCCAGCTCACCGGCCGTCAGGTCGCCCCCTGGACGCCGGTGGACCTCGGTGTCGGGATCGTCCGCCCGGGCGGCGGCGATGGTGTCGGTGACGGCACGGGAGACGAGCAGCTCCTCGTCGCCGATCACCAGGCGGAGGCGGGGCAGACCAGATCCAGACACGCGAGCCATCGTGTCACGACCCCCCGACAAGAGCGGACGAGCCGTGGGACACGACCGCGAGCCGACCGGCCGCGTCCCGGACGACGGCGATGTCGCCCTCCTCGTCGGTACGGACGACGCGCGCACCCCCGCGGGCCAGGCGGGCGAGGATGCCGGGGCTGGGGTGGCCGTAGTCGTTGCCGGCGCCCACGCTGACCAGGGCGACCCGCGGGGCGACCGCGTCGAGGAAGGCCGGATCCTGGAATGCCGAACCATGGTGGGCGACCTTCAAGACGTCGGCGTGCAGGGGCGCGTCGAACAGGCTGAGCTGCTCCTCCGTCTCGGCGTCGCCGGTGAGCAGGATCCGGATCCCCCCGACGGTGACCGCGACGACCAGCGAGTTGTTGTTGACGTCGGATCGGGTGCCGGTCACGGGGCGGGCCGGGCCGAGGACGGTCAGCCGCGCCTCGCCGACGGTGAGGGTGGTGCCGGCGGGCGCGTCGAGGGTGGCGACGCCGCGGGCGAGGACGGCACGGCGGCCGCTCGCCGGCTCCGCGAACGGCGGCACGAGCAGCCGGTCGACGCGGCGCCGGCGCAGGACGCCGTCGAGACCGCCGATGTGGTCGAGGTGGAAGTGGCTGACGATCAGCAGCGGGACACGGCGGACGCCGAGGTCGCGCAGGCAGCGGTCGACGGGATCGGCCTGCGGTCCCGCGTCGACGACGACGGCGGCACCCCCTCCGGCGGTCACGACGAGCGCGTCGCCCTGGCCGACGTCACAGGCGACGACGACCCAGCCGGGTGGCGGCCAGCCGCCGGCGAGGATCCTGACGGGGACGGCACCGAGCACGCCGGCGAGGGCGACGACGAGCACGATCCGCCGCACCGCCTGGCGCCGGAACGCGAGGATCAGCGCCGCGAGCAGCCCACCGAGCAGGATCCCGCCGAACGTGCCACCCGGCCACGGAAGGACGCCGTCCGGGACCGCGGCGCCGTGGTGGGCGATCGTGACGAGCCAGCGGGCCGGCCAGGCGGCCACCCAGGCGGTGAACGCCGCGACACCCGGCAGGACCGGCGACGTCACGGCGGTGAGGATGCCGAGGATCGTGGCGGGGGCGACGGCGGGCGCGGCGAGCAGGTTGGCCGGCACGGTCGTCAGGCTGACGCCGCCGGAGATGCCGGCGATCACCGGCGCGCACGCCGCCTGCGCCGCGGCGGGCACACACACCGCCTCGGCCGCGAACGCCGGCCACCCCTTGGCGCGCAGTGCCTCCGCCCAGCGCGGCGCGAGCAGGACCAGGCCGCCGGTGGCGAGGACGGACAGCGCGAAGCCGGCGTCGACGGCCAGCTCGGGGTCGGCGACGACGAGCACGAGGACGCTGGTCGCGAGGGACGGCAGCACTGCCCGCGGGCGGCCGAGCGCCAGCGCGACCAGGGCTAGGCCGCCCATCGCGGCGGCGCGCAGCACGCTCGGCGACGGCCGGACCAGCACGACGAACCCCGCGAGGGCCAGCACGCAGATCAGCGCGGCGACCTTCGGGCCGGCGCGGCACCATCGGGCGAGGAGCAGCACCAGCCCGACCACGATCGCCAGGTTCGCTCCGGACACGGCGGTCAGGTGGGTCAGGCCGGTGGCGCGGAAGTCGTCGGCGAGCTGCTGGTCGAGCCGGCTGGTGTCGCCGACGACGAGCCCCGGCAGGAGGCCTCCCGGCTCGGCGGGCAGGGGCAGGCAGGCCCGCTGCAGGCCGGCCCGCAGCGTGCCGGCGGCCCGCTGGATCGCCGGCGCCTGGCCGACGCGGGCCGGGGCGTCGGTGACCGAGATGATCGCGGCGCGCAGGTCGCCGCCGTCGGCCGGTGACAGCCGGCCGCTCGTCTCGACCCGCTGACCCGGCAGCAGCCCCAGCCAGCCCCGGTCGGCCGCGAGGACCAGCACCCGTGCGCCCAGGTCCACGTTCATGCCGTCCGCCGTGCGCAGCCACGTCAGCCGGGCGGGCACGACGACCGTCGGCGACCGGCCCGCCGTGGAGCGGCCCAGCCGCGGGTCGTCGGAGATCCGCAGGCCGAGTCGCACCGTCTTGTGCGCGGCCGCGAGGCCGGCGAGGGGCTGGGCGTCACGCTCGCCGACCCGGGCGGCGGTGGCGACCGCGCCACAGGCGACGCCGAGCAGCGCCGCGACGACCACCCACCGGGTCGGTCGCAGCGCCCGCACGGGAAGCCGCCCCCACAGCACGGCGAGGGCCACCGCGCCGAGACCCACCGCCCAGCCGGCCTGGGCGGGGCAGAACAGGCAGCCCAGCGCGGTCAGCCAGCAGCCGGTCGCGGCGCCGGCCAGGCGCAGGTCGGTGCTCACACCGTCACCCGGTCCTTGAGCTGCGCGAACTTGGCGTCGCCGATGCCTTCGACCTGGCGCAGGTCGGTGACGGCGCGGAAGCCGCCGTGGCGGTCGCGGTGGTCGATGATGCGCTGTGCGAGGACCTGGCCGATGCCGGGCAGCGTCTGGAGCTCCGCGACGGTGGCGGTGTTGAGGTTGACGAGGCCGCCGCCGGATCCGCCGCCCGCGACGGGTGGCGCGGCACCGGGCGGCGCCGGGATCCCGACCGCGATCATCTCGCCGTCGACGACCTTGCGGGCGAGGTTGAGTCCGGTCGGCTCGGCGCCCGGCAGCATGCCGCCGGCGCCGGCGATGGCGTCTGCGACGCGGGCCCCGGGCGGCAGGTCGACGAGGCCGGGGCGCTGGACCTTGCCGACGACCGAGACGATCAGCCGGGCCGGGGGGCTGGAGACCGCCGCGGGCGGGAGTGCGGAGACGGAGGCGACCGGCGGCGCCGGGGTGACCTGCGGCCGGGAGCGCCAGGCGAGGAACGCCGCCACGCAGCCGACCAGCGCGGCGACCACGATGAGGGCGCGCACACCCCGCCGGCCGGGATCGACCGCCGACAGCCAGGACCGGCCACCGGTGGAGTCAGGACCGGGGTCCGGGGACCCGGCGGGCGGAAACGACTCGTCCCACGGATACGGATCAGGATCGGGCGGGAGCCCGACCACCCTCGCCAGCCGCCCCGCCGTCTCGCTGTCACCGTCTGCAGTACTGCGCCTCATGCCCGGTCACGCTAAGACCGGTCACGGCCGCGCCACCCCCACGAACGCACCGCCCTGTGGACAACCACGCCCTTGTGGACAACGCACACCACCGCCCGCACGACGGCGCAACACATCGCCGCCACACGACAGCACCACACACCACCGCCACACGACAGCGCCGCACGACGGCACCACACACCGCCGCCACATGACAGCGCCACACAACGCCGCCAAAGCGACGGCACCACACAACAGTGCCGCACAACGGCTACACCGCGTGCACCACCACGGCCACCATCCCCGGCCCGACGTGGGCGCCGACGACCGCGCCGACCTCCGTCAGGTACGCACCCCGCAGCCGCTCCCCGAGCCGCTCCTTCAACGTCGTGAGCAGCGCGTCGGCGCGCTCCGGCGCGGCCAGATGGTGCACCGCCACATCGACGACCGAAGACCCCGCCGCCTCGTCGGCCATGTCGACCAGCCGGGCCAGCGCGCGGCTCGCCGTGCGGACCTTCTCGCGCACGACGACACCCTGGTCGGTGGTGTGCAGGATCGGCTTCACCGACAGGGCGGTGCCGAGCAGCGCCGCCGCCGCCCCGATCCGCCCGCCCCGGCGCAGGAACTCCAGGGTGTCGACGTAGAAGAGCGTCGAGGTGCGGCTCGCGGCGTCGAGGGCGGCCTGCCGCACCTCCGGCAGCGCGGCACCCGAGCCGGCCGCGGCCGCCGCGGCGAGGGCGGGAAAGCCCAGCCCCATCCCGGTGGACTGGGTGTCGACCACGGAGACGGCGCCGTCGAACTCGGCCGCCGCGAGGCTGGCCGCGTCGTGCGTGCCGGACAGCTTCGCCGACAGGTGCACGGACAGGACACCGGTCGCCCCGGCGGCGAGCAGCCGCCGGTACACGTCGGCGAACGCCTCCGGTGAGGGCCTGGAGGTGGTGACGGCGACGCGCCGGGCGTTGAGCGCCTCGGCGACGGTGGCGGAGTCGACGTCGATGGTCTCGAGACCGGGGACACCGTTGACGACGACGGCGAGCGGCACGACGGTGAGCCGCCGCGCCGGGTTGGCGGCCAGCTCGGCAGGCAGGCAGGCGGTCGAGTCGGTGACAACGGCGACAGCGGGGCGCGAGCCGGTCATGCCGCCACGCTCCGGCGTCGGCCCGACGTACGGACAGTGCTCATGATGCCCGACCCTCCGCTCCGCTCCGGTCCGGTCATGACGGCACGGTAGCCGATCAGCCGCTCCGGACCGAGCTCACCACCGGTCAGCCACCCTGGACCGAGCTCACCACCGGTCAGCCACCCTGGACCGAACTCACCTGGAACGGGGTGCCCTGCTGGCACGTGGTCATGAGGTCGGACGTGGGCCGCCCGGTGACGGTGACCTGCTTGCCGGCCTGCAGCGCGGCCCGGTCACCACCGAGCAGCAGGTACGTCTTGTCGGGAGTCTTCAACAGCACACAGCCCGCCTCGACCCCGTCCACGACCTGGCCGGAGACGGTGATGGCAGCGGGCCCCGAAACGGAAGCGGCGGAAGACGGCGACGCCGGGGCGGACGAGGCAGCAGCGGACTCCGAAGGGGGCGCCCCCATCTCGGAAGACGGCGAAGCACAGCCGCCGAGCGCGAGAGCGACGGCGGCCACCAGAAGCACAGAGCGCACTGCCATGATCCCTTCGACGCTACCGGCGCCCGCCCGGTTCCACGACAATCATGGCAGGTTGTGGCCCGCCAGCTGCCACCCGCGGGTCGCGTCGAACCGCAGATCGGTCGAGTGGCAGTTGTGCAGCGCGCCCAGTGTCGACGCCAGCGCGTGCGGCCAGCCGAGCAGCGCGCACGTGCCGTGCCGGGCCGCGGCGCCGTGCGTCGCGACCACGATCGTCGACCCGTCCGGCGCCGCCGAGACGATCTCCTGCAGCGCCTCGGTCATGCGCTTGCTGAGCGCGTCGACCTCCTCGACGTCGGCGTCGTCGACGGGCTCGCCCCGCCGCCACCGCTCGAACGCCTCCGGCCAGGTCGCGCTGATCTCGGGGTGCGTCAGCCCTTCCCACTCGCCGAAGCTGCGCTCCCGCAGCCGCGGGTCATGGGTGACCGGCACGTCGACGAGCGCGGCCAGGGCGTCCATGGTGGTGCTGGCGCGTCGCAGGTCGCTGGAGACGAGCACGGCGGGCTCGAGCGCGGCCAGCCGGGGCGCCGTCGCGGCCGCCTGTGCCAGCCCGGTCTCGGACAGCGGCGTGTCGATCTGCCCCTGCACCCGCCCACCGGCATTCCAGGAGGTCTGTCCGTGCCGCCAGAGAATCAGCCTCGTCACGCCGGCGCGGGAAGGTCGCGGTCGACGAACTCGATGACCGGGCAGTCCTTCCACAGCTTGTCGAGCTGGTAGAACTCGCGCTCCTCGCTGTGCTGCACGTGCACGACGATGTCGACATAGTCCAGCAGGACCCAGCGCCCGCCCCGCTCGCCCTCGCGACGCACCGGCTTCGCCTTCTCGGGCAGCTGCGCCAGCCGCTCCTCGATGGCGTCGACGATCGAGAGGACCTGCCGCTCGTTGGGCGCCGACGCGACCAGGAACGCGTCGGTGATGACCAGCTGGTCGGCGACGTCCAGGATGACGATGTCTTCAGCCTTCTTGTCGGCGGCCGCCTGTGCAGCGGTGAGCGCCAGCTCGATGGCACGCTCAGTCGCGGGCACCGGGCTCCCTTCGTCGGTCTACCCCGGCCTGCTGCGCCGGGCTCGTTCTAGCCTCTCACGCCCGTACGACACTCTGCCCGTCAGATGTTGTCGACTTTTCGGTACAAACCTCGCTTAGCGATGTATTGCACCACCCCGTCGGGGACGAGATACCAGACCGGCTTGCCGGACGCGACTCGCCGCCGGCAGTCGGTGGACGAGATCGCCATGGCCGGCACCTGGACCAGGCTCACCGAGTCCGCCGGCAGGTGGGAGGCGTCGAGCTCGAACCCGGGTCGCGTGACGCCGACGAAGTGCGCGAGGTCGAAGAGGTCCCGCGCGTCCTTCCACGACAGGATCTTCTTGAGCGCGTCGGCGCCGGTGATGAAGAACAGCTCCGCCGACGCGCCGTACCGCTCACGCAGGTCACGCAGCGTGTCGACGGTGTACGTCGGCCCGCCGCGGTCCACGTCGACGCGGCTGACGGTGAACCGCGGGTTGGAGGCGGTCGCGATGACCGTCATCAGGTAGCGGTCCTCCGGCGAGCTGACCGCCGACCCCGACTTCTGCCAAGGGTCACCGGTCGGCACGAACACCACCTGGTCCAGCCCGAACCGGTCGGCCACCTCGCTCGCCGCGACCAGGTGGCCGTGGTGGATCGGGTCGAACGTCCCACCCATGATGCCCACGCGCATCCTGGCATCGTAGTGATCACGACGTCGCCCGGACGAGTGCGCCGATTCCGTCGTTCCATCTTGTACGTGTAGCCTCAAGTGCCATGACGTTGTCGCACCCGAAGGGTGCCTTTGACAGCTCCCGCGCCGTGTGGCGCTCGGCCCCGGGCGAGAGCCAAGGCAGCCGCGTGGAGGTCGCGTTCGTGGACGACCTGATCGGCCTGCGCAACGGCGCCGACCCGCACAGCCCGGTGCTCGTCTTCACCCAGGACGAATGGGACGCCTTCGTCGCCGGCGCCAAAGACGGCGAATTCGACATCTGAGACGGCCCGACGCCGCCGCCACACGAGCAGCAACGGCCCCAGCGCCGCCCGCGGCCGCCGCGGAAACACGACGGCCGCGACGCCATACACGACCGCCGCAGCAACCGCGGCGGCCGCGATGCCGCACGCGGCCGCCGCGCAAACCACGACGCCCGCAGCGCCGTCCGATCGTCACGGATACAGCAGCGACCGGATCGGCGGCATCCGCTCCAGCCGCGGTGCCAGCGCTCGTAGCCGGAGCGCGAGCGTGACCGCCTCCAGGGTCACGTCGGCGTTCCCGGCGGGCGGCAGCGGCGCCCGGTGCAGGTCGAGCCAGGCGGACACGTCCGGCCAGTGGTAGACCGGCCGCCGCGGGTGGTCCCGGACCGGCGCCGGAAACCCGCCGTGTGTCCAGCCCCGCACGACCTCGACCGGCCGCTCCACCCGGGCCGCGATCACCTCCAGGGTCACCAGCGGGTCGTCGGCGACGGCCCGCACGATGCCGACCCCCGCCGCGTCCAGGTCGCGGACCCCGGACACGACCGCGTCGACCAGCGTCGGCGCGACCCGGTCGAACGCCACCCAGGCGACCCCCTCACCGGGCACCACCTCCACGCTCAGGTCGTCCGCCCTGTCGAACAACAGGTCGGCCCGCTCGTCGTCCAGCGGCCGGCTGACGGTCAGCCGAAACTGGCGCAGCATGGTCACCGCCCGCACCGCACGTGCCGCTGCACGAACGCGTCGATGCGCCGCGCCACCAGCTGCGCCGCCGCACCCGGCGGCACCTCGCCGGGCACCCCCAGCCACCCCCGGCAGCCGGGACAGCTCAGCCGCAGCCAGTGCCGGTCCTCTGCCACGTCGATGTCCGCCCCTGTCATCTCGTGCATGTCGTGCCTCCCCGATCGAACCTCCGCTCCAGCCAACACCTGGATCCGCCGTTTGGGAGGGGCCAGAGAGGGGGCCACTGTGACCACGGCAAGTGCCATCGCAGGCTGCTATCGTGGTGGCGTGCTGCACCGTGAATCGAGCTGGCGCGCCCGCTAGGGGCGGCCGCTGTTTCCTGCACACATCCCCAAGATCGAGGCCGTCCGTTTCCGGGCGGCCTTTCGTGTGTCCCGGTAGCGGCGGGCCTCCAGACCGACCGGAGAGTCCCCGATGTCCCGTCGCATCTCAGGCTTCAAGCCCACCGGCCCGCTGCAGCTCGGCAACTACGTCGGCGCGATCAGACCCGTCGTCCGCGGCCAGCACGGGCAGGACACGGTGGCGTTCATCGCCGACCTGCACGCCCTGACCGTCCAGCACGACCCCATCCTGCTCCAGCGCCGGTCCCGCGAAGTGGCCGGCCTGCTGCTCGCCGCGGGCCTCGATCCCGGGCGGGCGCTGCTCTACCGCCAGTCCGACGTCACCGCCCACCTGGAGCTGCACTACCTGCTGGAGTGCGTCACCGGCTACGGCGAGGCGCACCGGATGATCCAGTTCAAGGAGAAGGGCGGCGAGAAGTCCCGGCTGTCGTTGCTGACCTACCCGGTCCTGATGGCCGCCGACATCCTGCTGCACGACATCGACGAGGTTCCCGTGGGCCGCGACCAGCGCCAGCACGTCGAGCTGACCCGCGACCTCGCGGAACGGTTCAACGAGCGGTACGGCCGCACGTTCACCGTGCCGCGGGCGGTCCACCCGGCGGTCGCCGCGCGGATCGCCGACCTTGCCGATCCGGCCCGCAAGATGGGCAAGACCAACGCCTCCACCGCCGGCGTGCTGTTCCTGCTCGACCCGCCGGATGTCCTGCGCCGCAAGGTGATGCGGGCGGTCACCGACACCGGCACGGAGGTGGTGTACGACCCGGAGGGCAGCCCCGGCGTCGCCAACCTCCTCGACATCCTGGGCGCGCTGACCGACCGCGACCCGCAGACCGCCGCCGGCGACTTCCAGGGCAGCGGGTACGGCCGGCTCAAGACCCAGGTCGCCGACGCGGTGATCGCCACCCTGGAGCCGATCCAGCGCCGCTACCAGAAGCTCACCGACGAGGAGATCGAGGTCGTCCTGGAAGAAGGCGCCGAGCAGGCCGCAAGGAGAGCGGACGCGACCGTGCGGAGGGCCAAGGAAGCGCTCGGGCTCACAGGTGGACGGCGCGCTCCCGCAGGTAGCCCAGCGACGCCGGCGATGGCCGGTCGACCGCGGTGAAGCGCGCCGGCCGGAAGTCGATCTCCTCGATCAGCAGGTCGGCCTCGATCATCAGCGCCCACGGCACGTAGAACACCCGCTCCCCCGGCAGCGCCACCCCGACGAAGTCGACGACCGGCAGCAGCGTCGGCGTGCCGACCGTCCAGACGGCGGTGGTGAACGTGGAGCCGTCGGGCCGGGCGGTCAGGGTGCAGTCGGACAGGCGCGGATCGGCGAGGGTCCGCCGCTGGTGCTCGGCCACGTCGGTGGCCAGGCGGCGGCGGGCCTTCGCCGCGGCGTGGAACGCGGGATGGCCCGGCGACGGGTCGAAGGGCACGACCCGTCCGTCGTCGTCGGTGGTGTACGCCATGGGCGACAGCGGCACCGGCGTGCGCGCGTACTCGTCGGCGGCCAGGTCGAACAGCTGCTCCACCAGGCGCGGCTCGTCGGCGCAGACCAGCAGCATCAGCGTGCTCGGCAGGAACGCGACGGCCCGCCCGCCGACCTGCTCGTCGAGCTCGGCCAGCCAGCCCTCAAGGAGCACCCAGGACACCAGGTGGTCACCGGAGTGGTCGGGCACGTGCAGCACCGACGGGCCGAAGAGCGCGGCGCTGGCCGGCAGCTCGGCGCGGGCGAGGGTGTGCTCGTGCGCGGCCGCGAAGATCTGCTCGGCGCTGACCCCCCAGCGGGCCGGGCTGTCCAGGTCGACCGGGACGTCGTCGACGAGCACGACCTCGTCGAGGTGCGGCAGCGCGGGCCGGCGCAGCGTGCGGGTGCCACGGGCGGCGTGCCGCAGCGCGAGGCGCAGCCGCGGCAGCGCCTCTTCGAACGTCGAAGGCTGCTCCGGCGGCGCGAGGCTGCTGGCCACGAAGTCCCGCACGAAGCGCTTCCGGTCACCGGGTCTGCGTTGGTACTGGCTGAATGCCTTGGCCAGGAAGAGCCAGCTGTATGCGTCCTGACCGCACTCGCACACGATCGCGAACTGGGTCGGGCGGAACTCGGCGTCCCGGACACCGAGCCTGCGCAACTCTGCCAGCACCTGGTCGGCGAAGCGCTCACGTGGCGATCGCGCAGGTCGGGTCAGCCGCTCGAGGATGCCCACCGACCGAACATTAGCCCCACGCGAGCCACGGCGCGATGGCCTCGGCGGCCAATGCCGGTTTTTCGTAGCAGCGGCTGAGCGGACAGTAGACGGACGTAACCCGCGGATTCGTACAAACGGATCGTCGGGTCAGAAGTCGTCCGGGTCGTCCTCGTCCGAGGAGGCGAGCTCCAGCGTCTCGTACGGCTGGCGGCGGGCACCCCGCATGGCCTTGCGCTCCGCGGCCCGGACCCGCTTGTTGGGCTCCTCCAGGCGGTAGTCGGTGCCCCGGTTGCCCGGCACGAAGTCGTCGGCGGTGTACGTGTTGGGCTGCCAGTCGAACTCGCGGGCGCCGATGCGGACCGGCGACCCGGGCTCGGCGCCGGCCTTCTTGAGCGCGTCCTCGACGCCGAGGCGGGCGAGCCGGTCGGCGAGATAGCCGACGGCCTCGTCGTTGTCGAAGTTGGTCTGCCGGACCCAGCGCTCGGGCGCACCGCCCCGGACCACGAAGACGCCCTCGTCGTCCTGGACGATGGTGAAGCCGCTGTCGTCGACGGCGGCCGGACGGATGACGATGCGGGTGCGCTCCGGCGGCGGGGCCGCCTTGCGCTGCTGCTGCACCAGCTCCGACATCGCGAAGATGAGCTCCTTGAGCCCCTCGTGGGTGACGGCACTCACCGCGTACACGGCGTAGCCGCGCTCCTCCAGGTCGGCGCGCATGATGTCGGCGAGGTCGCGGCCGTCCGGCACGTCGATCTTGTTCAGCGCGACGATCCTCGGCCGGTCCTCCAGGCCGCCATACGCCGCCAGCTCGGCCTCGATCGCGTCGATGTCGGACACCGGGTCGCGCTCGGTCTCCAGGGCGGCGGTGTCGACCACGTGGACCAGCACCGCGGTGCGCTCGATGTGCCGCAGGAACTGCATGCCGAGGCCCTTGCCGGTGGCGGCGCCGGGGATCAGGCCGGGCACGTCGGCGACGGTGAACGTGTTGTCGCCGGCCTGCACGACGCCCAGGTTGGGCACCAGGGTGGTGAACGGGTAGTCGGCGATCTTCGGCCGGGCCGCGGAGATGACCGAGATCAGCGACGACTTGCCGGCCGACGGGAAGCCGACCAGACCGACGTCGGCGACGCTCTTGAGCTCCAGGACGACGTCGATCTCTTCGCCGGGCTCGCCGAGCTCCGCGAAGCCGGGCGCCTTGCGGCGGGTGTTCGCGAGGGCCGCGTTGCCGCGGCCGCCCCGCCCGCCGCGGGCCAGCTCGAACTCGGTGCCCTCGCCGATCAGGTCGGCGATGACCTCGCCGTCCATGCTGTGCACGACGGTGCCGTCGGGCACCCGCAGCACGAGCGTCTGCCCGTTGGCGCCGTCGCGGTTGTTGCCCGCGCCGCCGGCGCCGTTGCCGCCCTTCTGGTGCGGGTGGAAGTGGAAGTCGAGCAGCGTGTGCACCGCCGGGTCGACGACGAGCTTGACGCTGCCGCCGTGCCCGCCGTCACCGCCGTCGGGCCCGCCGAACGGCTTGAACTTCTCGCGGTGGATGGACACGCAGCCATGGCCACCGTCGCCCGCCCTCACGTGCAGCACGACGCGGTCAACGAACGTGGTCACGACCCGATCCCCTCACACTCACGAACACAAGAACGGCGGGCCGGGAGCGAATATGCCCCCGGCCCGCCGTCCGGAAAACTGCTTCAGCCTGCGACTGGGGTGATGCTGACGGTCTTGCGGCCCCGCTTGGTGCCGAAGAGCACGTGGCCCGCGGCGAGCGCGAACAGCGTGTCGTCGCCGCCACGGCCCACCAGGTCACCCGGGTGGAACTTGGTGCCGCGCTGCCGGATGAGGATCTCGCCGGCGTTGACCAGCTGGCCGCCGAACCGCTTCACGCCGAGCCGCTGGGCAGCGGAGTCGCGCCCGTTCCGCGAGCTGGACGCACCTTTTTTATGTGCCATCGCGCTGCCCCTACTTCCCGGTGGAGATGCCGGTGACCTTCACCTGGGTCAGCGGCTGGCGGTGACCCTGGCGCTTGTGGTAGCCGGTCTTGTTCTTGAACTTGTGGATCCGGATCTTCGGACCCTTGGTGTGCGCGACGACCTCAGCGGTCACCGCAGCGCTGGCAAGCTTCGCCGCGTCGGTGATGAGATCTTCGCCGTCGACAAGCAGCACCGCCGCGAGCGACAGGGAGTCGCCAGGCTGGCCCGCGAGCTTCTCGACCTCGATCACATCGCCCTCGGCGACCTTGTACTGCTTGCCGCCGGTCTTGACGATCGCGTACATCGGACGCGGACTCCTGTCGTAGCTACTGGCGGTTGGTCATCAGCGTGACCCATACAAAGCACGCAAAGACCCGGCACACGAAAGTGCGCCTTGAGAAGGGTACGCCATCGGTGGCGTACCCCCCAAATCAGGGGCGGGTCCGCCTGCGCAGACCACCCCGGCGAGTCCGGCGGCGGGCACCGTTGCCGGCCGACTCGTCCTCGTCGTCGTCGATGTTGTCCGGGTCGTCCTCGGAGGCGATCGGCGTGAACTCCGCCTCCTCCGCGACGTCCTCCACGGTGTGCGGCACGTCCACGGTGTCGGTGCCGGTCTCCTCCTCGGCGACCTCGGCGACCTCGCCGACCTCCGCCACCGCCGCGCCGCCCCGGCGGCCACGCCGGCGACCGCTGCGGGCCGGCTGGACGTCGGCCTCCTCCACGCCGCTGGTGACGGTCGCCGCGGCCACCTTCACCGCGCCGTGACCGTTGCTGCCGGCGTTGCCGCCGCCACCGCCGCGCTTCTCGGGGATCGGCTCGGTGTGGATGATCAGGCCGCGGCCCTTGCACACCTCGCAGGTCTCGCTGAACGCCTCGAGCAGGCCCTGGCCGACCCGCTTGCGGGTCATCTGCACCAGGCCGAGCGAGGTGATCTCGGTGACCTGGTGCTTGGTCCGGTCCCGGCCCAGGCACTCGGTCAGCCGGCGCAGCACCAGGTCGCGGTTGGACTCCAGGACCATGTCGATGAAGTCGATGACGATGATGCCGCCGAGGTCCCGCAGCCGCAGCTGGTGGACGATCTCCTCGGCCGCCTCGAGGTTGTTGCGGGTGACCGTCTCCTCGAGGTTGCCACCGGCGCCCGTGTACTTGCCGGTGTTGACGTCGATGACGGTCATCGCCTCGGTGCGGTCGATGACGAGGCTGCCGCCGGAGGGCAGGAACACCCGCCGGTCGAGGGCCTTGATCAGCTGTTCGTCGATGCGGAGGTCCGCGAAGACGTCGTTGACGCCGGTGTACCGGCGGACGCGGTCGACCAGGTCGGGCGACACGTGCGACAGATACGGCTCGACCGACTCGTAGGCATCGTTGCCCTGGATGACCAGCTCGCCGAAGTCCTCGTTGAACAGGTCGCGGACGACCCGCACGACCAGCTCGGGCTCCTCGTAGAGCAGGGCCGGCGCGCTGCTGCTGCCGGACTTCTCCTGGATGGCCTCCCACTGCGCCTGCAGCCGCTTCACGTCACGGGCCAGGTCGTCCTCGCTGGCACCCTCGGCCGCGGTGCGCACGATGACCCCGGCGCCGTCGGGCACCAGGTTCTTGAGCACGTCACGGAGGCGCTTGCGCTCGATGTCCGACAGCTTGCGGCTGATGCCGGACGCGTTGCCGTGCGGCACGTAGACGAGGTGCCGGCCGGACAGGGCGATGTGGCTGGTCAGCCGGGCGCCCTTGGTGCCGATCGGGTCCTTGGTCACCTGGACCAGCACCGAGTCGCCCGACTTGAGGGCCTGCTCGATGGAGCGGGTGCGGCCCTCCAGGCCGGTCGCGTCCCAGTTGACCTCGCCCGCGTACAGCACCGCGTTGCGGCCCCGGCCGATGTCGACGAACGCCGCCTCCATGCTGGGCAGCACGTTCTGCACGCGGCCGAGGTAGACGTTGCCCACCATCGAGCTGGACGAGGCCCGGGTGACGTAGTGCTCGACGAGCACCTTGTCCTCCAGGACCGCGATCTGCGTGCGGTCGTTCTTCTGCCGGATGACCATCGTGCGGTCGACCGCCTCGCGGCGGGCCAGGAACTCCGACTCCGACAGGATCGGCGGACGGGTCCGGCGCTGCTCGCGGCCGTCGCGGCGGCGCTGGCGCTTCGCCTCCAGGCGGGTCGAGCCGGAGATCCCCTGCACCTCGTCGCGGTCGCGCTCGCGGGCGGCCGGGCGGGGCTCGCGGATCTTCACGACCACGTGCGGGTCGTCGGCGGGCTCGGTGTCGGCGGAGCCCTTGCGGCGGCGGCGGCGCCGGCGGCGGGTCATGCCCTCGCCGTCCTCGTCGCCGTCGTCGGACGCCTCGGCGTCCTCGTCGGCGGCGGCCTCCTCGCCCTCCGCGTCGGTCTCGGTCTCGCCTTCGGCGTCGATCTCGTCGTCGCCGAGCGTGCCGCGACCACGGCCACGGCCACGGCGGCCACGCCGCCGCCGGCGGCGGGTGCCGGGCTCGAACTCGTCCTCGTCCTCGTCCTCGTCCGCCTCGGCGTCGACCTCGTCGGTCTCCACCGGAGCCTCGACGGCTGCGGACACCTCCTCGGCGGCGCGGCGGCCCCGGCGCCGGCGGCTGCGGCCGACGGGCTCCTCGGGGGCTTCCTCGCCCAGCTCGTCGTAGTCGTCGGCGGCGACGACCGGCGCGGCGAACGGGTCGATGCCGGACGCGGCGCCGGACGCGGGCGTGGCCGGGCGGACCGGCTCCACCTCCTCGCTCGGCGGCATGAAGAGCACCTGGATCGGCGCGGCGCGGCGGCCCCGGCGGGCGGGGGGCTCCTCGACCGGCGCGACGACCTCCTCGGCGACCGTCTCCTCGACCGCTTCCTCGTCCTCGGTCTCGCCAGAAGCGGTCTCACCAGAAGCGGTCTCACCAGAAGCGGTCTCACCAGAAGCGGTCTCACCAGAAGCGGTCTCACCAGGAGCGGCCTCGCCAGGAGCGGCCTCGCCAGGAGCGGCCTCGCCAGGAGCGGCCTCGCCAGGAGCGGCCTCGCCAGGAGCGGCCTCGGCCGGGACGTCGGCGACCTCAAGTGCGACGGCCTCGGGCAGCGGCTCGGGCTCCGCCACCGGCGCGGCCTTGACCGCCCGGCGGCGAGTGCGCTTGGCCGGCGCGGCGACCGGCGCCTCACCGGCCTCGGCGGCCTGGTCGCCGCCGGCCACGGGGGCGTCCGCCGCGGCGACGGCAGCTGGGGTGCTGTCGTCCAGCGGCAGCGCCTGCTGCCCGGACTCGCCCAAATCGCCCGATTCGGCGCTCGCTGTCGCCTTCACCGCTCTGCGGCGCGTCCGGCGGGCCGGCGCGGCCTCCTCTGCGGGTGCCGCCTCCGCGGTCGCGTCGGGGGCGGTCACGGCCGCCTCCGGGGTCGCGTCCGGCTCGGCGGCGGGGGCGGCGGCCTTGGTGGTCCGGCGCCGCGTGCGACGGACGGGGGTGGTCTCTTCGGTGGTAGCGGCGTCTGCAACCGGCGCGTCGCCGGTTGCCTCGCCGCTTGCCGACTCGTTGTCGAACATGCGGACGTTCTCCAGTTCTGGCGCTCCCGGGCGCGTAGCAACGCAGCCACACGGGGGCACCGCATATATGTTGTGCCGGCGGAGGTATCCGCTCGCACGGACGATCCGCCGAAAGTCTGCCAACCTCGCCAGCTACTCCAGTGACGAAGCCCCGACGACGACCGCCGGCCGATCCGCGGCGAGCGGATCGACAAGCTCTTCCTGCGCGGTCAGCACGCCCTGAGCCAGTCGGGTCGCACGAGGCGGGACCGGAGGCTCCAGGCCGGCTACTACACGCAGACCGGACAGCACATCATCGGGTCGCACGGTCGGGGTTCCCTGCCGCACGACAAGGTCGAGTATCGCACACGGTGCCTCGGTGACCTCGGAAGGTACGTCACCGAGGGTCGAAGGGACGGAAAGCACGGCGAGCCGGACAACCGCGGCGCGCGTGTCGAAGACCCGCTTGCCCTGCTTGGTGAGCCGCTCCACGAGCACTTCGGCGGCGTCCAGGAAGGCCCGGACCGCCGCCTCGGCCTCGGCCGGCGGGACGCCGGGCAGCTCCAGGTGCCAGGCCGACGCGTCGATGCGGTCGGCCAGGCTGCCGCCGCCGTTGAGCGGCGACTGGACGGCCTCGAGCACGTCGAGGCCGGGCGAGAGGGCCGCGTCGAGGGCGGCCCGCAGGTCGCCCGGGTCCACGACGGCCCGCAGGCCGATCTCCAGGTACTCGGCCTCGCTGGCCACGCCGGTCGGGGCGGCGGAGGCGTAGGAGACCTTCGGGTGCGGGGTGAAGCCCTGCGAGTAGGCGATCGGCACATTGGCCCGCAGCAGCGCCCGCTCGAACGCGCGGGCGAAGTCGCGGTGCGAGGTGAAGCGCATCGGGCCCCGCTTCGCGTACCGCAGCCGGATGCGCTGCACGACGGGGTCCTGGCCGCCCTCAGGCTGTCGCTTAGCCACGGCGGTGCACCGCCTCAGGCACCCGGAGTCCCACGCTGACCGGGGTCAGCGGCAGCAGCTTCTTGCCCGTGGGGCCGATCTGGATCTCGGTGTCCTGGCTCGGGCACACGCCGCAGTCGAAGCAGGGCGTCCACCTGCAGTCGTCCTGCTCGAACCCGGTGAGCGAGTCCTGCCAGTCCTGCCAGAGCCAGTCCTTGTCCAGGCCGGAGTCGAGGTGGTCCCACGGCAGGACCTCGTGCTGGTCCCGCTCGCGGGTGGTGAACCAGTCCAGGTCCACGCCGTGCCCGGGCAGCACCGCCGCGGCGGCGTCGACCCAGCGCTGGTAGGAGAAGTGCTCGGACCAGCCGTCGAAGCGGCCGCCGGACTCCCAGACCCGCCGGATGACCGCGCCGACCCGCCGGTCACCCCGGCTGAGCAGGCCCTCGATCAGGGAGGGCTGGCCGTCGTGATACCGGTAGCCGATCGCCTTGCCGAGGCTGCGGTCGGCGTTGATCGCGGTCTTCAGCGCCCGCAGGCGGTGGTCGATGACCTCCGGCGTCTCCATCTTCGCCCACTGGAACGGCGTGTGCGGCTTGGGGACGAACCCGCCGATCGACACCGTGCAGCGGATGTCCCGGGAGCCGGTGGCCTCCCGGCCGGCCCGGATGACCTCGTGCGCCAGCTTGGCGATCTGCAGCACGTCATCGTCGGTCTCGGTCGGCAGCCCGCACATGAAGTACAGCTTCACCTGCCGCCAGCCGTTGCTGTACGCCGTGACGACGGTCCGGATCAGGTCCTCCTCGGTGACCATCTTGTTGATCACCTTGCGGATCCGCTCCGAGCCGCCCTCGGGCGCGAAGGTCAGGCCGGTGCGCCGGCCGTTGCGGGCCAGCTCCTGGGCGAGCGTCACGTTGAACGCGTCGACCCGGGTCGAGGGCAGCGACAGGGAGACGTTGGTCCCCTCGTACTGCTGGGCGAGGCCGGAGCACATGTCGCCGATCTCGGAGTGGTCGGCGGAGGAGAGCGAGAGCAGGCCGACCTCGTGGAAGCCGGAGAACTCGAGCCCTTCCTTGACCATCTGCCCGACCGTCGTGATCGAGCGCTCGCGCACCGGGCGGGTGATCATCCCGGCCTGGCAGAACCGGCAGCCTCTCGTGCACCCACGGAAGATCTCGACGGCGTAGCGCTCGTGCACCGTCTCCGCGAGGGGCACCAGCGGCCGCTTCGGGTAGGGCCACGCGTCGAGGTCCATCGTGGTGCGCTTGTGCACCCGGAAGGGCACGTCGGCGCGGTTGGGCACGACCCGCTGGATGCGCCCGTCGGGCAGGTAGTCGACGTCGTAGAAGCGCGGCACGTAGACCGACTCGGTCCGCGCCAGGCGCAGCAGCAGCTCGTCACGGCCGCCGGGCGTGCCGTCGGCCTTCCACTGCCGCACGATGGCGGTGATCTCCAGGACCGCCTCCTCGCCGTCGCCGAGGACGGCGGCGTCGATGAAGTCGGCGATCGGCTCGGGGTTGAACGCGGCGTGCCCGCCGGCGACGACCACCGGGTGCCGGTCGTCGCGCTCGCGCGAGTCGAGGGGGATGCCGGCCAGGTCCAGCATGGTCAGCATGTTGGTGTAGCCGAGCTCGGTGGCGAACGAGATGCCGAACACGTCGAACGCGGTCACCGGGCGGTGCGCCTCCACGGTGAACTGCGGCACACCTTCGGCGCGCATGAGCGCCTCCAGGTCGGGCCACACCGCGTAGGTGCGCTCGGCGAGCACGTCCGGCTGCTCGTTGAGCACCTCGTAGAGGATCTGGACGCCCTGGTTGGGCAGGCCGACCTCGTAGGCGTCGGGGTAGGACAGGGCCCACCGCACGGTGGCGGAGTCCCAGTCCTTGACGACCGCACCGAGCTCACCGCCCACATATTGGATCGGCTTGCTGATCCTGGGCAGGAGACGCTCGAGTTGCGGGAAGACGCTTGCGACGCTCACGAGCTACCAGGGTACCCGCCGCTTCCGGGTGCCCCTTGCCACCGCCTCACCGAGCGGGACCGGTGTCGCCGCCTCAGGACTCCCGGTGGCGCCGCCTCGGGGCGCGACCTGCGGGTTGCCGGGGCGCCGGCGTGGCGGGCCGCGGCGGCGGGACCCGCAGCGTGACCGGTTTGTCCGGCGTGACGGTGAACTGCTCGTCGTGGTGGCGCAGCGTCAGCTTCCCGGAGTCCAGCTGGTACGTCGCCTCGTCGTGGTCGACGGCGACCCGCAGGATGCTGCCGTGGCAGGTGATCGCGAACGACAGCCGGTCCAGGCGGTCCGGCAACCGCGGCATGAACGACAGCTCCCCGCCGTGGTCACGCATCCCGCCGAAGCCCGCGACGAGCGCCAGCCACGTCCCGGCGAGCGAGGCCATGTGCAGCCCGTCACCGGAGTTGTGCTGCAGGTTGTACAGGTCGACGAAGGCCGCCTCGCCGAGGTAGTCGTAGGCCAGCTCGGTGTGCCCCACCTCGGCGGCCATCACCGCCTGCGTGCAGGCCGACAGCGAGGAGTCACGGACCGTGCGCTCATCGTAGTAGGCGAAGTTGCGCGCCTTCTCCTCCGCGGTGAACGCGTCGCCCCGCCAGTGCATGGCCAGGACCAGGTCGGCCTGCTTGACGACCTGCTTGCGGTACAGGTCGAAGTACGGGTAGTGCATGAGCAGCGGATAGTGGTCCGCGGGCGTGTGCTCGAAGTCCCACTCCTGGTGCCGGGTGAAGCCGGCGGACTGCTCGTGGACCCGCAGCTCGCTGCTGTAGGGCAGGTGGATCCTGGCGGCCGCGTCGCGCCACGAGGCGATCTCCTCGTCGTCGACGCCGATCGTCCGGGCCACGTCCGGGTGGCGTTCGGCGGCACCAGCAGCGGCGACGAGGTTCTGCTGGGCCATGAGATTGGTGTAGATGTTGTCGTCGGCGATCGCGCTGTACTCGTCCGGGCCGGTCACACCGTCGATGTGGAAGACGCCGTGCCGGTCGTGGTGGCCGAGGGAGCGCCACAGCCGGGCCGTCTCGACCAGCAGCTCCAGGCCGCAGGCGGCCTCGAAGTCGGTGTCGCCGGTCGCCTGGACGTAGCGGACCACGGCGGCCGCGATGTCGGCGTTGACGTGGAACCCGGCGGTGCCCGCGGGCCAGTACGCGGAGCACTCCTGCCCGCGGATCGTCCGCCACGGGAAGGCCGCCCCGGACAGGCCCAGCTGCGCGGCGCGGTCGCGGGCCAGCTGCAGCGTGCCGTGCCGCCAGCGCAGCCCGTCGCGGGCCGCCTGCGGGTGCGTGTAGGTCAGGACCGGCAGCACGAAGCTCTCCGTGTCCCAGAACACGTGCCCGTCGTAGCCGCGGCCGGTCAGGCCCTTCGCCGCGATCGGCCTGGCCTCGGCCCGCGCGCCGGCCTGCATCAGGTGGAACAGGGCGAACCGCACGGCCTGCTGGATCTCCGCGTCGCCCTCGACCTCGACGTCGGCCTGCGCCCAGAAGCCGTCGAGGAACTTCCGCTGCGACGCGACGAGGCCGTCCCAGCCGCCGAGCCGGGCGCCGGCGATCGCGCCGTGCACCTGGTCGCGGATCGCCTGCCGGGACCGCTGGCTCGACCAGCCGTAGGCGAGGTACTTGACGATCCGCAGCCGCTGGCCGGGCTGCAGCTCGCACGCGAACGTGGTGCGCGCCCAGTCCTCCCTGGCCTCCGTGTGCGAGCGGACCGGCACGGGCGCGTCGACCTCGTGGTCCATCTCCGCGCCGAGCCGCAGCCAGCTCGACTTCGTGCGGTGCATCAGCTGACCGTTGAGGCCGCTGGCCGTGTGCTCCTCGGGCTCGAGGGCGTGGCCGAGCGCCGCCGCGACCCGCGGGTCCTTGCTCGGCTGCGGGATGTCCTCGTTGGCGACCAGCTCCGACTGCACGATCACCCGCGCCGGGCCGTCGACGGGCTCGACCTCGTACAGGAACGCGGCGATCGACCGCTGCTCCAGCGACACCAGGCGGGTGGTGCTGATCTTGACCCGCTGCTGGGCCGGCGACACCCAGTCGACGTCGCGCCGCAGCGTGCCGGCCCGCAGGTCGAGGACCCGCTCATGGCTCAGGAGGTTGCCGTACCGCACGTCGAACGGCTCGTCGTCGACCAGCAGGCGGAACACCTTGCCGTTGGTGACGTTCAGGATCGACTGGCCCTCCTCGGGGAAGCCGTAGCCCGCCTCCGCGTAGGGCAGCGGGCGCTCCTCGTAGAAGGAGTTGAGGTACGTGCCGGGCAGCCCGAACGGCTCACCCTCGTCGAGGTTGCCGCGCAGCCCGACGTGCCCGTTGGACAGCGCGAACAGCGACTCGGTCTGCCCCAGGTGGTCGAGGTCGAGCTCGGTCTCGCGGACCGCCCACGGCTCGACCGGGAATTGCGCCATCATCCCTCCAGCAACGCGTCGAGGTCCGGCACGACCAGGTCGGCGCCGGCCGCGCGGAGATCGTCGGCGTGCCCGCCGCCGATCCGGTCGAGCCCGACGACGAAGCCGAACCCGCCGGCCCTGCCGGCCGCGACCCCGGCCAGGGCGTCCTCGAACACCGCGGCCCGCTCCGGCGCGACGCCGAGCTCGCTCGCCGCCGCCAGGAACGTGTCGGGGGCCGGCTTGCCGCGCAGCCCCCGCTCGCGGATCGTGACGCCGTCGACCCTGGCCTCCAGGTAGGCGTCGAGGCCGGTCGACGTGATCACCTGCAGCGTGTTGGCGCTGGAGCTGACCACCGCCCGGCGCAGCCCTTCCGCGGCGGCCGCCTTCAGGTAGCGCACGCTGCCCGGGTACGGCTCGAGCCCCTCCTTGATGAGGGTCAGCAGCAGCTCGTTCTTGCGGTTGCCGAGCCCATGGACGGTCTGGGCGTCCGGAGGGTCGTCGGGGGTGCCTTCGGGCAGCGTGATGCCGCGGGAGGCGAGGAAGTCGCGGACGCCGGCCTCGCGCGGCTTGCCGTCGACGTAGTCGTTGTAGTCGGCGACCGGGTCGAACGGGCGCTGACCGCCGCGTCCGGCGAGGAAGTCGTCGAACGTCCTGGTCCATGCCTGGTTGTGGATGACGGCGGTCGGGGTGAGCACCCCGTCGAGGTCGAACAGGCAGGCGGTCACGTGTTCCGGTAGACCCAGCACACCGCAACCGTATCCGCGCGGGGTGTCCGCCAAACCTGTCGCCGCTGAACGGCGGTCCGTGCGCGGGGTCGCTAGCCTTCAGGGTGTGACACTTCCGGATGAATCGCCGACCGACCGCCAGCCGGCCACGCCGACGTGGGTGGGTTCGGCGTCGGTGCCTCCGGGCGGGTCACGCCGGCGCCGGCAGTGGGAGGACACGCTCGACCTGCCCGCGGCGCCGCGGACGGTCCCTCTGCCGGCGGATCCTTCGCCGCCCCCGCCGGAGATCCGGTATGTCCCCGTCCCCCAGTACGGTCCGCCGCCCGGCTACCGCCCGCCGCCCGGCTACGGCCCGCCCGGGTTCGGCCCCCCGCCGTACCGACGGCGCAAGCGGCGCTGGCCGTGGGTGATGCTGCTGCTGTTCGCCCTGTGCGCAGGCTGCTGCGGCGGGTCCTACGCCTGGGCCCGCCCGTACTGGGTGCAATATCCCGCATCTGTCCAGGTCGACGCCACGGTGCCGGGGCTCACCCGGTCCAACGACGCCAGCGCCAAGAAGGCGGCCACCGACCTGCAGAAGGCGCTGACCTCCGACCACCTCGACGAGTCCGGCTTCACCGTCACCTACACCGACGCGTCGAACAGGCAGCTGCGGGTCCTCGTCGCGGGCGCCACCCGATTCATCACCGACCCCACCCGCGACCTGGAGGCGTCGATCCGCAAGCTCCCGGCCGCGCTGCAGGTCGGCACGGTGCGCGACATCGACCCCGGCCCCTTCGGCGGCGAGCAGCGCTGCGCCGCGGCCCGCTTCGACGGCCGCTCGGCGACCGTCTGCGGCTGGGCCGACCACGGCGTCATCGCTCTGGCCGTCTTCCCCGGCAAGTCCGTCGAGCAGGCCGGCACCCTGACCCACAACATCCGCGGCTCGATCGTGCGCCGCGGCTGACTCAGTCCTTCTCGGCGGCGCCGTTCGCGGCGGCGATCTGGTCGGGGCGCTTCGGGGCGTACCGGGTGACGTACTCCTGGCCGGTGAGCTGCTGAATCGCGTTCATCAGCTTGAGGGTGAGCTCCCGCAGGCCGCGGCTGTCGATCTCGCCGCCCTGCCACTGGCTCAGGTCCAGGGGCTCGCCGACGCGCACCTCGACGGTCGGGCCGATGCGGGGCACGGAGGCACCGATCGGCTGGATCTTCTCGGTGTTGAGCAGGCCGATCGGGATGATCGGGGCGGGCGCGTCGAGGGCGAGCTTCGCCACGCCGGGGCGGCCGCGGTAGAGACGGCCGTCGGGCGAGCGGGTGCCCTCGGGGAAGATGCCGAGGACGTGGCCGTCGCGCAGGACGGGCAGCGCCGCGTCGAGGGCCATCAGGCTGGCCCGGCCGCCGGAGCGGTCGACGGGGATCTGGTTCAGCCCGTACATGACGTTGCGCATGACGGCGCCCTTGACGCCGGGGGCGATGAAGTACTCGTCCTTGGCGAGGAAGTAGACGTTGCGCGGCATGAGCGCGCCCATCAGCACCGAGTCGATGACGGACTGGTGGTTGCTGGCGAGGATGGCCGGGCCGGTGGCCGGCACGTTGTCCAGTCCGCTGACCTTGGGTCGCCACAGCAGGCGGGAGACTGGTGAGATCGCGAACTTGCCGACCGCATACAGCGCGGACAAAGGCCCTCCACCAGGCTCAACAGACGATGCCGCCCACTGTAGACGGCGCGGGTCGCCAGGTCAGCCGGAGAGCTCACACCGTGGGCAACACCACCCGCCGCTCATGCCGCCACCTCCGCTCCGCTCCGGCGTCGGCCTGAGCTCCACCCTGTCATCCCGATTCGCAGCCCTCCGCTACGCTCCGGCCCGCTCATGCCGCCACCTCCGCTCCGGCCCGCTCATGAGGCGACGAGCACCAGCGCGGTCGCGGCCAGCCCGAGCCCGGCGAGCTGCACCGGGCGCAGCCGCTCGCGGTCGACGAGCATCGCGAGCAGGACGGTGCTCACCGGGTACAGCGACGCGACCGGCGCGATGATGCTCAGGTCCCCGCGCTGAACGGCCAGGACGTAGAGGGCGTTGGCGCTCATGTCGAGCATCCCGGCCGCGAGCAGCCAGCGCAGCGGCGCCCCCGAGGGGCGTGCCGCGCCCCGGCCACGCAGCAGCAGCGGCGCGCCGAGCACGACGGCGGTGAGCTGCGCGCCGAGGACCGGCCACATGCCGGCGTCACCACCGGCGGCGTCGCTCGCGGCGGACAGGCAGATGAAGAACAGACCGAACGCGACGCCGGCGCCGAGGGCCATGCCGAGGAGCCGGGCGGAGACCCTGCCGGCACCGTCCGCGTCGCTGTCGCCGCCGGGCACCAGGCTGACGAGCGCGATGGCGGCGATCGCGCAGCCGGCGCCGGCCAGGGCGAGCGCACCGGGGCGCTCGCCGGAGAGCAGGCCGGCGGCGAGGGGCAGCAGGGCGGTGGTGACGGCGCTGACGGGGGCGACGATCGTCATGGCGCCGCCGGCCATCGCCCGGTAGAACACCATCATCCCGACCATGCCGAGCGCACCGGCGGCGGCGCCCCAGCCGAGGGCGCCGGGGTGCGGGTCGACGGGCATGAGCACCAGGAAGAGCAGCAGCAGCGGGATGCTGGCGGCCTTCGACAGCACGACGACGGTCTTCGAGTCGACGCGCTGGCTGGCCTTGCCACCCGCGAAGTCACCGACGCCCCAGACGAGGCCCGACAGCGCGGCCAGCATGATCCCGATCACGCCAGCCTCTGCACGGTGATCGAGTCGGCGTCGAGCAGGTCGGCGAGCATCTCCGCGGCCGGCGCGAGGTCGGTGTCCAGGCCTTCCAGGAGGAAGACCGCCGATGTGGTGGCGGCGGTGATGGCGGTGCGACGGCCCTGGCGCCAGTTCCACCGGCGGCAGGTCACCCCCAGGTCGTCGCGCCAGATCACCTCGCCGGGCTCCGGCGTCTCCACGACCGGCGCGCCCTCCTTCACCGTGTCGAACGGCTCGTCACCGGCGGCGAGCACGAGCCGCTCGGTGCCCACGAGCGCGGCGCGGTCCTCGCCGCCGATCGGCACGGCGAAGCGGATGCTGACGGCGTTGTACGCGTCGACGATCCGGTCGATCACGGGCACGTCCCCGCGGGCGGCCCGCTTGCGCAGCGCCTCCGCCGAGCACGGGGTGCGCTGCGGCTTCGCCCCGAAGGCCCGGTACACGTCGCGCCATGCCTGCAACGGAGCGTCGAGCGGCTGTCCCAGACCGTCGCCGGCCGCCGCCACGGCCCGGTGCAGCACGGCGCCGTCGCTGGGACCGTTGCGGAGTCCGTCGGCGAGCACCGCGAGGACGGTAGCCTCATGGCCCACGGAACGGCACAGGTCGAGCACCTCGTCAGCGATGGCGAACATGCCGCAGTCGTATCACGATATTGACTGTGAAGGAAAATATTTTGACCGACGATGTGGCGCAGGTCGCCCAGGCGGCGATCGCCAGGCACGTGAAGGCGCTGCGGCAGGGCCGGCGCTGGTCCCTCGACGAGCTGGCCAGCCGGTCCGGCGTCAGCAAGGGCATGCTGGTGCAGATCGAGGGCGCGAGGACCAACCCGAGCATCGGCACGCTGTGCCGGATCGCGGAGTCGTTCGGGGTGAGCATCGGCCGGCTGCTGGAGTCGGAGCCGGAGCCGGTGGTGCGGATCGTCGGCGCGGACGAGCCGCCGGTGCTGTGGCGCGGCGGCGCGGGCGGGACCGGCAGGCTGCTGCGCGGCGTGAACGACCCGGCGTTCGTCGAGGTCTGGGAGTGGCGGATGCCGCCCGGCGAGACGCACGACTCCGGCGACCACTCCTCCGGCACGCGGGAGCTGATCCACCTGCGGGAGGGCTCGCTCGTGGTGACGGTCGACGGCTCGCAGTACACCGTGCGGACCGGCGAGACGATCGACTTCCGAGCCGACCGCCCCCACACCTACCGCAACGCGGCGGACGTGGAGGCGGTCCTGACCATGGTGGTCGTGATGCCCGAGGGCGAGTTCGACCGGCGGGCGCCTAGGCCTTCGTCACCTTGACGACGACGGACTGACCCTCGCCGACCTCTCCGGCGAAGCCCTGGGCCACCGCCCCCAGCGACACCGCGTCGGCGAGGACCTCGCCGGCCACGAACGCGCCGTGCGCGGCGAGCACCTCGTCCAGCCCGTCGCCCTGCACGAGGACCGTGATGCGGTCCGAGACGTTCAGGTCCGCGTCCCGCCGGGCCTGCTGCACGACCCGGACCAGGTCGCGGGCGAGCCCCTCGGCCGCCAGCTCCGGGGTGACCGTGCTGTCGAGCACGACCACGCCCTCGCCGCCGGGCAGTGGCGCCGACTGGGTCGGGTCCGCCGCGACGAGCTTCAGGTCGTACTCGCCGTCCTGCAGGGTCACGCCGCCGGCCACGACCTCGTCGCCGGTGTGCTGCCAGTCGCCGGCCTTGACCGCCTTGATCACCTGCTGGACGTCCTTGCCGAGGCGCGGGCCGAGCACCCGCGGCACCAGCGTCAGCACCGGCGTGCAGTGCGCGGCGACGTCGCCGGTGAAGACGACCTCCTTGACGTTGACCTCGTCGGCGACGAGCGCGGCGAAGGGCCGCAGCGCCTCCGCCCGCGGCGTGGCCACCGTCAGGGTCTGCAGCGGCAGCCGTACCCGCAGCCCGCGGGCCTTGCGCAGGGAGAGCGCCGCCGAGCAGACGTCCCGCACCGCGTCCATGTCCGCGACCAGCGCGTGGTCGGCCGGGAACTGCGACGCCGACGGCCAGTCGGTCAGGTGCACCGACCGCTCGCCGGTCAGGCCGCGGAAGATCTCCTCCGCGGTCAGCGGCGCGAGCGGCGCGACGACCTGCGTCAGCGTCGACAGCACGGTGTAGAGCGTGTCGAACGCGTCGTGGTCGCCGGACCAGAACCGGTCGCGGGAGCGGCGCACGTACCAGTTGGTCAGCGCGTCGAGGTAGGACCGGACCGTCCCGCAGGCGCCGGACAGGTCGTAGGCGTCCAGCTGCGCGGTCACGGCCTCCACCAGCTCGCCGGTCTTGGCCAGCACGTACCGGTCGAGCAGGTGCGTGCTGTCGGCGCGCCGCCGCGCGGTGTAGCCGTCCGCGTTGGCGTACAGCGAGAAGAAGTACCAGACGTTCCACAGCGGCAGGAGCACCTGCCGGACCGCGTCGCGGATGCCGACCTCGGTGACCGGCATGTCGCCGCCGCGCAGCACCGGCGACGCCACGAGGAACCACCGCATCGCGTCGGAGCCGTACTCGTCGAACACCCGGTAGACGTCGGGGTAGTTGCGCAGGCTCTTGGACATCTTGCGGCCGTCCTCGCCGAGGAGGATGCCGTGGCTGACGCAGTTGTTGAACGCCGGGCGGTCGAAGAGCGCGGTGGCCAGCACGTGCATGGTGTAGAACCAGCCGCGGGTCTGGCCGATGTACTCGACGATGAAGTCGCCCGGGTAGTGGTGCTCGAACCAGTCCCGGTTCTCGAACGGGTAGTGGACCTGCGCGAACGGCATCGAGCCCGACTCGAACCAGCAGTCGAGGACCTCCGGCACGCGGCGCATGACGGACTGCCCGGTCGGGTCGTCCGGGTTGGGCCGGGTCAGGCTGTCGATCTCGGGCCGGTGCAGGTCGCCGGGGCGCACGCCGAAGTCGCGCTCCAGCTCGTCGAGCGAGCCGTACACGTCGACGCGCGGATACTGCGGGTCGTCGGACTTCCACACCGGGATCGGCGAGCCCCAGAACCGGTTGCGGCTGATCGACCAGTCGCGGGCGTTGGCCAGCCACTTGCCGAACGAGCCCTCCTTGATGTGCTCCGGCGTCCAGGTGATCTGCTGGTTGAGCTCCACCATCCGGTCGCGGAACGTGGACACGGCCACGAACCACGACGAGACCGCCTTGTAGACCAGCGGCGAGTCGCAGCGCCAGCAGTGCGGGTAGGAGTGCGTGTAGGAGTCGTGGCGCACGACGACGCCCGCGGCCTTCAGGTCGCGGATGACCGGCTTGTTGGCCTCGAAGACCTGCAGCCCCTGGTACGCGGGGACGATCGAGGTGAAGCGGGTGTGCTCGTCGACGGTGACGACGGTGGGGATGCCGACGGAGGCGCAGGCCGTCTGGTCGTCCTCACCGAAGGCGGGCGCCATGTGCACCACGCCGGTGCCGTCCTCGGTGGTGACGAAGTCCGCGCCGATGACCTGGAACGCGTTGGGGGTCTCGGCGAGGAAGTCGAACAGCGGCGTGTACCGGCGCCCGACGAGCTCCGCGCCCTTGACGGCCTTTTTGAACGTCGCTCCCGCCAGCTCCTTCTCGTAAGCGGCGACGCGTGACGATGCCAGGATGAACTCCTGGCCGTCCTCTTCGAACACTGAGTAGTCGATGTCCGGGCCGACGGCCAGGGCCAGGTTGGACGGCAGCGTCCACGGGGTCGTCGTCCAGGCGAGGATCTTCTCGCCGGTCTCCAGCTGGAACGCCACGGTCAGCGCCGGGTCCTGCCGGTCGCGGTAGACGTCGTCGTCCATGCGCAGCTCGGTGTTGGACAGCGGGGTCTCGCAGCGCCAGCAGTACGCGAGGACCCGGAACCCCTCGTAGACGAGACCCTTGTCGTGCAGGGTCTTGAAGGCCCACATGACGCTTTCCATGTAGTCCAGGTCGAGCGTCTTGTAGTCGTTGGTGAAGTCGACCCAGCGCGCCTGGCGCGTCACGTACCGCTCCCACTCGGCGGTGTAACGCAGCACGGACTCCCTGGTGGCGGCGTTGAACTTGTCGACGCCGAGCTGCAGGATCTCGGCCTTCGTGGTGATGCCGAGCTGCTTCTCCGCCTCGACCTCGGCCGGCAGGCCGTGGCAGTCCCACCCGAAGCGGCGCTCGACCCGGTGGCCGCGCATCGACTTGTACCGGGGGACGACGTCCTTCGCGTAGCCGGTCAGCAGGTGGCCGTAGTGCGGCAGGCCGTTGGCGAACGGCGGGCCGTCGTAGAACACGAACTCGTTGGCGCCGTCGACGCCCGCGTCGCGCTGCTCGACGGATGCCTCAAAGGTCTTGTCGGCGGCCCAGTAGTCCAGGACATTCCGCTCGACCTCGGGCAGGTCGGGGCTCGCGGGCACGCCGCGCGCCGCGTTGTGCATCGGGTAGGCCATCGGTGGTCGCAACTCCTCGCGTGATGTCAGCTGTCTCGACTTCACGCGGGGACGAACCCTCGCAGGTCCGCGGTACCACCCCGCTTGCCACCTGGCGGTGGCCGCTCGTTGGCCGGCTGTAACGGACCGGTGCCCGTCCGGTTCTACTGAGACCCCCGACGATCCGGCGGTCCGTTCTTCCGGAGGCTCGCCGGTGATGGCCGGGTCGACGCCTGTGCGTCCAGGGTACCGCGTCGCGCATCCAGGTTTCCCCGGCAGCCATAAAGAATAGTAAAGAAACCTTGACATTAAATCCCCGCTGGAGTTTCGTGACACCAAACGTCGACGCCCATCGACGTCACCCCCACCTGGAGCCACGATGCGTCCACGCACTATCGCCCTGCTCGCGGGCACCGGAGCGGCCGCGCTGACCCTCGCCGGGGTCGTGATCGCGCTGCCCGCCTCGGCCGCCGAGCTGCTCACCAACCCAGGCTTCGAAACCGGCAACGCCAACAGCTGGAGCTGCGAGCCGTCGGCCGCGGTCACCTCCGGCGGGGCCCGGTCCGGCAGCTACAAGCTCACCGGCACGCCCGGCGGCGGCACCGCCCGGTGCCAGCAGACGGTGTCGGTGCAGCCGAACACGAAGTACACCTTCTCCGGCTACGTCAACGGCTCCTACGTGTTCATCGGCGTCACCGGCGGCGTCGACGCCAGCACCTGGACGCCCGGCACCGGCGGCGCCTACTCGCAGCTCTCGGTGTCGTTCACCACCGCCGCGACGCAGAAGACGGCGGTCGTCTACGTCAACGGCTGGTACGGGCAGCCCGCCTACACGGCGGACGACTTCTCGCTGAACGGCCCCGGCGGCACCCCGCCGACGACACTCGAACCGACCACCCCGTCCGCGTCCCCGTCGCGGTCGACCTCGCCGTCGCCGTCCGTGTCGCCGTCGGCGTCGAAGTCCCCGTCGACCTCGCCGTCACCGTCGACCTCGACGCCGCCCAGCCCGCTGCCGAAGCACTTCCTGACCGGCTACTGGCAGGACTTCGTCAACAGCGCGGCGAAGCTGAAGCTGCGTGACGTCCCCAGCGAGTACGACCTGATCGACGTCGCGTTCGCCGAGACCGGCTCGCAGCCGGGCCAGCTGACCTTCGCGGTCGACCCGCAGCTCGCCTCGGCGCTCGGCGGCTACACCGACGCGGAGTTCAAGTCCGACATCGCCACCCTGCACGCCCGCGGCAAGAAGGTCATCCTGTCCGTCGGCGGCGAGGCCGGACGGGTCAGCGTGGGCGACGCGACCGCCGCGACGAACTTCGCCAACAGCGCGTGGACGCTGATGCAGCAGTACGGCTTCGACGGCGTCGACATCGACCTGGAGAACGGCCTCAACCCGACCTACATGGCGCAGGCGCTGCGCTCGCTGCGGGCCAAGGCGGGCCCGAACCTCATCATCACGATGGCGCCGCAGACGATCGACATGCAGTCCACCGGCAGCAGCTACTTCGCGCTGGCACTGTCCATCAAGGACATCCTCACGGTGGTCTACACCCAGTACTACAACTCCGGCGCGATGCTCGGCTGCGACCAGATGGCCGCGTACTCGCAGGGCACCGTCAACTTCATGACCGCGCTCGCCTGCATCCAGCTGGAGAACGGGCTGCGGCCCGACCAGGTCGCCCTCGGCCTGCCGGCCGGCCCCGGCGCCGCCGGCGGTGGCGTGGTCGCCCCGGCGCTGGTCAACCAGGCGCTGTCGTGCCTGGCGTCCGGCACCAACTGCGGCACGTTCAAGCCGCCGCACACCTACCCCGGCATCCGGGGCGCGATGACCTGGTCGATCAACTGGGACATCACGAACGGCAACAACTTCGCCAAGACCGTCAAGCCGCACCTGGCGACGCTGCCCTAGGTCTTTCTTCCCCAACACAGTGAGGAGGGCGGGTGTCCCAGCACCCGCCCTCCTCGCCATTCACGTCTCACCCATTCAGGGTGATTCTTATTCCGCGAGCTCCGGGAACCACAGCGCGATCTCACGCTTCGCGCTGTCCACCGAGTCGGACGCGTGCACGAGGTTCTCCCGGTTGGACAGCGAGAAATCGCCGCGGATGCTGCCCGGCGCGGCCTTCCTGCCGTCGGTCGAACCGATCAGCGTGCGGATGACGGCGATCGCCTCGTCGCCCGAGACGACCAGCGCGACGAGGTCACCGCTGGTCATGAAGTCCCGCAGCGGCGGGTAGAAATCGAGCTCCACGTGCTCTGCGTAGTGCTGATCGGCGAGGGTCCGATCCATGGTGCGCAGCCGCATCGCATCGATGGTGAGGCCCTTGCGCTCCAAGCGCCCGAGGATCTCGCCGACGAGTCCACGACGCACGGCATCAGGCTTGATCAAAACGAGCGAACGCTCGGCCACGACGTGCCTCCAAGGTGGGTCCGGTACGCCCGCGAGCCTACCCAGCGTCACCGCACCTGACCCGCCCGGGTGCCGAAGACTTCCGTTCCGGCGATGATCAGGCATAGCCTGATGTCAGTCGTCTGGGGAGGTCGACTTTGCCGTCCAGCAATCGTGCGCAGGACACCGGCACCAGGAAACTCGTGATCGCACTGCTCGTCGTGGTCGGCGGTTTCCTGGCATTCTGCGGACTGGGAATGACCAACGCGTTGGTGGTCGCGTTGGGCGTCATCCTGGCCGCGGCCGGTCCGGTGCTGATCCTTGTCCTCAACTCGCGCAACAAGGTGCGGCAATACGTCTACGGCACAGCGAGGGTCGCCGATATCTCGCCCCGCCCGGCGACCGACGGCCGCACCGCCCGCGGGCGGCTCAAGCTCGTCGTCAGGGCGACCGGCATCAACGGCGCCACCGTCTCCACCGTCGACCCGGCCATCCCGCTGGACAAATGGCCCGACGCCGGCGCGACCCTGCCCGTCCAGGTCCTCAAGGGCAACCCGCGCAAGCTCGCCGTGGTCTGGGACAAGGTCCAGTCGCACCAGGACGCCCAGGCGTCGGAGCGCCGTCCCTCCGGCGGCGGCCCGCGCTACTCCGTGGACGGCGACCAGCTCGACATCGTCGACTCCCCCACCGATGACTACGAGCGCGAACGCGCCCGGGCCGCAGCCGGCGGCGCTGTGGGTGGCCCGATCGGTGGTTCGGTCGGCGGCCCGGTCACGTCCTTCGTGCGGCCGACCGACGAACTCCCGCCCGACGACCGGCCCACGCTCACCGACCTCCCACCGATCGCGGCACCGGTCATCGAGCCGGTCCGGCTGTCCGGGCGCGGCGACCGGCCCGGCCAGACCCGGCCCGGCCAGCGGCCGAACTCCCCCGCCGCCCCGGCGCCCGGCGCCGCCGACCCGTCCGGCACGGCAGGGTTCGCAGCACCGGCGGCGGTCGCCTTCACCAAGACCGGCTCGCAGGCCACCGGCTCGCCCACGGCGGCCGCTTCTCCCGCGGCGGCCGGCGGGCAGGCGGCGACCGGCGGGCAGGCGGCAGCGGGCGGGCGGGCAGCGGCCGGGGAGCACGCGCCGGCCGGGGAGCCCACCGGGGTCGGGACCGTCACCGCCGCGCCCGTCAGCGGTGCGGGGGCAGCGGAACCCGTCGCCGACGCCGGAGGCGCGCGCACGGGTGTCGTCACCGAGGACACCCCGCCGATGGTGGTGCGGCTGCCGTCCAACCCGGTGCGTGGCGGCGCCCGGCGCCGGCCGAGCCCGCGGCCCCGCCCCGGCACCCACGACCGCGCACCGGCGGTCGCGCCCGCCACGGAGGAGACCCCGGCCGCGGTCACGGAAGCGGCGCCGACGCCGGAGGTCGCGCCGGAGGCGGCGCCGACCTACACGATCCCGGAAGCGGCCTCCACCCTCTCCCCGCCGCCGGACCTGCCGTCCTCCGACCTGCCCGAGCCCGCAGCCGCCGCCGACCAGCCCGCTGGTCAGCCCGCCGCTGACCAGGCCACCCCTGAGCAGCCCGCCGCTGACCAGGGCGCCGGCCCTGCCCCGGAGCTGGCGGCCGCGGCACACGACGTCGAAACCGCCGTCGAGGGCGGTGTCGAGCAGTCCGGCGGCGAGCCCGCGGGCACCGCCGCCCTTCCGCCGGGGACCACCTGGTGGCCCGACCGCGAGACCGAGCAGCTGCCGGCCCGGCTCCCGCGCCTGGAGGACATCCCGGTCCACGACCCCGAGCCGCCCACTGAAGCGACGCCCACGGACACCACTCCCGCGGACCCGGCGACGGCGGACAGCGACCCCGCCGCCCCCACGCCCGCGGGCGGCACCGACACCGAGGGACCGGCACCGGTCATGGGGCCGTCACCGGTCATGGGGGCGACGCCGGCCGGGCCGCCGACGCCGCTGCGGTCGGCGAACGAGGCCGCCGCCGGCGACCCGGCGAGCAACGGCACCTCCACGGTCCGGCCGTGGGGCGCGGCCGACGCCGGCGGGCGCACGACGTCGGCGTGGTCGACCAACGGCCACTCGCGCGACGCCGCCACACCCGGCACCGGCATGTTCGGCGCCGCGCCCGCCTGGCCGGATCCCGCCACGGTGGTCCCGGGCGACGATGACGAGGAGCCGGTCACCCCGGACCCGTACGCCACGGAGCACTACGTCGGCGACTCGCCCGAGGACCAGTTGGAGGAGCAGCCGCCGTCCGAGGGCGCGGTCGGGCAGTTCCTGGCGACCGAGCAGCGGCAGCAGCCCAACCCCCTCGACGGCGTCAATGGGGTGAGCATCACGCTGATCGTGTCGGACCTGGAGCGGTCCCGGCGGTTCTACCGCGACACCCTCGGCCTCACCGAGCTCGACAGCGGCGACACGGCCGCGGTCCTCGCCACCGGCGACGCCAGGGTGGTGCTGCGCCGGGTCGCGGACATGCCGCCGGTCGACCGCCGGGTCGTGCACCTCAATCTCGAGGTCCCCGACGTCTACGAGGCGTACGAGCGGCTCCGCGAGCAGGGCGTCGACTTCGTCCACCGGCCGCGGGTCGTGCCGCAGGGCGAGCAGCTGGAGCTGTGCTCGGCGACGTTCCGCGACCCCGACGGTCACGCGATCGCGCTGACCAAGTGGGAGCTGCGGCGCTAGCCGGCGTCAGGAGTAGCGGCGAAGGGTCTCCTCGGCGGTGCGGCGCATCAGCTCGCGCAGCTCCGCCGGGGCGAGCACCTCGACGTCGGGGCCGAAGCGGCCCAGGTCGACCCGCACGTGGTCGAAGGTCTCGATCGGCAGGACGATCTCCACCCAGCCGTCGGCGTCGGGCGGGCCGGCGGTCTCGCGCAGGGCCCGTTCGGCGACCGGGCCCAGCATCCACCACATGCTCGCCGCGCGGGGCCCGACGCGGACGGTGGCGTCGCCCCCGCGGTACAGCGTGCGCTGCAGCCGATCGGACCACTCGGTCCAGTAGTCGCGCAGGTCGAAGCCGTCGGGCCGGTCGAACCGCTCAGGCAGCGCGTCGACGGCGTCGACGCGGGAGATCCGGTAGGCGTTGACACGCTCCCGCCCGCGGGCGACGACGTACCAGGCGGTGCCCTTGAGCACCAGGCCGAGCGGCTCCAGGGTCCGCTCGACCTGGGTGCCGTCCCACTTGCGGTACGACACCCGCAGCCGCCGCTGCTCCCACACCGCACCGGCGACGGCATCGAGATGCGGCGGCGCCTCCGGGTCGCGGAACCAGCCGGGCGCGTCGACGTGGACGCGCTCCTGGATGCGCGCCGCCATGGTGCGCTGCTCCAAGGGCATCGCCGCGAGGAGCTTCAGCTGCGCCGCGTCGAGCGTCGGCCCGAGGCCCAGCTGCCCGGCGGTGGCGCCGCTGCCGGCGAGGAAGAGCGCGGCCGCCTCGTCGGTGGTCAGCCCCGTCAGCGTCGTGCGGTAGCCGTCGACGAGCTGGTAGCCGCCGGCGGGCCCGCGGTCCGCGTACACGGGAACCCCGGCCGCGGAGAGCGCCTCGATGTCGCGGTAGACGGTCCGGATCGAGACCTCGAGCTCGTCCGCGATCTGCTGCGCGGTGAGCCGGCCCCGGGTCTGCAGCAGCAGAAGCGTGGAGAGCAGCCGGCTCGCCCGCATGCGTCAGGGTTTGTTCGCGTAGACGGCTCGCCGCACGTACAACACGTAAGCCCACGTCAGGCCGAAGACGATGCCGAGGGCGAGCAGGGACCAGTGCAGGGCGCCGCCGGCGAGCAGCGCGACCGGCACGACCAGCGCCGCGTGCCAGGCCCAGTTGTGGCGCAGCAGCCCGCAGAGGCCGAAGCTGACCACGGCGAGCCCGCCGCAGAGCCACAGCGCGCCGGTCGACTGGCCGAGCTTCGCCAGGGGCAGCAGCGCGAGCAGCAGGACCAGGCCGAACACGACGAGCGCGGACGCGCCGACACCGCGGACGGCGCCGCCGGGGTTCTTCAGCCCGGGGGTGCTCATCGCTTCAGCAGCCCGCGGGCGTCGGCGACGGTGACGACCGAGCCGGTGACGAGGATGCCGATCGAGCCCGGGACCGCGTTGTCGGACTCGGCGAGCGTGACGGCCGCGTCGATCGCGTCGGCGAAGTCGGGCACGACGTGAACCCGTTCGGGCCCGTACAGCTCCTCGGCGATCGCGCCGAGCTGCGCGGCCGACATCGCCCGCGGCGAGCTGTTACGGGTGCAGACGATGCTCTCGGTGATCGGCTCGAGCAGCTCCAGCATGCCTTCGACGTCCTTGTCGGCGAGGGCCGCGACGACGGCGACGAGGCCGCTGAACGCGAACTCCTCGTTGAGCGCGCGGACGGTGGCCCGCATGCCGACCGGGTTGTGCGCGGCGTCGACGAGGATCGGCGGTGACTTGCGGACCCGCTCGAGCCGGCCCGGCGAGGTGGCGCCGCCGAACCCTTCACGGACGGCGTCGGCGCTCAGCGCCCGCTCGTTGCCGGCGCCGAGGAACGACTCGACGGCGGCCAGGGCGATCGCCGCGTTCTGCGCCTGGTGCTCGCCGTGCAGCGGCAGGAAGATGCCCTCGTAGGTGCCGGACAGGCCCTGCAGGGTGAGGACCTGCCCGCCGACGGCGAGGTCGCGCCGGACGACGCCGAACTCGCGGCCCTCCCGGGCGATGGTCGCGCCGACCTCGGCGCAGCGCTCCAGGATCGGGCGCATCGCCTCGTCCGGCTGCGCCGCGCAGATCAGGGTCGACCCCTTGTGGACGATGCCGGCCTTGGCGAGCGCGATGTCCTCGATGGTGTCGCCCAGCCACTCGGTGTGGTCGAGGCCGATCGGGGTGATGACGGTCGTCTGCGCCTGCAGCACGTTCGTGGAGTCGTCGGCGCCGCCGAGGCCGACCTCGACGACGGCGACGTCGACGGGCGCGTCGGCGAACGCGGCGAACGCCATCGCCGTGGTCATGTCGAAGTACGTCAGCGGCGCGTCGCTGCGCGCGTCCAGGTACTCGGCGAGGGGCTGGACCTCGTCGTACACCTCGACGAACCGCTCCTCGCTGATCGGCTCGCCCTCGATGCTGATGCGCTCACGGATCGTCTGCAGGTGCGGGCTGGTGTAGCGCCCGGTCCGCAGGCCGTGCGCGCGCAGCAGCGAGTCGATCATCCTGGCCGTCGAGGTCTTGCCGTTGGTGCCCGTCAGGTGGATCGCCGGGTACGCCCGCTGCGGGCTGCCCAGCGAGTCGAGCAGGGCCTCGATCCGGCCGAGGTCGAACACCATACGGGTGAAGCCCCGGCCGTTGAGTTCCTGCTCGACCTCGGCGAAGCGACCAGGCCCGCTCATGCCGCCCCCTCCGCTCCGCTCCGGCGACGGCCTGAGCTCCACCCTGTGATCCTGGTTCGCAGCCCTCCGCTACGCTCCGGCCCGCTCATGCCGCCCCCTCCGCTCCGCTCCGGCCCGCTCACAGCGCGTCCAGCTGCCCTGTGATGCGGACCAGGTCGGCCTCGGCGGCGGCGAGACGCTGCCGGATCTTCTCCACGACCGCGTCGGGCGCCTTGTCGGTGAACGCCGGGTTCTCCAGCTTGGCCCGGCACTGCGCGGCTTCCTTCTCCGCGGCGGCCTTGTCCTTGCCGAGCCGGGCCCGCTCCGCGGCGACGTCGATCGTGCCGCGGGTGTCGAGCTCGACGGTGACCCCGACGCCGACGCTGAGCTTCGCGGTGGCCGCGAACTCCGTGCCGGGCGCCTCGAGCCGCGCCAGGGACCGGATGAGGCCCTCGTGCGCCGACAGGCCGGCGGCGTCGAGCCCTTCGAGCCGGGCGACGACCCGCTGGGCCGGCTTGACGCCCTGGTCGGCGCGGAACCGGCGGACCTCGGTCACGACCCGCTGCAGGTCGGCCACCTCCCGCTCGGCGGCGTCGTCCACCAGCGCCTGGTCGGCGACCGGCCAGGCGGCCCGGACCAGCGTCGGCGCGCCGGTCAGGGTCGTCCACAGCTCCTCGGTCACGAACGGCGTGATCGGGTGCAGCAGCCGCAGCAGCTGGTCGAGCACGTGGCCGAGCACCCGCTGGCGCTGCGGCGTCATGGCCGGCTTCGACAGCTCCAGGTACCAGTCGCAGACGTCGTCCCACGCGAAGTGGTACAGCGTGTCGCACACCTTCGCCAGCTCGAACGCCTCGAACTGCTCGTCGACCTCGGCGATGACGTGCTGCAACCGGGACAGGATCCACCGGTCGACGGTCGACAGCCCCTCGGTGGGCAGGTCACCCTCGACGGTCGCGCCGTTGGACAGGCCGAACCGGGTGGCATTCCACAGCTTGTTGCAGAAGTTGCGGGCGCCCTGCACCCACTCCTCGCTGACCGGCACGTCGGCGCCGGGGTTGGCGCCGCGGGCGAGGGTGAAGCGGGTCGCGTCGGCGCCGAAGCGGTCGATCCAGTCGAGCGGGTCGACGACGTTGCCGAACGACTTCGACATCTTCTTGCCGTGCTGGTCGCGGACCATGCCGTGCAGCATGACGACGTCGAACGGCTGGCGGCCGTCCATCGCGTACAGGCCGAACATCATCATCCGGGCGACCCAGAAGAACAGGATGTCGTAGCCGGTCACCAGGACGCTGGTCGGGTAGAACTTCGCCAGGTCGGGGGTCTCGTCGGGCCAGCCGAGGGTGGAGAACGGCCACAGCGCCGAGGAGAACCACGTGTCGAGCACGTCCTGGTCCTGCGTCCAGCCCTCGCCCGACGGCACCTGCTCGTCGGGGCCGACGCAGACGACCTCGCCCTGCGGCCCGTACCACACCGGGATGCGATGCCCCCACCACAGCTGCCGGGAGATGCACCAGTCGTGCATGTTGTCGACCCAGCCGAAGTAGCGCTTGGTGAGCTCCGGCGGCTCCACCCGGACCCGGCCGTCGCGGACGGCGTCGCCGGCGGCCCGCGCCAGGGGCTCGGTCCGCACGAACCACTGCAGCGACAGGCGCGGCTCCACGGTGGTGCCGCACCGCTGGCAGTGGCCGACGGCGTGGACATACGGCCGCTTCTCCGCGACGATGCGCCCCTCGGCGCGCAGCGCGGCGACGACCGCGGGGCGAGCCTCGAAGCGGTCCAGGCCGAGGAACGGGCCGTGCACGGTGATGACGCCGTGCTCGTCCATGATCGTGAGGCTGGGCAGGTCGTGCCGCTGGCCGATCTCGAAGTCGTTGGGGTCGTGCGCCGGGGTCACCTTCACCGCGCCGGTGCCGAACGCCGGGTCGACGTGCGCGTCGGCGACGATCGGGATCCGGCGGCCGGTGAGCGGCAGCTCGACCTCGGTGCCGACGAGGTGCCTGTAGCGCTCGTCGTCCGGGTGGACGGCGACCGCGGTGTCACCGAGCATCGTCTCGGCCCGCGTGGTGGCCACGACGATCGCGTCGGCGCCGTCGCCGTAACGGATCGAGACCAGCTCACCGTCGTCGTCGGAGTGCTCGACCTCGATGTCCGACAGCGCGGTCAGGCATCGGGGGCACCAGTTGATGATGCGCTCGGCCCGGTAGATGAGGCCGTCGTCGAAGAGCCGCTTGAAGATGGTGAGGACGGCGCGGGACAGCCCCTCGTCCATGGTGAACCGCTCGCGGCTCCAGTCGACGGAGTCGCCGAGGCGGGTCATCTGCCCGAGGATCTTGCCGCCGGACTCGGCCTTCCACTGCCAGACCTTCTCCACGAACGCCTCGCGGCCCAGGTCGTGCCGGGACTGCCCGGACGCGGCGAGCTGCCGCTCCACGACGTTCTGCGTGGCGATGCCGGCGTGGTCCATGCCGGGCAGCCACAGCGCCTCGAAGCCCTGCATCCGCTTGCGGCGCGTGATCGCGTCCTGGACGGTGTGGTCGAGGGCGTGACCGATGTGCAGCGAGCCCGTCACGTTGGGCGGGGGCAGCACGATCGTGAACGGGGGCTTGTCGCTGGCCGCATCGGCCTGGAAAAGACCGTCGGCCACCCACTGCTCATACCGCCGCTGTTCTACCTCGCCAGGCGCATACTGAGCCGAGAGCACCGAGGCAGTGGGGGCGGTCGGCTCGGCGCTGCCGGGCGTCCGTTGAGTCTCCGTCACAACAGCGAGTCTAGAACTTCGCGCGTGGGGTCTACGCTCGCCATTGCCCCCTCACTCAGGAGACTGATCGACGGTGACTTACCCGCCCCGCCCGTCCGACGACGAGCCCCACTCGCAGCCGTTCCAGCCCCAGTCGTACGACCTGGCGCCGGAGTTCGGCACGCAACAGGCTCCGAGCGGCGGGTCCTACCCGCAACAGCCCGGCCCGTACGGCCCGCCGCAGTCATACGCGCAGCCTCAGCAGCCGTATGCGCAGCCCCAGCAGCCTGTGTACCAGGACCCATACCAGGCGTCCGCGCCGCCGTTTCAGCCGTCCGCGCCGCCGTTTCAGCCTCCGGCGCCGCCGTTCCCCGGCCAGGGCCCGGCCTTCCCCCCGCCTCCGCCACCTCGGCGGGGCAAGGGGCTGAAGATCACCCTCGGCATCCTGGCCGCACTGTTCCTGGTCTGCGCGGTCGGCTGCGGCGTGTTCCTGTACCCCATCATCGACGCGTCAGGCACCACGGTCACGGCGCCGGACTCGCTGCCCGGCGGCCTGAAGAAGCAGACCTCCGAAGAGATGCAGACGATCGTCGACCAGATGGAGCGTGACCTGCGCAACGACGTCGGCGACGTGGACCAGATCGCGGCGGGCATCTACAGCAGCGACGACCCGCAGAAGCTGGTCGTGCTCGTCGCGGCGACCTCCACCATCCTCTTCCCCGACGACCAGCTCGAGGACGCGTTCAGCGGCTTCAACTCGAACAGTCTCGGCGGGCAGACCAGCTACCCGGCCGGCGACCTGGGTGGCACGGTGAAGTGCGCCACCGGCACCGAGGACGACCTGCCGATGACCCTGTGTGCCTGGGCCGACCACGGCAGCGTCGGCATCGGGGTGTTCATCAGCCGGGACATCAAGGAGGCCTCGGACCTGTTCCTGCAGATCCGACCGGCGGTGGAGAGCCGCTGAACGCGTTTTTCGGCTGCTGTACGGGTGGGGTCGGGCCGCTACGGTCCGGCCCCGCCGTGCGTGCGGGGCCTTGCTAGGCTGCGCCGATGGTCGATCTTCCGGGCATCCCCGACGCAGACGAGCCTGACGACGAGCCGCGCTCTTCCGTCAACGTGAAGAAGGTGGCCATCGTCTGCGGTGCGCTCGCCGGCGTGGCCCTGCTGGGCTCCGCGGTCGTGTACGGCCCGACGGTCTGGCGGGTGACCCAGCAGAGCGACACCAAGGTGTCCGCACCGCCGCAGGTCGGCTCCTACACGCTGTTCTCCACCGACGAGGCCGCTCAGGCCTCCGAGTACGTCCGGGACGCGATCGTGACCGAGGTCAGTCTCGACGACAGCCTCGGCGCCATCTACCGGGAGCCGAGCGGACCCTCCGAGACCCGCACGGTCATCCTCGTGGCCGGGACCGGCCGCATCTGGAAGCCGGAGCGTTCCCTGGAGGGCGCCTTCAAGGCCGTCGCCGGCGCGGACACCGCCATCCGTGGCGTCCATGACGTCGACGCCGGCGACCTTGGCGGGGTGGCCCGGTGCGGCGAGATCGACGACAAGGACGGCGTGATCGCCGTGTGCGGCTGGGCGGACAACGGCTCGCTCGGCGTCGTGGTGCTCCCCGGCAGCAAGGTGGCGGACGCGGAGAAGGCGCTGTCGGAGCTCCGGCCGGGCGTCGAGAAGCGCTGATCCTGCGCTCGCGCCTTTTCCGGGCTGGGACCTTCTCTGGGCCGGAGACTTATCTGGGCCGGAAAACGCGAGTAGCCCCAGCCGTTTGGCTGGGGCTACTGCGAAGGTTTGTCCGGCGGCGTCCTACTCTCCCACACTCTCTCGGGTGCAGTACCATCGGCGCTGGAGGGCTTAGCTTCCGGGTTCGGAATGGGACCGGGCG
>NZ_JBIAYW010000028.1:0-25540 GCF_042898305.1 Dactylosporangium sp. NPDC000521
AACCTTCTGGCCGAGGGCATCATCGACCCGGCCAAGGTCACCCGCTCCGCCCTGCAGAACGCCGCCTCGATCGCGGCGCTCTTCCTCACCACCGAGGCAGTGGTCGCGGACAAGCCGGAGAAGACCCCGGCTCCCGCGGGCGCGCCCGGCGGCGGGGACATGGACTTCTGAGTCCAGTTCTCTTCAAGAAGGGCAGGCCCGTCCCGGGCCTGCCCTTCTTGCTGTCCGCGTATGTCCGGCCAGCCGCTGCTGGCCGTCGCGCGGCGGACCGTCTCCGCCCGTTCGAGGTGCGACCGGGTGACTCGCTGGCTGCCTCGTCCGCGGTTGGCTCTGCCTTGGCTGGCAGCGGTTGGCTGCCTCGGCCGCTATAGCGTCCGCGGTCGGCCGCCCTGGCCACGCTTGCTCCCGCGGTCGGCTGCTCTGGTCGCAATTTCGTCCGCGGTCGGCTGCTCTGGTTGCGATCGGCGGGACGTCGTGGCGTTTCCGGCGTTCAGGGTTGATCGAAGGACGGGTCTGGCTGTGCGGGCGACCGGATCCGTCCATCGATCATGACGGGGGAGCGGCGGCGGGCGCCGTGGGGCGTGGGGGGTCAGCCGCAGGTGTCACGCAGGACGCGCAGCGTGTTCTCCCAGCCCAGGCGGCGCAGGTCGGCGTCGGACCAGCCGCGGGTCCGCAGCTCCTCGAACAGGGTCTGGTACGTCGACACGTCGTGGAGGCCGGCGGGCAGGACCTCCGTGCCGTCGAAGTCGCCGCCGATGCCGACCGCGGTGACGCCGGCGACGTCGCGGACGTGCTCCACGTGGTCGGCGACGTCGCGGACGGTGGACGGCGGGCAGGGGTTGGCGGCGATCCAGTCGCGCTGCAGGCGCTCGAACTCCGGGGAGCCGAACTCGGCGGGGATGGCCTCCTCCACGCGGAAGAGCTCGTCGCCCCACTGGCGGCAGGCATCGTTGAGGAAGAACGGCACGAACGTCACCATCACTACGCCGCCGGTGTCGCGGACCCGGGTGAGGACGTCGTCGGGGACGTTGCGCGGGTGGTCGCACAGGGCGCGCGCGGAGGAGTGCGAGAAGAACGCCGGCGCCGTGGAGACGTCGAGCGCCGTGTGCATCGTCTCGGGGGCCACGTGTGACAGGTCGGCCATCATGCCGAGCCGGTTCAGCTCGCGGACCACCTCCACGCCGAACGCCGACAGGCCGCCGACCGCGGGCTCGTCCGTCGCGCTGTCGGCCCAGGCGGTGTTCTTGCCGTGGGTGAGCGTGAGGTAGCGGACGCCCAGCCGGTACAGGCCGCGCAGAACGCCGAGAGAGTCGTCGATGCAGTGCCCGCCCTCGGCGCCCAGCAGGGACGCGATCCGTCCGGATTCGCTGATCCGCTCGACCTCGTCGGCGGTCGTCGCCAGCGCCAGATCGCCGGGGTGCGCGTCGATCAACCGGTGGACCAGGTCGATCTGCTCGAGCACCCGCACGGTGGCCTCGGACTGAGGGGCGCCGCACGGGACGTACACCGACCAGAACTGCGCCTTGACGCCGCCCTGCCGGAGGCGGGGGAGGTCCGTGTGCAGCCCCTCGACGTGACCCGCGATGTCGGCCGGGCCACGCATCCGCAGCCGCCACGGCAGGTCGTTGTGGCCGTCGATGACTGGTATCGCACCGCTCATCCCCACGACTCTAGATGCGAAATGCGGAATTTGCCCGCATCACGTGAACGGTCCTCATATGGTGGGAGCGGCCTACACGAGGGGGAAGCCATGGGTAAGTCACAGAAGAACAGCAACTTCGACAGCCGCGGCATGCACCGCAGCGAAGACGACCTCGGCTACATGGACCCGACCATCTCCGACGACATGATGATCACTCCGGACGCGGACATCGCGGGCCAGTCGGCGACCGCGAACACGGCCACCATGCAGGCGAAGAAGCTGCAGCAGGAGCAGCAGACCACCACGCAGGACAAGCGGGCCAACCAGCCCGACCGCTGACCCTGTCCCCGGGGCCATTGAGCCCTTGCTGAGTGCCTTGACCCGGCGACTTCGCCGGGGTTGAGACGGCACCGGCCGCCCGTGGCAAGACGGGGGATCACTGGGCGCTGGTGCGACGTGTGCGGGGCAGGATCGTGGCGAACCCACGACCTGCCCTTCATGCGCTCATGGCGTTTGCGGCTGGTGTACGTCTTTCGTGTAGATCCAGAAGACGCGCTCCAGCCGGGCGCCGACCGTCTTCGAATAGAACGCGATGGGCCCGGCCCAACCGATCTGCGCCGTCCGGTGCCCGTCTGCGAACTGGTCCGCGAGGCACCGCCGCAGCAGCACCCGCCCCACCCCGAGCCCTTCCGCCGCGGGCGCGGTGCCCATCGGCCCGAACCAGCTGGGGCGGTTCGCACCGTACGCCGCGAACCCCAGGATCTCGCCGTCCCTCACCGCGACCCAGCACCCCTGCGACTGCGCCGCCTCCCAGGCCCAGCCGTCGCCCCAGATGCCCCGCACCCACTCCGGCGCGTCGCTCCCCGCCCGCAGGACCTTGACCCCCGCCTTCTCCAGCCGCTCCTCGTCCGCTTGCTGCGCCGCGCTCGCCTGGCTCAGGTCGGCCGTCATGTTCCAGGCGGTGTCGGTCCGCTGGTACCCGGCCCGCTCCGCCAGGCACACCGCGGGCGTGTACCGCACGTCGATCCCCGGCCACGCGTAGCACGGCGGGTTGCCCCCGATCCTGATCCTCCGCGCCCCGAGCTCCGCCAGCCGCCGCTCCGCCGTCGCCAGCAATCCGCCGCCGATCCCCTCCCGCCGCCGGCCGGGCGCCACCGCGAGCAGCTCGATGTGCCCGAGCGCCGGATCGGTGTCACTGATCGACCCGAACACCACGCCGACCGCGTCCCCCGCATCGTCCAACTCCGCCAGCCGCACGGTGACCCGCCCCTCAGGCGGCGCCGCAAGCCGGTTGACCAGCGCCTCCGCCTCCCGGCCATCCTCCGGCAGGTCCAGCGCCCCCGCACACAGCCGAACCACCTCACGCCCACCCACCCGCTCAACGATCATTTGGTAAACATACCTAACTGTTCCTCCGCCGCCGCGTCGTCACCTTGATCGAATCGCGCTGCCCGGACCAGAACCTCGACCACCACTGTGACGGAGACACCCCCAGCAAGGCCGGGATTCCGCCGCGCCGGTCGGGTGACCAAACCGTGCTGGCAGTCAACGCATCGACATGATCGGCACAAGCGGTGCCGGACAGGCGCCAGGGAGAGTCGGCGGCGTCGACAGCCCGGCCTGGTGCGGAGTGAGAGGTCGCCGTGGCGGTCAATGCGTCGTGTGCGTGCAGCGTGATCACGACCGGAGCCGCAACGGTGTGAAGGCAAGCGCTTACCCGGACCGCGCGACGAACGCCCGGTGGTGAGGCGGACGAACGGTGGGGACCGGTATGTCGGGTGGTGATGGCGGTCAGTGCGTTGACGAAGGCGGCGTCAGCGTCGCGGAGCCGCTGGAGGAGCAGATGAGGGGTGGGGAGCGCCGGTTACACGGTTGGTTGAGCGGCGGTGGTGGCCAGTGCGTTGACGAGGGCGGTGTCGAGTCGTAGTGCGTGGTGGGCAGCGTTGGCTGGGGGTGGTCGGATGGTGGTGGCCGATGCGTCGATGACGACGGTTCGGTGGTGCCGCACAGTCAAGCGACGAGCGGTGGGCAGCGTCGGCTAGTGGCGGCGTTGATGGCGTTCCCTGCGGTGACGAGGGCGGCGTCGGTGTCGGCGGAGCCGCAGGTGCGAGGCGGAGGAGCGGTGGGGAGCGCCGGTTGCGCGGTTGGCCAGGGCTGGTGGCGGCAGCCAGCGCCTCGACGGGCGACGTCGGCGGAGCCCGCAGGGGAGCGGGGACAGCATCGGTCAGGGGGCTGGCCGGATGGTGGCGGCCGGTGCGTCGATGACGGTTCGGTGGTGCCGGTGGTGAGGCGGACCAACGGTGGGGACCGCCGGCTACGGAGTTTGTCGGTGGCGGCGTTTGATGGCGGTCAGTGCATTTGACGAAGGCGGCGTCGGCGGAGCCGCAGGAGGAGGCAGAGGAGGGGAGCATCGGTTACACGGTTGGTCGAATGGCGGCGGTAGCCGGTGCGTTGACGAGGCCGGTGCCGGTGGTGCCGCAGAGTGAGGCGGAGGCGCGCTGGGCAGCGCCGGTTACGGGGTGGGCCCGGTTGCGGCGTTGATGGCGATCAGTGCGCTTGACGAGGGCGGCGTCGGCGTCGGCGGAGCCCGCAGGGGAAACGGGGACAGCTACGGTCGAAGGGCTGGTCGGGTGGCGGTGGCGGCGGTGACGGCGGCCAGGGCGTCGACGAGGCCGGCGCCCGCGGTGTCGGAGGGGCCGCAGGTGGAGGTGGACGTGTCGACGGGCTGGGTGGTGCGGAGCAGGATGGCGCGGGTCTGCTCGATGTGGCCGATGAGGGCAGGGTTCGCCGCCCACATCAGGGCGACCACGCCGGCCACGTGGGGTGTGGCCATGGAGGTGCCGCTCAGGGCGCCGTAGCCGCCGCCCGGCAGGGCGGAGACGACGCCGGCGCCGGGGGCCATGAGGTCGGGCTTCGGGAGGTTGTCGGGGGTGGGGCCGCGGCTGGAGAAGGAGGCGACCCGCGACGTGCTGGTGACGGCGCCGACGGTGAAGGTGGAGGCGTAGTTGGCCGGCGGGTCGGTGACGGTGGCGCAGCCGGGGCCCGTGTTGCCGGCGGCGGCGACGAAGAAGATGCCGGCGGCGGCGAAGGCGTCGACGGCGTGGCGCAGGGAGCGGGTGTCGCAGCCCTCGACGGAGGGGCAGCCCCAGGAGTTGGTGAGGACCTGCGGGGCGCGGTCGGGGCGGCCGGCGTGCATGGGGTCGGTGCCCGGGGGATAGGGCGCCATCATGAACTGCAGGCAGCCCAGATAGTTGGTCATGCTGCCCAGGTTGCGCGGGAGGTTGGAGCACGCGATCCACTGCGCTCCCGGGGCGACCCCCACGCCGGCGCCGACCGCGGTGGCGAGGGTGTGGGTGCCGTGGCCGTTGTGGTCGGCGGGGGTGGCGGTGTGAGTGACCGGGTCGAGCCAGGAGTCGTCGGATCCGCGGAACGTGGTGCGCAGCGCCGGGTGGTTGGCGTCGACGCCGGAGTCGGAGCTGCCGACGACGATGCCGCGCCCGGTCGTGAACTGCGACCACACCTGGTCGGCCTTGATGAGCGTCAGGTTCCACGGCGGGGCGGTGGGTGCGGACAGCGTGCCACGCATCGGTGCGGCGACCGCCGGCAGCGGGCGCAGCCGCGGGTTGAGCAGGACGCGGTCGACCTCGGGCCGGCCCTCCAGCCAGCGCCGCGCGAGCGGGCCGGCGTCCACCTCGATGCCGTTGACCAGGTAGAAGGGCGTGAAGTCGATGCCCCTGGAGCGCAGTGCGCCGCGCAGCGACGCCTGGGAGCGCTCGGCGGTGCCGACGAGCCGCTCATAGGTCTGCCGGATGCGGGTGGTGCGGTCGGGCACATCGCGGAGGCCGTTCAGGTCGGCCTGCTCCTTCATGATCACGAAGAGCTGCTCGCCGTGGAAGCCGGGCTGGCCGAGCGCCGCATACACGGTGGCGCCGCCCGCGAGCACGACGACCGCGGCGAGCGCGGCGAACCCGGGCCGCCACCGGATCCGCCCGGTCGCCGGCACCGCCGCCGCGGCGGCCGCCAGCGCCAGGACCAGGCCGGCCAGGGCGCCGATCGCCGACCAGAACGCCACGTCGCGCAGGCCGAGCAGCAGCGACGTCTCCTCCGGGTCGACCAGGGCGAGCGGGCCGAACAGCACGGGCGCCAGCAGGGCGAGCACCGACGGGCGGCCGCGCCGGGCGAGAGCGGCCAGCGCGAACGCCAGCGGCGGCACCGCCACCATCGCGAACAGCTGCACCGCCGGCTCGCCGGCGCCCGCGACGAGCGTGACCAGGCCGACCCCGGCGGTCAGGCCGCCGAGGGCCGTGCCGCCCCATACGCTGTGGATCGAGGCGCCCAGGGTGACGAGCGCTATGGCCGGTCGCATCGCGAGCCAGGCGATCGCCACCGCGGCGAGCGCGGCGAGGAGCGTCTCCGCCCGGCTGCCGAAGGCGCCGACCCACAACCACGGCAACAGCGCGATCAGCCCGATCGTGAGGCACAGCCAGAACAGCCAGCCGGTGGACCGGGGAGCCCGCCACCGGACGACACGGTGCACGGTCGCGGCGATCGCGGCGATCACGGCGAGCAGCGCCAGATAGCCCTCGTGGGCGGTGGTGGGGATGATCCGTGCCGTGCCGAGCAGCCCGCCGAGCAGCGCGGTCAGCGCCCACTGCCTGCCCGCGACCTGGGCGAACGCGACACGCGACAGCCGAGCGAGCAGTAAGGAGGGCCCCGCGACCAGAGCGGCGGCGAGCCAGCCGGCGGCGGGCCACACGAAGCGGGGCAGGTTGAAGCCCAGCGCGAGCAGGCCCTCGCCAACCACCCAGACCCCGGCGTGGACGGCGATCGTGACCGCCACCGCCCACAGGCCGAGAACGATGGTCAACCCCAGCGCCCAACCCCGTGATCGACCCATGGCCGCACTCTACGACCCGCCTACGACAGTTTCGGATGAGCCGCGGGGGCAAACTGGGGAGCATGAAGGAAACGGTCGACGCGGTGGTCATCGGCGCCGGGCACAACGGTTTGGTCGCCGCCAACATGCTGGCCGACGCGGGCTGGGACGTGGTCGTGCTGGAGGGCACCGGGCACGTCGGCGGCGCCGTCCGGTCGGCGGAGATCACCGCGCCCGGGTTCCTGAGCGACCTGTGCAGCGCGTTCTACCCCCTCGGCGCCGGGTCGCCACCGCTGCTCGCGCTCGACCTCGAGGCGCACGGGCTGCGGTGGACGCACGCGCCCGACGTCGTCGCGCACCTGTTCCCGGACGGGCGGGCGGCCGTGCTCAGCCGGGAGCTGGATCTCACGGCGGAGTCACTGGAGCGGTTCGCACCGGGCGACGGTTCGCGTTGGCGGCAGGTGTACGAGCAGTGGCGCCGTCTCTCCGACGACCTCCTCCCGTCGCTGCTGACCCCGTTTCCCCCGATCCGTTCGGGGGCGCGGCTCGCCGCCCGCGCCGGGCTCGGCGAGGCGCTGCGGCTCGGCCGCCGGTTCCTCGTCCCGGCCCGGGTCCTCGGCGAGGAGCTCTTCCACGGTGACGGCGGCCGGCTGCTGCTCACCGGCCTCGCCCTGCACACGGACCTGGCCCCCGACGACGCGGCCAGCGGCGGCTTCGGCTGGCTGCTCGCGATGCTCGGCCAGCAGTACGGGTTCCCGGTGCCCGTCGGCGGCGCCCAGCAGCTCACCGATGCCCTGGTCCGCCGCCTCGGGAGCCGGGGCACGATCCACCCGGGCGCCATGGTCGACCGGGTGGTCGTCGGCGGCGGCAGGGCGCTCGGCGTCCGGTGCGCCGACGGCCGGCTGGTCCGCGCGCGTCGCGCCGTCCTCGCGGACGTGCCGGCGCCCACCCTGTACCAGAGCCTGATCTTGAAAGAACACCTGCCGCCCCGGCTGCTGCAGGACTTGGAGGGCTTCCGCTGGGACAATGCCACGCTGAAGATCGATTGGGCGCTGTCGGGCCCGGTCCCGTGGATCTCGCCGGACGTCGCGGGTGCCGGCACCGTCCACATCGGCGCCGATCCCCAGCGGTACGCCGCGGATCTCGCCCTCGGCCGTGCGCCCGAAGACCCGTTCCTGCTGATCGGGCAGATGACGACGGCCGACGCGACCCGCTCGCCGGCCGGCACGGAGTCGCTGTGGGCCTACACGCACCTGCCGCGCCCCGCGAAGCCCGGCGAGGTCGACGCGGAGATGGTCCGCACGCAGATCACCCGGGTCGAGGACGCGATGCGCCGGCACGCGCCCGGCTTCGCCGACCTGGTCCTGGCGCGGCACGTCAGCGGCCCGGCGGAGCTGATGGAGAAGAACCCGAGCCTCGTCGACGGCGCGATCAACGGCGGCACCGCGGCGGCGTTCCAGCAGCTCGTCTGGCGACCGGTGGCCGGCCTCGGGCGCGCGGACACGCCCGTGGACAGGCTGTTCCTGGCGAGCGCCAGCGCCCACCCGGGCGGCGGCGTGCACGGTGCCGCCGGCGCCAACGCGGCCCGGGCGGCGCTGGCCCGCCACCGCCCGCTGCTCGGCGACGCGTACGCCGCGGGCATCGGAACGGCGATGCGCGCGATCTACCGGTAGCCCAGAGCGGGTGAGCCGGACAGCGACCCGCCGGTAAGCCAAAGCAGCGACCCGCCGGTGGGCCGGGCGGCGATCTACCGGTGGGCCAGGCGGCGACCCACCGGCGACCGCTCCGCGAGATCCGCCAGCCGGGTCAGCGCCTCGTGGTTGCGGTAGTGCAGCACCACGTCGCCGATCTTGTTCTGGGCCGCGAGCATCGGCCCGCTGGTGAAGTGCTCCTGCATCGTCACCCGGGTCGCCTGGGCGTCCAGCGGGTCGAGCGTGAAGCGCACATGCCCCACGCCCGCCGGCCACAGGCGGACCCTGAGCAGCAGCATCCGGCCCGGTATCCAGTCCAGCGACTCGCTGTGGTCCTTGATCGACATCGGCCACGGACCGACCTTGTGGTGCAGCCGCGAGCCGGGCTCGGGCCATGACTGGTCGACGTCGCGGATGTGCGCGGTGCCGACGACCCAGTCGCTGTAGGACCACCCGTCGGACAGGACGGCGAAGACGTGGTCCGCGGGCGCTTTGATGATGCGTTCGGTGATGGACACGATGGTGTGATGCCCCGTGACGGGCGCCGCTACCGTAGTGAGGTGCGCCGTGAACCCTCCACGTCCCGTTTCGAGGCCAGCCGCCTGTCGCCCGCCCGCCGCGCGCAGGACGTCGCCAGGCTGCGCCGGGAGCGCTTCGACGTCCTGATCATCGGCGGTGGGGTCACCGGCGCCGGCGCCGCGCTCGACGCCGCGTCCCGGGGGCTGTCCGTCGCCCTCGTCGAGGCCCGCGACCTCGCCTCCGGCACTTCCAGCCGGTCCTCGAAGCTGATCCATGGCGGCCTGCGCTACCTGGAGCAGCTCGAGTTCGGCCTGGTCGCCGAGGCGCTGCAGGAGCGCGGGCTGCTCGCGACCCGCCTCGCGCCGCACCTGGTGCGGCCGGTGCCGATCCTGGTGCCGCTGCCCGCGCACCGGGGGCTGACCGGCGTCGTCCAGCGGGTCTGGCAGCGGGCCTACTACGGCGCCGGCGTCGGCCTGTACGACGCCTTCGCCACCGCCGCCCAGCTGCGCGGATCCGCGCCGCGCGGGATGCCGCTGCACCGGCACCTGTCCCGCACGGAGACCCACCGCCGCTTCCCGTCGCTGCGCGAGGACGCGATCAGCGGCGCCATCCAGTACTACGACGGCCAGGTCGACGACGCCCGGCTCGTCGCGACCCTCGCGCGCACCGCCGCCAGTCTCGGCGCGGCCGTCGTGCCCAGCGCCCGCGCGGTCGGGCTGCTCCGCGACGCGCGCGAGGTCACCGGCGTGCGGGTCCGTGACCTGGAGTCCCGCGAGGAGTTCGAGGTCCACGCCCGCACCGTCGTCGCCGCGACCGGCGTGTGGATGGACGACATCGCCGGCCTGCTGTCTGGCACCGGCCCGCGGGAGTCGGCGGGCATGCAGGTCCGCGCCAGCAAGGGCGTCCACCTGGTGGTGCCCCGCTCCGCGATCACCGGCGAGGCCGGCCTGATCCTGCGCACCCAGACGTCGGTGCTGTTCGTCATCCCCTGGGGCGGCCACTGGATCATCGGCACCACCGACACCGACTGGCACCTTGACCGCGGCCATCCGGCGGCCTCGGCGACCGACATCGCATACCTGCTCGGCCAGGTCAACGAGGTCCTGGACCGGCCGCTGTCGACCGCCGACATCGAGGGCGTCTACGCCGGCCTCCGGCCGCTGCTGTCCCGCGAGGCCCGCTACCGGCAGCCGCACAGCAAGGACGAGCAGACCTCCGCGCTGTCGCGCACCCACGCCGTCGTCGAGCCGATGCTGGGGCTGATGCTGATCGCCGGCGGGAAGTACACGACGTACCGGGTGATGGCCGCCGACGTCATCGACCGCGTCGCGCACCGCCTCGGCGGCCTGCGCCGGCACGGCGGGCTGGTCCCCGCCTCCCGCACCGCCGACCTGCCGCTGCTCGGCGCCGACGGCTACCACTCGCTGTGGACCAACCGCGCGGACCTCGCCCGCCGGCACGGAATCTCCGTCGGCGTCCTGGAGCACCTCCTGGAGCGGTACGGCTCGCTCGCCTTCGACGTGCTCGCCCTGGACCCGTCGCTGCGCCGCCCGCTGCCCGGCGCGCCCGAGTACCTCGCGGCGGAGGTGGCCTACGCGGCGCTCGCCGAGGGCGCCCTGCACCTCGAGGACGTGCTGACCCGCCGCACCAGGATCTCCTTCGAGACCGATCACCGCGGCGCCGTCTCGGCCACGGAGACCGCCGAGATCATGGGCGCGGTGCTGGGCTGGGACGCCGCGACCCGGGTCAGGGAGATCGACCACTACCTGGCGCGGGTGGCCGCTGAGCAGGAGTCGCAGCGGATGCCGGACGACCTGACCGCCGACGCCGCCCGCCTCGGCGTCCCGGACGTGCGAGGCTTCCAATCGGATCGCACGGCGATTTCATGAGCAGACCTTGACGAAGTCCGGGCAGCCACCGGCATAGAAGCCGGGCGATGATGCTCTCATGCTGACGGGCATCGCGATCGGGTTGGCACTGGTCATCGCCGCCGTCGTGGCCACGGCCGTCGCCGTGGCACGCCGGGGGCGGACGCGGGAGCTGAGCCGGGAGGAAGTGCTGCGCCGCGGGCGGCTCGCCGGCCGGCAGATGGCGCGCTCCAGCCGGACCAACCGGCGAGGCGCAGGTCGCCGCAGGGGTCGTGACGGCGGCGATGACGACGGCGGCGGGGACAGCGACGCCGGGGGAAGCGACTGGAGCGGCGGCGACTCAGGCGGTGACTCAGGCGGTGGCGGCGACTGAAAGGTGGCGGCGACTGAAAGGTGGCGGCGACTGAAAGACGTCAGGCCCGGACGGGGTGCACCGGCCGGGCCTGACGGACTTCACTTCCAGCGCTTCGCGGACCAGGTGCTGGAGCTCCAGTAGTGCCCGCTCCAGTAGTGCCCCGACCACGTCCCGCCGGACCAGTAGTGGCCTGACCACGTGTCGTCGTACCAGGCCTCGTCGGCCCAGCTCTCGCCGGCCCACGCCGCCGGGGCCCAGGTCTTCGACGCCCACGAGGTGCCGGTCCAGCCGTCGCCCGCCATGCGGCGGCCCATCCACACGCCGCCGTTCCAGGCGGTGCCGCCGCGGGCCGCCTGCGCCCAGACCGCGGAGTTGAAGCCGCCGAAGATGTCGAACTCGCCGACCAGCTGCTGGTTGTCGTGCACGACGTGGTTGGTGCCGCGCGCGGACTCCAGCGACCCGACGCCGGCCGACGTGCCGGCGCTCTGGACCGCGGCCGGCGTCGCGGCCTTGACCGCGGCGGCCAGGTTGAGCTCGCCCACGCCGCCCGGCAGCGCCGTGGCGGTGCCCTTGAGCAGCGCCTTGACCTGGTCGGGGGTGAGGGTGGGGCGCTTCTGCAGCAGCAGGGCGATGCCGGCGGAAGCGACCGCCGCGGCCTGCGAGCTGCCGCTGCCCCGGAAGTACTTGTCGCCCACGCGGGCGCCCGGGTAGGTCTGGTCGAGGTAGGAGCCTGGGTCACGCAGCGACACGATCTGCTCGCCGGGTGCGAGCAGGTCCAGGTTGCGGACGGTGCCGCGGGAGTTGAACGACGACGCGGTGTCGTCGGCGCTGCTGACGGTGTTGTTGACCGACGCCGAGCCGACGGACAGCACGGACGGGTCGTTGGCCGGGTTGGTGAGCGTGGCGACGGTGCCGGTGTTGCCGCCCGCGGCGACGACGACGACGCCGTTGCGCCACGCGTTCTCCACGGCGTAGTTCAGCGGGTCGTAGAAGGTCGGCTGGGTGCTGTCGGTGCCGTACGCGAGGGTGATGATCCGGATCGGGTTGGCCTTGTCGTCGTTGCGGTGCTGCACGACCCAGTCGATCCCGGCGATGACCTGCGAGACGTCCACGGCGCCACCGGAGGCGCCGACCTTGATCGAGGTCAGCTTCGCCTTGGGTGCGATGCCGCGGAAGCCGGTCGCGGGGTCGTTGCCGACGATGATGCCGGCGAGGTGCGTACCGTGGCCGAACGTGTCCAGATAGCGCAGGTTCGCGGACTGCGACTCGAACGACAGGTCGGGTCCGTTGACGACCTGCGACGCGGGCAGGCCGGCCACGTTGACGACGCCCGTGTCGATCAGCGCGATGCCGACGCCCGTACCGTCGCCGCCGCCGACCTGCGAGGAGTAGGCGCTGCTCAGGTCCGTGGCGGTGAGGCCGCTGCCGCCGGCGTTGGACCACGCGTCGGCGTGCCAGAGCCGGGAGCCTTGATCCAGCGGCGGCGGATCCGCCACCGAAGCGGCCGAGTTGCCGAAAGAAAAGACAAGGCCGAGCGCCAACGCACCCGCGACGACAGTCCTGTGAGCTGCCACCAGTGCTCCTTCCTGGGGTCCGGCCCGATCGGTGCCGGCTCACCCAACATGCAGGAGGGCTTACAGATAGTCACGTCCCACGGAGGCAAAGGCACCTTCGGCGCCGACGAACGTCCAGCGGGTGGACACCGGACGGTCAAAACCTGCTGAACACCTCATCGGCGACCCCGAAAGGCCGATCAAGTTGACAATGAACGTGCAGGGCGGCCCAGCACCGGTGACGATGGATCCAGTCACCGGTGCTCATTCGCGTGCCGCGCTGGACGACGCCCTGCACGACGTCGCCGGGTGCAGCCTGCTGCTGTTCGACGTCGACCACTTCAAGACGGTCAACGACGCCTTCGGCCACCTCCGCGGCGACCTGCTGCTGCGCCAGCTCGCCGACCGGATCGCCGAGCTCATCCGCGCCGACGACATGCTGTTCCGCTACGGCGGCGACGAGTTCGTGCTGCTGCTGCCCAACACCGGTGCCGACGAGGCGCTGCGCCTCGCGATCCGGCTGACCGACGAGATCCGCGCCCGGGAGTTCGCCGGCACCCCGCCGCTGCACCTGTCGATCAGCCTCGGCGTGGCGACCAGCCCCGTCGACGGCACCGACGGCGAGACCCTGATCGCCGTCGCCGACCGCCGCAACTACCTCGCGAAGCGCCGCGGGCGTGGGCAGGCGGTCGGCGACGACGTCGAGGCGTCGAGCGGCCAGGGCGGCGGCTCGTCGCGGCTGTGGGAGCGCGACGCGGCGCTGAGCAGCACGCAGGAGTTCCTCACGCGGGTCGCCGCCGGTGGCCACACCGCCCTGCGGATCGTCGGCCCACCGGGCGCGGGCCACACCCGCTTCCTCCGGGAAGTCGCCCAGATCGCCCGTTTGCGCGGTTTTCCGGCTGTACTGCCGGCGGACCGCACCCCCGGATGCATCCTCCTGGTGGACGTGGGTGACCCTCTGCCGGAGCTCGGGGACGCCGCGGCGATCGTGTACGCGACCACGAACCCGAGCGACGCCGACCCGCGCCGCACCGGGCTGCGCGAGGCCGTCGTCGAGCTGACCCCGTGGTCCCCGGCGACGCTGCGCATCTGGCTGCGCATCACCCTGACCGGCGAGCCCAGCAAGGCGCTGGTCGACCGGCTCGTCGAGCGCTCCGGCGGCCTGCCGGCGAAGGCCGAGGCGGAGCTGGCCCGCCTGCGGTCGCAGGGCGAGCTCATCGGCGCGCCCGACGGCACCTGGACGGTCAAGCCGCCGAAGGCGAAGCGCCGCCGCAGCCGGCTGCCCGTGCCGATGACGAGGCTCGTCGGACGGGACCGGGAGACCGCGAAGGTCGCCGCCCTGATCCGGGACGGGCGCCTGGTCACGCTGGTCGGCCCCGGCGGCATCGGCAAGACCCGCCTGTCGCTGGCGGCCGCCACCGTCGCCGCCGGCGACTTCGAGGGCGGTGCGGTGTTCGTGCCGCTCGCCGACAGCACCGACGCCGAGCAGATGACCGCCGCCCTGGCGCGGGCGCTGCAGGTCAGCGAGCTGCCCGACCAGCACCTCTTCGACACCGTGCTGGACCAGCTCGAGGAGTCGGAGCTGCTGCTGGTCCTGGACAACTTCGAGCAGGTCGTCGACGACGGTGCGGCCCTGGTCAGCGACCTGCTGGCCGCGGCGCCGGGCGTCCGCGCGCTGGTCACCAGCCGGGAGCGGCTGTCGCTCTACGGCGAGCAGGTGTACCAGGTGCCGACGCTCGCCGACTCGCCCGCGGTGACGCTCTTCGAGCAGCGCGCCCGGGCGGTCGACGCCGACTTCGAGATCACCATCGACACGGCGCTGCCGGTCGCGGCGCTGTGCCGCCGGCTCGACGGACTGCCGCTCGCCATCGAGCTGGCCGCCGCCCACATCGACCGCTGGACCCCAGACGAACTGCTCAACCACCTCACCGAGCACCTCGACCGCGACCTCGACTCGCTCGGCGGCTCCGGTCCGCGGGACCTCCCGGCGCGGCAGCAGACCCTGCGCGGGGCGATCGACTGGAGCTTCGTGCTGCTCGACGCCGAGGGGCAGCGGCTGCTCACCGAGCTGTCCGTGTTCGCGGGCGGCTGGACCGCCGCCGCCGCGCTCGCCGTCACGCTGCCCGGCGGCGACGAGGACCTGCTGGTCAAGCGCCTCGCCGGGCTCGTCGACAAGCACCTGGTCGTCCGGGACGAGGACGACGGCCGCTACCGGCTGCTGTCGACGATCCGCTCGTACGCCAGGCACCGGCTCGGCGACGCGGCCGCGCCCCTGGACCGGCACGCCGACTTCTACGCCGAGTTCGCGGAGGCGTCGGCCGCCGGCCTTTCCGGGCCGGAGCAGGTCGAATGGACGGCCCGGGTCGAGGCGGACTACCAGAACGTGCGGGCCGCCTTCGCGCACGCGGGTGTGGGCATCAAGACCCGGATCTGTCTGGGGCTCTGGCGGTACTGGCGAAACGGCGCCCACATCAACGAGGGTCGCGAATGGCTCTCGTCGCTGCTGGCGGCCCCGGGGCTCGAGGACGGCGCCCTGGCGCGGCTGCTGCACGCCGCCGCGATCCTCGCCGCGACCCAGGACGAGCACGAGGAGGCGTTCCGCTACGGCGCCTCCGCCCTGGAGAAGGCGACCGCGGCGGGGGACCGCGCCACCGTGGGCCACGCGCACAACGCGATGGGCATCGCGGCGATCGGCGGCGGCGACCACGCGGCCGCGACCGAGCAGTTCGGGCACAGCCTGGCGATCTGGCGGGAGCTCGACGTGCCGCAGGGCGTCGCCGCGTCGCTGGGCAACCTGAGCAAGGTCTCGCTGTCGCAGGGTGAGATCGCCGTCGCCGAGCGCTACGCCACCGAGTGCCTCGCGCTGGAGCGCGCCGCCGGCAACACGCGGGGCATCCAGCTCGCACTGGAGTGCCTCGGGCAGATCATGCTCGCCCGGGGCGACGTCGCCGCGGCCCGCGAGGCGCTCGACGAGAGCCTCACCCTCAGCCGGCAGATCGGCGACGCGTTCGGCGCCGCGATGGCCCAGCACCAGCTCGGTCTCGCCGCCAGACTGGAGGGCGACCGGGTCGAGGCGCTGCGGCTGCTGGTGACCGCGCTGGTCACCCGGCACGAGGTCGGCGACCGGCTGGACCTGGCGATCTCACTGGACGTGATCGCGGCGCTGGTCGCGGCCGACGACCCGGCACACGCGGCGCGGCTGGTCGGCGCCGCGGACGGCCTGCGGGCCCGGCACCGGCTCGCGGAGCCGCCGGACGCGCAGACGCTGCGCTCCGTGACGCTGCCGCTGCTGCTGGACCACCAGCGCGACCGCGCGGCCGGCCGGGCGGTCAGCATCGAGCACGTCATCGAGGCCCTACAGTCCTCGTATGGTGTCGTTGGCTGACTGGCAGCGCCTGTTCCCTGATGACGACTCGATCGGCGCCGATCTGCTCGCCCGCTGGTCGGAGCCGCATCGGCGGTATCACACCCTCGACCACCTGGGCTTCATGCTGCACGTCATCGACGATCATCATGATCTTGCGGACGACGTCGACGCCGTGCGGATGGCGGCGTGGTTCCACGACGCGGTCTACGAGCCGTTCGCCGCCGACAACGAGGAGCGCAGCGCCGCGCTGGCGTCGGACGTTCTGCCCGGTTTGGGGGTTTCGGCGGATCGTGTCGCCGAGGTCGTGCGGCTGGTGCGGTTGACCGCGGGGCACGCGGTCGCCGACGGTGACCGCAACGGCGCCCTGCTCGCGGACGCCGACCTCGCCATCCTCGCGTCGCCTCCGGCCGACTATGCCCGTTATGCGGCGGCTGTACGAGCGGAGTACGCGGCCGTCCCTGAAGAGGCCTTCCGCTCCGGACGGGCGCAGATCCTGGGGGCGTTCCTCGCCGAGCCCTCGCTGTTCCGGGCGGTGCCGGGGCGGGCGGAGTGGACCGCCCGCGCGCACGACAACCTGCGGGCCGAGATCACGACGCTTCTGGGTGCTCCGTGACGTTCTGCAGGTACAAGGGCTCGCCCAGCTTCTCGATGAGCGCCAGCTGGGTCTCCAGGTAGTCGACGTGGTGCTCCTCGTCCGCGAGGATCTCCTCGAAGATGTTGGCCGACGTCACGTCGCCGATCGAGCGCATGTATTCGATGCCGCGCCGCAGCCGGTCGACGGCCTCCATCTCGATCTGCATGTCGCACTTGAACTGCTCCGGGACGGTCTCGCCGATCCGCAGCGCGAAGAGGCGCTGGTAGTTGGGCAGACCGTCCAGGAACAGGATCCGGTCGGTCAGCACCTCGGCGTGCTTCATCTCGTCGATCGACTCGTGCCGGGTGTGTTTCGCAAGGACCGTGTATCCCCAGTTCTCCTGCATCTTGGCGTGAAGGAAGTACTGGTTGATCGCCGTGAGCTCGGCGGTCAGTTGTTCGTTGAGAAATTCAATGACTCGTGCATCCCCCTGCATGTGGGCAGGGTAGCCGCTTTTTTAGGCCAAAGCGGGCAATACCGCATTCGGCGCCTCGGCCTCGATCAGGTCCGCCACCCGATCGAGACAGGTCCCGCAGCCGGTGCCGGCGCCGCACTCGTCGCCGACGGCGTCCTCGGTGTGCGCCCCGGCGCGGATGGCCCGCCGGATCTCGCACTCACGGACGCGTGCACAGATGCAGACATACACGGTTGCACTCCTCGCTTAGCCTTACCTAAGCAAGGGTCGCCTAAGTTACCCCTGAAAACAACCCCTGAGCAGCTACTTCACTGTCCTGGATGCGCCTCTAGAATCGGACAAATGCCGTGGGCGACGCAGTCCGGCAGCTTTCAGGCGGGCCACGATCTCCTTGCTGGTCACCCTCCTGGCGCCCAGCCAGACGGCTCGCTGCGCCATCCCTGCGGGCACGTCGTAGTGATCCCGCTCGAACCCACGCCTCGGCGCCCCCAGCAGCTCCGCGAACGCGTGCAGCTCCGCCACCGACACGTCACTGATCAGATGGGCCCAAAACCTGCCGTGCGCCGGCCACCGCGGCGTGTCTATGTAGAGCACGCCTACTAGCCTGCCAAACATGGATCTCAACATGGATCTCACTCAGGCGCTCCATGCCGCGCTGCCTTACGAAGGCGGTGTGCTCACCGACCCGGACCTGCTGCGTTCGTACGAGCACGACGAAGCCGACCTGTGCGCGTACGGCACCCCCGCGGTCGTCGTCCGCCCCCGGACCACCGGGCAGGTCTCCGCCATCCTCCGCGCCGCGAGCCAGCACCGCGTCCCCGTCATCCCGCAGGGCGCCCGCTCCGGCCTGGCCGGCGGGGCGAACGCCATCGACGGCGCGATCGTGCTGTCCCTCGTCGCCATGAACGAGATCATCGACATCGACGCCGCGAACCGCATCGCCGTCGTCCAGCCCGGCGTCGTCAACGCCCAGCTCCGCCGCGCCGTCGCCGAGAAGGGCCTCTACTACCCGCCCGACCCCGGCTCCTGGGAGCAGTCCACCATCGGCGGCAACGTCTCCACCGACGCCGGCGGCATGTGCTGCGTCAAGTACGGCGTCACCAGCGACCACGTCATCGGCCTCGAGGTGGTGCTGGCCAGCGGCGAGGTGCTCAACTGCGGCCGGCGCACCGCCAAGGGCGTCGCCGGCTACGACCTCACCAGCCTCTTCGTCGGCTCCGAAGGCACTCTCGGCGTCATCACCGAGATCACCGTCAAGCTGCGCCCCGCGCCCGCCGACTCCCTCACCCTCGTCGCCGTCTTCGACACCCTCCCCGCCGCGGGCGCCGCCGTCTCGGCCGTGGTCGCCTCCGGCCTGCAGCCCAGCATGCTGGAGGTCATCGACCGGGTCACCCTCAGCGCCATCGAGGCCTACCGCCCCATGGACCTGCCCACGACCGCCGCCGCGCTGCTCATCGCCGCCGTCGACTCCGGCAGCCGGGCCCCCGACGACCTCGCCGCGATCGCCGCCCTCTGCCGCCACGCGCAGGCCTCCGACATCCACGTCGCCACCGACAGCGTCGAGGCCGACGCCCTCCTCGTCGCCCGCCGCCTCGCCCACCCCGCGCTGGAACAGTTCGCCGCCCAGCTCTACCCGGGCGGTGGCGGCGTCATGGTCGACGACGTCGCCGTCCCGCGCACCCGGCTCGTCGAGCTCATCGAGGGCATCGAGTCCATCGCCGCCACCCACGGCGTGGTGGTCGCTACCGTCGGCCACGCCGGCGACGGCAACCTCCACCCCATCATCGTCATCGACCGCTCCGACCCCACCAGCCTGGCCCGCGGCCAGAAGGTCTTCGACGCCATCATGTCCCTGGGCCTCTCCCTCGGCGGCACCTCCACCGGCGAGCACGGCGTCGGCCTGCTCAAGCGCGACTGGCTCGCCCGCGAGATCGGCCCCACCGGCCTGAAGGCGCACCGCTCGATCAAGGCCGCCCTGGACCCCGACAACATCCTCAACCCCGGCAAGATCTTCTGACGCGACCCTCGCCTTCTGTACCGGCTCGGCGGCACCTTCTAGGCGCGGTCCTGGTCAGCTTCGTGCCAGGAGGGCTTCTGGCATGGTCCTCGCCGGCTTCGTGCCGGGCTTCTGCATGGTCCTCGTCGGCTTCGTGCCTAGAGGACTTCTGGGCGTGGTCCTGGTCAGCTTCGTGCCGGCAGGGCGGCGCTGATCGTCGCGCGGACCGTCTCGGCGGTCGGCGGTGCGGCACGGCGGTCGGCGTACAGCAGATGACCCGTGCCGATCAGCATCCTCGCCAGCGTGTCGGTGTCGGCCGCCGCCGCGACGCGGCCCAGGTCGCGCTCGGCGGCCAGGTACGCGGCGATCGACTCCGCCGCCTCCTGCAGGACCGGCAGGCTCCTGGGCCAGGTCTGGCGCAGCCTGGCGCGCAGCTCGTCCCGGAACATCATCAGCGGCACCACCGCCACCGCCACCGAGTTGAACAGCCCCTCCAGCGCCTCGGCGACGTTGTCCTGGACGGTGCCCGTGCCCGCGGCGGCCTTCAGCGCCTCGCCCCGCGCCACCGTCTGCCCGGCGTGGTCGCGGACGAGCTCGACGAGCAGGTCGTCGAAGTCCTTGAAGTGCCGGTGCAGGACGCCTTTGGCGCAGCCGGCCTCCGCCGTGACCGTCCTGCTGGTCAACGCCCCCGGCCCGTCCCGCAACAGCACCCGCTCCGCCGCGTCGAGCAACTGCTGCCGCGCGTCGCGTAAGGCCACCCCAGTCGGCACGCAACCCTCCGTCGTGCTCGTTCCACCGTTGAATGGGCAGTCGCCCACTTGAAATGGGCACCCGCCCACTTATAGTGGGCGCATGGCCACTCTACCTTCGCCACCACCGCCACCGCCGGGTCCGCAACTGCCACCGCCTGCTCCGCAACCGCCGTCCGGCACGAATCCGGAGCAGCGCCGGGCGATCGCCGAGTCCTTCGGCGTGGACGCCGGGCGCTACGACCGGACCCGCCCCGCATACCCGGAGGCGCTGATCGCCCGCATCGCCGCCACCGCACCCGGCCCCGACACCCTCGACGTCGGCTGCGGCACCGGCATCGCGAGCCGCCAGCTCCAAGCCGCCGGTCGCACGGTGCTGGGCGTCGAGCCGGACCCGCGGATGGCCGCCTTCGCCCGCACCACCGGCGTCGACGTCGAGGTCTCGACCTTCGAGTCCTGGAACCCCGCGGGCCGGTCCTTCGACGCCGTCGTCGCCGCCACCGCCTGGCACTGGGTGGACACCCCGGCGGGCACGGCCAAGGCCGCTGAGGTGCTCAGGCCGGGCGGCCTGCTGGCGGCGTTCTGGCACACCTGGGAGCTGCCCCCGACGGTCGCGGCGACCTTCGCCGACATCTACCACCGGGTCCTGCCCGACGCCCCCTTCACCATCCAGCCGTCGGTGCAGGGCGTCGCGTTGTACCGCCCGATGTTCACCCAGGCCGCCGACGGCATCCGCGCGACCGGCGCCTTCACCGAGCCGGAAGAGTGGACCTTCCCCTGGGAGCACGCCTACACCACGGCCACCTGGCTCGACCAGCTCCCCACGACAGGCGCCCTCACCCGCGTGCCCGAGGACCGCCTGACCGAGATCCTGGACCGCGTGGGCACCGCCATCGACCACCTCGGCGGCACCTTCACGCTGCCCTACACCACCGTCGCCGTCACCGCCCTGCGCCAGGTCCACTGAGCCGGCACCTGCCACCCTTGCCGGGCGGCCGGCAGCCACTCGCGCTCGAGCCAACTCGAACGCGGCAGGACGCCGACGGTCGATCCTCGGCCGCGGCGGCGTGCACGACCTCGCCATGCGCGGCGCCGACGGTCGCGGCGCCGACGGTCGCGGCGCCGACGGACCTGACGCCCTCGCAGGCGCCGGGCCGCCGCGAGACCCTGTGTCGACGACCGGCCCCTCCGTGTGCTGTCGGTCCGATGAGCTGTTCACCTCGGTGGACCGCCGCTTCCGTGGGTTGGTCGCTTCGGCGGGACGCGGTGTTCGAAGCCGACACGGTGCCGAGCACCAAGGACCTGCTGGAACCGTCTGCGCTCAGGCACCAACCTCCGAGTGCGACCGCCTGCGCCGACGTGCTCGCCTGCGCAGGCGAGACCGCGCTGATGGGGTCCACCGCCGCGGGCCCCTCACGAGGACGACGCGGCACCGCTCACCACCGGAACGACAGCTTCACCCGTTGCCGGCCTCCTTCGCCGCCTGCTCCAAGCGGTCGTAGTGGCTCGCCCACCAGGCCTTGTCCTCGGCCGGCAGGTTGTCGTTGTCCTGGCGTAAGCCGGCGGCGCCGTCGATCAGCTCGCGGATGATGTCGGCGTGGCCGGCGTGGCGGTCCGTCTCGGCGATCATGTGGATCAGGATCCGGTGCAGCGTGACGTCGCGGTGCTCCGGCGACCACCACGGCACCTGCCCGGCGGCGTCGAGCGGCAGCGCCTCGATCGTGGCGTCGGAGTGCGCCCACACCCGCCGGTACAGGTCGATGATCTGCTCGCGGCTCTCGTCAGGCGTGGCCCACATGTCGGCATTCGGCTCGGCGCCCGGCCCGATCCACGGCATCGGCTCCGCGAACGGCCGGCCGAACGTCACACCGAAATAGCCCGACTCGACGCTGGCGACGTGCTTCACCAGACCGAGCAGGTTGGTGCCTGTCGGCACCAGCGGGCGCCGCACGTCATACTCCGACAGCCCTTCCAGCTTCCACAGCAGCGCATCACGGCCGGTCTGCAGATAGCGGCGGAGGTCACTTTTGCTCATGCCCGCAGCTTGCCACGGGGGTACGACAAAAATGACAAGTCAGGGCCGGCTACCGAATGCGCCAATCAGCGTCGGCGCGGTGCCGAACATAGTCCAGTAGCGCATTGCTATGACCGAAGTCACAAACGAGCAAGAGTAGGTCGTAGTAGCGCGTGGTCAGCCTGTCGCTGTCGTCTTCGGTGACCGCCGCCATCCGCCGCACGTGCCCGGCGAGCCCAGAGGTGACGATCGCCATGTCCCGGCCAGGCTGCTCCCCAACGACGCCGAGAACGATTCAGGGCCGATCTCCTCGTCTGAGGAAACCGGCCCTGAGCCATACGAAGTCGGGGTAGCCGGATTTGAACCGACGGCCTCTTCGTCCCGAACGAAGCGCGCTACCAAGCTGCGCTATACCCCGAGCGTGCCGAGTAATCGTAGCCCACGCTCGGCAGGGCTCCAACTCGGTATCCCCCGTGGCGTCAGAGGGACTTGAGAAAGCTGGTCACGGTGGACTCGTACGCGGCCGGGTCGAGGTTCCAGCTGCGGCAGTGGCCGGCCTCGCGGGTCTCGACGAGCTGGACGGATGGGCAGACGGCGGCCAGGGCGACCGCCGGCTGGGGAGCGACCGTGCGGTCGTCGTGGTCGACGTACAGCAGGGTCGGGACGTCCAGGGGCACGTCGCCGTAGTTCAGCTCGGCGGAGCGCACGCCCAGGCGGTGCTGGATCAGCTTGATGGCGGTCCAGGTCCACAGGGGCGGGACGTTGAGCTGGCGGGCGTTCATCCGCAACGTCGCGATCCAGTCGACGACGGGGCAGTCCAGGACGATCCCGCGGACGAAACCGTCGTGGTCCCAGGAGCGCAGCAGGTTGAGGATCGCGGCGCCGCCCATCGACCAGCCGTACAGGATGACCTGGCGGGCTCCGGCGGCTCGGGCGTAGTCGAGCGCCGACAGCACGTCACGCCACTCGGTGTGGCCGAGGTGGAAGAGGGCGTCGGGGCTCGGGAACGCCTCGGGGTCGTTGCGGTACGTGACGACAAGCGTGTTGTGCCCGGACGCGGCCAGGGTCGGCAGGATGCGCAGGGCCTCACCGCGCGGCGCGCCGCGGCCGTGGACGGCGACGATCCAGGTGTCGTCGGCGGGGCCGGTGGTCGGCGGCACCAGCCACGCCGGGCAGTCGCCGAGCTCGGCCGGGACGCGGACCTCGTCGAAGGGGAGGCCTCGGGCGGACATGGGGTCGCCCTCGTAGACATAGCCGGTGGTGTACCCCCTGAGCCCGCTGGTCAGGGTGCCGCGCGTCACCGACGTGATCTCACGGGTCACGCTCGCCCGGTCGGTGGCGACGACAGGCCCGAGGACGGCGTGGCCGGCGGGCCACACGAAGGCGAGCGGCATCGAGCGGGCCGTGTCGGGAGTGCGGGTCAGTGTGATGCGGTTGCCGGCGTACGCGCGGACCCGCACCGGCCAGGCCCGCACAGCGTTGGCGTTGAGGACCTGACCGGCCAGGAACCAGCCGGCGCCCGCGGTGCCCGTCGGCAGCAGCACGGCGAGCCCGGCCGCACCCGCCACGCCCGCGTACGCGGCCCGGCGAGGCCACTTGCGGACGGCGACGGGTGCCGCAGGGGCGGCCGGCGTGGCGGTCATCGCGGGACGAGGGTCAGGATCGACGCCTCCGGCGGGCAGGAGAACCGGACCGGCGCGGTCGGGTGGGTGCCCAGACCGGCGGAGACGTGCAGGAACGCCGAGGAGAACGGCCAGCGGTGCAGGCCCTTCGCCATGCGACGGTCGAGGCCGCAGTTGGTCACGAGCGCCCCGACGAACGGCACCGCGACCTGCCCGCCGTGGGTGTGCCCGGCCAGGAGCAGGTCGAAGCCGTCGTCGGCCATGCGGTCCAGCACTCGGGGCTCCGGCGAGTGCGTGAGCCCGATCCGCACGTCGACGTCCGGCGCGGCCGGCCCGGCGACACTGTCGTAGTCGTCGCGGCCGATGTGCGGGTCGTCGACGCCGACCAGCTCGACGGTGCGGCCGCCGGCCTTGATCGTCGTCCGCGCGTTGTTGAGGTCCGACCAGCCCGAGCCGGTGAGCACGTCGCGCAGCTCCTCGGTGGGCAGGACGGCACCCTGCACGTACGGCTTGTCGCGATTGAAGTACCCGAACGGGTTCTTCAGCACCGGACCGCGGTAGTCGTTGCTGCCGAACACGAAGGCGCCGGGCCGATCGAGCAGGGGCGTCAGCGCTCGTACCACCGCGGGAACAGCATCGACGTGCGCCATGTTGTCGCCGGTGACAACGACCAGGTCAGGGTCGGTGCCGGCGAGCTCGGCGATCCAGCGCTGCTTGCGGTGCTGGCCCGGCGTGAGGTGGAAGTCACTGAGGTGCAGAATTCGCAGCGGCTCCGCGTCGGGGGCGAGCACCGGCACGTCGAACCTGCGCAGCGTGAACATGTTGCGCTCGACGAGCGAGGCATAGGCAAATGTGGCGGCACCGGCCGCAACGGTACCGACGGCAAGTCGCCGGACAGTCTTCGAGCGCATTGTCTCAGCGTACCGGGCTGCCCTCAGCGGCCCTTTACAACCGAATTTGTGTCAGCCCTCGCGGATAGACTTGGTTCATGTTGAAGGAGCGCCTGGAGTCCGACTTGCGCACGGCGATGAAGGCCCGCGACGAGTTGGTGACCTCGACCCTGCGGATGGCGATCACGGCGGTGCGCAACGCCGAGGTGGCCGGCGAGGCCGCCCGTGAGCTGTCCGACGAGGAGATCCTCTCGGTGCTCACCAAGGAGGCGAAGAAGCGGCGCGACGCCGCCGAGGCCTTCGCCGGCGCGGGCCGTGAGGCCCAGGCGGCGAAGGAGCGGGCCGAGGAGGAGGTCCTGGCCGGATACCTGCCTGCCCAGCTCTCCGACGACGACCTCGCCGGCATCGTCCGCGACGCCCTCGCGGCGGAGGGGCTGAGCGGGATGGCGAGCATGGGCAAGGCGATGAAGGCCGCACAGGCCGCGGTCGCCGGCCGGGCCGAGGGTGGCCGCGTCGCCGCCGAGGTCCGCGCCCAGCTCGCGAAGTCCTGACCGACGGTGGGCCCGACCGGGGCTGACCGCCGGTGACCGATGGGGCTTGAGCAGACGGCGGCTGAGCGACGGGGGCTGAGCGACGGGGGCTGAGCGACGGGGGCTGGCAGGGCTGAGCGGCCGAGGCTGGGCAAGGCTGAGTGACGGAGTTTGACCGGTGGAGGCTGAGCGACCGAGGCATTCAGGTCGGAACGGCTGGAGGTGCGTCCGGCTCGCGGAGTGCTGAGCCGCGGTCAAGGCCGCCGTTGGATTCGGCAGGTCCGATGGGCCTGGGTGGCGGTTGAGCGGCGTGGTAGTGCGTCTTGCTCGCGGAGGGTAGGGCCGGCAGGAGGCGTGCGGCCCTGGCGGGTCGGCACGGGCACCTCGTCCACCGTCCAGCCTTCGTCCGCCGCCCAGCCTTCGTGGGCCATCCAGCCTTCGTGGGCCGGGCACCTCAGTCGGGCACTTCGTCCGCCGCTCAGCTGTTCGTGAGCGGGGCGCGTCGTTCGCGGCTCGGGGCCTTCAGAGCCGGACGCTCGTTGTCCGGTGCGCTTGCGAGCTGGACGCCCGTTCAGCCTCTGGATCCCGGAGTCGTGCGACTCGGCCCTCGCAAGCCGAATGCCTCGTTCTGGCGCTCGGCCGCTGGTCCTGGCGCCCGGCCGTCCCCGCCCGGCCCAGCTCCCACCCAGCCCGGCCCTGGTCCAGGCCGCGGCCCGGCCGCAGCTCAGCCCCGCTGCAACTCGGCCTGAGTCCAGCTCCGGCTCGCCCCGGCGCAGTCCCGCCGCAGCCCGGCCCAGCTCCCACCCAGCCCGGTCCTGG
>NZ_JBIAYW010000028.1:25640-112370 GCF_042898305.1 Dactylosporangium sp. NPDC000521
GAGGCCGTGGTCCGGCCGTAGGTCAGCCCCGCTGCAACTCGGCCTGAGTCCAGCTCCGGCTCGCCCCGGCGCAGTCCCGCCGCAGCCCGGCCCAGCTCCCACCCAGCCCGGTCCTGGTCGAGGCCGTGGTCCGGCCGTAGGTCAGCCCCGCTGCAACTCGGCCTGAGTCCAGCTCCGGCTCGCCCCGGCGCAGTCCCGCCGCAGCCCGGCCCAGTCCCAGTCCTGCTCCGGCTCGACTGCAGCCCGCCCTCGGCCCAGCCCGTCCTCGGCCCAGCCCGTCCTCGGCCCAGCCCGCCTCCGGCCCAGCCCGCCTCCGGCCCGGCCCGGCCCAGCCGCAGTCCAGCCCCGCTGCCAGTCCAACCCCAGTCCAACCCCAGTCCAGTCCTGCCCTGGCCCGGCCGCAGCCCGGCTCCGGCCCAGGCCTCAGTCCCGGTCCTGCCACAGCCGCAGCCCAGCCCTACCCCGACTCAGTCCCAGTCCAACCCGGCCCAGTTCTGCCGCGGCCCGGCTCGAGCTTCCCCCGGCGCAGCGCCGCTGCGGCCTGGCTCAGTCCCAGTCCTACCCCCGGCCCGGCCCCGGCCAAGCCACAGCCCAGCCCAGCTCGGTCGCAGCCCAGCTCAGTCGCAGCAGCTCGGTCGCAGCCCGGCTTGGTCGCAGCTCGGCCCGGGTCTGATGCATCCCAGCCCCAGCCCAGCCCTGGTTGTGGCTGAAAGGCATCGCGGGTGGGAATCCCTGAGCAGGGCGTCAGCGCAGAGAGGAGAACGGAAGCGGCCGCCCCGGACAGGCCGGGGCGGCCGCTTCGTGTGGTGTGGTGCGGGTCAGCAGACCCAGGGGAGCGAGCATCCCGTGTCGTCGCGGACGCCGGTGCCGGGGTCAGTGCCCGCGTACGGCGGGGCGGGGTTGCCGGGGCCCTTGCTGATGATCAGGGCGACCTGGCCGCCCTTGACCGTGGCGCCGCCTGGTTCGGTGCGGGCGACGGTGCCGGCGGGGCAGGGGGAGGCGACCTGGGCCGGGGAGACCGTCACGGTGAAGCCGGCCCGGGTGATGCGGCTGCGGGCCTGGTCGACCGCGGCGCACTTGACCGACGGGATCTCGACCAGCTTGCCCATCGACTTGTCCTTGGTCGGCGCCGTGAACTGCACCACCGGCTTGCCGGCGAGGCCGTCCTTGAGCGTGCCCAGGGTCGCGTAGTTGATCTGGGGGTGCTTCATGTCCTTGTTCGTCTCGGGCCAGTCGGGGTCGGTGAGGAAGCCGCCGACCGCGAGCTGCTTGGTCATCGCGACGAACGTGGCGCTCTTCTCCGAGTCGGTGGTGCCGGACTTGCCGGCGACCGGGCGGCCGACGTACTTGCGGGCGTAGCCCGCGGTGGCGCCGCCGCACTTGCCGGTGGCGGACTGGTCGCCGACGGGGCAGCGGGCCATGTCGACGGCCGCGCGGGCGACCTCCTTGTCGACGACCTGCTTGCACTTCGGGTCGAGCCCTTCGACCTTCTTGCCGCTGTTGTCCTTCACCTCGAGGATCGGGGTCGGGTCGCAGTACAGGCCGTCGGCGGCGAGCGTGCCGTAGGCGTTGGCCAGCTGCAGCGGCGTGGTGGCGCTGACGCCGAGGGTGAAGGCACCCCAGCCCTTCGGGTTGGCGGCGAGCTTGGCGTCCTCGGTGGCGTTGAACTGGATGCCCAGTCGCTTCGCGACGTCGACGACCTTGTCGGCGCCGACCTGCTGCTCCAGCGGCACGAAGTACGTGTTGATGGAGCTGCCGAACGCGGTCCACATGTTGTACGGACCGGACTGGCCGCCGGCGTTCTTCGGGCAGTACCACGGGCCGTTGCAGGCCGCCGGGCTGCTCGGGTCGATCTTGAAGGTCGACTGGAACTGCTTCTCGGTGTTGATCGTCGTCGCCAGGGGCAGGCCGGCCTCCAGCGCCGCCACCGCGGTGAACATCTTGAACGTCGAGCCGGCCTGGTAGCCGGGGATGTCCTTGTCACCGGTGATGATCGGCACCGTGGTGTTCGGGTAGTTACCCTTCTGGCCCTTCTTGTCCGGGTTGGTGTTCGGCCCGTTCTTGCTGTTGTCGTTGCTGAACGTGCGGTTCGTGGCGATCGCCGTGACCCGGCCCGTGCCCGGCTCGACCGCGGCGAGCATGATCGCGTTCTGGTTGCCGAGGCGGATCTTCTCGTTCTTGCCGACGTTCGGCTGGTCGGCGGCGTACTTGAACGCCGCGGCCTGGGTGTTGATGTCGAGGGCGGAGATCACCGTGTAGCCGCCGGCGCGGAGCCGGTTGGCGCGCTGGTACTGGTCCTCGCCGAAGGTCTTCTGCTCCAGCCACCAGCGGCGCAGGTAGTCGCAGTAGAAGCCGGCGCCCAGCTCGGGGCGCTGCACCGACTCGCAGCCCTCGGGCGTGCGCTTGCCGACGATGTTCAGCTTGGTCTTGCCGGCCTCGTCGGCCTGCTGCTGGTTGATGTAGCCCATCGCGACCATCTGGTTCAGCACGTACTTCTGCCGGTTCATCGCCACCGGCAGGCCCTCGGCCGTCGCCGGGTCGCTGGTGCCGGGCGCCTTGACCAGACCGGCGATGAGCGCGGCCTCGGGCAGGGTCAGGTCCTTCGGGTCCTTCTCGAAGTACACGTGCGCGGCCGCGAAGATGCCGTAGGAGCCGTGACCGTACGCGGCGATGTTGAGGTACCGCTCCAGGATCTCGTCCTTGCTGAGCTTCTTCTCCAGGTCGATCGCGTACTTCATCTCGCGCAGCTTGCGCGTGGGGGTCTTGTCGGTGGCGTCCACCACGTCCTGCGGTGTCTTGGCCGAGTAGGAGATCGCCTGCCGCACGTACTGCATGGTCAGCGTCGAGGCGCCCTGCTCGGCGCTGCCGCCGGCGTTCTGGTTGGCGACGAACGCGCGCGCCACACCCTTCACGTCGACACCGCGGTGCTCGTAGAACCGGTTGTCCTCGGCGGCGACGATCGCCTTGCGCATGACGTCGGCGACCTCGCTCAGGGGGACGTCGCGGCGGTTCTCGTCGTACATCATCGCCAGCAGGGTCTTGCCGTCGGATGCGTACACATAACTGATCTGCGGCGACGGCAGCACATCGATGTCAGTCGGCAGATTCTCGAACGTGTCGGCGCCGGCCTTCGCAGCCAGGCCCGACATCGCAACTGCGGGGAACGCGGCCGCAGCGACCACCAAACCCGCGAGCAGCCCACACAGCAGGAGCGATGCCGCATTGGGCAGCAGGCCGTGTTCGCGTTTGCGCATCCAGGTCACTTCCTCAGACTACGGGACGGCGTCATGAGGCCGCGTCCTGATGCTGGCGTCCTCGTTGTCCTAGACGCGTGACACCGGGCGTGAGGTTGACCCGTAGCCGAGTCTGATACATGGATCGCGGGGGCGCGGGCTTTTTGGGCAAATCACACCCAGACGTGACGCTGCAGTAGCACGCTCCGGTCTTTGGTAGATCACATAAGGCCGGTTAACCTGGTGCAACAACGTTGCGTAACTGGACGACTACAGAGCATGATGTTCCGGAAAGCTCCTCTCGGGGTTCCCGTGGCCGGGGACCCTCCTGTCGCGCCGGGTAGCCCGGCGAACTGCATCCAAAAGCCATGGGGGGACGTGGGTTTGGGTGCTATTCGCTGGGGCAAGCACGGCGGATGGACCCGGGGGGAGTCCAAGGGGGGAAGAGGAAATATGAGCATGGTCGTCGACTGGCCCAGCATCGCCGCGTGTCGCAACGGCGACCCGGACGCTTTGTTCGTCCAGGGTGCCGAGCAGAACGTGGCGAAGCGGATCTGCCGGAGCTGCCCCGTGCGGTACGAATGCCTGGCGGATGCCCTCGACAACCGGATCGAGTTCGGAGTCTGGGGCGGCATGACCGAGCGCGAGCGCCGTGCGTTGCTGCGCCGTCACCCGCAGGTGCCCAGCTGGCGCAAGATGTTCGAAGCCGCCATGGATCGTAACGAGAAGGACGCCACCAAGGAGCTCGTTCCGACCGGCTGAGGCACCGGCTAGAACGAGTATCCGATCGCGCGCAGCCCGTCGAGGTCATGGACGTCGGCGGGCTGTGCCGGGATCTTCACGACCGGCACACCCGGGTGGGCGCGCAGGAACCGGCCTGACACCGCCGCCTGCCTGTCCCGCTGGTCCGCGAGCTCCGCATGTACGCGCAGCACCTCCGCCGTCGCGGGATGCTCTCCCAGCTCGTCCAGCCGCCCGGCGGCGGCGCGGGCCTCGCCGGCGTCCAGCGCGGCGGGGACCGACACCACCCGGTTGAGCACCAGCCCCGCCAGCGGCATCCGGTCGGCGGCGAGCCGCCCGGCGAAGTACATCGCCTCCCGGACCGCGTCCGGCTCGGGCGCCGCCACCACCAGGAACGCCGTCTCCGGCGCCTGGAGCACCCGGTACGTCTGCTCGGCACGCTCCCGGAAGCCGCCGAACATCGAGTCGAGGGCGCCGACGAAACCCGACAGGTCGGTCAGCAGCTGCGCCCCAAGGATTTTGGTGACGGTACGGCTGAACAGCCCGAACGAGGCCGACACCAGGTTGAACACGCTGCGCCCGCCGGCCCGGGCCGGGGCGAGCAGCAGCCGCAGCATCTTGCCGTCCAGGAACCGTGACAGCCGGGCCGGCGCGTCGAGGAAGTCCAGGGCGGAGCGCGACGGCGGCGTGTCGACCACGATCAGGTCCCACGCGTCGCGGGCCCGCAGCTGGCCGAGCTTCTCCATCGCCATGTACTCCTGCGTGCCGGAGAACGTGGAGCTCATGGCCTGGTAGAAGGGGTTGGCGAAGATCTCCTCCGCCCGCTTCGGGTCGGTGTGCTCGAGCACGACCTCGTCGAAGGTCCGCTTCATGTCCAGCATCATGGCCTGGAGCTCGGCCGAGTCGGGCTGCAGGCCCTTGACCAGCCGTGGCGTGTTGTCCAGCTCGGTCAGGCCCAGCGCCTGCGCCAGCCGGCGCGCCGGGTCGATGGTGAGCACCACCGTGCGCCGGCAGTGCCGCTCGGCGGCGCGCACCGCGAGCGCGGCGGCGGTCGTGGTCTTGCCGACTCCGCCGGAGCCGCAGCAGACGACGATGCGGATCGCCGGGTCGGCGAGGATCGCGTCGACGTCGAGCTTGGGGGTCCCCACCTAGCGAGCGTATCCGTTCCTCGCTCGGTCAAGCTCAGGTGAGCAAGAGATCACCGAGGGACTCCAGCGCCTGCGGGGTGACACCCCCCGGGAGCACGGGCAGCTCCACCACCGGCCGGCCGAGACCCTGCAGGTCGGCCCGCAGGGACGCCTCCGCGGCGACCCGGGTCTGATACGCCTTCGCCTCACCCGCCAGCCCCGCGAGGGTCTCCTTGTCGGCGGTGAGCCCGGCCGCGGTCAACCCCCGGCGCAGGTCGGCCTGCGTCACCTTCGCGCCGGCCAGCACGGGCGGGCGGGTGGCGTTGACGATCACCGTGCCGATCGGGATGCCGAGCCGGCTGAGCTCGTCGATCGCGTCGGCGGTCTCCTGGACGGGCATCTCCTCCAGAAGGGTGACCACGTGCACGGCCGTCATCGGCGAGCGCAGGATCGCCGCGACGCCTTCGCTCTGCGTCTTGATCGGGCCGACCTTCGCCAGCCGGGCCGTCTCGGCGGTCACGTTGAGGAAGCGGCCGATCCGCCCGGTCGGCGGCGCGTCGAGGACGACCGCGTCGTAGACCCGGCGGCCGTCGGTGGTGCGCGTCACCGCTTCCTTGACCTTGCCGGTCAGCAGGACGTCGCGGAGCCCCGGCGCGACGGTCGTCGCGAAGTCGACGGCGCCGACCTTGCGCAGCGCCCGGCCGGCCACGCCGAGCCGGTAGAACATCTCCAGGTACTCCAGCAGCGCCTCTTCGGCGTCGACGGCCAGCGCGCGGACCTCGCCGCCGCCGCTCGCCGTGGCGATCCGCAGTTCCTGATAGGGCAGCGGGTCACGGTCGAACAGCTGCGCGATGCCCTGCCGGGCCTCGACCTCGATGAGCAGCGTGCGCCGGCCGTCCCGGGCGAGCGCGAGGGCCAGCGCGCCGGCGACCGTGGTCTTGCCGGTGCCGCCCTTGCCCGTGACCACATGCAGACGGGCGGGCCAGCCCATGCTTCCTGCACGGCCGCCCCGCCCGTCCTGAGACTCGCGCGTTGTCACCCCTCGACGCTACAGGGCGCCGCCGGTGACTACGCGGCAGTGATCTCGCACACCCACCAGCCGTTGTCCTTCGTCGCGAGGAACTTGTACTTCGTCTCAGCGACCTTCTCGTCACTCGTGGCGACCTTGATCGGCACGATCAGCGTCGCCGAGGAGGCGTCCTGCTTCTCGACCGTCGGCGCGGGCCAGGTGTAGGTCGGGCTGGTCAGGCCGGCGTCGTACTTCTTGATGTCGTCGACCCGGGCGGCCAGCTTGTTCTTGTCACGGGACGACGAGCAGACGTACTTGAGCGCGTCGGTGGTGTTCTTGTCCTTGTAGACGGCCTTGAGGAAGCCGTTGACCGCGTCGACCGCGGTCGGCTGGCCCTTGCCCTGGTTGCCCTTCTGGACGAAGTACGCCGCGGCGCCGCCACCGCCGCACAGGACGAGCACGACCGCCAGGACGATCAGGGTGATCATCAGGCCGCGCTTCCTCGGCGGCGCCGGCTGCTGGTAGCCGGGCTGGTAACCACCCGCGTAGGGGTCCGCCGGGAAGCCGCTGGTCGGCTGGCCGGGGAAGCCGCTCGTGGGCTGGCCGGGGAAGCCGCTCGTGGGCTGGGCCGGGAAACCACTGGTCGGCTGCTGCTGCAGCGGACCAGTCGGGAACTGCCCCGCCGGCTGCGGACCGGTCGGGAACGCGCCCGTCGCCGGGTACTGCGGCTGCTGCGGGTACTGCGCCGGGTCCGGCTGCCCGAACTGTGGCTGCTGCCCGAACTGCGTCGGGTCCTGCTGCGGATAGCCGGCCTGCGGGAACGGCGGCTGGCCCGGCACCGCATACGGCTGACCGGACGTCGGAGGCGCGGAGGTCGGCGGCGCCGAGGTGGGCGGCGGCGCGGCGAACGGGTCCTGCACGCCCGGCGCGGGCGGCCAGCCCTGCCCCGGCGGTGCCTGCGGTGGCTGACCCGGCGCGGCGTAAGGGTCGCCCGGCTGACCCTGATATTCAGGCTGCCCGGGGTACTGGGGCGGTTGTGTCATGTCTCCACCTCGTGTGCGACGGCCGGTCCGCCGGCGGTCCGGCTCCCGGGACCCGTGCGGCGCGGCCCTTAGGGTAGCCGCCACGCGCGAGCATTGGGGGACCCGATTCGGTCGGCGCGCGCTCGGCCCGCACCAGGCGACCGATAGTCTCGCCTCATGCAGAAATGGGAGTACCTGACCGCGCCCTTGCTGGTCCACAACACGAAGCTGATCCTGGACAACTTCGGCGAGGACGGCTGGGAGCTCGTGGCGATCGTGCCGGGCCTCAACCCGGAGAACCTCGTGGCCTACTTCAAGCGGCCCAAGGCGGCCTGACGTGGGCAGCGAGGTGTTCACCCGGCTCGAGGAGCTGGGCCTGACGATCCCGGCGGTCGTGCCGCCGGTCGCCGCCTATGTGCCGGCCGTACAGACGAACAACCACGTGTACGTCTCGGGACAGCTGCCGATGGTCGACGGGAAGCTGGCCGCCGCCGGCCTGGTCGGCGCCGACGTGACCCCGGAGCACGCCAAGGACCTCGCCCGCCAGGCCGGGCTCAACGCCCTCGCCGCCGTGCACGCCCTCGTCGGCCTGGACAAGGTCGTCAAGGTGGTCAAGATCGTCGGGTTCGTCGCGTCGGCGCCGGGCTTCACCGGCCAGCCGGGCGTCATCAACGGCGCCAGCGAACTGTTCGCCGAGGTCTTCGGCGAGGCCGGCCGGCACGCCCGCAGCGCCGTCGGCGTCGCCTCCCTGCCGCTCAACACCCCGGTCGAGGTCGAGGCGATCTTCGAGGTCGCCTGAGCGGCGGCTCCCCGTGGGTGACTTCGATGGCCGGTCGGGTGACGTGTCGTGGGAACCGGCCCGCCGTACGATCACTTCGTGGTAAGCCACGTCACCGCCCCGACCGCCGAAGTCCTCACGTCGTTGCCCGACTGGGTGACGCTCGTCCGCGCGCCCAACCCGGGTCCGATGACACTCGACGGCACCAACACCTGGCTCCTGCGGGCGCCCGGCGGCGGCTGCGTCGTCGTCGACCCGGGCCCGCTCGACGAGGGCCACCTCCGGGCGGTCGCCGACCACGCGCCGATCGCGGCCATCATCCTCACGCACAGCCACGAAGACCACACCGAAGGTGTGCCCCGCCTCGCCGAGCTCACGGGCGCGCCGGTGCACCAGCCGCCCGTACACGCGACACTCGACGTCGACGGCGTCCTCATCGAGCCCGTCATAACGCCCGGTCACACCGCCGACTCCGTCTGCTTCGCCGCCCGGCACGGCGACCAGCGGCTGATGCTGACCGGCGACACCATCCTCGGCCGCGGCACCACCATCGTCGCCTGGCCCGACGGCGACCTCGGCGACTACCTGAACAGCCTGCGGCTGCTGGCCGGCTTCGAAGGCGTGCCCGCGCTGCCAGGGCACGGGCCCGCGCTCACCGACACCGCCGTCGCCGCCCGCTTCTACCACCAGCACCGCGAGGCCCGCCTCGAGCAGGTCCGGGCAGCGATCGCCACGGGCGCCACGGAACCCGCCGAGGTCGTCGCTCTCGTGTACGCCGATGTCGACCGCAGCCTGTGGGAAGCGGCCGAGTGGTCGGTCCGGGCGCAACTTGCCTATCTGAGTCGGGAATCACAGCCACCCCACCCAGGGTTGGACGCAACGTGACGTGTTCGGTGTGTGGGACCGTGGCCGTTCCGGGTGCGCGGTTCTGCCACCATTGCGGCTCCGCCCTACCGGCCGCCGCCACCCTCCCGGCCGCCGAGCGGCGGATCGTGACGGTGCTCTTCGGCGACCTGTCCGACTTCACCGCATGGTCGGAGGACCTCGACCCGGAGCGGGTCGGCGCCGTCACCGACCGGGTGCTCGCCGCGCTCGCCGGCGCGGTCAAGACCTTCGGCGGCCACGTCGACAAGCTCACCGGCGACGGCATCATGGCCGTCTTCGGCGCCCCCGTCGCCCACGAGGACGACGCCGAGCGCGCCGTCCGCGCCGCGCTGTCCATGCAGCGGGCGGTGCGCCGGGTCCTCGACGACGAGCGCGGCGGCGGCGCCCCGCTCGGGCTGCGCATCGGACTCAACACGGGCACCGTCGTCGCCGGGGTACAGGCGGGCATCGAATACACGGTCATCGGCGACACCGTGAACACCGCGGCCCGGCTCGCCGACGCCGCCGCGATCGGCGCCGTCTACGCGGGCGACCGCACCTCCGCCACCACCCGGCGGCTCGCCTCCTGGCGCGCACTGCGGCCGCTGCGCCTGAAAGGCAAACGGGAGCCGGTCGAGGCGTTCGAACTGCTCGGCCTGCTCGACGCCCCCGGCACGCGCTCCGGCCTCGGCGACGAGGCGCCGTTCGTCGGCCGCGAAGCGGAGCTCGCCCGGGTCTCCGGCCGGCTCGCCGAGATCGCCGACCGGCAGGAGACCCGCGTCCTGGTCTTCACCGGCGAGGCAGGCCTGGGCAAGTCACGGCTCGCCGGCGAGATCGAGCGCTTCGCCGCCGGCTACCTCGGCGGCGCCGGCTACACACCGAGCGCCGGGTTCGCGCCCGGCGGCGGCGCCCGCGTGCTGTCCGTGCACTGCGCCGCGTTCGGCGAACGCCGCCGGCTCGCGCCGCTGGCCGACCTCGTCCGCGCCGCGATCGGCCTGCCGCCGGACGCCACCAACCTCACCCGCGAGGCCGTCGAAGAGCGGCTGCGGCGCCTCGCGCAGCGGCTCGCCCGCGCCGCCCGCGGCCGCCCCGAGCCGCCACGCTTCGCCACCGACCTGCTGCTGAGCCTCATCGGCTACTCCGGCTCGTCGCCGGAAGCGTCCTGGGTCGCACCCGGCGCCAAACCCGACGAGCTCGACCTGCACGCCGTGCCCAACGCGGTCGCGGAGCTGCTGTCCGGCATGGCCGCCGAGACACCCCTCGTCGTCATCGTCGACGACCTGCACGACGCGACCGCCGAGACCGTCGACGCGCTCGGCGCCGCCATCGAGCGGATCACCGGCCCGGTCCTCATCGTCCTGCTCGGCCGGCCCGAACTGGTCCGCTCCGCCGGCGTCCTCACCCGCGTGCCCGACGCCGAGCTGGTGCCGATCCCGCCGCTGCGCGGCGCCGACGCGGCGCGGCTGCTCAGCGCGTACCTCGGCGGAGGACGGCTCGCGGCACCCGACGAGGACCGGCTCCTCGCGACCGCCCAAGGCAACCCGTTCTACCTCGCCGAACTGGTCACGCTGCTGCAGGAGCGCGGCGCGCTGAGCACCGTGCCCGGCAGCGACCCCGTCGGCTGGCGGCTCACCCCCGGCTCCCTCGGCGGGCGGCTCCTCTCCCGCGACCTCGCCGCCGTCCTCGCCGCCCGCATCGACGCGCTGCCTCCCGACACCCGCGCCGTGCTGCGTGACGCGGCCGTCATCGGCGACACCGTGCCCAGCCGGGCCCTGGAGGCGCTGCGCTTCAACCCGCCCGGCCAGCCGTCCCGGCCCGCCGTCGTCGCCGCCGTCGAGCTGGAGCGCGCCGTCGAGGAGCTGCTCCAGCGGCGCATGCTGCGCCGCGCCCGCGGCGGGTTCGCGTTCGCCACGCCGCTGCTGCGCGAGGCCGCCTACGCCGGCATCGGCAAGGCCGACCTCGCCGAACGGCACGCCGCGCTGTCCCGCTGGGCGGCCGCGGCGATGACCGCGTGGCAGAGCTCCGGCAACTCCAGCGGCACGGTCACCGGCCTCAACATGACCGCCGGCGCCGCCGACGCGTTCATCGCCGACCACGCCGAGCGCGCCTCCCGCCTCGCCGACGCCGTCGGGCTGCGCCCCGACTCCCTCGCCCGCTCCGCCGCGCCACTCGGCGTGCAGGCCCTCGGCCGCGCCGCCCGCGAAGCCCTCGCCACCGGCGAACCCGCCCAGGCCGCCCAGGCCGCCGAACGGGCCGCCGCGCTCGGCACCGTCCCGCCCGGCGACCGGCTCGTGCACGCGCGGGCGCTGCTGCAGCTCGGCCGGGTGTCCGAGGCCCTCGCCAGCGCCGAGAAGATCACTTCAAACGGGTCCGACGACGCGGCCGTCCGCGTCGGCGCACTGCTCGTCGCCGGACGCGCCTACCGCGCCACCGGCGACCAGCGCCGCAGCTACCAGACCCTCAGCGAAGCCCTCGAAGCGGCGACGGAGGCGCGCCTCACGTACGAGCGGGGCGACGCCATGCGCCGGCTCGGCATGGCCGACTTCCTCGAAGGGCGGCTCGCCGAGGCCGGCGGGCGCTTCGCCGAGTCCTTCCAGATCGCGGTCAGCTCCGGCGACCGCCGGGCGCAGGCGTGGTCGCTGCAGCACCTGGCCTGGGTCACCACCACCCGCGGCGACTTCGCCGGCGCCGACGCCGCCCTCGGCCGGGCGGCCCGCCGCTTCGCCGAGCTGGGCGATCCCGTCGGCCGGGCCTGGCTGCGCGGCACCACCGCCTTCGTCCGGCTGCTCGCCGGCCGGCTCGGCGAGGCCAGGCGCCTGGCGAAGGCCTTCCTGCCCTTCGGGGAGCGGGTCGGCGACGCCTGGGCGGTCGGCACGCTGCGCGCGGTCGAGGCGTTCGCGGCCGCGGAGAGCGGCGACCTGGCCGACGCCGACCGGGAGGCGCGCCGGGCCTACCGCGACTTCGCCGCCGCCGGCGACGACTGGGGCCGCGGCCTCGCGCTCGTGGTCCGCGGCGTGGTCGCCCGCGAACTGGCCGAGCCCGCACACGCCTTCGACCTGCTCACCGACGCCACCGAGTACGGCGAGAAGACCGGCCATCCGCTGCTCGTCGGCATGTCGCGGACGATGCGCGGCTTCGTCAGCCTGGACCGCGGCGACGCGGCGGCGGCCGAGGACGACGCCAGGGCCGTCCTGCAGGTCGTCGAGACCCACGACGTCCTCGAGGCGGCGAAGGTCGCGCCGCGGGTCCTGTTCGGCCTGGCCCGCCAGGCCCAGGGCGACCTTGCGGCGGCGCTGGAGGTGCTCGGCTGCGTGGCCGCGGACCGCCCCGGGCCGTCGGTGATGTTCTCCCGCCGGCACGCGGTGGCCGCCTACGCCGGCGCTCTGCTCGCCGCGGGCCGGCAGGTCGAGGCCCTCGACTGGGCCCGGCAGGCGCAGACCCTCGCCGGCGAGGACGTGCGCAGCCGGGTCTACGCGGCCCGCGTGCTCGCCGACGCCCTCGAGGCCAACGGCCAGTGCGACGAGGCCGCCGTCGTCACGGCAGCGCTCGCCACATGACATGTAGTAAGCACGCGGTTACGCTCTCGGAGATCAATTTCCGGTGAGGGTGTAAGGTAGCTTCAAAGCGGCCACGCAGCGCCGACCTCGCCCTTCCACGTTCTCCCCGGGCGACCGACGACCTCAGCCGGCGACGACCCCCCAGGAGTGACGACGACGTGCTCACGCGCCTGCGCGCGTCAGGCAGCGGGCGGGACGGGCGACCGACGCGACCACGGCGGACGTGACCGAGTGGGGGCGGCGGTGTGGGGCGGGCATCGATGGCGGGCGGGGTGTTGTGGCCGATGCGTGACGGCGGATGTCGGGTGGCTGTCGTACCGTTCTAGCCGTGGCCGATGCCGTACCCCTGCCGACGGTGCCCGGGATGACCGGGTTGACCGTGTTTGCGCGTGGCGGGTATGCGACCGTCTACCGGGCGACGCAGGAGTCGGTCGGGCGGGAGGTGGCGGTCAAGGTCGAGCACCGCACACTGGAGTCCGAGCGGGACCGGCGGCGGTTCATGCGGGAGGCGCGGGCCGCCGGGCGGATGTCCAGCCACCCGCACGTGGTGGACCTGTTCGACGCGGGGGTCACCGACCTCGGGCACCCGTATCTGATCATGGAGCTGTGCGACGGGTCGTACGCCGAGCGGATGCGGGACTCGCCGCTCAGTGCGGCCGAGGCGCGGGACGTCGGGTTCAAGATCGCTGATGCGCTGGCCGACGCGCACGCGCTCGGGGTGCTGCACCGGGACGTGAAGCCGGCGAACATCCTGTTCAGCCGGTTCGGGGAGCCGGCGCTCGCCGACTTCGGGCTGGCCATCCTCGCCGAGTGGCGCGACGAGTCCATGACGCTCGACACGCTGACGCCGGCCTACGCGCCGCCGGAGACGTTCCGGCAGTCGCCGCCGGCTGGGTCCGCGGACGTGTACTCGCTGTGCGCCACGCTGTACGCGCTCATGCGCGGGCGGCCGCCGCGTTGGCGGGAGGATCAGGCGCCGAGCCTGCTGTCGCTGGTCGACATGTTCAACGAGCGGATCCCTGACCTGCCCGGCTGCCCCGAGAGCCTGATGGCGGTGCTGCGGGCCGGCATGGCCAACGACGAGGCCGCCCGCCCGTCCGCGATCGAGCTCCGCGACCAGCTGATCAACCTGCGCCTGGAGCCGGTGCCGCAGGTGATCGTCCCGCCGCTCGGGTCGCCGCCGGTGGAGCCGGTGTACACGTCGAAAGCCGCCGAAGCGCGCAAATCCGACGAAAAGCATGAAACGCCAGCAACCCCGATTGTCGATGATCCGGACAAAACGGTGCAGCATGGGGTGGAGGCGCCCAGGCCGGATGTCGTGCCCGACACGCCCGCACCGCCGCCGGGCGCACGGCGGTTCATCATGGTCGCCGCGGCCGTCCTGCTGTTCGTGGCGGCACTCGTCGGCGCCGGCATCGCGTACAACCTGAACGCCGGCAAGAAGGAAGGCCCGGACCCGGCGAAGAGCCCGACCGTGACCGCGGCCCCCGAGAAAGGCATCCCGGGGGCGATCGCGTGCCCGCCGACCGTGGCGAAGGCCGCCCGCTGCTCGCAGACCGTGGAGTGCTTCGACGCGGCCAAGAAGCCGGTCGGCTGTGAAACACCGCACACGTGGGAGGTGTTCGCCTACGGCGACCTCCCCAAGGGCAGCCAGGTGCGGTCGGCCCAGGACAGCCAGACGGTCCGTGAGGTGTGCAACACGAAGACGTTGCTGCTGGTGTACCTGCCGGCGGTGGGGTGGGACGTGGACGTGCTGCTGCCCGAGGTGGCGCAGCAGCAGGCGGGACCGACCACGTTCCGCTGCCTGGCCGGCGAGCCGCCGGGCACGTTCACCGGCCAGCAGCTGCGGGTCAGTAGGACTTCTCCTGCCCCATCAGGTGCTGGGCGACGAAGTTGAGGATCATCTCCCGCGAGACCGGCGCGATGCGGCCGGCGCGGGTGGCGCCGAGCAGGGTCGCGACGCCGTACTCGGTGGTCATGCCGTTGCCGCCGTGCGCCTGGATCGCGGTGTCCACGGCCAGCGCCGACGCCTCCGCCGACGCGTACTTCGCCATGTTGGCGTTGACGCCCGCCTCCAGGTCGCGGCCCGCGTCGTAGAGGGCCGCCGCCTTCGCCACCATCAGCCGGGCCAGCTCGACCTGGATGTGCGCGTGCGCCATGGGGTGCGCGACGCCCTGGTGGCTGCCGATGGGGCGGCCCCAGACGGAGCGGGAGGCGGTGTAGGTGGAGGCCCGTTCCAGCGCGTACCGCGCGGTCCCGCAGGCCATCGCCGCGACCGTGATCCGCTCCGGGTTGAGGCCGGAGAACAGCGCCGGCAGGCCCGCGTCGGGGTCCTCGCCGATCAGGCAGGAGGCCGGGACCCGCACCTCGTCGAAGAACAGCAGGAACTGGTTCTCCGGTGACACGATCTCCATGTCCAGCTTGGACATGGTGAGGCCGGGGGCGTCCGTGGGGACCATGAACAGCGCCGGCTTCAGCTTGCCGGTGCGGTCGTCGGCCATCCGGGCGACGACCACGACCTGCGAGCACTCGTCGACGCCGGAGATGTACACCTTGCGCCCGGTGATCACGTAGTCGTCGCCGTCGCGGCGGGCCACCGTGGACAGCTTGTGGAAGTTGGAGCCGGCGTCGGGTTCGGTGATGGCGAAGCACACCTTCCGCGTGCCGTCGGCGAAGCCCGGCAGCCACCGTGCGCGCTGTGCCTGCGTGCCGTGCCGGTTGACGATCGTCGCGGCGATCGCGGGCGACACCACGAGCAGCAGCAGCGGCGCGCCGGCCGCGGCCAGTTCCTCGCAGACGATCGCCAGCTCGGTGATGCCGCCACCGCCGCCGCCGAACTCCTCGGGCACGCTGACGCCGAGGTAGCCGAGCTTGGCGGCCTCGTCCCACAGCTCGTCGGAGTGCTCGCCGGCCTTCGCCTTGCGCACGAAGTACTCGTGCCCGTAGCGCTTGCCGAGCTTCGCCACCGCGTCGCGGAGGTCCTGCTGTTCCTGGGTGTGGTCGAAGTCCATGAGGGGTGGGCTCCAATCTCTCAAAGAGCGGGCGTCAGCACCGCCAGGAGTGCTCCCGACTCCACCTGCGAGCCGGCCGCGACCCGCAGGTCGCTGATGACACCGTCGGTGGGGGCGTGGACGGGGTGTTCGAGCTTCATCGCCTCCACGGTCAGCAGCAGCTCGCCGGCGGCGACCCGCTGACCGGGCACGACGAGCACGCGGCCGACCGCGCCCGGCAGCGGCGCGATCAGGGAACCTTCGGGCTGCTCGGAGACCGGCAGCGGGTAGCGGGGCAGCTCGGTCAGCGTCACCGAGCCCTCGGGACTGTCCACGTAGGACACGTCACCGATCGCGGCGACCGAGAAGTGCAGCCGCACCCCGGCGACGTCGAGCACGACCTGGTCGCCGGTCGCCGACAGGATCTCGGCCGGCGGGTGGTCGGGCGCGCCGGCCGGGTCGAGCGCGGCACCCGGCAGGCCGACGTCCTCGGGGTCGACGCGGCGCACCGCCCAGGCGGCGAGGTCGTTCAGGCGGTCCAGCCGGTAGCCGACCTCGATGGTGCCGGTCGGCCCCTCGTACACCACCGACTGCAGCGCGCTGGGGACGTTGCGCCATCCGGAGGGCAGGCCGGGCAGGGTGGCCCGCTTGGCACGGCGGGCGGCGCCGGACAGCGCGGCGGCGAGGCACGACAGGCGCACGGCGTCCACGGAGGACAGCAGCGGCGCGAACACCTCGGGGTGCCGGTCGAGGAAGCCCGTGTCGGTGCCGCCGGACAGGAACGCCGAGTGCCGCAGCACCCGCACCAGCAGGTCCCGGTTGGTGGTGACGCCGTGGAAGCGGGCGCGGGCGAGGGCGTTGGACAGCATCCGGGCCGCCTCGGCGCGGGTCGGCGCCCAGGCGATGAGCTTGGCGAGCATCGGGTCGTAGTGCACGCCGACCACGGAGCCGTCGACGACCCCGGAGTCCAGGCGCAGGCCCGGGGCGGGCAGCGGGCCGAACGAGTGCGCGACGCCCGGCACGTCGAAGCGGTGCAGCGTGCCGGTCGAGGGCATCCACGCGTAGGCGGGGTCCTCGGCGTACAGGCGGACCTCGATCGCGTGCCCGCGCAGCGGCGGCGGGCCGTTGAACGGCAGCGAACCGCCCTCGGCGACGACCAGCTGCAGCCGCACGAGGTCGACGCCGACGACGCACTCGGTGACCGGGTGCTCGACCTGCAGGCGGGTGTTCATCTCCAGGAAGAAGAACTCGCCCGACGGCGCGAGGAGGAACTCGACGGTGCCGGCGCCCACGTAGGACACCGCCCGGGCCGCGGCGATCGCCGCCTGGCAGAGCCGGTCCCGCAGCTGCGGGTCGACGGCCGGCGACGGCGTCTCCTCGACGATCTTCTGGTGCCGGCGCTGGATGGAGCACTCGCGCTCGCCGAGCGTCACGACGTTGCCGTGCGAGTCCGCCATGATCTGGACCTCGATGTGGCGGGCGCGTTCGATGTACCGCTCGCAGAACACCGTCCCGTCGCCGAACGCCGACGCCGCCTCGCGCCGCGCGGCCGCGACCGCCTCGGGGAGCGACTCGGGGTCCCGCACGATGCGCATGCCCCGGCCGCCGCCGCCCGCGGACGCCTTCACCAGTACCGGGAACGCCTCCACCTGCTCGGGCTCGAGCGCGGTCGGCAGCATCGGCACGCCCACGTCGGCGAGCAGCGCCTTCGCCTCGATCTTCGAGCCCATGAGCGCGATCGCCTTCGGCGACGGCCCGACCCAGGTGAGCCCGGCGTCGACGACGGCCCGCGCGAACTCGGCGTTCTCCGACAGGAACCCGTAGCCGGGGTGCACGGCGTCGGCGCCGCACTTGCGCGCCGCCGCGATGATCAGGTCACCGCGCAGGTAGGTCGCGGCCGGCGCGTTGCCCGGCAGATGGACGGCGTAGTCGGCCTCGGCGACGTGCGGCGCGTCGGCGTCGGAGTCGGAGTAGACGGCGACCGTCTCGACGCCCATCGCCCGGCAGGTGGCGAACACCCGCCTGGCGATCTCGCCGCGGTTGGCGACAAGTAGCCTGCGAATCACGGCTGGTCCTTTGCTTAGAGGCGGAAGACGCCGAAGTTGGGGTTCTGGTCACCGGAACGCACGAGCGCCAGGCACATGCCGAGCACGGTGCGGGTGTCGCGCGGGTCGATGACGCCGTCGTCGTACAGGCGGCCGGAGAGGAACAGGGCGGCCGACTCCTGCTCGACCTTGTGCTCCACCATGAACCGCATGGTGCGGTCCTGCTCCTCGTCGTAGGCGTGGCCCTTGGCCTCCGCGGCCTGCCGGGCGACGATCGACAGCACCCCGGCGAGCTGCTGCGGGCCCATGACGGCCGACTTGGCGTTGGGCCAGGTGAAGAGGAAGCGCGGCTCGAAGGCGCGGCCGCACATGCCGTAGTTGCCGGCGCCGTAGGACGCGCCGATGTTGACCGTCAGGTGCGGGACCTTGGAGTTCGCCACCGCGTTGATCATGAGCGCGCCGTGCTTGATGATGCCGCCCTGCTCGTATTCGCTGCCCACCATGTAGCCGGTGGTGTTCTGCAGGAAGAGCAGCGGGGTGCCGGCGGCGTTGGCGAGCTGGATGAACTGGGCCGCCTTCTGCGCCTCGGCGGAGAAGAGCACGCCGCGGACGTTGGCGAGGACGCCGATGCGGTGGCCGTGGATGGCACCCCAGCCGGTGCACAGGGCCTGGCCGTAGGCGGGCTTGAACTCGTCGAACTCGCTCGCGTCGAGGACTCTGGCGAGGATCTCGCGGGGGTCGAACGGGACGCGCAGATCCGCTGACGGGATGCCCAGGAGGTCGTCGGCGTCGAACTTCGGCTCGGGGCCGTAGCTGCGATCGGTGAAACCGCCGAAGTTGCGGACCACGCCCCGCGCGAGCCGGAGCGCGTCGCGCTCGTCCTCCGCGATGTAGTCGGCCAGGCCGGAGCGGGAGGCGTGCATCGCGGCGCCGCCCAGCGTCTCGTCGTCGACGGTCTCGCCGGTGGCCATCTTCACCAGCGGCGGGCCGGCGAGGAACACCTTCGCCCGGTCCCGCACGAAGATCGTGTAGTCCGACATGCCGGGCACGTACGCGCCGCCGGCCGTCGCGTTGCCGAACACCACCGCGACCGTCGGGATGCCCGCCGCCGACAGCCGGGTCAGGTCGCGGAACGCCGCGCCGCCCGGGATGAAGATCTCCGCCTGCTGGGGCAGGTCCGCGCCGGCGGACTCGACCAGGTTGATCATCGGCAGCCGGTTCTCGCGGGCGATCTGCGCCGCTCGCTGGGTCTTCTTCAGCGAGAACGGGTTGACCGCCCCGCCGCGGACCGTCGGGTCGTTCGCCACGATCACGCACGGCGTGCCCTCGACGATGCCGATGCCGGTGACGACGCTCGCACCGACGGGGTACTCGGTGCCCCACGCGGCGACCGGGCAGATCTCCAGGAACGGCGAGTCGCGGTCGACCAGCAGCTCGATCCGCTCGCGGGGCAGCAGCTTGCCGCGGGCGTGGTGCCGGGTCACGTACTTCTCGCCGCCGCCGGCGCGGGCCTGCCGCAGCGCCGACTCAAGGTCGGTCAGCCGCTCCAGCATCGCCTCGCGGTTGTCCAGGTAGGCGGCCCCGCGCGGGTCCAGCGCACTGGTCAGGATCGGCATGCCTCAGACCCCCAACTGCTTCGCGATGATCTCGTTCATGATCTCCGTGGTCCCGCCGCCGATGCCCATGATCCGAGCGTCCCGGTAGTGGCGCTCGACCTCGGCGTCGCGCAGATACCCGAGGCCACCGTGCAGCTGCACGGCCTGGTCGACGACGTGGTCGCAGGCCGCGACCGCCGTGTTCTTCGCCATCGCCACCTCCGTAACGAGTTGATCGCCGCTTGCGACACGCAGCGCGGTGTGTCGCACGTAGGTGCGGGCGACGTCGACCTGCCGGGCCATCTCGGCGAGCCGGTGCCTGACGAGCTGCCGGCTTGCGAGCGGCCGCCCGAACGTGTGCCGGTCACGGACCCAGGCGAGCGTCAGGTCGAGGCAGCGCTGCGCGGTCGCGTAGCACTGCACGGCGAGGGACAGCCGCTCGGCGGCGAAGTGCGCCAGCAGCGTCTGGATGCCGCCGACGTCGTGGCTGCGCGGCACCCGGACGTCCACGAAGGACAGCTCGGCGGTGTCCGAGCAGTGCCAGCCCATCTTCTCCAGTCTTCTGGTGACGGTGAAGCCTTCCGCCACGACCAGCCGCACGCCGTCCTCGGTCCGCACCGCCGTCGTGGCGAAGTCGGCCCTGGCGCCGCTGGTGATGAAGAGTTTGGTCCCGTTCACGGTGTACGAGTCGCCGTCGGCCTTCGCGGTGGTGCGGACTCCGGCGACGTCGGATCCGCCGTCCGGCTCGGTGATCGCCAGGCAGCCGATGCGCTCGCCACGCAGGGTGGGCCGCACGTACCTGTCGATGAGGTCCGCGTCGCCGCTCGCGACGATGTGCGGCAGCGCGATCCCGTGCGTGAACAGGGCCGCGATCAGCCCCGACGAGCCACCCGACTGGATGATCTCCTTGGTGACCACGATCGAGTCGAGCAGGTCGCCGCCCTCGCCGCCGACCTCCTCCGGGAACGCGATCCCGAGCAGCCCCAGCTCGGCGGCCTTGCGGTGCAGTTCGCGCGGCACCTCACCGGCCCGCTCCCACTCCGCGAGGTGCGGCACGATCTCGTTGCGGGTGAATTTCCGCACAAGGTCCCGCAGCTCCGGCTTCGCGAACGCGTCGATCATGGCAGCAGCTCGTCGGGGATGTCGACGACCCTGGATCGCAGCCACTCGCCGAGGGCCTTGCCCTGCGGGTCGAAGCGGGTGCCGGCCGCGACCCCGTCGCCGAGGATCCCGTGCACGACGAAGTTGAGCGCGCGGAGGTTCGGCAGCTCGTGCCGGCTGACGTCGCGCACCTCCGGCAGCAGCGTCTTGAGCAGGTCCTCGGTGAGCGTGGCCCGCAGCCACGCGTACGCCTCGTCGCTGCGCGCCCAGACGCCGATGTTGGCGTCGCCGCCCTTGTCGCCGGACCTGGCCCCGAACAGCGTCCCCAGTGGCACTCTCATCGGACCTCCACCACGCTGCCGTCAGGCAGGACCGCTACGTGCGGGACCTCGCTGCGCGGTACCGCACCCGCTGAGAACACTCCGAAGGGCGTGGCGTCGCCCGGTGGGCCGGTCAGCGTGAGGCCGGGATAGGAGGCCAGGGCGAGCTCGACGGCCGCCTGCGAGAAGGCGCGGCCGGCCGCCTTCGGGTCGGTGCTCTTGATGTGCACGGCCAGCAGCGCGCTCGCCCGCTGCTCGTCGTCGGCGTCGGGGTGGTCGGTGCGGGCCAGCGTGAACTCCATCGGGTGGTGCAGCTTGCCCCGCAGCTGCCGCTCGACGAGGGCCGCCTTCTCCTCGATCTGCAGCCCGCACAGGACGAACGTCATGCTGTTGCGGAAACCGCCGAGCGCGATCCTGCCGACCTTCAACGTGTCCGGCGGGGGACTGCCCTTGACGCCGCTGACCTCGACCCGGTCAGGTCCTCGCTGGGTGAGCCGGATCGTGTCGAAGTGGGTGGTGACGTCCGGGCCGAGGTACTCGGGGGCGCCGATCTCGTACAGGAGCTGCGCGGTGACCGTGTCGACCGTGACGGCGCCGCCGGTGCCGGGGTGCTTGGTGATGACCGACGACCCGTCCTCGTGCAGCTCCGCGATCGGGAAGCCGGCGTGGTCGAGGTCGGGGATCTCGGTGAAGAACGAGTAGTTTCCGCCGGTCGCCTGGGCGCCGCACTCGAGGACGTGGCCGGCGACGGTGGCGCCGGCGAGGGCGTCGAGGTCGTCGTGGGTCCAGCCGTAGCGGGCGATGCCGGGGCCGACGACCAGGGACGCGTCGGTGACCCGGCCGGTGACGACGATGTCCGCGCCGGCCTTGAGGCACTCGGCGATGCCGAACGCGCCGAGGTACGCGTTGGCGTCGGGCGCCACGGCGTCGCCTTCGACGTGCGCCACCTTGACGTCCGGCGCGAGCGCCTCGATCGCCTTCCGCAGCCCGGCCGGGTTGAGGCCGCCGGCGTTCGTGACGATCTTCGTGCCCCGGTCGCGGGCGGTCTGGACGAAGCCTTCGAGCTGCCTGAGGAACGTCTTGGCGTAGCCGGTGCCCGGGTCCTTCATGCGGTCCTTGGCCAGGATCAGCATGGTCAGCTCGGCGAGGTAGTCGCCGGTGAGCACGTCGAGCGGGCCGCCGTCGAGCATCTCCTGCCAGGCCGTGGCGCGGTCGCCGTAGAACCCCGAGGCGTTGCCGATGCGGATCACTGCCGCGGCTCCCGCTTCTGCCCGGGCGGGCCGGCGAACGCCTGGGCGAGGGTCGTCCACCGCCGCGCCTCGTCGCCGGTGGCCTGCAGCCTGAGGTCGGCCGGGTGCCGGCGCTGGGTGACCAGCAGGCAGAAGTCCTCGGCCGGGCCGACGACCCGGTTCGGCGCGTCCTCGGGGCCGAACGTCCACACCTGACCGTCCACGGTGGACAGCTCGATCCGGAACGGTGCCGCGGGCGGCCGCTCGCCGTGGCTGAGGAAGCTGTGCCCGATCGTGCGGAACCCGAGGTTGGCGACGTGCCGCAGGCGGTCCGTGGGCCGGCGGTGCTCCTGCGCGTCGGGCCGGTCGGGGAACGTCTCGGCGACGTCCTGCCCGTGCGCCCAGGTCTCCATCATCCGGCCGGTCGCGCTCGACAGCGGCGACATCGCGGTGCCGAACCAGGGCAGCTTCTCGTCCTTCGGCGTCGCGCTCAGCGCCTCCGCCAGGGCCTGCCGGCCGTCCCGCCAGCGGCGCAGCAGCTCCGCGGGCGGGGCGATGGTGTCGGCCGCCGCCCGGTCCACCATCGTGAGCGGGTCCTCGATCGCGCTCATCCGCGCGACGAACGCGGCCGGGTCGGCCGCGGCGAGGGTCGCCACCGTGTCGGTCCAGTGCAGGTGGGCGATCTGGTGCGCGACCGTCCACCCCTTCGCGGGGGTCGGCCGGCTCCAGTCCTTGTCGTCCAGCGCCGACACGAGCCGGTCGAGCGAGTCGGACTCTGCCTGCAGGTCCTTCAGGACCTCGTCCAGCGTCACCATCTCAAGTCCCCAGGATCGTCGTGAGCTGCACTTTCCACGCCGCGAGCAGTTGACCGCGGCGGTGGCTGTCGTCGGTGAGCAGGTTGGCCACGCCGAGGCCGCGCAGCAGGTCCAGCGTCGCCTGGACGGCCTCGCGGACGCCCGGGCGCCGCTCGTCGGCGCCGAGCAGCTCGACGGTCAGGCGGTGCATCTCGCGCCCCACCCTCGCCTCCAGCGGCACCAGCGCGTCGCGGAGCTCCGCGTCGGTGCGGGCGGCGACCCAGACCTCCAGGGCGGCGACGAACAGCGGGCCGGTGAACGCGGCGGCCAGCATGTCCAGCACCTTGTCGAGGCGCTCGTCGCGGTCGCCGGTGAGGGTCGCGGCCTCCTTGCGGATCTCCTCGGCCCGCCGCTCGGCGAGGTGCGTGACGGCGGCGAGCACCAGGGCGGCACGGGTCGGGTAGTGGTGCAACTGGGCGCCGCGGGAGACGCCGGCGCGCTCGGCGATGACCGTGGTCGTGGCGCCCGACCAGCCGTGCAGGACCAGGCAGTCGACGGTCGCCTCCAGCAGGCGCTGCTGGGTGGCGCGGCTGCGCTCCTGCTGCGGGGCTCGGGTTGCGCTCACGCCTTCGAGAGTGGTCGGTTCAAAACAAACAGTCAAGCCTGATTTTTTTGCCGGCAAGCAAAAAGGCACGCGGCGGCGTGCCTTTTTGGGGTGTCCGTACCCGGGTCGCCTTGCTCAGACGCGGGCGCGGCGGGCCAGGCGCTCGGGGTCCATGATGATGACGCTCTTGCCGTCGAGGCGGAGCCAGCCGCGGGAGGCGAAGTCGGCGAGGGCCTTGTTGACCGTCTCGCGCGAGGCGCCGACGAGCTGCGCCATCTCCTCCTGGGTCAGGTCGTGGTTGACCCGCAGGACGCCGCCGTCGCGGGTGCCGAAGCGGCCCGCCATCTGCAGCAGCGTCTTGGCGACCCGGCCGGGCACGTCGGTGAAGATCAGGTCGGCGAGAGCGTCGTTGGTGCGGCGCAGCCTCCTGGCCAGCACGCGCAGCAACTGCTCGGCGATCTCCGGCCGGTTGGTCAGCCAGGGCCGCAGCGCCTGCTTGCGCAGCCGGGCCAACCGCGTGTCGAGGACCGCCGTGGCGGTCGCGGTGCGCGGCCCCGGGTCGAAGAGCGACAGCTCCCCGACCATGTCACTCGGGCCCATCACGGCGATCAGGTTCTGCCGGCCGTCCGCCGCGCGGCGACCCACCTTGATCTTCCCTGACAGCACGATGTACAGACTGTCGCCCGGCTCGCCTTCACTGAACACGATCTCGCCCTTGCGGACGTCGATCGTCTCCATCTCCTTGGCGAGGGATTCGGCAGCCTCGGGCTCGACGCCCTGGAAAATGCCGCTGCGGGCCAGTACCTCGTCCATCGCGTCCACCTCGAATCCGTCGGCGCGTCGCTCGCCATGAGCAATCACGCGAACGTCAGTTTATGCACACGGGGTCGTCTCCCGGGCGTCGGGCAGGATGATCACAATACATGCCGACCTGCGGCGCGGCGCCCTTCGACAGTACCGGTGACGCAGCGGAACCGGTCGGTCACGACGTCGCGGGGGTGCGATATGTTCGCGGCGGGGCGAGTCGACCCCACTGGGCTCAGCTGTGGGGTGGGAAGCGCATGACGGTGTACGGCGGATCGCCTTCCCGTTGGCCCGACGATCGGGACCAGCCTCCACAGGATCAACCGCCCGGCCGCGGCGAGGGTTACGGCCAGCCCGGCCCCGATCCGCGCGCCGCCGACCCCGCCACCGCCGCCTGGGACGACGACTGGGCGGCCGGGGCTCCCGGTCCCGCCGCTGGTCGCGGGGCCGCGCCTGGGGCGGATGACTGGGCCGCTGGGGCCGCTGGTCGTGGTGGCGGCCGGGGCGCCGCGCCTGCCGGCGATGACCGGGCCGCTGGGCCAGGGGGTGCCGACTGGGCCGCTGGTCGCGGTGACGGGCGGGGTGCGGGTTCGCGGAGTGCCGAGCCCGCGGCTTGGGGTGCTGAGCCTGGGACGGCCGCCTGGGGCGCCGACGCCGGTGCCGCCGTCTGGGGCGGCGACGGCCGTGGTGCCGAGCCCGCGACGGCCGCCTGGCGCGCCGACACCCGCTCCGGCGATCCTCGCGCTGCGGATCCCCGTTCTGGCGATCCTCGCGCTGTGGACCCCCGTTCTGGCGATCCTCGCCCCGGCGACCCGCAGGGTGGCGAGCTGCGTGGCGGCGACTTCCGGGCGACGCAGCCTCCCAGCAGCGCGTGGGCGCCCGACGATGCTCACGGCCCGCAGTCCCGGGCCGGGCAGCCTCGTGACCCCGAGACCTCCGGTCCGGCCTTCGGCGGGGGTGCGCAGGGCACCGGCCAGGTCCGGGGGAGCGCTACGCCGGCCGGATCCCTGTTCGACCCGGCCGCCCCGCCGCGGGGTGCCGCGCCGGCCGGCTACGACGGCCCGCCCCCGGTGCGGGGCTCGGCCTCGCCGTCGTCGCCGCCGTTCGACGCGGGCTCTCAGGGGCGGGGCGGCGCCCAGCCGCCCGGCGCCCGGTTCGACCCGGCCGCGCAGTCCACGGGCCAGGTCCGGGGCAGCGCGCAGCCGTCGGGCGCCGCGTTCGACCCGGGCGGCCAGCCCACCGGTCAGGTCCGCGGGAGCGCGCAGCCGTCCGGGTCCATGTTCGAGACCGGCGGTCAGCCCACCGGCCCGGTCCGGGGGAGTGCGCAGCCGTCAGGTCCGGTGTTCGACCCGGGCGCGCAGGCCACGGGCCAGGTCCGGGGCAGCGCCAGGCCGGTGAGCGGCACGTACGGCGCCGCCGCCGTCCCCGGCGCCGAGCCGACCGGCACCTTCCGCGACGCTGACCCGCAGGCCACCGGCTCGTTCCGGGAGGGCCGCCCGCCCGCGACGGGGACGTTCCGTGACGGCGACCCGCAGGCGACCGGCACGTTCCGCGACGCTGACCCGCAGGCGAGTTTCCGGGAGGGCCGCCCGCCCGCGACCGGGACGTTCCGCGACGGCGACCCGCAGGCCACCGGCACGTTCCGCGACGGCCGCCCGCCGGCGAGCGGGACCTTCCGCGACGCTGACCCGCAGGCGACCGGGGCGTTCCGCGACGGCGGCCCGCAGGCCGGCGCGCTCCGGGACGGGCCGCCGACGGGGCCGCTCAGGGAGCCGCACCCGCAGGCCACGGGCACGTTCCGCGACGCCGGGCTGCGGGCCTCGGGTGGCGCGGTGAGCGGTCCGTTGTACGGCGAAGGAACCGCGTACGGCGAAGGACCCAGCTACAACGACGGAGCCTCCGGCCAGACCTTCGGCGCGGGGCAGTCCTCGGGGCCGGTCTACGGTGCCCGGGCGGCAGGGCCGGTCTACAGCGCCACGCGGGCGCCGGACCCGGGGGCGACCCGCGGCCCGGATGATCTGTTCGCGGCGCAGGCGTACCAGCCCGAGGAGCGGGCCGGGCGGCGGAAGCTGCCGCTGCCGGGGGAGGCGCCGGAGCCGAAGAGCGGCGGCGGCCGCCGGACGGCGATCATCCTGGGTGCGCTCGCGGCGCTGGTGATCGGGGCCGGGACGGCGGGAGCGGCGACGTTCCTGAGCGGTGACGACCCGGCACCGGGCAAGAGCCAGCCGGCGGTCGCGCAGCCGGGCGACAAGGCGAGCACGCCGGGCGGCGGCACGTCCGCGCCGGCGGCGGCCGGGGCGGCCGGGCAGGAGGTCACGATGACCGCCACCGGCGACATCGTGATGGGCATGGCGCCGGGCGGGCTGCCGCCCAACAACGGCAAGGGGTTCTTCGACCCGGTCAAGGAGTTCCTGACCGCGGACTTCCAGATGGGCAACCTGGAGCAGGTGCTGACCGAGGACACGGGCGTCGGCAAGTGCTCCGCGGAGTCGGCCGGCAAGACGTGCTTCGCGTTCCGGACGCCGCCGGGCTACGTCAGCAACCTCAAGGACGCCGGGTTCCACATGATGACCATGGCGAACAACCACGCCTACGACTTCGGCGAGGTCGGGTACAAGAACTCGCAGAAGGCCCTCGACGGCGCCGGGATCAAGTACACCGGCTGGCCCGGGATGATCTCGGTCGGCGAGGCGAAGGGCGTGAAGATCGCGGTCGTCGGGTTCGCGTCATACAAGTGGTCGAACCTGTGCAGCGACCTCGACGCGGCGGAGACGATCATCAAGGAGGCCGCGACCAAGGCCGACCTGGTCGTCGTGCAGGTCCACCAGGGCGCGGAGGGCTCCGACAAGACGCACACCAAGCCCGGCACGGAGTTCTTCCTGGGGGAGAACCGGTGCGACACGATCGCGTTCGCGCACAGGGTGATCGACGCCGGCGCCGACCTGGTCGTCGGGCACGGCCCGCACGTGATGCGGGCGATGGAGTTCTACAAGGGCCGGCTGATCGCGTACAGCCTCGGCAACTTCGCCGGCTACAAGGCGCTGAGCTACAACGGCACCGTCGGCATCGGCGGGGTGCTCAAGGTGACGATGACCGGCGACGGCACCTTCAAGAGCGGATCACTGACCGCGACGTACATGGTGGCGCCGGGCCTGCCGAAGCCGGACCCGAAGAAGCAGGCGATCCCGTTCGTCTCCAACCTGACGAAGCAGGACTTCCCATCCACGGGGGCCAAGATCGCCGCCGACGGGACCATTACGCAGCCGGCGGGCTGACCCTGGTCCGGCGCGGCGCCGCCAACCCGGTCGGCGCCGCACGGCACCACTGAGCCGCCGCCACGACGGCTCCTGAGCCGCCGTGGTGGACGCTGAGCCGCTGCCGCGACGACCGCTGAGCCGCCGCCGCGGTGGATGCTGAGCCGGTCGGTGTCGCGACGGACCCGCTGGGCAGGCCGCCGTGGCGCGGCGACGTAGAGTCGGAGCGTGACTGAGACTGCGCTGGGGCTGAAGCGGCGTGCCCGCAGGATGGGGCGGGCACTCGCGACGATCCATCCCGACGCACACTGCGAGCTGGATTTCAGCACCCCGCTGGAGCTCGCCGTCGCGACGATCCTGTCCGCGCAGACCACCGACGTGCGGGTCAACCAGGTGACCCCGAAGCTGTTCGCGCGCTACCCGGACGCCGCCGCGTACGCGGCCGCCGACCGGACCGAGATGCAGGACATGCTCGTGCCGCTCGGGTTCTTCCGCAACAAGACCGACTCGCTGATGAAGCTGGGGCAGGCGCTGGTCGAGCGGCACGACGGGCAGGTGCCCGGCACGCTCGACGAGCTCGTCGCGCTGCCCGGGATCGGGCGCAAGACCGCCAACGTGATCCTCGGCAACGCGTTCGGCGTGCCCGGCATCACCGTCGACACACATTTCCAGCGGCTCACCCAGCGCTGGCACTGGACCACGGAGACAGACCCGGTGAAGATCGAGTTCGCGGTAGGGGCGCTGATCGAGCGCCGCGACTGGACCATGCTGTCGCACCGGGTGATCTTCCACGGGCGCCGGGTCTGTCACGCCCGCAGACCGGCGTGCGGTGCCTGCACGCTGCGGCGCGACTGCCCCTCGTACGGGATAGGCGAAACGAATCTCGAAGCGGCGATCGGCCTGTTGAAGGGCCCACGGGTCGCCGAGCTGACCGAGTTGGCGCTCGCCTCATGAGGCGCCTGCTCACCGGGCTGCTCGCGGCCGCCCTGTTCGCCTTGTCCGCCTGCACCGGCGAAGCACCCGCAGCCGAAGACGTCGCCGCGGTGCCGACGGGGCCGCCGTGCCTGACCTCCGTCGGGTCGCCCGCCGCCGCGTCCGCGGACGGCAAGCCACTGCCCGCGATGGCCGTCAAGTGCTTCGACGGTGGTCGCTACATCGACGCGTCGCTGCTCGGCAACGCGCCGACGATCATCAATCTCTGGGGGTCGTACTGCGAGCCGTGCCGCACGGAGCTGCCCGCGTTCCAGCGGTTCGTGACGGCGGCCGGCGACAAGGTCCGGGTCGTCGGCGTGGTCGTCAAGGACTCGCGGAGCGCCGCCCAGTCGGTGATCGACGACAAGAAGCTGACATTCCCGATGCTGGAGGACCGCGACCAGCAGTTCTCGATCGCGTTGAGCCAGGCGGTGGGCAAGCCGATCTCCAACGCGCTGCCGGCCACGCTGTTCGTCGCGCCGGGGGGACGGGTGGTCTACACGTACCAGGGAGAAGCCCTCGACGAGGAGAAGATCCGCGCCCTCACGGCACAGTACCTGAGGATCGAGGTGGGGCCGTGAGCGATCTTCCCGACTGGCTGAAACCGTTGCTGACCCGCCTGGAGGACACTTCGGCGGGCGACTTCACGCGGCTGCCGACCCCCGAAGGCGAGGGGCAGCGGCAGAGCGCGGTGCTGGTGCTGTTCGGCGAGCAGGAGGAGAGCGGCCCCGACATCCTGATGCTGCAGCGCGCCGCGACGATGCGTAACCACGCGGGCCAGCCCGCGTTCCCGGGCGGCGCGGTCGACCCGACCGACGCCGACACGATCGCGTGCGCGCTCCGCGAGGCGGAGGAGGAGGTCGGGCTCGACCCGGCCAGCGTCGAGGTGATCACGACCCTGCCGACGCTGTGGATCCCGGTGAGCAACTTCCTGGTCACGCCGGTGGTCGCATGGTGGCGTTCGCCACATCTCGTCGGGCCCGCCGATCCGGCCGAGGTGGCCCGGGTCGAGCGCCTGCCGATCCGCGACCTGGTCGACCCGGCGAACCGTCTCCGCGTGCGTCACCCGAGCGGATGGATCGGTCCCGCGTTTCGGATACACGACATGCTGGTGTGGGGATTTACCGCCGGCGTGGTCTCCACGCTGCTGGAACTCGGCGGATGGGCGGTTGAGTGGCACACAGACCGGGTTGAGGAACTGCCGGCACCTGGTGCCGCCCCCGTAGGCTGAATGCGTGTCTGGCAGCGTGATCGATATCGTCCTTGTGCTCCTCGTGGTGATGTTCGCCGTCAACGGCTACCGCCAGGGGTTCCTCGTTGGTCTGCTGTCCTTCGCCGGGTTCTTCGGCGGTGCGCTGCTCGGACTGCGCCTCGGGCCGCTCGTGGCCGAACACTTCGACGACGACCCGATCCGGGTCGTCATCTCGCTGGCGGCGGTCTTCGGGCTCGCGGTCGCCGGTCAGGCCCTCGCCAGCTTCGTCGGCAACCGGCTGCGCACGGCGATCGTCAACCGCACCGCGCAGGGCCTCGACAACGCCGGCGGCGCGATCGTCTCCGTCATCGCCGTCCTCGTCGTGGTCTGGCTCGTCGCCGCGCCGCTGAGCCAGTCGTCGCTGCCGTGGCTGGCCCGCTCGGTGAGCAACTCGTTCATCCTCAACGGCGTCGACAAGCTCATGCCCTCGCAGGCCGACCAGCTGTCCGAGGCGCTGCGCGACACGGTCGACACGCGCGGCTTCCCCGACGTGTTCGACGGCCTCTCGCCGACCCGCGTCCGCGAGGTCGAGGCGCCCGACCCGAAGCTCGCCGGCTCCGAGCTGGTGAAGAAGTCGGAGCGCTCCGTCGTCAAGGTCCGCGGCGTCGCGCAGAGCTGCTCGCGCCGCATCGAGGGCTCCGGCTTCGTCTACGCCACCGACCGCGTCATGACCAACGCCCACGTCGTCGCGGGCACGAAGTCCACCACCGTCGAGGTCAACGGCTCCCAGAAGAAGGCGGTCGTCGTCGCGTACGACCCGGACCGCGACCTCGCCGTCCTCTACGTCAAGGGGCTGAACGCCCCGATCATGCCGTTCGCCACGAAGAAGGCCGAGACCAACGCCGACGCCATCGTGATCGGCTACCCGCTGGACGGGCCGTACAACGCCCAGTCCGCCCGCATCCGCGAGCACCGCAACATCACCGGCCCCGACATCTACGAGGACGGCAAGGTCACCCGCGAGATCTACACGATCCGCGCCCTGGTCCGCAGCGGCAACTCCGGCGGCCCGCTCGTCTCCCCCGACGGCACTGTCCTGGGCGTCATCTTCGCCGCCGCCGCCGACGACCAGAACACGGGCTTCGCCATCACCGCCGACGAGGCAGCGGTCGTCGCCGACGCGGGCAAGACCCACACCGACCCCACGGGCACCGGGAAGTGCGCCTGATGCCTTGCCGCCGCCTGTACGGCGCTGCCTCCGCCCTCCACCAGCGCCAGCACCCGGACCGCCCGCTTCCGCGTTGCCGGGTCGCGTGATCCGACCGCAGGATTGACGAGTTCGGCGGCGGCGGCTCATGTGTCGGTGGCGGCTCATGGGTCGGTGGCGGCTCATGGGTCGGTGGCGGCTCATGGGTCGGCGGCGCTGGGTCGGCGGCGCTGGGTCGGCGGCGTGGCCGGTGGTCTGGCGGTGGCGCTGGGTCGGGCGCCGGCGTCAGAAGCGCTTGGAGTGCCTGGCTCGGTGATGGGCCACGACTCCGGCGGCGCCGGCGGCGAGGATCAGCAGCATCGCCAGCAGCCCGACGGTGACGCTCGACCCGACCGGCGCGCTCCTGCCCGCCGCCTGCCGGGGCCCGGCCAGACCGGCCGCCTCGCTGGCCGGCAGCGGCGCGGCGCCGCCTTCCCGCGGCAACTCGACGGCCTCTTCCCTCGGCGACGCCCCGCCCTCGGCAGGCTTCCCGGTCTCGGCCTTCGGCGGTGCGACGGTCAGCGGGTTCGCCACCACCTCGGCCACCGGCTCCCGCAGCGCCGCCAGCGGATCGACCTCGCCGAACCCGAACTCGTCGTCCCGCCCCGCCGGCCCCAGATCCTTCGCCGTGCCGATCAACCGGTTGATCACATTCGCGGCGCTCATCGTCGGGTACTTCGCCCTCACCAGCGACGCCGTCGCAGCCACCAGCGGCGCGGCGAAGCTGGTGCCCTGCACCTGCCAGTACCCGCCGCCGGGCCTGGCGCCGGTGAGATTGTCGGCGGGCGCGGTCAGCACCGTCTCCGGCCCCGTCAACGAGCCGGCCCACAAGCCGCCCGCCCCACCCGCAGCCCTGCCGCCCGTGCCGCTGGCGGACGGGGACGGCGTCGGCTTCGTGCTCGGCTGCGCGGCGCCTCCGCCGCTCAGGCCGGCAACGGCGACGACACCGGGCTCGCGGGCCGGGTACCAGACCTCGTGGATCGACGGGTCCGTCGCCACGTTGCCCGTGCAGGCCACGACGACGACGTCGTGCGCCGCCGCGTACCGCAGGGCCTCGGCGATCGCGTCGCTGCGCAGCGCGCCGCCGAGCGACAGGTTGAGCACCTTCGCCCCGTGGTCGACCGCCCACCGCACACCCTTGGCGACGACTTCGGGGTCGTCGTACTTGTTCGACCTGTCCAGCACCCGCACCGGCAGGATCTTCGCCCCCGGCGCGACGCCCGTCACCCCGGAGTTGTCGTCGGCCCGCCCCGCGATCAGCCCCGCGACCGTCGTGCCGTGCCCGACCGGATCGACCCGCCCGTCACCGCCGTCGACGAGGTCCACGCCCGGCAGCACCTGCCCCGCGAGATCGGGATGCTTCGCGTCGACCCCGCTGTCGAGGACCGCCACGATCACCCCGCTGCCCGTCGACACCTTCCACGCCCCCTTGGCACCGAGCGCGTTGAGCTGCCACTGCGCCGACCGGGCCTGATCAGCCTCGGCCGGCTGCGCCGCGACCAGGCAAACCAGCAGCGCGAAGACCGCCGTAACGAGGCCACGGGCGGCGGCGCGGAAGAGGGAAACGGGTGCGATGTCACCCATTCTGGACTGCGCCGACAGGGTCTGTCAGCCATCCTGACCGTCCCGGCAAATTCTTAACCAGCCGCTAAACGTCCCCCCAAGAACCAATTTCGATTCGATCACGCGACCCGGCGCGGGTATTCGCTCGGAGCCCAAAGAGGCGGATGCGTCCCGTACGCGAGCGACCGGAGCGAACTCACGTCACGAGCCCAGCCGGCGCGGGTCACGTCCTTGTCCGAGGAGTTCACGGATGCCGGTGCGCCCTCACATCAGAAGCCTCGTTGAGCCGCACGCCCCCACGTCAGCGACCCGCGCGGCCCGTTGCGTTCCGACACCAGAAGCGTCGGTACGCCCGTTGCGTCCTGATAGCAGTGCCCCCGTACAGGTCGTTGCACCTCACGCCGCTGCATCCTCAAGTCAGCGGCCCGTTGGCCCATGCCGCCCGTTGGCCCCTTTGGTCCGCGCCGCCCGTTGGTTCGTTGGTCTGCGCCGCCCGTTGGTCCGCGCCGCCCATCGGCTCGTCGGTCCGCGCCGTCCGTCGGTCCGCGCCGTCCGTCGGTCCGTGCCGCTCGTCGGTCCGTGCCGTCCGTCGGTCCGTGCCGCTCGTCGGTCCGTGCCGTCCGTCGGTCCGCGCCGCCCGTCGGTCCGTGCCGTCCGCTGGTCCGTGCCGCTCGTCGGTCCGCGCCGCCCGTTGGTCCGTGCCGTCCGCTGGTCCGCGCCGCTCGTCGGTCCGCGCCGCCCGTTGGCCGTGCAGCATGCTGGTCCGCGCAGCCGCCGCGTCCTCGCGACAGCAGGCCGGACGAAGGCGATGCGTCTCACCGGAGGAGCCCATAGAAGCCCAGGACGGCGCAGGCCAGCGGGATCACCGACACCAGGCAGAGGATGTCGAGGATGTCGGCGGCGCGGCCCGCGTACGGCGACAACGGTCGTAACGCCGCCCGTGCGCCCGCCAGCGCGGTGCCCAGTGCCGCCGCCGCGATCAGCGACGTCAGCACCGCCCCCGGCGGAGCGGACAAGGCCAGCATGACCAGGGCGCACCCGCCCGCCGCGAGTAACGGCGCGCGGTGGCGCACCGTGACGAACATCCGGGCGCGCAGCATCAGCGCCACGCCGGCTACCGCGACCAGTACCAGGCCGGAAACGTCACGGGAGTGGGTGAGCACGGCTGCGGCGACGCCCGCGACGAGGGCCGAGCCCAGCAGCATGCCGGTGAGCATCTCGTCGGTGCGGGCGACGGCCGCGAAGACGCGGTCGCGGTCCGGTGGCGTGCCGAGGCCCGCGCCGGTCGCGGTGAGGTCGCCGGGAAGGGCGACGACCGGCATTGGCAGCTTGCCCAGCCTGATGGCGAGCAGCGGGGTGCCCGCGACGCCGGCCACGACGACCGCGAGGACGATGGCGGCCGCGGCGGCTGGGCGCAGCTGCACGGCGAGGAACGCGCCGCCGGCGCCGAGCAGCGCGGCGGTCGCCGCGGCGACGAAGAGCCGGAGCAGGTGTGCGACGCCGGCGCCGGCGAGCAGCGAGGCGACGAGGAGCGCCGTGGAGGCCAGCAGCGTGCGCCCGGCTGCGTCGGTGAACGGCGGGGCGCCGAGCCAGCCGAACGTGGCCGCGAACGGCAGCCCTGACGCGGCGACGACCGCGCCGGTCAGCGCGTCGCCATAGGCCCTGGACGCGACGGTGCCGGTGAGGACGAGGACCAGCGCGGTGACCGCCGCGACCAGCGGCAGGTCACCACGGACCGTGGCGACGAGGACGGCGGCCAGGCCGGCGCCGGCGGCGGTGAGCGCGGCGGCCCGCGTCGCGGCCGGGCTCCAGGCGACGCCCTGGCGACGGGCGCCGGCGGCGATCGCGTCGACCACGTCGTCGAACTCGGGATCAGGCCAGCTCGATCGGGCCGGGACCAGGTGGAGGACGGCGCCGTCGCGGACCTCCTGACCGGCCAGGCCGGCGGTGGTGGACAGCGCGGTGCCGTCGCCACGGCGCAGGAGCCAGCCGCCGTGCCGCTCCCCGTCGTCGGCGAGGCCGACCCCCGCGTGCTGCAGCAACTCGGGCAGCAGCTCGGCCAGCGGGACGGCGTCGGGCAGCGCGACGTCGACGCGCCGCTGGGGCGAATTGATCGTCACGCGGGCCAGGCCGGGGGATGCTGCGGGCATGCCTCAGGGGTACCACGATCGATGCCGCGATGGCGCCCCGCGACCTCGAATCGCACGTTGTGTGACTGAGATGTAACTCTCGATACAACCTCGTCCCACGACGCTCGTGCAGGTCTTACAGTGCCTGGCGTGAGCACGATCGTCGTCAATCGGTTGCCTCGGCGCCCCGCGCCCGAGATCCCGAGCGGTGAGCTGGTTGTCCAGGCGCCGCCCGAGATCCCGCCGGCGCCGGCGTCGCGCTGGCAGCAGATGGTCCAGGTGGTGCCCATGCTGACCGGCACGCTGGCGACCGCGCTGCTGTTCGCCGGGCGTGACGGCGGCACCTATTCCTACGTGATCGGGGCGGTCTTCGGCTTCTCGACGCTGGGCATGCTGCTGACCTCGGCCGGCGCGGGCAGCGGGCCCAAGAAGGCTCAGATGATGGCGGCGCGCCGTGACTATCTGCGCCACCTCGCATCGCTGCGGCGACAGGTCCGCGACACGGCGGAGAAGCAGCGCACCGGCCTGCATTACCGGCATCCCGATCCGGGTTCGCTGTGGTCGACGGTGGACAGCTTCCGGCTGTGGGAGCGCCGCCCGGCCGACGGTGACTTCGCGGTCGTGCGCGTGGCGGTCGGTCCGCAGACCCTGGCGACGCCGCTGCACCCACCCCTGACGGGGCCGCTGGAGGATCTGGAGCCGCTGACGGCCGGGGCGCTGCGCCGCTTCCTCGACGCCTGCTCGGTGGTGCCCGATCTGCCGGTCGCGATCTCGCTGCGCAGCTTCGCCCGCATCCATCTGAGCGCCGAGGCTCCCGATGAGGCGTCGGCAGCGTTGGTACGAGCCGTGCTCGCGCAACTGGTGGTGTTCCATGCGCCGGAAGACCTGCTGGTGGCCGTGTGCGCCGCGGCGGACCGCCGGGATCGGTGGGAGTGGACGAAGTGGTTGCCGCACGCGATGCACCCGACCCGCACGGACGCGGTCGGGCCGGTCCGGCTCGTCGCCGGCTCTGCCGTCGAGCTGGAAGGGCTCCTCGACGACCTGCTCGCAAACCGGGGGAGGTTCGCGCCCGACCGGGCGGCGACGCAGCGCGCGGCGCCGCACATCGTCGTCGTGCTCGACGGCGGGGACCTCGCCGGCAGCGCCCACTTCGGCACCGACGGCGGTGTCGACGGGGTCACCCTGATCGACCTGGGCGGCGCGCCGGCGCGGCTGCCCGATCGGACCGCGATCGTGCTGGACCCGTCCGGCGGCCGGCTGGTGACGACGTCCGTGCCGGCCGGCGGCGACCCCGTGGCGCCGGGCGAGTCCATCGGCGTGCCCGACGCGCTCGCCGCCGCCGAGGTCGAAGCGATCGCCCGCCGGTTGGCACCCTTGCGGCTGGCGGTCGCTGGTCGTACCGACGAGGAAAGCGCCAGAGGAGACGCCGGCGCCGACCTTGCCGCGCTGCTGGCGCTGGACGACCCGTGGTCGCTCGACGTGGCGAGGGCGTGGGCGCCGCGCCCGCACCGGGACCGGCTGCGGGTGCCGATCGGGGTGGGGCCGCAGGGGCAGCCGGTGGAGCTCGACCTGAAGGAGTCCGCGCAGGACGGGATGGGGCCGCACGGGCTGCTCATCGGCGCGACCGGGTCCGGCAAGTCGGAGCTGTTGCGCACGCTGGTGCTGGGCCTGGCCGCGACGCACTCGTCGGAGACGCTCAATTTCGTGCTGATCGACTTCAAGGGCGGCGCGACGTTCGCGCGGCTGGATCGGCTGCCGCACGTCGCCGCGTTCATCACCAATCTGGAGGCGGAGCTGCCGCTGGTCGACCGCATGACCGACGCGATCAACGGTGAGGTCGTGCGGCGGCAGGAGGTGCTGCGGCGCGCGGGCGACTACGACTCGCTCCGCGACTACGAGCGGGCCCGCGCCGGTGGGGCGCCGCTCGCGCCGCTGCCGAGCCTGCTGGTGATCTGCGACGAGTTCAGCGAGCTGCTGGAGGCGAAGCCCGAGTTCATCGACCTGTTCGTGCAGATCGGGCGGGTCGGCCGGTCGCTGGGCGTGCACCTGCTGCTGGCGTCGCAGCGGCTCGAGGAGGGGCGGCTGCGCGGGCTCGACACGCACTTGTCGTATCGGATCGGGCTGCGGACGTTCTCGTCGCTGGAGTCGCGCACGGTGCTCGGTGTTCCCGATGCCTATGAGCTGCCGCGATCGCCGGGGCACGGCTACCTGAAGGCCGGCACCGAGCCGCTGACCAGGTTCAAGGCGGCGTACGTGTCGGGCGCGCACCGGCGGCGGCGCAGGCCGGGTGCCGACGGCGACGGGCGGCGGGTCACGGCGTATGACACACGGTTCGTGCCCCCGCCGGTGGCGCGGCCCGACGCGGCCGACGAGCCGGTCTCCGCCTCGAGCCTGCTCGACATCCTGGTCGACCGGCTGGTCGGGCAGGGCGTCCCCGCGCACCAGGTGTGGCTGCCGCCGCTCAACGCGTCGCCGCCGCTGGACGAGCTGCTCGGCCCGGTCGCACCCGAGCCGGGGCGCGGGCTGTCGGTCACCGACCCCCGGTTGCGCGGGGCGTTGCAGGTGCCGGTCGCGGTCGTCGACAAGCCGTTGGTGCAGCGCCGCGAGGTGCTGTGGCTCAACCTCGACAGCGCCAACGGTCATGTCGCCGTCGTCGGCGGCACGCAGAGCGGCAAGTCGGTGGCGCTGCGCACGCTGATCGCGGCGCTCGCACTGACCCACACGCCGGCCGAGATCCAGGTGTACTGCCTCGACTTCGGCGGCGGGCAGCTGCTCGGGCTCCGCGACCTCCCGCACGTCGGCGGGGTCGCGGGCAGGCTCGACCCGGCCGCGGTCCGCCGCACTGTCGGTGAGGTCGCGGCGCTGCTCACCGATCGGGAGCGGCGGTTCGCAGCGGCCGGCATCGACAGTATGGCCACATATCGGCGCCACCGGGCCGGCGCCGCGGCCGGAGGCCCGCCGGACGGCGGCCTGTCGGGTGATGTCTCGTCAGGCAGTGGCCCGTCGGGTGACGTCCCGCCGGGAGAGCTCTCGTCAGGCGAGCTCCCGTCGGGTGGCAGTTCGTCAGGCGATGTTCTGTGGGGCGGCGATCCGTGGGGTGACGTGTTCCTGGTGATCGACGGATGGGCGACCGTTCGCGGCGAGTACGAGGACCTCGAGGGCGCGATCACCGACATCGCGACCCGTGGCCTCTCATACGGCATCCATGTGGCCGCGTCCGCTTCGCGGTGGATGGACTTCCGGCCGGCGCTGCGCGATCTGCTCGGCTCCCGGATCGAGCTGCGCCTCGGCGACGACAGCGACTCGCACGCCTCGCGCAAGGCCGCGGCGAACGTGCCGAAGGAGTCGCCCGGCCGAGGTGTCACCGCCGAAGGGCTGCATCTCCTGGTCGCGTTGCCCTCCCTCGCCGGCGGTGACCAGGCGGGCCTGGTCAGGGCGGTCGCGGCGGCGTGGGACGGCCCGCCGGCGCCGCGCGTGCGGCTGCTGCCGAGCCTGGTGTCGCACGCGGCGATGACGGCCGCCGCCGAGTCCGGCGAGCCGCTGGACCTGCCGGTCGGCATCGCCGAGTCGGACTTGCGCCCGGCGTTGGTCGACTTCGGCGCGGAGCCGCACCTGCTGATCTTCGGCGACGCCGGGTCGGGCAAGTCCACGCTGCTGCGCGGGCTGGCCGCGACGATCACCGAGCGGTTCACGCCCGAGGAGGCGCGGATCGTGCTCGTCGACCACCGGCGCAGCCTGCTCGGCGCGGTGAGCACCGAACACCTCATCGGCGACGGCACCGGCGCGCAGGAGACCGAGGAGCTGATCGCCTCGGTCGCCTCCTACATGCAGCGGCGGCTGCCCGGCCCCGGCGTGACCCAGGAGCAGCTGCGCAGCCGCGGCTGGTGGACCGGGCCGGAGTGCTTCGTGCTGGTCGACGACTACGACCTGGTCGCCCTCGGGTCGGGCAATCCGCTCGAGCCGCTGCTGCCGTACCTCGCCCAGGCTCGCGACATCGGCCTGCACCTGGTCGTGGCCCGGCGCAGCGGCGGCGCCGCGCGGGCACTGTTCGAGCCGGTGCTGCAGCGGCTGCGGGAGCTCTCGTCGCCCGGGCTGCTGCTGTCCGGGGACCGGGAGGAGGGTGCGCTGCTCGGCAACCTCCGTCCCGGCCCGCTGCCGCCTGGACGGGGCTGGCTGGTCACCCGCCGCGACGGTGCGCGCCTGGTGCAGGTCGCGCACGTCGAGACGGGCTGAGGTCCAGACGTCGACACGGGCTCGGTTCCGCGCCGAGTTGGTCCGAGCTTCGGGCGTTGACGCGGGCTCGGTTCCGCGCCGCGACGATCCGAGCTTCGGGCGTCGACGCAGGCTCAGCTTCGCGTCGAGACGGGCCGAGGTCCAGACGTCGACACGGGCTCGGTTCCGCGCCGAGTTGGTCCGAGCTTCGGGCGTCGACGCAGGCTCAGCTTCGCGTCGAGACGGGCTGAGCTTCGGGCGTCGACCCTGCTTTCAGGAACCCCCGGCGCGGGTCGCCGTCGGTCGCGCCGGCGCGGGCGCAGTTCCGCGGGCCGGCGGGGGGCTGGTTCCGCATCGACGCGAGGGCTGAGTCCGCGCGTCGATGCGGGTTGAGTGCGCCCGTCGTCGAGGTCAACCCCCGTCGACGTTCATCGCACACGTCGACGGGGCCGGCACCGCACGTCGACGCGGCCCCGGTTTCCGCGCGTCGACGCGGGTCACGTTGCACGCCTCGACGCAGGGCCCCGGTGCGTCGAGGCGGAAGCCGAGTTCGTCCGCCGAAGGTCCGCCCGCCGACGCGGGCTGAGTTTCGCCCGTCGACGCGGGAGGGTTGAGTTCCGCGCGTCGAGGCGGGCGAAGGGATTACTCGGTCGGGTGTGCGGTGGGCGCGACACCCGGGTCGTGGTAGCTGCCGTCGGCGACCGCATCCTGGTAGCGCTTGCGGGAAGCGGCGATCTCGGCCTCGGCTTCGACCCGCCCCACCCACGTCGCGCCCTCGACGCTCTTGCCCGGCTCCAGGTCCTTGTAGACCTCGAAGAAGTGCTGGATCTCCAGCCGGTCGAACTCGCCGAGGTGGTGGATGTCGCGAAGGTGCTCCAGGCGCGGGTCGTCGGCCGGCACGCAGAGGACCTTGTCGTCGCCACCCTTCTCGTCCGTCATCCGGAACATGCCGATCGCCCGCGAGCGGATCAGGCAGCCCGGGAACGTCGGCGCCTGGACCAGCACCAGCGCGTCGAGCGGGTCCTCGTCCTGGCCGAGCGTGCCCTCGATGAAGCCGTAGTCGGCCGGGTACTGCGTCGAGGTGAACAGCGTCCTGTCGAGCCGGATCCGGCCGGTCGCATGGTCAACCTCGTACTTGTTGCGTTGACCTTTCGGGATTTCGACCGTCACGTCGAAGTCCATCTGATGACTCCTCACCCTCGCACCGCTGCGCCGACCATTAGTCTCCCTGACAGCACCACAATGAAGAACGGGGAGGGTCGGTTGGCGAGGGAAAGACCACAGCTGGGCACTGTCGTCGCGGCCGTGGCGCTGGTCGTGGCGCTCGTCGCCGCGCTCGGTTCGGTGTACGCCGGGCCCCAGACCATCCGCCTGCTGGGACTCGTGGGGTCGGACGAACAGGCCAAGTGGACCGCCGGTGTCACTCCGGAGCTGCCGCCGGCGGTGCTGGCGGCGATGGACAGCCAGGCCCCCCTGCCGTCGCCGGACGGGGTGAAGGCCGCCATCGGGTCGCTGCTCGCCGCGCCCGCGCTCGGCCCGCACATCACCGCCTCCGTCGTGGACGTGGCGACGGGGCAGGTCCTCTACTCCTCGGAGCCCGACGCGGCCATGACGCCGGCGTCGACGACGAAGGTCGTGACGGCCGTGGCGGCGCTCGCCGCGCGTGGGCCCGCGTACCGCATCCCGACCCGCGTCGTGGCCGGCGCGCAGCCCGGCGAGGTCGTGCTGATCGGCGGCGGCGACCCGACCCTCGCGGTGTTCCAGACTCCGTATTACCCAGGTGCCGCTCGGCTCGACGACCTCGCCGCTCAGGTGAAGAAGTCGCTGGGCGACACGGCGCCGACCAAGGTTGTGTACGACATGTCCCTCTTCACCGGTTCCGGCATCGGACCCGGTTGGGACGCCGACGCGACCACCGAAGGGTCCGGCGCGGTGATCACCCCGCTGATGACCGAGGGCGGCCGGCCCAACAGCAGCCAGTACGCGAAGCGGTACCCGCAGCCGGACGTGCAGGCGGCGCAGGCGTTCGCCAGGATGCTCGGCCTGCCGGCCACCGCGGCCGTCGCAGGCACCGCGCCGGCCGGTGCCAAGGAACTCGGCAAGGTCGAGTCGGCGCCGATGGTGCGGCTCGTCGAGTCCATGCTGCTGCAGAGCGACAACGTGCTCGCCGACATCCTGGCCAGGCAGGTCGCGCTCGCCAAGAACCAGCCCGCGTCGTTCGAGGGCGCCGCCGCCGCGATGCGGATGGTGCTGGAGGAGCTGAACGTGCCCGTGACCGGGTACGGGCTGGTCGACGGCAGCGGGTTCTCCCGCAACGACCGGTTGTCCCCGGCGCTGCTGACCACGCTGCTGGCGATGGCGGCCCGCTCCGACCGGGCCGACCTGCACGGCATCTTCAGCGGGCTCCCGGTCGCCGGGTACAGCGGGACCCTCACCGGACGGTTCACCAAACCGCAGGAAGGGGCGGGCGCGGCAGGCCTGGTCCGGGCCAAGACGGGCACGCTCACGGGGGTCAACTCGCTGGCCGGCATCGTCGTGGACGCCGACGGGCGGACGCTTGCCTTCGCGTTCATGGCCGACGCGACCACCGACCGGGACAAGGCCGTGGTGGCGCTCGACCGGGTGGCCGCCGCGCTCGCTGCCTGTGGCTGTCGGTAGTCGACCCGTCGCCACGGGTCGACTCCGGGTCTTCTCAGCAGCTGATGGTCGGGCGCGGGTACGGTGGGTGCATGGCGCAGTTCGTCGATTGGGATCTGGCCGCTGCAACCGCCGCGGCGTTGGGCAAGAGCGGCCCTGCCGTGTCCTACGAGGAGGCCGCCGCCGCAGTCACCAACCTTCGGGGGCTGGCGGACGAGGCGACCGAGCATGTCAGCTCCTTCACCGGTCTGCGCACGAAGCTGCTCGCGCCGCCGGTGCGGATCGTCGACCGCCGCGACTGGGCGGCGACCAACATCGAGGGCCTGCGGCAGGTGATCCAGCCGCTCGCGGAGCGGCTCGCCGGCGGCAAGCAGCCGGGGCCGGTCGCCAGCGCGATCGGGTCACGGTTCACCGGCGTGCAGGCCGGCACCGTGCTGGCCTACCTGTCGGGCAAGGTCCTCGGGCAGTACGAGGTGTTCTCCGTGGACCCCGGCCAGCTGCTCCTGGTCGCCCCCAACATCGTCGAGGCGGAGCGCCGGCTCGGCGCCGACCCGCGCGACTTCCGGCTCTGGGTGTGCCTGCACGAGGTCACCCACCGGGTCCAGTTCACCGCCGTGCCCTGGATGCGGGGCTACTTCCTGGGCGAGGTCGGCGCGTTCGTGGACGCGTCGCAGCTCAACCAGGACCAGCTCGCCGAGCGGCTGCGGCGCGGCATCGGCGCCCTCGCCGACGTGGTCCGCGACCCCAACAGCAAGATCTCGGTGCTCGACCTGGTCCAGACGCCCGGTCAGCGGGCCGTGCTCGACCGGCTCACCGCCCTGATGACCATCCTGGAGGGGCACGCCGAGTTCGTCATGGACGGCGTCGGCCCTGACGTGGTGCCGTCGGTGGAGGACATCCGGGCCAAGTTCAACCGGCGTCGCGAGGCGGCCGCCAACCCGCTCGACCGGGTGCTGCGCAAGCTGCTCGGCATCGACGTGAAGATGCGCCAGTATGCCGAGGGCCGCAAGTTCGTCCACGCGGTCGTGGAGCGCGTCGGCATGGAAGGCTTCAACAAGATCTGGCAGTCGCCGCTGACCATCCCGAGGCTCGACGAGCTCGGCGACCCCGACGCCTGGGTGGTGCGGGTGCACGGGGCGAGCGCGCTGCACCGGCCCATGGTCACCCCGCCCGCCCCGCCGGCGGCGGCTGCTGCCGTGGCGCCCCCGGCGACGGAGGGCTCGCCCGCGAAGGCCGGTGTGGTCGAGGCGCCCCCGGCGCCCGTGCCGACGGTGGCGGAGCCCGCCGAGACGGCGCCGGCGGAGGCGGGGATCGCGGAGGCCACCGAGGTCGCGGGCCTGCCCGCGGAAGCGGCCACGACTCCGGTCACGCCCGCGACGACGGCGGCGGAGACGCCCGGATCGGCGGAAGGGACCGTCGAGGACGCCGAGGCGGAGCCTGCCGAGGTGGAGCCGCTGGTCGCCAAGCCGGGCGGCGACCAGGCATTATCAGAGGGCGAGGACGCGCAGGAGCGGCCGGCCAAGCCCGACGCCACCGGCTGATCGAGGTGGCCGCGCTCCCGCCGGCCATGGCGGCGGTGCGTGCCGCGGTCCGGCGTGGCCTGGGTGACGTGGCGCCGGGTGAGATGGTGCTGGTCGCCTGCTCCGGCGGTGCCGACTCGCTGGCGCTGGCGGTGGCGGCCAGGTTCGTCACCGCCCGGCTGCGGGTGCGCTGCGGACTGGTGACCGTCGACCACGGCCTGCAGGCGGGGTCGGGGGAGCGCGCCGCGAGGCTCGCGGCGTGGGCGAGAGACCACGAGTTCGACCCGGTGGACGTGCGGACGGTCAAGGTGGCCGGGCCGGGCGGGCCTGAGGCGTCCGCCCGCAACGCGCGGTATGCGGCGCTGGTCGCCGCGGCGAAGGCGCACCGGGCGGCGCTGGTCCTGCTCGGCCACACCCGGGACGACCAGGCCGAGACGGTGCTGCTGGCGCTGACCAGGGGTGCGGGGCCACGCGGGCTCGCGGGGATGCCGGCCAGGCGGGAGCGGCACGGGGTGGTGCTGGCCCGGCCGCTGCTGGACGTGACGCGGGCCGACACCAGGGCCGCGTGCGAGGTGGCGGGGCTGACGCCGTGGGAGGACCCGCACAACTCGGATCATGCGTTCGCCAGGTCGCGGGTCAGGCCGCTGGTGGCGGCGCTCGGGCCGGCGGTGATCGACAATCTGGCCCGCACGGCGGGGCTGATCGCGGCGGACACCGCCCACCTCGACGAGCTGGCGTCGGACGCGTTCGACAAGGCGGCGACGGGGGCGGACGAGCTCGACGTCGCCCAGCTGGAGCGGCTCCCGCCGCCGGTCCGCACGCGGGTGCTGCACTCGTGGGCGCGGCGGCTCGGGGTGTCCGGCGGGGCGCTCTCCCACCGGCACGTGGTCGCCATGGACGCGCTGGTCACCGACTGGCACGGGCAGGGGCCCGCGGCGCTGCCGGGTGGCCTGCGGGTCGCCCGCCAGGGCGGCCGGCTGCGGCGGATCACGTAAGATCCACAGATGTCGAAGGATCTGCATTCGCGCCGGCCGGTGTACGCGCCGCGCGGTGTCGTGGCGACCACCCAGCCGCTCGCGGCGTCGGCCGGACTGGCGGCGCTGCGCCGGGGCGGCAACGCCGTCGACGCGGCGATCGCGACCGCCGTGGCGCTGACGGTGCTGCAGCCGGGGTCCAACGACATCGGCAGTGACCTGTTCGCGCTGGTGTGGGACGGTGAGCGGCTGCACGGGCTGAACGCATCCGGCCGGTCGCCGGCGCTGCTGACCCGGGACCTCGTCGTCGAGCGCGCGCCGTCCGCCCGGGCCGCCTCCGCGCTCGGCGGCGCGCAGGCCGTCGCGGCGCGGGTCATGCCGGACCGCGGCTGGCTGCCCGTGACCGTGCCCGGCGCCCCGGCGGGCTGGCGTGACCTGCATGAACGCTTCGGGTCGCTGCCGTTCGCGGACCTGTTCGACGACGCGATCGCCTACGCCGAGCACGGCTACGGGGTCTCGCCGACCGTCGCGCACCACTGGGACCGCGCGGTCGAGACCGTCCACGCGGGGCTGGCCGGCGAGGAGTTCGCCGAGTGGAGCCGCGTCTTCACGGTCGGCGGCCGGGCGCCGCGGGCGGGGGAGAGGTTCAGCAACCCGGACGCCGCCCGCACGCTGCGTTCGATCGCGGCCACCGGCGGTGCCGCGTTCTACCGCGGCGAGCTGGCCGAGCGGGTGGTGGCGTTCGCCGAGCGGACCGGCGGGCTGCTGCGGGAGGCCGATCTGGCGGAGCACGCGTCACTGTGGGTCGAGCCGCTGTCCGTCCGGTACCGCGGACACGACGTCTGGGAGCTGCCGCCGAACGGCCAGGGCATCGTGGCGCTGCAGGCGCTCGGCATCCTCGACGGCTTCGGTGCCGGTGGCGACGGTGACCTGCACCGGCAGATCGAGGCCGTCAAGCTGGGCTTCGCCGACGCTCACGCGTATGTGGGCGACCCTTCGCTGGTCGTACATGAGCCGCGGCTCTTGGATCCTGACTACCTGGCGGAGCGACGGGCGCTGATCGGCGAGGACGCCGCGGAGCACCCGCCCGGTGACCCTGCGCGAGGCGGGACGGTCTACCTCTGTACCGCTGACGCCGAAGGCCGCATGGTGAGCCTGATCCAGTCGAACTACATGGGCTTCGGCTCGCACGTGGTCGTGCCGGGCACCGGCTTCAGCCTGCAGAACCGGGGCGCCGGGTTCGCGCTCGCCGAAGGTCACCCGAACGAGGCCGGTCCGTGCCGGCGGCCGTTCCACACGATCATTCCCGGCTTCCTGACCAGGGACGCGGCGCCGGTCGGGCCGTTCGGTGTGATGGGCGGCCACATGCAGCCACAGGGCCACGTCCAGGTGGTCCGGTCGACCGTCGACGACCTGCTCGATCCCCAGGCGTCGCTCGACCGTCCGCGCTGGTACTGGCACGCGGGGCTGGACGTGCGGCTAGAGCCGGGCCTGGCCGGCGCCGCGGACGATCTGCGACGGCGCGGTCACCGGGTGCGCATCGTCGACGAGCAGGGCGCGTTCGGCTACGGACAGGCGATCTGGCGCACACCGTCCGGGTATGTGGCGGGCTCCGAGCCGCGGGCCGACGGCGCGGCGCTGGGCTATTAATGGCGGACGTCTCCCAGGGGTGACCCGCCGTCGATCCGGGAGGGCCGATACGGCAGGCTAGGCCCATGGCCGACGGCACCACCTGGCACGCGTCCGACATCGACCACGTGATCATCAGCGAGGAGCAGATCCGCGAGAAGACCGCGGAGCTCGCCAAGGAGGTGGCGGCGGACCACGCCGACGCCAAATCGATCCTCCTGGTCGGTGTGCTCAAGGGCGCCGTCATGTTCATGGCGGACTTCGCCCGCGCGCTGGGCCGGGTCGGCCCGCCCGTGGAGCTCGAGTTCATGGCCGTCTCGTCGTACGGCCAGGGCACGACGTCCTCCGGGGTCGTCCGCATCCTCAAGGACCTGGACCGCGACATCGCCGGCCGGCACGTGATCGTCGTCGAGGACATCGTCGACTCCGGCCTCACGCTGTCCTGGCTGCTGAAGTACCTGGAGAGCCGCTCCGCCGCCCAGGTCGACGTGGTGGCGCTGCTGCGCAAGCCCGATGCGCTGAGAGTGAACGTGCCGGTGCGGTATGTCGGCTTCGACATCCCCAGCGAATTCGTCGTCGGATACGGGCTCGACTACGACGAGCGCTACCGTGACCTGCCCTTTGTCGGCGTGCTCAAGCCGTCGGTGTACGGGCGCGGCTGACCCCACACTTCCTGGGAGTCTGCTGGGAGCATCTCCGTCCCGGCCCACGCCGATCCGCGACTGTCGGTGCCACGGTGTACCGTCAAATGGTCGCAAGCGTCAACTAGGCCATTCTGTCGACGCTTTCGACATCGCGTCGGCACAGTGGGTCCGGCGCGGTCAGCGGTCTTACGGATGGAGGGGCCGGGCGCCGCGCGCGCTCGACGACAACATGGAACGTACCCGTTTGTTCCGCCGGCCGGTGGTCTGGATCCTTGTGGTGATCATCGGTGCGATCATCCTCAGTTCCCTCTTCACGTCCGGCCCCAGTTACACAAAGGCGGACACATCGCAGGTGCTTGCCTTGTTGCGCGAGGGCAAGGCCAAGAAGGCGGTGATTCAGGACAAGGAGCAGACGCTCAAACTTGACCTGAGGGCGAAGGAGTCGATCAAGGGTTCCAAGACCGACAAGGTCGAGACCCAGTTCACCGCCCGGTCGGCCGACGAGCTGCAGAACGAGCTCAACGAGCTGCAGGCGACGAAGAAGATCGACCAGTACAACGTCAATGTCACGCAGGACAACATCTTCGTCAGCCTGCTGATCAACCTGCTGCCGATCGCGGTGCTGGTCGTGCTCCTGCTGCTCTTCATGTCGCAGATGCAGGGCGGCGGCTCGCGGGTGCTCAACTTCGGCAAGTCGAAGGCCAAGCTGATCTCCAAGGACACGCCGAAGACGACCTTCGCCGACGTGGCCGGCTCCGACGAGGCCGTCGAAGAGCTGCACGAGATCAAGGACTTCCTGCAGGCACCGGCGAAGTACCAGGCCCTCGGCGCCAAGATCCCGAAGGGTGTCCTGCTCTACGGCCCGCCCGGCACCGGTAAGACGCTGCTGGCCCGCGCCGTCGCAGGCGAGGCCGGCGTGCCGTTCTACTCGATCTCCGGCTCGGACTTCGTCGAGATGTTCGTCGGTGTCGGTGCCTCCCGGGTCCGTGACCTGTTCGAGCAGGCCAAGGCCAACGCGCCCGCCATCGTCTTCGTCGACGAGATCGACGCCGTCGGCCGTCACCGCGGCGCCGGCATGGGCGGCGGGCACGACGAGCGCGAGCAGACGCTCAACCAGCTCCTCGTCGAGATGGACGGCTTCGACACCAAGGGCGGCGTGATCCTGATCGCCGCGACCAACCGGCCCGACATCCTCGACCCCGCGCTGCTGCGCCCGGGCCGCTTCGACCGGCAGATCGCTGTCGACCGGCCCGACATGGAGGGTCGCAAGGCCATCCTCCGGGTGCACGCGAAGGGCAAGCCCTTCACGCCCGACGTCGACCTCGACTCGGTCGCCCGCCGCACGCCCGGCTTCACCGGCGCGGACCTGGCCAACGTCATCAACGAGGCGGCGCTGCTCACCGCCCGCAGCGAGAAGCGTGCGATCACCAACGACTACCTCGAAGAGGCCATCGACCGCGTGATCGCCGGCCCCGAGCGGCGCACCCGCATCATGAGCGACCACGAGAAGAAGGTCACCGCCTACCACGAGGGTGGCCACGCGCTGGTCGCCTGGGCGCTGCCGCACTCGGCGCCGGTGCACAAGGTGACGATCCTGTCCCGTGGCCGCTCGCTGGGGCACACGCTGGTCCTGCCGACCGAGGACAAGTACACGCAGACCCGCTCCGAGATGATCGACACCCTGGCCTACGCGCTGGGTGGCCGGGCCGCCGAGGAGCTCGTCTTCCACGAGCCGACCACCGGCGCCGGCAACGACATCGAGAAGGCGACCGCCCTCGCCCGCTCCATGATCACGGAGTACGGCATGAGCGCCAAGCTCGGCGCCGTCAAGTACGGAGTGGGCGACGGCGAGCCGTTCCTCGGCCGCACCATGGGCCACGAGCGGGACTACTCGGAGAAGGTCGCGGCCGAGATCGACGGCGAGATGCGTGCCCTTATCGAGATCGCGCACGACGAGGCGTGGGAGATCCTGGTCGAGTACCGGGACGTCCTGGACCAGATCGTCGAGGAGCTGTTCGAGAAGGAGACCATCTCGCAGAACGACATGGCGCGCATCTGCGCCCGCGTCGTGAAGCGGCCGCCGATGGCTCCGTACAGCGGCAACGGCCGCCGGCGGAGGGCCCTGGAGGCCGGCGCCAACGGCGCCGAGGTCGGGACGCCTGTCGGGGTGAACGGCGACGGTGACCACGTGCGGATCACCAGCGGCGGCGAGACCACGGACGGCAAGAACTGAACGAGATCAGCAGCACCGAACCCGACGCCGATGACGACGGCGTCGGGTTCGGTGTATCCATGGAGCCCTTCAACGGTGGCGATCTCGACCACGTGGCCGCCCGCCTCGTCAGCGGGAAGCTCGGCGGCGTGGAGGTCGAGCGCAACGTCGACCTGAAGCGCATCGAGGCCGCCGTCCGCGAGATCCTCATCGCCGTCGGCGAGGACCCCGACCGCGACGGGCTGCGCAAGACGCCCGCCCGGGTCGCGCGGGCCTATGCCGAGCTCTTCGCCGGGCTGCGCGTCGACCCCGCCAAGGTGCTCTCCACGACCTTCGAGGCGGACCACGAGGAGCTCGTGCTCGTCCGCGACATCGAGGTCATGTCGATGTGCGAGCACCACCTGCTGCCGTTCCACGGGGTCGCGCACATCGGCTACATCCCGGGGCACGACGGCCGTATCACCGGGCTGTCGAAGCTGGCGCGGCTGGTCGAGGTGTATGCCCGGCGGCCGCAGGTGCAGGAGCGGCTCACCGCGCAGATCGCCGACCTGCTGATGGAGGAGCTCAACCCGCGCGGCGTCATCGTGGTCATCGAGTGCGCCCACATGTGCATGTCAATGCGGGGCATTCAGAAGGGCGGCTCGCGCACGATCACGTCTGCGGTCCGCGGCCTGCTCCGCGACGACGCCAAGTCCCGCGCCGAGGCGATGTCGCTGATTCTGAGCGGCTGACGTCAGGTGCTGCTGAGCCCGGTCGCCGGTTGGCGGCCGGGCTTTCGTCTTCCCACGGGGTGCTGACCGCTTGCGGCCTCCCGGCTGTCGGGCCGGCGTCTTGCTTCGTCTTGGGCCGGCGTCTCGCTTTGCTCTTGGGCCGGCGTCTTGCTTCGTCTTGGGCTGGCGTCTCGCTTCGCTCTGGGCCGGCGTCTTGCTTCGTCTTGGGCTGGCGTCTCGCTTCGCTCTGGGCCGGCGTCTTGCTTCGCCGTCGTCTGGCGGTGTCAGCCCAGGAAGAGCACGGCGGCGAAGACAATCATGGGGATCAGGGCGAGGAGGCTGATCGCCATGCCCATGACGGGCGTTCTGGACGTCGGGCGGCGGGTCGTCGCGCCGATCGTCAGCCAGCCCAGGGCGAAGGCGAGGGCCGGCAGTACCAGAGCGCACGGCAGCGCGAGGATGCTGATCTCATCGAAACGCTCGCCCGCCAGCAGCGTCGGCACCTGGACGATCGCGGCGATCACGGCGAACGTGAAATAGATCGCGGCGTTGATCCAGGCCCTGGTGCCGGAGGCGGTGTCGGACCTGCCGGGGGCGGCCAGCGCCGCCTCAGACTGCTTCAGACCGGCCGCCGCCACGCGGAGGGCATGGGACACCCTCCCCGGTAGGGATTCGGGCGCTGGGGGGCTTACAGGGCGCACAGCGCCAGCCCCGGTCGCGCCGCCCGGCACGGAGACCGGCACGCCGCTGACGGCGGCCGGGCGCACGGGACCGCCGCTGACCTGAGCCGGGTGCTTCGCCGGCGCCGGCCCCTGACCCGGGCTGTGCGGACGGGCCGGGACGCCGCTGACCGGGGGACGGTAGACGGGCTGGGCGCCGGTGGAACCGTTCAGCGCGCCGCCCGGGGGACGGTAGGTGGGCTGGGCGCCGGTAGGGCCGTTCAGTGCGGTGCCCGGGGGTCGGTAGGTCGGCTGGGCGCCGGTGGGACCGTTCAGCGCGCCCGGGTAGGCCTGGTACGGGCCCATGATCGCGCCCGTGTTGCCGGCGGTGCTGCCCATGTACAGGTTGCCCGTCACCGGCGGGACCGCGCTCGGACTCGCGGACCCGGACGGCGCTGGTGGCCCGCTCACCGGGACCGTCGTGGCCGCGCGGGGGGCCTGCTGCGGAGCGCTCCTGCGGCGGCCGGCCGCCTGGGCCGCCCCCGTCAGCACCGAAGCCGCGGTCTGCGTCTCCTGCCAGCTCGGCACCATCTCGAACGGGCGGCCACCGACCTCGCGGGCGACCTCCGCCAGGTACGCCTGGTGGTGGGCGAGCTTCGCCCGTATCGCGGCGAGGTCATCGCGAGCGGCCTTCAGCGCCGCCTTGTGCTCCGCGACGATGGCGATCACCTCGCGCCGGACCGCGTCCAGCCGCTGCCCGGCGGCGACGTAGTTGAGCCAGGCGGTGCGGCTCGGCTCACCGACCGGGGCGGGTGGCGTGGTCCAGGGGCCGACAAGTTGGGCGCAGACTCGTCGTACCAGATCCACGGGCGGATCCGGGTCGAGGTACACCGGAGCGTTGAGCCTTCCGGGAATGACGCCGGTGCCTGAGAACGTCGCGCCCGGCGGGTCACCCACCCAGGCATGCGGGTTGCGGATCGCGATCTGCGTCGCGTGCGGCAGCGGTGCCTGCGTGGTCTCCGCCGTCAGCGGCGGCGGCGGCCAGCCGGCGGCGATCAGGTGCAGCCGGCCCGCCGGACCCGCGTGCGCCAGCCCCGCGATCCTGGCGAGGTCCCGGCCCTCCGTCAGCTCCGGCAGCGACGCGATCACGATCAGCAGCGTCGGCCCCGCATCGTCCGAGCGGGCGGCGAGCCAGTGCTCGCCTTCGTCCAGTACCGCGCGAAGACCCTCCGCATCGGTCGCCGGCGGCGGCATGACGGACTCGATCCCGGCGAACCAACCGAACGTGGACCCTTCCTCGACCGCGTCCACCGCGCGAATCCGCACCGATCCCGGCGGCGACGAAGCCAGCAGCCGCAGCACCAAACTGCGCAGCAACCCCGCGACCCGGCTGTCCCTCGCATCGGCGTCGATGGCGATGTGCCCCGCCCGAAGCAACGGCACCACCACCGGGAACCGCGCGTCGTCCAACGGATGCGCCTGCCCGATCCGCACGAACGTCGGCGGCAGCGGCCCCCCGAGCGGCGTGCTGGGCGAGAGCGCGTCCAGCTGCGCCCCGAGCCAGCCGGGCGCCAGCAGGTTCGCGTCGGCCCGCAGCTCGGCGGTCAGGTCGTGCTGCTCCGCGTACTGCTCCGTCGGCGCCGCGCTCGGCGAGTAACCATCGAGGATCGGCCCAGCGGCGGCGACCAGCGCAGCGGTGTGCCGGTGCAGCGCAGCCGCTCGCTCGATCCGTGCCCGCAGCCGTGCCACCGTGCCCCTTTCCGCCCGCTCCGATCCAGCAGATGCCGGAACGGTAACGCAGACCGCGGAAGCAGTCAGTAGGCGCACTGGGACTCTTGTGTTCCCGCAGGTGACCGCCACACCCTCCCAACCACACCCCACCCCTTCGCGATCTTGCACCCACCGCCACCGATTCCTAAGTACGCGCGGAGCGTGCCAGTCTCGATGCGGCCCGATAGCCTCTGAACCGTGGACGCATCGAAGCCGAACGAGCCAAACCTCGATCAGGGCAGGTCGATCCCCAGATCCCGCCCCGGCAACGACGAGGTCCTCGAAGGCGAGATCATCGGCAAGGACGAGCCCCTCGGCCGCCCGGCCCCCACCCCGCCCGCCAATCCCCCGAAGCGAGGCCTCGGCTTCCGCAAGACCCTGCTCCTTGTGATAGCCATAGCCGCCGCCGGCCTCTGCCTAGGCGGTTCAATCACCGCATACATCCTGTACGACAAAGCCACCGCCCCCGACCGCAGCACCCCCGAAGGCGTTCTCGAGCAATACCTCAACGCAAAATTCAACACCAGAGATAACATTCGTGCAGGAGTGTTCCAATGCTCATCGGCTGATCTCAACGACGTCGACGCAGCACTTGACGAGGTTAAGCAACTGGAGGCCAGGTTCTCGACGAATATCACCGTTAGGCCTGCAACTTTCACCGTATCCGCGACGGAGAAGCAGGCAACCGTGGATTCGGTGCTTCATGTAGTGATCCCTGAAGCGAGCGGTCAGCAGTCTGTTTCGGAGCAGGCCTGGAAATTCGAATTACGTAAAGACTCGAGCTGGAGGCTATGTAAAGCCACAAAACTTCACTGACTATTCGAGCCAGAGTAGATGGATCGGCAGCTCGAGCGTCTTCGGTGATTGTCCGCTCCATGCCCACCGGTACCAGTCCAACTCCTTACAGACCCGCACGCAGATGTCACCCTCAGCGCTGTTGTAAGGCTCTGTCACCGCTCGAAGGTCCCGCTCGTCCCTTCCGGCCTTATTGTCAGGACCGGGGATGCGTACAACGCGGAGTCCGGTAACCATCTCAAAGTCTCGAATCCGTCGAGGGGGTCGTGGTGGCGGCACGTCAAGCGAAACAAGGCGCTCCACTAGATCCGGACGCCGCTCGACGTGGATCACAGCCGAAGACGTCTGCTCTACCCACACCCGCTCGATCGGCACCAGTGGCGCAAAGACTTCGGTCCGTTCCGCTTCGGCTCTGTACCATTCTTGCTCCGGCAACACCGGCACATAGGTCCGGCTGGCTTGAACCACCGCGTCGTCGACCCGTAGATCACCGCGCCAGCCGAGACCCGGCATGCCAACCACCGCCCGATGTCCGCGGAGGTCACGGACGGAAGCGGCAGGCACCAGTTCGATGCCCGCAGGAGTTCGTTCGGTACCACCAGCAATCAGATCCCAGTCGGGTAGATCGTCGCTCGGGAAACCGCTCACGGCTCTCCTCCGAGTGGCGCCCCCATCATCTGCATGAACTGCACTGGATCTACCGCGCCGTTCTTGCTTGAGTCGCTGTTCCGGTGCGTCTCGAAGTGCACATGAGGACCCGAAGAATGCCCAGTCGTGCCCGAGAGTCCGATTTCCTGGCCGGGTGCGACACTTTGGCCGACCACGACGCTCGGCTGTTTCACCATGTGGCAGTACCGGGTGATGATGCCGTTGGCATGTAGAATGTCGACGAACCAGCCGCACCCACGGACGGATGGTGAACCATCACGGTCGCATCCCCACGGTTTGCCATTCGGTCCGATTGCGTCGCAGCGCACCTTGATGACACGCCCCGCCGCCGCGGCGTGGATGACAGTCCCTCGTGGAACGATGAGATCGACGCCCTGGTGAGTTGGGCGGGATGCGGTCCGAAACCCTGATCCCACCTTTCCCTTGACCGGTGCAGTCCAGCCGGATGCGGCAATCTGGCCGGCGTTGACGCATTGCAGGTCGGTCTGGTCCCCGACCGCTCGGGCGGCGCCACCGGTCAAAGAGTTGACCACTGTCGAGGCCAGTTCCTCATGCTTTGCATAGGCATTGGGGTACGCGCTGCGCTGCACCTTCTGGGCGGCGCGCGTCAGGCTCATGGTCTGCCAGCCGGGGATCGTTACCAGCTTCTCGTAGAACTTCCGCGACGCGTACTTCGGATCCATGATCTGCTCGGGTGTGCCCCAGCCGGTGCTGGGTCGCTGTTGGAAGAGCCCGAGTGAGTCGTGGTCATTGCGAGCGCCCAAATTTGGCAGGTTCCGAAGCCATGACTCCTGCATCGCCGTCGCGACGGCGATTACCCATCCCCGCGGCGGCACATTGAGATCCTGCCCGACCCGCACGATGATCGCCGCATTACGCACCTGCTCTGGGCCGAGCCTGCGATGGTTCGGCATTTCTGCCGCTACGTCGACAAGCTTCCCGTTGCCGCAGCCAGAATCATAGGTGACGGTCTTGTTCGCTGCGTCGAGGAAAAACGACACCACGCCGCCACCGCAGCACACCAGAATCAGCACCGCGGCGAGCGCAACGAGCAGCGCGGGGCGAAGCCTCCGTTGCCCGCCTTCACCATGCTCGCCGGCCGTATCGAAGTCCGTCACGCCACCTCCCAGTCCAGCGAGGTGACCTGCCAGCGGCCACCGATGGCCTCGAGCTGCAGGATGATGGTTCCGCCATCAGCTGGGACTTTGGCGGTAGCGACCTGTCCGAAGTCCTCCACGACCGTAGGGCCGGTAATCGTAGCGGCAGGGACATCGTTCGGATCCGTGTCGGTCAGGTCTTCCAACAGTTCGTTCGTCGCATCTGGCTTCAACCCGTCCCGCCACTGGGCGCCGGACATACCGGGCTTGCGCAGCCAGGCCTTCGCGAATCGAGTGGCCACCGTGCTCGCGTCGGCAGTTCCATTGCTCAGAGACGGTGCCGCCGAACTCGGCTCCTCCACGACGCCGTCGTCACCGAGCGAGTTGTACGGGTCCGGCGTCGTCGTTACGGGAGCGACGGTCGGTCCGAGGGCGTCGTTGCCGGTCCCGTCATCGTCTGTGAAGACTGTACGGCCGAACCCCACGACGATCAGCACAACGACGATCAGGACCATGGCGATCCCGTACCGCGTGCCGAGTAGACGCAGAACCGTACGCATTGACGCTCACCCCGGCAGGCTCGCCGACTCCGGCCGTCGCGCCGGTGACCGGTCCGACGTGGACCGCTCGGAGTCGGGTCGATAAATCGAATACGACGGCGCGGTCTCTTGCGGCAAGTCGGGCTCTTCCCACGTCGGCTCCCGCCGCCGACGCTGCGGGCCGTCCTGCCGCGTCGGCCGCTCCTCGGAACGCGTCCGCTCGCCACCCCCGCCGACCGTCACGACGTCCTCGTCCCGCGCCTCCGGCCGTTGTTCCGGCCGCTGGGATCCCGGCAGGCTCTCCCCCCGTTGCCGCGGCTCATTTGTTCCACCGGCGTCAACGACCTTCAGCGCCGCAGCCTGCCGCACGTCCCGCAAGAACAAGCGGTGCCAACTGCCAGCGGATGTAATGGCCCGAGTGGAATCCTTCCCACCGAGCTGCGTGATCCGCCGGTAAGGCCGCAGCAACAACCAGCCGACAACTCCAGTCAACCAGATAAGCAAAACCTGCAGCCACCCAGCCAAAGAGGCCGTGCCCAGAATCAACGTTACCGCAAAAAGGTAAATTGCGGATCCGGATCCGAATATGATGATATTGAACATTGCGGCGATCACCGCATTGCCAAGTCGCCGCAGTCCGGCATTAGCGGGCCTGAGGAGTCCGACGGTTCCAAGTATTGGTGACGCGATCACAGCCCATCGGAAGATTAGGAATCCGAGTATGACCAGCACTGAGGCGGTGATGTCAAAGAGCGCAAAGAACAGAGCAGAGAGAATTGCCAGGAAGCCCGCTCCGATGCGATCCATGCCCTTGCTGCCTTGCAAGTGTTCATAGGCCTCGGGATCCTCGGTTCTAATTTGCTCTGCGATCCGCTTCCATCGTTGTTGCTTCTGTTCCGTGAGGACCTTGCGTTCGTTGGACTGGATCGCAGGCCCCGGGCGTTGGAGCCGAATTCGCTCCTCCTCCGCCTCGCGTGCGCGTTGTTCGGCCGCGCGTATGCGAGTGATCTCGTCCCAGCTAAAGGACTTCGAGTCATAAAGTGCAGGTCCATACTTCTCGGCGGTTACGCTGTCCGCAGAACCAAGGGCGCCGCGCAGCCAATTTCGATACAGCAATCCATCGACGACCGTGTCGCTAGCTCGTACCGCTGGCGCGCGCCTGTCGACGCAGGCGGACGGGTCTGGATTGCGGCACCGGTCCGGAGTGATACTCTCATCTGGAGGTCCTACTGCGCTGTGTATTACTGCGAGACCGTTGATGAGCGTCCTATCTGCCAGGCTGGCAGATAGCTTTGGCCAAGAAGCTATTGCGGTGATCAAGACCATTACGAAAATTGCCCAACCGGCTGTCGTAACTGCGGTTGAAAGGTCCGCCTGTCGTGATCGCCAGAGTAGGTAAAGTCCAACGATTGCAACGGTGACCGCCCCGAATGCGGTAAAAACTTTCGTATAAACCGCTTTGGTTGCGTTTTCGACCAGTGGATCTGCCCAGCCCCACATGTATGTCGGGTCCCATGCGCGCTCCCGTAGTGCATTGGATGCCCCGGTTATAGAGGTGGCAACGAGGAATTCGCCGTTTGCGATCGTATTCTCGAATTCGGCACTTGGATTGGTTACAACAGAGGCGCACTTCAAGTCGTAGGTAGTAAAATCGTATCCGGCGTATCCGTATTCGCTGTAACGGAACAGGAGTCGAGGACCTGTGGCCGATTCTGGTCGCGAGGCAAACCAACCGGCCATTCCAGAGTCTGGAGCGCCCGGCGTCGGGGCGTCCAAGCAGCTCACTCGTGACTGAACATCTACCTGCAGTCGGTCCGCGCAGTTCTGGAAGTTGCTGGGGACTCGCCACTCCTGGACGGAGCAAAGGCCGCCTTCTGGTGCGCGGACTGGGGTAGGGGCGGCGGCGGCTGGGGAGACTGGGCCGGCGAAGAGGGTTGCCAGGGCGGCGACGATGACCACGGCTGCGTGCACGGGCAGGCGTCTCACCGGTCGACCTCCGAGTCGTCGTCGTGGATGTCCACGATCTCGCCGCCGACGGTGTCGCCGGTTGGGGCGCTGCCTGGGGTCGTGTCGAGGTAGCGCAGGAGGTCGCGGACGTACGAGACGTCGACGCGGACCTTCTGGACCCTGCCGTCGACGTCGCGCATGACGAACTCCCGGAAGCCGAGGCGCGAGGACGAGGACGTGTCGACCTGAGAGAGGGCGGCCAAGGTTTGTTCGTAGCCGACGTCGGTCGGGACGCGCAGGAGGCGGAGGGCCTCGGCCGCGATCTCGGAGTCCTCGGCGATGCGGCCGACGAAGACGGTGGAGACCAGGTTCTGCACGTCCAGGCCGAGGATGTCGCGAGGGTTCTGGGAGGCGACCAGGGCGGCCAGGTTCCACTTGCGGGAGTCGCGGGCGAGGCGGACCAGGAAGGAGCGGCCGGAGCGCCAGCCTTCCATGAAGTGGGCCTCGTCCAGGCCGACGAGCTTGCGCTGGGTCATGTCGCCGCCGTAGCAGCGGCGGACGGCCAGGCGGTGGGCGGTGTGCAGCATGGGGAGGGCGAGGGATTCCTCCGCGGACCAGTACTCGCGCTCGATCTTGAGGTCGGGCAGGCGCAGGCCGGCCATGGTGATGACGGTGAGGGTGGCGTCGGCGCCGAGGAGGCCGGCCGGTGGGGTGCCGAAGAAGAGCATGGCGAGGGGCATCTCGGCGGTGTCCAGGAGGAGGTTGCCGAGCTCCAGGGCGTCGTGGTCGCCGGTGTCGCGCAGGGAGCGGATGACGTCTTCCAGGGTCGAGGACTCCTCGGCCGGGACCTGGCGGACGGCGTGGCGGAGCATCGTGGCGGTCGAGGCCTCGCGGGCGACCTGCGGTGGGACCAGCATCATGCAGATGTCCTGCACGAGCATGCGGCGCTCGGCTCGCGCGTTGGAGATGGCGATCTCGAACTCGCGGTCGCCGGAGGGGCCGGGGACGTAGTGGCCGCGCTGCGGGGTGGGGATCAGCGAGTAGGGGGCGAGGGTGCCCTGCTCGGAGCCGGTGAGGTTGAGCACGCGGGAGTACGGCGCCAGCTCCGGCATCGCGCACAGCCTGGCCAGCGGCCCGGAGGGGTCCAGCAGCGTGACCTGCACGCCGCGGCGGGCGTTCAGGTAGCCGAGGGCGCCCATGAGGGTGGACTTGCCACCGCCGGGCTCCGCGACGAAGACGGCGAGGCCGGAGCGCTCGCGCACCTCCATCGGGAAGTGCAGGTCGAGGAAGACGGGGCGGCGGGAGGTGCCGGCGGTGCGGCCGATGAGGTCGCCGCGGCGGTCGCCGACGGTGGAGGCGGCCTGGGGGAGGGCGGCGGCGAAGAGCTTCACCGGCATGCGGCGCAGGTAGCCGGTGTTGGCCAGGGGCTCGCCGGGGATGAACTCGCGCGCGAGCCAGTCCTGCTGCTTCGGGTGCTGCAGGGCGATGCGCATCTCGCGGGAGTACATCTGGGTGACCCTGCGGGCGCGCTCCAGGCACTCCTCGCGGGTGCGGCCGCCGACGGCGATGCGGTGCCAGCCGTGCGCGCGCGAGGAGTCGACGGGCAGGCCGGTGCTGATCTCGTCGCCGATGGTGAGGGCGCGCTTGGCGAGCCGCTCCAGCTCGGGCGGGGCGTCGATGCCGTGCTCGCTGTAGTCGGCCTGCTGGGAGCGGATCAGCCGGAGCCGGTGCTCGAGGTTGCGGAACGAGTCGTTGGGGCCGAGGATGTCGATCCGCGAGGAGAGCTCCATCGGCCAGGGCAGCCGCTCGTGGAAGTGCAGCCACGGCTCGTGCCGTTCGGGGATCTCCAGGGGCTCCATGCGGCCGACGGTGAGGACGGCGACGTGCCGCTCCTCGCCGCTGACCCGGTTGACCAGCTTGACGGTCGAGCCGTACGGCGTCCGGTAGCGCTCCACCTGCTCGGTCAGCGCGAGCAGGTCGCCGCGGTCCCAGCCACCGTCCAGCGAGGTGACGTGCGCCGGCGGCGACATGCACAGCGCGACGGAGCGGTAGAGCAGCCACTCCAGCTCGTAGGCGGTGACCCGGCGGCCGCGCATGCCGAACGCGCCGAGCACCTCGTCGAACTGCTCGACGGTCCGCGCCATCCTGCGCCGCTCGGCATCGGCGACGCCGCGGCGGAAGAGGGCGCCGATGCGCTCGGCGAAGGTGTCGCCGAGGGTGCGCCGGGCGAAGGAGATGCCGAGGTACGTCTGGCCCTCGGCGTGGTTGATCGCCAGGAGGTGCTTCTGCGCGGCGACCAGGTGGTCGGTCCACGACGGGCCGGCGCCGGCGGTGGGCAGCGGGAACGGCGTGTTGTTGTCCACCACGCGCGCCCACTGGTCGGCGGGGAACGGCCGGGTCGTGCGGCGCAGGTGCAGGCGGAAGCCGGCGAGGCCGGCGTACTGCTCGGAGATCGCCGACAGCAGCGCCTCACGCTCGGCGTCGGGGCGGAACGCCCAGCGGACCTCGGGCAGCCAGTACCAGGCCGTGACGGTGTTGGGCGTGAACGTCAGATGCCCGGCGATCTCGGTGATCGCCAGGTCGATCGACGGCTGCCGGTCCTTGTGCCGAGGCTTCGGGGTGCGGTCCAGCGGCGTCCGCTTGCCGGTGGGCCGGGCCGCCTGCTTGGGCGGAGGGCTCGAGCGGCGGGCCGGTGGCACCAGGTCCTTGCCGGGCACCAGTTTGCCGTGTGCGGTTTTCCCATTTGTACGACTGCCGCCGTCGCCCGTCCCCGGGGTGGTCAGACGTGGAGAACGATCCGGCGCCTGCCGCTGTGCCGGCCGCTGCCGCTCGGGCGGCGGGCGCTCGCCCGTGCCCGGCCTGCCTGGGAGGCGCGGATATTCGCCGGTGCCCGGCCGTACGGGGAGCCGCGGGTGCTCGCCGCTCCAGTCGAAGGCGTCCAGATGCTCGCCGCTGCGCTCCAGCCGCTCGGCGGCGGTCAGCGGGGCGGACCGGGTGCCCGGGGGAAGCGCGGGAGGCGCCTGCCGCCGCTCAAAAGCCTCCACCTGCCGCCGCTCAGCAGCCTCCACCTGCCGGCGCTCGGCGGCCTCGACCTGCCGCCTCTCGGCGGCTTCGACCTGCCGGCGCTCAGCGGCCTCCATCTGCCGCCGTTCGGCGGCCTCAGCCTGCTGCCGCTCGGCTGCGGCCGCATCCAGCAGCCGCCGCTCAGCGGCATCCACCAGCCGTCGCTCGGCAGGGTCCAGCCGCCGGTCGTACGCGGAGGTCGACGACGGAACGGCAGCCGAAGGAGCAGCGGAGGCGGAAGACGGCAGCGCCTCCGTCCGCGGCACCACCCGCTTCGGCGCCCGCAGGTCCTCGGGGACCCGCCCGGCACCGGACGACGGCGCCGCCGACACCGGGATGCCGGAGATCGGCCGGTTGCCCGGGTCGACGGCCGTCACCCGGTCGCGCGGCCGCCCGCCCGGCGGGTCGTCGAACAGTCCGAGGAACGGCGAGTCGACGTCGGCCGCCGGTGGCGCGCTCGCCGGGCGGTCGGCCGACGGGCCGCGGGCCGGTCCGCGGAACATCGCCACGCGCCCGCCTTCGGCGGCGGCCCGCAGGCCACCATCGTAATCGGACGTGTGCGCAGCGTCGTCATCGACGTCCGGCTGGTTGGAGTAGCCCCCAGTACGGCGGGGAGGCGGGTTGGTCATGCGAGATCACCGGTGAGTTCCGGGCGGATACGCACCCTGGTGGCCACGAGTCGAGCGTCGCGCTGCTCGTGGCTCGGCTCCCGGGTGTGGCGCCAGTCGGTCAGGGCTGTGCGGACCACCATCCGGGCGGGACGATCGGGGTCGACGTAGCGGAAGATCAGTGACGTCGCCACGATCGCGAGGGCGATCTCGTAGGCGGGGAAGTAGTCGACCTGCAGCGTGATCAGGTAACGGATGAACATGAACAGGGGCACCAGGAGCGCGAACACCCCGTACTGCGCATAGGGCAGCTGAATGGGCAGGGTGTAGCCGGGCGGCCCGAGGTAGACCAGGCGGGCCCGGTAGATGTCGTCGTCGGTGCGCAGCCGCATGTCTTGTTCACTCGTCTCAGCAGTGAGGCTCAGCAGTGAGTCCGGAAGGCACGGCAGCTCTAGTTGAAGAGCAGTTTGACGAGCGAGTCGCCGAAGAAGAAGAGCGACGCGGCGCCCGCGACGAAGGCCAACCCGATGATCGCGATGGCCGAGCTGGTCAGCACCCGGGAGACCTCACCCTTGCTGGCCCGGCCGATGAAGATCACGCCGAGCGCCGCGAGAAGGATCGGCACGATCTTCGTGGTGAAGAACTGCAGAATGCCGTCGGTGTTGATCGTCTTCGGTGCGGGTTCGGGCGACGGCGCCAAGGCGATCGCATCAGCGACGCGGGTGGTCTCCCCCCACAACGCCTGGCCGATCTCCAACAACATCATCAGACCTCCCCGGAGGCGCGACGGGCGAGGTGCACGCCGCGCGTTAAGCCTCGCTGATAAGACGACCCGGTCATACGACCCCGGCTGCTGTGTCGCCCTCCAGCGGAACCTTATCCGGGCGTTTGCCCTGCTAATTGCCCATTGTCGGGTTTAACGGTCCGAATAACGTTCACTTGCAGAGAGTACGTTGCAGCCCCCTTTCCAACAAGCTGACTGGTCCGTGATCAGTGTTGCTGATGAGGCGTCTGAGCGGTTACCCCTGGTGGGGGACAGGTGACAGACCGGAGGTGAGTACCTTCATTCAGGTGACGCTCCTTCGCCGTCCTTCCCCCGTGGTCATGGGGGTGCTCAACGTGACCCCGGACAGCTTCTCCGACGGCGGCCGCTACGCCGATCTGGGCGCCGCGGTCGACCACGCCATGCAGATGGTCGCCGAGGGCGCCGACATGATCGACATCGGCGGTGAGAGCACCCGGCCGGGCGCGGACCGGATCGACGCGCGCACCGAGCTCGACCGGGTCCTGCCGGTGATCCGCGAGCTGGCCGCGGCCGGGGTCGTGATGAGCATCGACACCACCCGGGCGGCGGTCGCCGCCGAGGCCGTCGCCGCCGGCGTCGCCCTGGTCAACGACGTTTCCGGAGGGCTCGCCGACCCCGACATGGCGCGCGTGGTCGCCGACGCCGGCTGCCCCTGGGTGCTCATGCACTGGCGCGGCCATTCGCGCAGGATGGCCGATTTGGCCGTTTACGACGATGTCGTCAAAGAGGTGTGCGCCGAATTGCTGGAGCGGGTCGACGAGGCCGTCGCCGCCGGCGTCGCACCCGAACGGCTGATTCTCGACCCCGGGCTGGGCTTCGCGAAGAAGGCCGAGCACACCTGGCGGCTCGCCGCGCACCTGCCGGACCTCATCGGCCTGGGCTACCCCGTGCTGGTCGGATCGAGCCGCAAGTCGCACCTCGGCCGGCTCCTGCAGGCCCCCGACGGCTCCCCGCGCCCGACCGAGGAGCGCGAGGCGGCCACGATCGCCACCACCGTGCTGTCCGTCGCGGCGGGCGCCTGGGGTGTGCGGGTCCACGAGGTCCGTGGGAACGTTGATGCGATCAAGGTGTGGCAGGCCGTACAGGCGGCGCGGTGACGAGCGAGGACGGCAGGGCCATGACGGCTGACCGGATCACCCTGACGGGGTTGCGGGTCCGCGGCAACCACGGCGTGTTCGACTTCGAGCGCCGCGACGGCCAGGACTTCGTGATCGACGTGGTCCTGGAGCTCGACCTCGCCCCCGCCGCAGAGTCCGACGACGTCACCGACACGGTGCACTACGGTGAGCTGGCCGGACGCCTCGCGGAGATCGTCGCGGGCGACCCGGTCAACCTGATCGAGACCCTCGCCCACCGCCTCGCCGGCTCCTGTCTGGAGGATTCGCGGGTACGGGCGGCGACCGTCACCGTGCACAAGCCCCAGGCGCCGATCCCGCACGAGTTCGCCGACGTCGCCGTGACCATCCGGCGGACGAGGCCGTGACCAGGGCCGTGCTGTCGCTCGGCAGCAACCTCGACGACCGCGAGGCCAACCTGCGCGGTGCCGTCACGGGGCTCGGCGACACCGTCCGGGCGATCTCCGGGGTCTACGAGACACCCCCGTGGGGCGACGCCGACCAGCCGCACTACCTCAACGCGGTGCTGCTGGCCGTCGACCCGGACGCGACGCCCCGCGACTGGCTCGACCGCGCCCACCGGCTGGAGGAGGCCGCCGGTCGCGTGCGCGACCCGGAACGGCGCTTCGGCCCGCGTACGCTTGACGTGGACGTCATCGCCGTCTGGGACGACGACGACCGGCCGGTCGTGTCGGACGACCCGGAGCTGATCCTGCCCCACCCGCGGGCGCATCTCCGGGCGTTCGTGCTCCGGCCGTGGCTCGACATCCAGCCCTACGGGCAGGTGCCGGGCCACGGATGGCTGTATGAGCTGGTCCGGGCGGCTCCGGTCGCCGCCGACCTCGCCGATCTGCGCCCGCGGGAAGACATCCACCTCGATTCGTGATCTGGAGCCGAGCCGATGGCCACGCCGCCACCCGACGAACCGAACGCGAACGGACCCAAGGGCCGGATGGAGCCGACCCGGCCGGCCACCCTCGTCATCGCCGCGCTCGCGACCACCGCGCTGGCCTGGATCGGCATCAGCAGCCTGTGGAACAGCCTGCCGACGCTGCCGTGGCTGCCGCCGCTGACGCTGATCGGCCTGGCGATCTTCGAGGGCTTCGAGGCGTACTCGACCCGGAACCGGATCCTCCGCCGGGAGGGCGCCGGACCGCTGCAGCCGCTGGTCATCGCGCGGTACGCGGTGCTCGGCAAGGCGTCCGCACTGGTCGCGGCCCTGTTCGGCGGCCTCTACGTGGGCATGTCGTCGTGGCTGCTGACCCAGCGGGGCGTGCTCGCCAAGGTCTCGGAGAACCTGCCGCAGGCGCTGCTGGGCGTCGCCGCATCGATCGTTCTGCTCGCCGCCGCACTGTGGCTGGAGCGGGCGTGCCGGGTGCCACCCAGCGAGCGCGACAAGGATCTTCCCAGGCAGGGCCGCATGGACGGACGCCGGGAGGGTGATCGCACCGAGGACGAAAGCCTCGATCGATAAAGATCTGGCACAAACGCTGCCGTCTTCCTGGCCCAAAGACTGTCGCGGGTCACAATCCGCGGTTACTGTGCGACGCGTAACCGGTCGTCGGCTGGCAGGAGGCGCGCGCGATGGCGTACGACGACTCGCGGTTCCGCGGTGAGCCCGGGTTCCGGGAGGAGCCCGACTTCCGCTCGGGCGGTGTGCCCGAGGACGCCCCCACGCTCGGGCCCGTCTACGCCCCGGGGTCGTACGCGGCGAACTCCGACTACAGCGTCCCGCCGTCGGAGAGCACGCTGGGCCTCGCCGCCAGGCGCGCCACCCCCAGCGCGGCGCAGCTCGGCGACGTGTTCGACGACCCGGAGCACGGCGAGCCCGGCCGCGACCGGCTGGCGGTCCACGCCCTCTGGGAGATGGTGCTGCTCCTCGCCGCGGTGTCGCTGCTGTACCTGCTGCGCGACGCCCGACCGGAGGCCCTGCGCGGCGCCGAGCTCGAGTCGCTGCTGCTGGCGGGCGCCGAGCTCGGGCTCGTCGGCATCGCGATGGGGCTCACTCTGCGTGCCGGCGCCGCCAACCTGGCGCTCGGCCCGATCGCGTACGCGTCGGCGCTGTTCTTCGCCGACAACTCCGACCGCGGCCTGGCGATGACCGCCGGCATCACCGCCCTCATCGCGCTCGGCGTCGGCGTGGTCATCGCGGTGCTGGTCGTCGGCTTCCACGTGCCCGGCTGGGCGGCCAGCCTCGGCGTCGCGGTCGCGCTCATGGCCTGGATCGCCGACCAGAACGACGAGAAGGTCGTCGCCGGCGCCTACGACCCGCACGACCAGGCCCTCTGGTGGATGCTCGGGGTCGTGCTCGTCGCCGTCGCCGGCAGCGCCATCGGCCTGATCCGGCCGGTCCGCCGCGCGGTCGGCCGTTTCCGCCCGGTCGCCGACCCGGCCCGCCGCCGCGGTGGCGGCGCGGCCACCATCACGGGCTTCGCGATCGCCGGCTCCGCCCTGATCGCCTCCCTCGCCGGTGTGCTGACCGCGCTCGACCAGCGCGAGGTCGCCACCACCCAGAACGGCATGGCCGCCGCCGGGCTCTCCGTCACCGTCCTCGCCCTCGGCGCGGCCCTGGTCGGCGGCACTTCCGTCTACGGCCGCCGCGGCGGCGTGCTCGGCACCGTCCTCGCAGTCGCCGCGATCACGCTGCTGTTCCGGTACTCCACCGCCGAGCAGTGGAACATCGCGCCGCTCGCCGTCGGCGGTGGCGCGATCGCCATCGGACTGGTCGTGACCCGCCTGATCGAGACGTTCGGCCGGCCACGGACCGTGGAGGAGGACGACGTCGAGGAGGAGCAGGTCTGGACGCCGAGCACCTCGACCACCGGCTACGGGTCGAGCCAGGCCGAGCCGTCCAGCGCCTGGTCGGCGTCGCGCACCGGCGGCTGGACCAGCCAGCTGCCGGCCCGCAGCACCGACGAGGACTGGGGCGTCGAGGAGCGCTGGAGCAGCAACCGCTGAACCGCGCCGGCGCCGACCACCGCTGGGTCATATCGGCTCGCCTCCAATTCCGGCACCGCTCTGGAGCGGTTTTGTCGGCTCGTTCCGGTCCCCGGCACCACTCTGGGTCGGTTATGTCGACTCGCTTCGCTCCCCGACATAACCGAAATTTCGGATATGTTCGCGCAGCGGGCATATCTGGGGACGGCTTGCGCGCTTCGCTCCCCGACACCAATGCTGGGTTGGTCGTTGTCGGCTCGCCTCGATCTCCGGCACCACTCTGGAGTGGTCTTGTCGGCTCGCTCCGGTTTCCTAGTACCGCGTGGGCGGTTATGCCGGCTCGGTTCGGTCCCGGCGCCCCTCTGGGTCGGTTGTGTCGACTCGCTCCGGTTTCCGGCACCGCTCTGGAGCGGTTGTTGTCGGCTCGCTTCGCTCCCCGTCATAACCGAAATTTCGGATATGTTCGCGCAGCGGACATATCCGGGGCCGCCTGCGCCAGCCGGGCCTGCGCCAGCCGGGCCTGCGCCAGCCGGGCCTGCGCCAGCCGGGCCTGGGCCACTCGAGCGAGTGCCGTTGGGTCACCGGGTGCGGGCACCGCTGTCGCCGGAGGGTGCGGGCGCGACCGGCGAGGGCGGTGGGCGCATCGCTAAGCTGAGGTCATGACCGACGTCACCCTTGCGGAGCTTGACGCGCTGCCCACCGAGGAGCTTCGCGAACGTGCCTTCGCTCTCGCCCGGCAGCGTCGCGACGTGAAGTTCTTCTGGGACCTCTTCAAGCACGTCACGACCAGCAACGACGACACGCAGGACGGCTGGCTCGGCTCGCTCGACGCCACCGTCGACGACGTCGTGGCGCTGTGGCGAGAGGTCACCGACCACACCTATGGCGAGTCCGAGCCGCTGGTCCGCGCCGCGTTCATCGACTACATCATGTCGCCGGCCAGGTAACTATCGGTACTTGTTTATAGATCGTGTTTCCCGGGACTCATCCGGGGCATGGCAATCACTCGTTCGCGCTACCGCACCGCGTCAAGCGCGGGCATGCTGGTGGCGTTCCTCCTGGTGCTGATCTTCGGCAGCCCCTGGTACGTCGACTGGGTCAACGAGGGTAACCGTGGCCTGTTCCTGGAGACCCTCGCGTGGCCCGCGTGGAACTTCGACACCGACCAGTCGGTGCGTGACCTGCTCGCCGCCGACCTGAAGGCGATCCTGCTGGTCCTGTTCACGGGCGTGTTCATCACACTGCTCGTCGGCGCGCAGCTCGCCAGCGCGCGCGGCACCATCTCGGCGATCCTGACCGGCTGGGCCGCCTACATCTTCGCGGCGGCGCTGGCCGCCCTCATCACCGCGTTCCTGCTGGCGAACGCCTCGATCGGCGGCGCGGTCCTCGCCGCCACCGGTGGCGCCGGATACGGGCTCATCGTCGGCTGGATCATCGGCCTCGCCTCCATGGCCGGCCGCCGGCCCTGAACAGCAAAAGGGCCCGCGGCGGCAGACGCGGGCCTGGCAGGCCGAACGGCCAGCAGACCGGCACCACGGATGCGGGCCGGCAGAGCCGAAAACGCAGATGCGGGCCGGCAGAGCGACAGCGGCGGATGCGGGCCCGGGCAGGGCGACACGAACCGGCGGCGGGGGCTCCCCGTCGCCGGTTCCGCCCGGTCAGCGCGTAGTGGCGTCGATGTCGGTCAGCGCTACCCGTACATCAGCGGCAGACAACAACCCGAGCGGCTGATCGCCCTCGCGCACCACCACCGCGTCGACGCCCGCCGCCAGCATCGCGCCGAAGGCGACGCGCAGGGTCGCGTCCGCGGACACCACCGGCAGCCCGCCGGGCGCCCCCTCGATCGGGTGCAGCCGGTCGCGGGGGATCGGGGTCACCGACAGGCGCATCAGGCCACGGTCCTCGCCGATGAACTGTTCGACGAACGCGTTCGCGGGGTTGGCCAGGAGCTCCGCGGGCGTCGCGTACTGCTCCAGGTGGCCGCGATCGGACAGCACCGCGATCTTGTCGCCGAGCTTGATCGCCTCCTGCAGGTCGTGCGTGACCACGATCGTCGTCTTGCGCACGCTCTGCCGAAGGCGCAGGAACTCGTCCTGCAGCCGCCCGCGGTTGATCGGGTCGACGGCGGAGAACGGCTCGTCCATCAGCAGCACCACCGGGTCCGCGGCGAGCGCCCGGGCGAACCCGACCCGCTGCCGCTGCCCGCCCGACAGCTCGTGCGGGTAGCGGGCGGCGTACTGCTTCGGCGTCAGGCCGACGAGTTCCAGCAGCTCATCGGTACGCGCGGCGATGCGAGCCTTGTCCCAGCCGAGCATCCGAGGAACGGTGCCGACGTTGGTGCGGACCGTCTGGTGCGGGAACAGTCCCACGTTCTGGATGACGTAGCCGATCGTGCGCCGCAGCCGCACCGGGTCGGCGCGCGTCACGTCCTCGCCGCCGACCAGCACCCGGCCGCGGGTCGGCTCGATGAGCCGGTTGACCATCCTGAGCACGGTCGACTTGCCACAGCCGGAGGGGCCGATGAGGACGGTCACGTCGCCGCCGGCGATCTCCAGGCTCAGCTCCTCGACCGCCGTGGTGTTGTTCGGATACGTCTTGCCCAGCCGATCGAGGGTGATCGGCGCGCCGTCGGCCTTCGCGGTACGGTCCACGCATGTCCTTCCTGGCTCGCGGTGAGGCGGGCAATCCCTGGTTCTCCTGGAGCTATGTCCGGGACAACGCCGACACGATCCGCGACGCGCTGCTGGATCACGTGACCATCACCGTGTGGTCGGTCGCGATCGCCGTGGCCATCGCGGTGCCGCTGGCGGTGCTGGCCTACTGGGTGCGTCCCCTCGCCACGCCGATTCTGACATCAGCCAGCGTGCTTTACACGATTCCGTCTCTGGCGCTGCTGGCCTTCCTGGCGCCGTTCCTGGGCACCGGACGCACCCCCGTCGTCGTGGCGCTGGTGATGTACGCGCTGATCGTCATCATCCGCAACTCGCTCACCGGCCTGCAGCAGGTGCCCGGCGACGTGCGCGAAGCCGCCACCGCGATGGGCTACGGCCGGGGCGCCCGCCTGCTGCGCGTCGAGCTTCCCCTGGCGCTGCCCGCCATCCTGACCGGGCTGCGGCTCGCGACCGTCTCGACAGTGGCGTTGGTCACTGTCGGCGCGGCCGTCGGCTCGCAGGGCGGCCTCGGCGCGCTGATCCTCAGCGGCTTCCGCAACAACTTCTACAAGGCGCAGATCGCCACCGCCGCGCTCGTCTGCGTGCTGCTCGCCCTGGTGCTCGACCTGCTCCTGGTCGCCCTGACCCGGGCGCTCACCCCGTGGACCAGGAGGACGAAGGCATGAGCGGCCCGGAGCGAAGCGGAGGGTTGCGAATCGGGATTACAGGGTGGAGCTCAGGCCGGCGCCGGAGCGCATTGGAGGTGACGGCATGAGCGGCCCGGAGCGTAGCGGAGGGTTGCGAATCAGGATCGCAGGGTTTGGCTCAGGCCGGCGCCGGAGCGCAGTGGAGGTGACGGCATGAGCGCCATCAATGACATGGTCACCTGGTTCAACGACCCGCTGAACTGGACCAATCCCGACGGTGTGCTGGTGCGGCTCCAGGAGCACCTGGAGATCTCGTTCCTGTCGGTGCTCTTCGGCAGCCTGGTCGCCTGGCCCGTGGGAATCTGGCTCGGGCGGCGCGGCGCCGGGGCCGGCGTGGTCGTCATCCTGTCCAACATCACGCAGGCGATGCCCGTCATCGCGCTGCTGACGATCCTGTCGCTCAGCCCGCTCGGCATCGGCAAGCCGGCGGTGGTGGTCGCGCTGACCGTGTTCTGCCTGCCGCCGCTGCTCGCCAACGCGTACACCGGCATGCGCGAGATCGACGAGGAGGTCCGCGACGCGGGCAGGGGCATGGGCCTGACGGCGGCGCAGATGCTGGTGCGGGTGGAGCTGCCGCTCGCCGTGCCCTACCTCGCGACGGGCCTGCGCATCGCGACCACCCAGGTCGTCGCCACCGCCACGCTCGCGACCCTCGTCAACGGCGGCGGGCTCGGCAACATCATCTCCGCCGGCTTCGGGCTCGGCCCGGGCCGCGGCGACGCCCAGATCCTCGCCGGCGCGGTCCTCGTCGCCCTGCTCGCGCTGCTGATCGACGGGCTGATGGCCCTGGTGGAGCGCAAGATCACACCCAAGGTGCTCCGGCGGGCCGCGGGCCGGGCCTGACCGGTCCGCAGTGCCCGTCACCAGGGGTGCAGGTTTGGTCGGGGCAACCGCGGGGATCGCTCTGTGACGGGTCGTTACGAAACCGTGCCTGGGTGCGGTTGCCGATTTCCCATCGGCAGAGTTGCCTATTCAATTAGCGGGCGGGCTTCAAGCCGATAGCGCCGTCCGTCGGACACGCGGCCGGTCACAGTGATCGCGCCGGGACACGGAAGGCGGGCCATTTTGCGAACTGCCATGCGCGCCACGCTCGGGGTCCTGCTGGGCCTCGCCACCGTGGGCCTCGCGGCCTGCGGCGAGGAGGGTTCCTCGGGCACCCAGGCGCCGGCGAGTGTGAGCGGGGCCGGCTGTGCCCCGGTCGCCGGGGACAAACTCGTCCTCCTCACCGACGACAAGCAGCTGCAGCAGGCGGACAACATCATCGCCGCAGTCAACACCAAGGTCGCTGATCCGGCCCTGATCGCGGCGCTGGACAAGGTCTCCGACGCGCTCACCACGGAGAAGCTGATCCAGCTCAACAAGGCGGTCGTCGTGGACCGCAAGACGTCCAAGGTCGTGGCGGAGGACTTCGCCAAGGCCGAGAACCTCACCACCGGCATCGAGAAGGGCAAGGGCGGGGCGATCAAGATCGGCGCCGCCGACTTCGCGGAGAGCGCCACGCTCGGCGCACTCTACGAGATCGTCCTCGACGCCGCCGGTTATGACGCGACTGTCCAGACCATCGGCAAGCGCGAGGTCTACTACGGCCAGCTGACCAAGGGCGACATCCAGGTCGTCCCGGAGTACGCCGCGAGCATCACCGAGCACATCAACGGGTTGAACGGAGGCAAGGAGCCTCTTGCCTCCGGCGACGTCGACAAGACCGTCGCCGCGCTGAAGGAGATCGGCGGCAAGGCCGGGCTGTCCTTCAGCAAAGCGTCGAAGGCGGCCGACCAGAACGCGTTCGCGGTGACAACCGCGTTCGCGGAGAAGAACGGCATCAAGACGCTGAGCGAGTTCGCCGCCAAGTGCTCCGGCAAGGACACCGTCCTCGGTGGTCCGGCCGAGTGCCCGCAGCGGCCGTTCTGCCAGATCGGCCTGGAGAAGACGTACAACATCCAGGTCGGCAAGTTCGTCAGCCTCGACGCGGGCGGGCCGCAGAGCCTGGACGCGCTGAAGAAGGGCACGACCACGCTCACGCTCGTCCTCTCCTCGGACGGCTCGCTCGGCTAGCTTTCCGATACGCACGGTAGCGGCGAATGCCCGTCCTGGCCTTCCAGGGCGGGCATTTCGCTTGCCTTGAAGAGTAGGTAAGGTCTCTGCTCATGCCAGCCGCGGAGACCACCGGAGGACGGCCGAGCGCGAAGCTGCTCCAGATCCTCTTCTGGGCCGGGGTCGGCCTGGCTCCGCTGGCGGCACTGTTGCTGCTGGTGGGCAGCGGGTTCGTCCTGCAGCTCGCCGCGGTGCTGGCCGTCGGCGTCGTCGTGCTCATCGGCCTGTCCATCGCGCTGCGCCCCGACAACGACAACGTGCGCAGCGAGGTCGAGGAGGCGGTCTTCGAGGAGCTGGACACGCTCCGCGACGAGATCCGCGGCGACATCACCCACGCGGCGCGCGCCACGCACGGTCAGCTCGTCGAGCGCATCGGCGTGTTGCACGAGACCGTCGACGCGCTGCGCAACCAGGTCGACATGATGCGCGGGCAGCTGGAGCGCGCGACGCGAGCGGCGCAGCAGGCGGCCGCGCAGCACGCCGGCCCGCAGCCGATCGGCTCCGCCGCGGTCCCGCAGGGCGTGCTACGGCACACCGAAACCGTGCAGGTCACCACCAAGACGATGGTCGTCGACCCGACCGACCAGCGGCGCGACGGCACCGTGTACGGCGCCCGCCCCGTCGAGATCCCGCAGCAGCGCCGCCCAGTGTCGGAGCGTGTGCCGGAGCGGGTCTCCGACCGCGACGCCGACTGGCACGAGACCGGCCGGGTCGTGGACGGCAGCGGGCAATGGAACGACGCTCCCGAGCGTGGCGGGCGGGCGGGCGCACCCGACCGTGGCCGCGCGAGCCACGCCGACTGGTCCTCCCGCGACGGCGACGCCGGCCGGTCTGCTCGCGACGGCGACGCCGGCCGGTCCCTTCGCGATGGCGACGGCCGTGGCGAGTGGGCCGGCGACGACGATCGCGCGGACCGGGCCGATCACCGCGGCGACTGGTCCTCCCGCGACGCCTCCCGTGACGCCTCCCGCGACGGCGACGCGGTCCGGGGCGACCGCGCGGGCCGTGGCGAGTGGTCGGAGCGCGCAGAGGCGGCCGGGCGTGCGAGCCGCGCCGACCGTGGCGGGCGCGGTGACTGGGACGGCGCCGGCGAGGCCGGCCGCGGCAGGCGCGGCGAGTGGTCCGACGCCGACAGGGACCGCGACCGTGACCATGACCGCGACCGTGACTGGGACTCCGACCGGAGCCGCGGTCACCACGCCGACCGCGCCGACCGGGGCTGGGGCGCCGAGCGCGTCAGCCGTTCCGAGCGGTCGGAGCGCTCCGAGTGGACCGAGCGCAGCGAGCGGTCGGAATGGATCGAACGCACCGAGACCCCTCGCGAGGAGCCTCGCGAGGGGTCCTGGACCGAGCAGCTCCTGCGCGACCGGGCGGCGCGTGCCGACGACTCCGGTGAGGTGGTCCGCTCCGGTGGGCGCCGCCGCGCGTACGACCCCGACGACGAACCCGGCAGCGTGACCGGGGTCCGCACGACGGACCGGTGGGCCTCGGTGCACAGCGACGAGCGCGGCGGCCGGGAGGTCCGCATGGGTGAGCGCCGCGCCGCGGTGCACGCCGACGAGACCGGCACCCACGTCCGGATCGAGGACCGCTGGGCGTCCGTGCGCCACGAGGAGTACGTGCCCGGCCCCGCCGACGACGAGCCCCGCCGCGAGAGCCCCCGCAGGGCTGAGGCCCGCCGCGAGCGCGAACGCCTGCACGGCGCCGACGCGCAGTGGTCCGAGTCCAGCTACGAGGAAGCCCGCCGCGACGACACCGGCACCACCCGCTGGTCGGAGGTCCGCCGCCCGGCCATCGGCGCAGGCCAGGCCGCTCTGCCCGCGTCCCCTGCCTCCCGCTGGCAGGACCCCGTCCCCAACCGCGACGAGGAGCGCGTCTCCCGGCGCGCCCGCCACGACGACGACGATGACTACGGCTGGAACGGCTCCCGCGACGACTCCCGCGCCCGCCCCGCCCGCCAGATCGTCGACTTCGAAGGCGACGACGACCGCTGGCGCTGACCCACGGCGGTGCGGCCGGAGGCCGCGGGTGCCGGCTTCGTGGCGCGTCTTCCCGGGGCCGGTCCGACCCAGGCCTGGATTCGACGCCGGGCACTTCGCCAGCACGAAAGACGCCCCTCACCTGGAGGTGAGGGGCGTCCGCGTTGCCAGAGCCGCCTAACGGAATCGAACCGTTGACCTATTCATTACGAGTGAATCGCTCTGCCGACTGAGCTAAGGCGGCAACGATGACCAAGTGTACGGCACGCCCCCGGGGCGCGCGCGAGGGGTTATCCGAGTAACGTCCGGCGCGTGATCCCTGACGATCTGCCGGCCGCCCCCGGCGAGCTCACGGCACAGCCCGGCGACCCCATCCTGCCGATGCCCGAGGTCGGGCCGCCGGTCGCGCAGGTCGGTGACCGGCCAAATGCGCTGGACCCCGACCAGATGGGGTTCACCCCGCGGCGGGCCGTGCCGTGGCTGAGCCCGGTGCTGCTCAGCGGCACCGCGGTGCGGGTGGTGCTGGCCGACCTGTTCGGGGCGTACCTGGACAAGCGCGAGCTGCAGGACTCGATGCCGGACCGGATCATGCGCGAGGCACCCGGGTACACCGGCTTCCTCAGTGCGGAGACGGACGACGAGATCCCCGACGGGGAGCTGTGGGTCGACTACTGCGCCGACACCGGTGACGGGTTCAACGCCACCTACTCCGTGGCCTACCTGCTGGCGCAGCGGTCGCTGACGGTCGAGGGGCACGAGCTGCCCCGCGGTGAGGTGCTCGTCCTCGGCGGCGACCAGGTCTACCCGACGGCGAGCGGCCAGCAGTACGAGGACCGCTTCAAGGGCCCGTTCCGCGCCGCCTTCCCCGACCCGCCCACCGAGGGCCCCCGCCCGCGCATGTACGCGGTGCCCGGCAACCACGACTGGTACGACGGCCTGACCGCCTTCCTCCGCCTGTTCGTCCGTGGCGGCGAGGGCAAGATCGGCGGCTGGCAGACCCGCCAGTCGCGGTCGTACTTCGCGATCCAGCTGCCCAACCGGTGGTGGATCCTCGGCACGGACGTGCAGGCCGGCGCGTACATCGACGACCCGCAGCTGCGGTACTTCAACCGCGTCGCGGCCCGCCTCGGCCCCGGCGACAAGGTGATCATCTGCCCACCGGCGCCGAGCTGGGTGGAGGCGCAGGAGGACCGCAAGGCGTACGACAGCCTCGACTACTTCGTGCGGACCGTCATCGCCCCGACCGGTGCCGACGTGAAGCTGATGCTCTCGGGTGATCTGCATCACTACGCCCGGTACGAGGGGGCCGACCGCCACCTGATCACCTGCGGCGGCGGGGGCGCGTACCTGTACCCGACGCACGAGCTGCCGCAGCGGATCGAGGTGCCGCCCCGGCGCTCGCTGGTGCGCAACGCGAGCCCTTCGCAGTGGTTCGACTTCAGGGCGGCGTACCCGAGCAAGGCCCGGTCGCGCCGCCTCTCGCTCGGCGTCTTCTGGCGCGTGCCGTGGCGCAACCCCATGTTCCTCGGCCTGCTCGGCGTGCTGCAGACCCTGACGATGCTCGCCTTCGTCAACGCCGCCGACCGCGTCATCTCCGGCGCCGAGCAGCGGCTCGTCACCATCCCCGCGTTCCTGATGGTGATGATCGACGTGCTCAGCGGCTACTTCCTCGCGATGCCGGGCGTCGCCGGGAAACGCAGACCCCGGCACTGGATACTCGGCCTGGGGCACGGCGCCGCGTTCGTCGGCATCGCCGTGCTCGGCACGTGGGCGTGGCTCAACCTGCCCTTCGTCGACCAGCCGTGGCCGCTGCCGCTGCTCATCGCGATCGTGCTGTACTTCCCGCTGTCGTGCGTCGCGGGCGGTGAGCTCTTCGCCCTGTACCTGCTGATCGCCTCGAAGTTCGGCGTGAACGTCAACGAGCTGTTCGCCGGCCAGGGCATCACCGGCTACAAGGGCTTCCTCCGGATGCGGTTCGGCGCCGACGGCACCCTCACGATCTACCCCATCGGGGTGGACCGCACCGCCCGCCGCTGGGACCCGCAGCCGACCGGCTCCTGGTTCGCCCCGCGCAAGCCGATGGCCCTGCGTCTCATGGAGCCGCCGATCGAGCTGTCCTAGCCGCCGAGGTACGCCAGCAGCCCCACCTCGGGCGCGAGCACACCGGGCTGCCCGAGCGCGCGGAGCTCCTCGGCGACGGCGGCCCGGTCCAGCACGCCGCTGCGGGCCGCCTGGTAGCGCACGATCGAGTACAGGAACACGTCGAGGTTGTCGAACTGCGTGTGCCCCTCGATGACCTGCTCCTCGTGGAACCAGACGGCGATCCTGCCGTTGGTCAGCATCACGTACAGGTTGCCGCCGCCGTCGGCCGCGATCGACCACACGTCGTCGTCGGTGAGCCGGGTCGCGTAGTCCGAGTCGAGGATCTCGCACTCGTTACCGGCGAAGTCGAACCCGTACGAATACTCCGACACGTCGACGACCCACGGCAGCGTCCCGGACCGCACCCGCCGGTCGAACGCCGCGAGTGCCGCGGCGGCATCCCGCGGGAGCCGCGCCAGGAACGGCTCCACCGGCCGGGTGCCCGCCGGGACCTCGACCGGCGGCCGGTCCGGGAACCAGCGGGCCAGGTCGCCCTCGAAGCCGTCGTCGCCGTATCCGGAGAGCTGCTCGACCGTGGCCGACATGCGGCGATCGTACTGCCCTCACAACGCGACCCTGGTGGTCGGTGCCGCGCCCCCGGCGGGCCCGGCCCCGGGCTCGCTGTAGCGCAGCTCGGCCAGGTCGGGCGCCCGACGCGCCATCAGCTCGTGCGCCTCGGCGAACGCGTCCGCGGCCGGCCGCAGCACCCGCACCGCGATCCTCGCCGCCGCCTCCACCACGGCCGCCGCCGGTGGCTCGTCCCCCCGCGCCGGCTGGTTCGACTGCCGCAGGACGACGGCCTCCGCCGAGCCCACGACCCGGGCGACCGCCTCAGCGAGCTCGGCCCGCAGCGCGTCACACCAGTCGGCGAGCGCGTCGGCGTAGGCCGCCGTGGCGCGCAGCCTGCCGGTGACGGTGCCCGGATCGCTGCCGTCGCCGATGTACGAGGCGAGCGCCCCCCACCGCACCGCGAACGCCTCGGCTCCCGCCCCTTCCCACACCCCGGCCAGGTCCACGGTGAGCTTGCCCTGCCGCCGCGCGAACCGGTCGGCGTCGGCCCGCAGCTGTGCACCGGCCACCCGCAGCGGCTCGGCCCTGACCTTGAGCCCGAACTCCAGCACGTCCCCGGGCAGCGCCCCGACCTGCCGCAGCAGCTCCCAGACCGGATCCCCGGCCGGCGCACCCCCGGCGATCAGCACCCCGTCGACCCGGCGCAGCAGGTCACCCCCGACCCCCGCCAACCGCTCAAGCGCGTCCATCATCGCCTCCCCAGCCTTCCGGCACCGCACCCACAGCGCGGCGCCCGCCCGGCCCGCCCGGCGCGGCCCTCCGGCCCACGGACCGGCTGGTCCCCGGGCAGGTCGGAGATGCGGTCACCCGGAGCATGCGGTGTCCCGACGCTGGTGGCAGGGGCCGTCCAGCAGCATCGCGCCCACGGCACGGCGAGACCTGGGCCCGGCCACGGCGCCTGCGGCACGGCGAGACCTCGGCCCGGCCGGTGAGGCGCGCCTGCCTGCGGGCCGGCTGGTCGCCGGGCGGGTCGGAGGTGCGCCGGCGCGGAGCATCAGGTGTCCCGGTGCTGGTGGCGGGCGTCGTGGTCGACGGCACGGTAGGACCGGGCGGCCTGGCGGAGTGCTTCGGCGGTCTCGGCGAGGCGGGCGCCGTGGGTCGAGGCCTCCCGGCCGCGGGCGGTCAGGGCCGTGGTCAGCGTGCGGTGCAGGGCCCGGCCGAGCTCGCCGGGGCCGCCCGGGGCGTCACCGCCGAGCGGGCCGGAGCCGGGGTCGATGAGCGCCGTCGTGGTACTGGTGGCGGCCAGCTCGTCGCCGGTGGCGTCGAGCCGGTTGGCCAGGTCGTCGAGTCGCATGCAGTCCCCCCGCTGGGTCGACGGTGTGCTGGTCAGGCCAGGGAGCGGTAGTCGCCGAACGTCTCGGCGTGCAGCTTCTTCCTCGCCCAGGCGGCGGCGTCGGTGGCGGCGGTGACGGCCGCGCGGACCGAGCGGGACACCTCGGCGCCCGTCTGCCCCCGCAGGTGGTCGATCCGCACGTCGCGGATCGTGCCGTCGGCGGTGACCACCACCTCGACCAGGCCGTCGGGCGAGCGCACGCTCACCTCGACGGTCGTGACCGCCTTGTCGAACTCGGCGAGCAGCCCTTCGATGCGGCGGTAGCGCTCCACCGCCTCCTCGATCCACGCCTCGTCGATCTCGCGCATGTCGGCCCCTCCCCGCTGTGACCGTACGGCACCAGCGAGTGACAGGAAACCCCGAACTCTGGCCTGTGGATAACCTGGCGCCTCAGCCCCGCCACAGGGCGAGCATCATCGCCTCGACGGCGATGCGGGGCTTGACGTTGGCCTCGATGGCGACGCGGCACTCCAGGACCGACTCCAGCCGGCGCAGCGTGCTCTCCGGCGCCCACTTCTGCGCGGCGGCCCCGGCGAGCTCGTCGGTGTCGCCGTGCACGGGCTCGACCGCCGCGTCGAACGTGTGCACCAGCACGTCCCGGTAGAACCCGGCGAGATCCACCAGCGCCCGGTCGAGCGCGTCGCGCTGGGCCCTGGTGGCGCGGGACTTCTGCCGCCGTTCGAGGTCCTTGAGCTGCCCGGCCGACCCGCGGGCCGCTCCGGCGGCGCCCTTGCCGGTGCCGCCGGCGCCGAGCGCGGTCTCCAGCGCCGCCCGCTCGGCCGCGTCGGTTTCCAGAACGGATGCGGCCGCCTCCGCCTCGGCGGCCTCGATCAGCGCCGCGGCCGCGTCGAACGCCGCCCCGATGCCCGTCAGCCGCCGCGGCACGGCGAGCACCGCCTCGCGCCGGGCGCGGGCCTGCGGGTCCCGGGCCAGCCGCCGGGCCCGCCCGACGTGCCCCTGCGCCGCGGCCGCCGCCCACGCCGCGGTCTGCTCGTCCAGCCCGTCCCGCCGCCGCAGCAGCGCGGCGATCGCCTCGGCCGGCGGCTGCCGCAGCGGCACGACCCTGCACCTGGACCGGATCGTGACCGAGATGTCGTCCGGATGGGTGCTGGGCGTGCACAGCAGGAACACGGTCCGCGGCGGCGGCTCCTCGATCGCCTTCAGCAACGCGTTGCCCGCCGCCTCGGTCAACCGGTCCGCGTCCTCGACCAGCAGCACCTGCCAGCGCCCCTGCGTCGGCGAGCTGGCCGCCCGCAACACGAGCGCCCGCATCTCACCGACCGCGATCGACAGCCCCTCCGGCACCACGAACCGCACATCGGCGTGCGTGCCACCGAGGGTCGTGTGGCAGGCCGTACACACGCCGCAACCGCCATCGGGACACTGCAACGCCGCCGCGAAGATGCGCGCGGCCACCGACCTGCCCGACCCGGGCGGCCCGGTGAAGAGCCACGCGTGCGTCATGCCCGCCTCGGGCACATCCCCCCGGACGATCGCCCCCGCTGCCGCGACAGCTCTGCTCAGCGTCGCGACCGCGTCATCCTGCCCGACCAGCTCCGCGAAGATCGGCGGAGCCGTGCTGACCTCAGGCCTCATACCCCCGCCTCCCACCGACCGCCGGAGCGATCTCCCGCCGCACCACCAGACCGCAGGCGACCACCCAGCAGCTCATCGCCCGCCACCCCGCCGCCCGGACGAGCGACGCCCGGCGGACGGCGTGTGGCAGAAGGGCCCGCGCCCGCCACTCAGGAAACCTCGGCCAGGTCGATCGACGCGGCGCACCGGCGCACGACACACGACCGCTCCGCACAGCGGTCCTGACCACACTGTCCGGGAACCTGTCAGCCCCCGCGCCGACGCGCAGCGCACCGCCGTCCGGAGGACGCTCGCACTGCCTGCCGACGCCCAGCACACCGGCGCCCTGCACGTCAGACCTCAGCGGGGCGGCGCCAGGAATGCCGGCGCCCGGCAGAGGGCGGCGCATGCCGGCGCTCGAACGAACGTCGCCCGCGCCGGCGTCCGGGGCGCCGAGCGCCCGGAGGACGGCGGTCAGGGAGCGGGGCGGGGCGGCGTCGGGGGTCATACCCGGGTCTCCCGGCCTCCGTCGGGGGCGTCCTTGTCCAGGTCGGCGGGCGGGATCCCGGTGAGCTCGTCGCCGGTGAGGATGGTGACGGTCTCGGCGACGTCCTCGAGGGCCTCTTCGACGGCCTCCTCCAGGTCGAACTCCTGCTCGGGGGGCAGCAGGTGCCGGACCCGCTGCAGGACGCCGGCGGCCAGGGCCTCCGGCGGCATGGAGGCGTCGAGGACCAGGTAGCGGCTCGGGTCGGCGGCGGCCAGGTCGAGGAACGCGTAGCGGACCCGCTCGTGGAAGGCGAGCGACTCGCTCTCCAGCCGGTCCGCGTCGCCGCGGCGGCCGGCCCGGGCGAGGCCGATCGAGGGCTCCAGGTCGAGCAGGACCACCAGGTCGGGCTTGAGCCCGCCGGTCGCCCACTTCGACAGCCAGGAGACCTCGTCGACCGGAAGGGTGCGGCCGGCCCCCTGGTAGGCCAGGGACGAGTCGACGTAACGGTCGCTGACGACGACGGCGCCGCGGGTGAGCGCGGGACGGACGACGGAGGCGACGTGGTGGGCGCGGTCGGCGGCGTAGAGCAGCGCCTCCGCGCGGGGCGTGACGACCTCGCCGGTGACGTCCGGCGGGTCGAGCACGAGGCTGCGGATCCGCGCGCCGAGCGCGGTGGCGCCCGGCTCCCGGGTGACGACGACGTCGCGGCCGAGCTTCCGCAGCGCCTCGGCGAGGTGCTTGACCTGGGTGGACTTGCCGGCGCCCTCGCCGCCCTCGAAGACGATGAAGAGCCCGCTGACGGCCATAGGCTCGTCGGGGCTGAGCGGGCGGCCGCGGATCGAGCCGAGCACGTCGGCCAGGAGCGGCACGCCCTTCTTGTCGTCCATCTGGCGCAGCGCGATGATGCCGGCCATGACGCCCAGGACGCCGGCGATCGCGAGCAGCGGCCGGGTGCTGGAGATCTGCACCTCGGCGAAGCCGAGGTCGAGCAGGCGCGACCCGCCGGCGCCGACGATGACGCTGGACAGCGAGATGGTGAGCATGAGCACGACGCGGGTGCCGGTCTGCACGAAGGCGAACGCCCGGCCGCGCATGTCGTCGGACACCTCGCTGCCGAGCAGCGTGGTGCCGGACAGGAACGCCATGCCCGCGCCGACACCGACCAGCAGCGCGCCGGCGACGGCGACCACGAGGTGGGTGGCGAGGGCCAGGATGAGCACCGAGCCCGCGGCCAGGATGATCGACAGTCCGAACCAGCGGCGCCGGGACAGCGCGCCGACGATCCGCGGGCCGGCCGCGATGCCGATCCCGAGACCGAGGAAGAGCGTCGCGAAGAGCAGGGCGAAGGCGGCGTCACCGGCGCTGAGCGACACGGCGTAGAACTTCGCGGTGCCGACGACCACGCCACCGCCGGCGAACGCGCCGAAGATGCCCAGCACCAGGCCGCGGACCAGCGGGGTGCGCCGGACGAACGCCCAGCCCTGCACGAACTCCTTGAGCATCCCCGGCTTGCGCTCGACGGCGGCGGTGCGCCGGCCGCTGATCTCCTTGATGCCGAAGAACACGGTGAGGGCGGTGGCCAGGAACGTCAGCGCGTTGAACCACAGCGCGAAGTCGCTCGCCTCGGCGCCCTTCGGGCGGCCCTCGGCGCCGAACACGGCGACGACCAGCTGCTCCATGCCGATGAGCACGAGCCCGGCGAGCACGGGCGTGATGCCATAGGTGGTGGCGAGCGTCAGCTGGTTGGCCGTCTCGAGCCGGGCGCGGGGCAGCAGGTTGGGCACCGCGGCTTCCTTCGCCGGGGTCCAGATCATCGCGGTGGTCTCGATGATGAACGTGGCGATCGCGGTCCAGGCGATCACGAGCGCGCTGTCGTCGAGGAGCAGCGCGGACGCCGGGATCGAGGCGAAGAACAGGAAGCGGACCAGGTCGCAGGCGACCATCGTGTAGCGCCGGTCGAACCGGTCGGCGAAGACCCCCGCCACCGGCCCGAGGATCAGCGCCGGCAGCAGGCGCACGGCGATGACCGAGCCGAACGCCGCACCCTGGGCCGCCGAGTTGGACACCTGCGAGGCGGCGAACGTCGCCGCGGCGAGGAGGCCGAGCCAGTCGCCCAGGGACGAGAGCCCCAGGACGGCCCACAGCCGGCGGAACGCCCGGATGCGCAGGACCGCCTTGAGCTCCCCGAAGCCGGACAGGTCGCTGCTCGCGATGGCGGCACCTCCTCAATAGGACGCTTACTGTAACCACGCTACCGGCCGCCAGGTGTCGACAAGGTGTCGGCCGACGCGCGGGATGCGAGGTTCTTTCATATTCATCGCCGACTCGGTACGGTGAGTCGTGACCAGCTCACGTGCCGCCCAGCGGGCCCGCTACGACCGGGCGACCGCGGATCTCGACCCGCCGTTCGCGATCGTCGACCTTGATGCGTTCGACGCCAACAGTGCCGCGATGCTCGGCCGCGCCGCCGGCAAGCCACTGCGGATGCCCAGCAAGTCGGTGCGGGTCCGCGCCCTGATGGACCGGGCCCTCGCCCAGCCGGGGTGGCAGGGCATCATGGCGTACACCCTGCCGGAGGCCATCTGGCTGGCCGGGCAGGGCACGTCCGGCGACATCCTGGTGGCGTACCCGACGGCGGACCGCGCCGCGCTGCACCGGCTCGCCACCGACGAGAAGCTCGCCGCGACCGTCACGATCATGGTCGACAGCACCGCCCAGCTCGACCTGGTCGACGCGGTCGTCCCGGCCGGCGAGCGGGCCGGCGCCGTGCGCGTCTGCATCGACCTCGACGCCTCCTGGCGGCCCACGAAGAGCGTGCACATCGGGGTGCGCCGCTCCCCGGTCCACAGCGCCCGCCAGGCCGGTGACCTCGCCGCCGCGATCGCCGGCCGGGCGGGATTCCGGCTGGTGGGGCTCATGTCGTACGAGGCGCAGATCGCCGGCCTGGGCGACGCGCCACCCGGCCGCCCGGTGCGCGGGGCGCTGATCCGCATGATCCAGTCGCGCTCGTTCCCGGAGCTGCTCGCCCGGCGGGCCGCGGTCGTCGCCGAGGTGCGCCGCCACGCCGACCTCGAGTTCGTCAACGGCGGCGGCACCGGCAGCGTCCAGGCCACCGCGCAGGACCCCTCGGTGACCGAGGTCGCCGCCGGGTCGGGCCTGTTCGGACCGTGGCTGTTCGACTCGTACCGCCGCTGGCGCCCCCAACCGGCGGCGTTCTTCGCCCTGTCGGTCGTGCGCAGGCCGAACCAGCAGGTCGCGACCGTCCTCGGGGGCGGCTGGATCGCCTCCGGGGAGACCTCGCCGGCCCGCCAGCCGCAGCCGTGGCTGCCGGAGGGCCTCAAGCTGATCGGCACCGAGGGCGCGGGCGAGGTGCAGACCCCGCTCGTCGGCCGCGGCGCGGCCGGCCTGCGCCTCGGCGAGCGCGTCTACTTCCGCCACGCCAAGGCCGGCGAGCTGTGCGAGCACGTCAACGAGGTGCACCTCGTCTCCGGCGACACGATCGTCGACACGGTGCCGACGTACCGGGGAGAAGGCAAAGTGTTCCTGTGAGACCAGGGGAGGTGGCGTGAGCGAGCGGTGGCGGGCGGCGATGGAGCGGGCGCTCTACGGCGACGACGGGTTCTTCCGCCGCCCGGGCCCTGGCAGCGGTCCAGCGCGGCACTTCAGGACCAGCGCGCACGCGTCGCCGCTCTTCGCCGGGGCGATCGCCACGCTGCTGGAGCGCGTCGACGAGGCCCTCGACCAGCCCGCCCGGCTCGACCTCGTCGACGTCGGTGCCGGCCGCGGCGAGCTGCTGCGCGGTATCCTCGCCGCCCTGCCGCCCGCGGTCGCCGCCCGGGTCGCGGCCGTCGGCGTCGAGGTCGCGCCCCGCCCCGAGGACCTGCCCGACCCGATCGGGTGGACCTCCGCCATCCCCTCCGGCATCACCGGCCTGCTGGTGGCGACCGAATGGCTGGACAACATCCCCGTCGAGATCGTGGAGCTCGATTCGTCGTCGCGGCCACGGTACTGGTGCAGCACCGCCGACGGCACCGTCACGCTCGACGAGTCGCCGCTGGAACCCCGTGACGCTCGTTGGCTGGCCGACTGGTGGCCCCTCGCGGGGTTACCGGAGGGTGCCCGGGCCGAGGTGGGCGCCCCGCGCGACGAGGCCTGGGCGGCGGCCACCGCGAGCCTGGCCCGCGGCATGGCGCTCGCCGTCGACTACGGGCACGTCGCCGGGGACCGCCCGCTGTTCGGCACGCTCACCGGCTTCCGGGACGGCCGGGAGACCGCCCCTGTGCCGGACGGATCGTGCGACCTGACGATCGCCGTGGCGTTGGACTCGCTGCGCGTACACCACCTGCTGACGACACAACGAGAGGCATTGCGCCTGCTCGGGGTGGACAGCCGGCGCCCGCCGCTGGCGCTCGCCTCGACCGACCCGGCCGGCTACGTGCGGGCGCTGGCGCGGGCCGGGGAGGCGGCCGAGCTGACCGACCCCGCCGGCCTCGGCGGCCATCATTGGGTCATGTACTGGGTATGAACATCGGTCATACCGGAGGTACGCTGGGGGCATGACGGCCAAGGTGACGTTGTCGTTCTCCGACCAGACCATCGCCGACGCCCGGCACTGGGCCGAGCGCGACGGCGTGTCGCTCAGCGCGTGGATCGACCGCGCCGCGCAGGAGCGCGCGCTGCGCGAGATCTTCACCGCGCACGCCGAGGCGGTGCGCCGCGCCAAGCCCGACCTGGAGCGCGCCGCGCTCGCCGACGAGGAAGAGATCGCCATGGTCGACGCGGCGCTGTTCAGCGGGCGCCGTGCGGCGCGGTGAGGTCTGGCTGATCAAGGGCGCCCGCGAGCGCCTCGGTCTGATCATCAGCTCCGACGTCTTCAACGGCACCGACGTGCCCGTCGTCATCGTCGCGGAGGTCACCGACCAGGAGGAGCTGCGCGACTCGCCGCTCGCCGTCGAGCTCGACGACCTGGTCGTCATGCCCGACCGGATCTCCTCGCCGCTGAAGCGCTGGTTCGTCGAGCGGGTCGCCGTCGCCGACACCGCCACCATGCACAACGTCTCGCGCGCGCTGCGCATCCTGCAGGACCTCTAGGCTTGGCTTATGACCTCCGAGTTGACGGTCGGCACCGGGACAGGCCTCGACACCGCCGACATGGTGCTCAACATCGGCCCCCAGCACCCCTCCACCCACGGCGTGCTGCGGCTGAAGCTCGTCCTCGACGGCGAGCGGGTCCTGAGCGCCGAGCCGATCATCGGCTACATGCACCGCGGCGCGGAGAAGCTCTTCGAGGTCCGTGACTACCGGCAGATCATCATGCTGGCCAACCGGCACGACTGGCTGTCGGCGTTCTGCAACGAGCTCGGCGTCGCCCTCGCCGTCGAGCGCCTCATGGGCATCGAGGTCCCCGAGCGCGCCACCTGGCTGCGCACCGCCCTCGCCGAGCTCAACCGGGTCCTCAACCACCTGATGTTCCTCGGCTCGTACCCTCTGGAGATCGGCGCGATCACGCCGGTCTTCTACGCCTTCCGCGAGCGCGAGACCATCCAGGCCGTGCTCGAGGAGGCGTCCGGCGGGCGGATGCACTACATGTACAACCGCGTCGGCGGCCTCAAGGAGGAGGTCCCGGCCGGCTGGACCACCCGCGCCCGCGAGGCGATCGACCAGGTCCGCCGCCGCATGCCTGACCTGGACAACCTGATCCGCCGCAACGAGATCTTCCTCGCCCGCACCGTCGGCGTCGGCGTGCTGTCCGCCGCGGACGCCGCCGCGTTCGGCGCCTCCGGCCCGGTCGCCCGCGCCTCCGGCCTCGACTTCGACCTGCGCCGCGACGAGCCGTACCTGGCCTACGGCGCCCTGGACGTCCCCGTCGTCACCCGCACCACCGGCGACTGCCACGCCCGCTTCGAGGTGCTCCTGGACCAGGTGTACGCCTCGCTGGACCTGGCGCAGGCGTGCCTCGACGAGGTCGACAAGCTCACCGGCCCCGTCAACGTCCGCCTGCCGAAGGTCGTGAAGGCGCCCGAGGGCCACACCTACGCCTGGACCGAGAACCCGCTCGGCATCAACGGCTACTACCTGGTCTCCCGCGGCGAGAAGACCCCGTGGCGCCTGAAGCTGCGCACCGCGTCCTACTCCAACGTCCAGGCCCTGTCGAAGCTCCTGCCGGGCACCCTGGTCCCCGACCTGATCGCCATCCTCGGCTCGATGTTCTTCGTCGTCGGCGACGTCGACAAGTAACGGCCCTGTTGCCCAGCGGGCAGCGCTGGGCCGGGGTGGGCTAGTTGCCGCAAGGCCTGCGACCGCGCTGGTGAGGCGATCACCTTGATCCACCGGGCGGACGGGCGGCTCGACCGGGCGATCGAGCAGTTGGAGGTCGTTGTCGAGCTCGACCGGCAGATCGGCCACCCGGACTTCGCCGCCGGCACCGCCATGCTCGAACAGGTACGCCGAGAACGAGCACGGACCCAAGGCTGAACACGGCGCCGCGGACGCCCCTCACCCACCGGTGAGGGGCGTTTTCCGTGCCGGCCGAGGCCTGTTCAGATGCCGCCGGATTGCGAAGCGGGAAGCCGTCCCTCGTCTTCCTCGGCGGCTCTTGTGCGTCGATGGTTCCCGTGCCACACTCCTGATTCAGTAGATGGTCGATCGTATACGGTCGACGGTGAACAGGGGAGATGCCTGACATGGCAGACGCGTTCGACAGGCCGCTCGGTGGGTTCCAGACCAAGGCGGACCTCGTGTACGAGCGGCTGCGCGACGCGATCCTCAGCGGCGAGCTGCGCCCCGGCGAGCGGGTCAACATCGACGCGCTGTCGCGGCAGTTCGGCATCAGCAAGATCCCGCTGCGGGAGGCGATCCAGCGGCTCACCGGCCAGGGTCTCGTGGTGCAGCCCAACCCGCACGCGGGCGCGCACGTGGCACCCCTGTCGCTGCGCGAGATGCGCGGCGTCTACCTGGCCCGTGGCGCGCTCGAAGGGCTCAGCGCCCGGGTCGCCGCCGCGGTCATCACCGACGCCGAGCTCGACGAGCTGGAGGAGCTGCACGCGCAGATGCAGTTCCAGCACCAGCGCGGCAAGCTCACCCCGATGTCGGGGCTCAACCGGCAGTTCCACACCGGCATCGCCACCGCCACCCGCTACGCGACGCTCCGCGAGCTGACCGACCTCGCCCTGCTGCGGGTGCAGCACTACCGCGTCGGCGTCCGCGTCGAGCCGGCCTGGGGGCAGGTCATCACCGAGCACGAGGCGATCCTCGGCGCGCTGCGGCGAAGGGACCCCGACGGCGCCGAGCGCGCGGCCCGCGACCACGTCGAGTGGCAGCTGGGCGTGGAGCTCGCGGCGCAGCTCGACCCGGAGCTGATCGACCTCGACGACGACCACCCGAGCGTGATGACATGAGGGACCGCACCTTCGGCCTGCTGCTGACCCTCCCCGCGCTGGCGTTGCTGAGCGCCGTGGTGCTGTACCCGCTGGTCGGTTCGCTGACCACCAGCCTGTTCGACCAGAGCCTGGTGCTGCCGGGGCGCTCGTTCGCCGGCCTGGCCAACTTCGAGGCGGTGCTCGGGCGGCAGTTCTGGCCGACGCTGCGCAACACGCTCGTCTTCACCGTCGGCGCCACCGCGGCGCCGGTCGCCATCGGCATGGCCCTCGCCCTGGCGCTCAACACGCGACTCAAGGGTCGGGCGGTGCTGCGCGGGCTGTTCCTGCTGCCGTGGGTGATCCCCGGCGTCGTCGTGTCGTTCGTCTGGCTCTGGATCTTCAACGCCAACTACGGCCTGCTCAACGGGCTCCTCACGAGCATGCACCTGATCGACGAGCCGATCGTCTGGCTCGGCAGCCCGGGCACCGCGATGGCCGCCGTCATCGTGGCGAAGACCTGGGCGAGCTTCCCGTGGATCATGGTGATGCTGCTCGCCGGGCTGCAGACCGTCCCGGCGGCGCTGCACGAGGCCGCGGCGCTCGACGGCGCCGGAGCGGTCAACCGGTTCTGGCACGTGACGCTGCCGCACCTGCGCGGGATCCTCGGCATCGTCGTGCTGCTGGAGGTCATCTGGAACCTGCAGCACTTCGACATGATCTACGTGCTGACGCACGGCGGCCCGGCCGGCTCCACGACGACGTTCGCGGTCGCCGTCTACGACACCGCGTTCAAGGCCTTCGACCTCGGCCAGGCGAGCGCGCTCGGTGCCCTGTGGCTGGTGCTCATCCTCGGCCTGACGGTCGTCTACGTCCGGCTTTCGGAGCGGGGTGAGCCGACGTGAGACGGACGACCGTGGCGCTCGTCGGGATCTTCGCGTTCGGCCCGGTCTACTGGGTGCTCGTCACGGCGCTGACCCCCACGCAGGAGGTGTTCCGGTTCCCGCCGCGACTCTTCCCGGAGCACCTCACCGTCGAGCACTTCACCGCCATCCTCGACAACGCGAAGCTCCTGCGGTACCTCACCAACAGCCTCATCGTGTCCACCGTGACCGCCGTGCTCACGGTC
>NZ_JBIAYW010000029.1:0-104729 GCF_042898305.1 Dactylosporangium sp. NPDC000521
CTCGAACAGATCACCGCCACGGCAGCGACCAGCCCTCCACCAGCACAAAGCTAAACAAAATCAAGAAACTGTCTCACTTGACTTGACAGGTTCCGACACGGACGCGTGATTCGCGTCAGATCCGGATGCCGTCGGTCGCCCCGATCGCCGACAGTAGAATCCGCAGCTGTGGCCGCTGCTCCTGTTCTGCGAGACATCTTCAACGCCTACCGCACCCATCAGGGCGAGGAAGACGACGGCTTCCTCTTCGAAGACGAGCACGCACCGATCAGCCGGCTGGACGTGCTTGTCTATCGGCCCACGCCGACGGCGAATCTGACCTCGTTCGCCACCATCGGCATGGCGGCCAATGAAATGTCGGGGACACCGGGACCAGGTGGAGGCGGCCGGGCCGAACTCCAGTTCCGGCGACGTGGGCGGCTCACGCGTTCCGACGAGGGCGCCATCGCCCGCCGGTTGGCCAATCTTGCGATACACCCGTTCGTTACGAGCACGCAACTGAACTGGGGGCACATGATCGGTCTGGGCGAGGACTTCCCAACCTTTCCGGGGTGCCGAGCGGTTTTCCTTGCCGGGCCCCTGAGCGCTGATGGTCTGGATTATGTCCGCACCAGCGTGGGCGCTGTTCGCGTCATCAACGTCGTACCGATAACGGACACGGAACGTGAACGAGGAAGAAACCTGCCACCCGTCGAGTTCGCCCAATCGCTCCTGGAGCATGTCGACATCTTCGCCGAACGTTCGCAGTAGCTGAATCACGCCGTACTCGTGATGACGGCGCGCGCTCATCGGCAGTTCAGCGCGCCGGTCGCCGCGCAACCTCATCACGCGGCGTGACGGATGCGGTCAACTCGCGGTCACCCTCGGCGACAGATGAGGATGGCGGCACTGGGCGCTCGACACCCGTCCCCGGTCAGGCGAAGATCGCTCTGTGGTGATCTCCGCAGGGCGTGATGTGATCCGACGGATCGTATTGGACTACGGATTCTGGGACGGCTATCTCGACCGGCCCTGGGAGGACTTCGATGATGATCCACCCGAACTCGAGACGGAGCTCGTGCTGCTGACTGCTGGTGCGATGTCGTTGGAGGTTCGGATGCTGCAGAACCCGAACCTGATGACACTCTTCCTCCGTCAGGGCGATGAACTGCTGCCCGAACTTGGCTACGACGACGACTGCTCCCAGTTTCTGCCGTGGACCTTCCGATGGCTCGAGCTGGAATACATTGCCCGGCTGGCCGCCCTGCGCGACGTACAGGTGCGACACCCGGGTCCGTTGCTCGCGCTGCTATCGCGCTTCACGCCGCTGACCACCGACGAGGAGGTCCGCGCTGCACGGCCCATGCTCGCTGTCGCGCTGGACCTGCTCACTGAAGGGCCACCGTTGCCGGACCCGCGGTTCGGCCCCACCTTGCCGGAGCGCCTGGCCTATCAGCTCGACCACTGGGATTGTCGTGAAAGGGGATCTGGGTACCGATGGACGTCCAGCACCGAGGGCTGGGCACTGACAGAAGCCGAGGACGACGGTTGGGGCCCGCCCACCATCCGAAGCCCAGGCAGTGGCCACTTTCCGTTCCCGCAGTGGAGGACGTTCATGAACGACGTCGTGGCCGCCTACCACGCGACCGTCAACCCCAACTGGCGATCGGTGCCCGCGCTACGAACCAGCATGTCCACTGGGGACGATCCAGATCTGACGGAACTGGCTGATCAGCTCTCAACCGCCGGATGCGACCACCCAGTCGTCCTGCGGGCCCTTCGTGACCCTATCGGCCCGCTCGAGACCACCTGGGTTCTCGAACTGCTCCACGGCGAGGAACCGGGTTCACGCCTCCGGAACCGTCTCGTCGGATAGGGCACGGCCACGCACACTCATCGGCAGACAGGAAGCGCCGCCGGAGCGCGTCGCTCGCTGTGACGACAAAGGCGCCGGCACTGCGCGAGACCAGCGGCATAGCGCACGTGATCAAGCGCCCTGTCGCCAACCGGCAGTGTTTTCAGCCACGGTTCAACCGCGGGCTGCGACGCCTCGACCACGAGCCCGATCCAGTACGGCATCCCGTTCTACTCGAAGCTCGAGGTAACCGTGCACCTGCTGGACGGCACGTCGTTCAGCGGCATTTCCAACACGGGCACGACCCGTCTGAGCTGAGCGGTCCGGCCGTTACAGTGACCGGCATGCGGTTCCTCATGGCCATCATGGTCGCGGCGGTCGTTCTGTTGTCGGGTGTGGCCTGCGGCGGCGACCCGGGCACCCCCGCGTCCAGCGCCGCCGCCCGGACCGGCGGCTCCCCAGGACCGGAGTGCCGCGGCCTCAAGGACACCGCCGAGCTGTACCTGCCTGCCTTCATCGAGGCCGACGGCAAGGCCCTCGCCGCCATCAAGCGGGGCGACACCACCGCCGCCGCGGCGGCGGTCGCGGAGCAGGACGGCTTGGCGAAGGAGTGGGCGAAGCAGCTGCGCCCGCTGACCGCCACCGTTTCCGACCCGGACCTCAAGGAGGCCCTGACCCGGCTCGTCGCCGCACTGGAGCAGTTCTCCGCCGCTCGCGGCACGCCCAAGACCGGGGTGGTCGACGCCGCCGGCGTCGCGAAGACCGCCCTGGACAAGGCCTGCGCCTGACCGGAAGGGCTCTGCTGCGTCGGGCGCAGCGTCCGTCCAGCCCAGGATGAAGCGGCGCTCGCGCAGGTACCCGGTCAGCCATTCCCGCACGTCGGACTCGTCGCGCCGGGACGGCGTCGCGCGGTCGACACCGGCGGGCACCTCACGGGCGACCTCGCGCGAACCAGATGGCCGCGATGCGCAGCGTCGGGTCCTCGCCGCCGAACTCGGGCTCGCCGATCGTCCGGACGAGCTACCGCACTCCCGGTGCGAGCGCCGCAGCAGCCTGGCCATGCGGAGGAACCCTTGCAGCGGCCCGCACGTGCGTTCGCACCCGGAGGTACAGCGTGCACCACCACGGCCGGGCAGGCTGCTGGATCGATGTGCGTCGTTCGCGGCCATAGCGTCGTGGATGTACTCATCACAGACATCGAGGAGGACGCATGTCCAGCATGACGCGCCGTACAGTACTCGTGGCGGCAGGGACCTCGGCCGTGCTCGCCGTGGGCACCGCGCCTGCCGCGCCCGCCGCTTTCGCCGGTCCCGAGGCCCGCCGGGCCGACGCGGTCCAGCAGCGGCTCGACCAGCTCGTGCGCGAGGACGGGTTCCCCGGCGCGCTCGCCTCCGTCCGGGGCGCCGACGGGCGGGTCCGTGACTACACCGCGGGCGTCGGCGACCTGCGTACCGGGCGGCCGGTGCCGCGCAACGGGCACGTCCGCATCGGCAGCAACACCAAGACGTTCACCGCCGTCGTCGTGCTGCAGCTGGCCGGTGAGGGCCGCATCGACCTCGACGCCACCGTCGAGCGTTACCTGCCCGGTGTGGTGCGCGGCAACGGTAACGACGGGTCGAGGATCACCGTGCGGCAGCTGCTGCAGCAGACCAGCGGGCTGCCCGACTACGACGACGTCCTGTTCACCCGGCCCGAGGACCTCGTCGGCCTGGCGCACGCCTACTTCGAGCCGCGCCGGCTCGTCGACGCGGCGCTCACCAAGCCGCCGCAGTTCGCGCCGGGCAGCCGGTGGCAGTACAGCAACACCAACTACGTCCTCGCCGGTCTCATCGTCGAGGAGGTGACGCGGCGCCCCGTCGGTGAGGAGATCACCCGGCGGATCATCGAACCGCTCGGGCTCCGCGACACCTCCTGGCCCGGCCTCGGGGAGCAGCGGCTGCCGGACCCGCATCCGCACGGGTACGTCGCCACCGCGCCCGGCGCCGCGTGGGTCGACGTCACGCAGATGGACCCGTCGCTGGGCTGGTCCGCCGGGCAGCTGATCTCGACGCCGGCGGATCTGCGCACGTTCTTCTCGGCGCTGCTCGACGGCAGGCTGCTCAGGCCCGCCGAGCAGGCGGCGATGCTGCGCACCGTGGCGGCGCCGGGCTTCGAGCCGGCCGGCGACTGGCAGTACGGCCTCGGCATCGCCCGGCACCCGCTGCCCTGCGGCGGCGACGGCTGGGGGCACGGCGGCGACATCCAGGGGTTCGAGACCCGCAACCTCGCCACGACCGACGGCCGCAGCGTGGTCGTCACCGTGACCGCCCTGCCGACCACCGAGCAGATGGTCACCGACGTGGCGGGCAGCGTGGACGCCGCGCTCTGTGCGATCGGGCGATAGGGCTCGTCAGGGCCGGCGGGCGGCGTCGTCCTGGCCGATGGCGAGCAGCTCCGACACCGTCACGAGGCGGAAGCCCCGCGCCCGCAGGCCGGCGAACATCTCGCCGAGGTGGCGCAGCGCCACCAGCCGGCGCGGCTGGCCGACGTCGTGCGCCAGGACGATCGACCCTGGCTGCACGGCGTCGACGATGGCTCGGACCTGACCCTGCGGGTCGCGGCGGTAGCGCCGCTCGTCCATCTGGTGCGACCACAGCACCAGCCGGTAGCCGAGTTTGTCGGCGGCGAGGACGGTGGATCCGCCGAGGTGGCCGTAGGGCGGCCGCAGCAGCGTGGGCGCGCGCCCGGTCACCTCGCGGATCGCGTCGTCGCCGCGGCGCACCTCGTCGACGGCGTGGCGCAGGTCGAGCGTGGCGAGGTCCGGATGTGACCACGTGTGGTTGCCGATCTCGTGCCGGTCCAGCCGCCCCTGTACGACGTCCGCGTGCCGCCGGAGATTGCGCCCCACCATGAAGAACGTCGCCGGCACCTGCCACTCGTCGAGGGCGTCGAGCACCATGGGCGTCCACTTCGGCGCCGGCCCGTCGTCGAATGTGAACGCGACGACCGGCTCGTCGGTGCGCACGTGGTACGTGATGGTGGTGCTCGGCGACTGCGCGTCGGCCAGCACATCGGCGGCCGACGCGTACCCACCGCTCAGCGGCGGGTGGTCCAGCCCGAACGCGCGCCGGGCGAGCGGACCGCCCGCCGCACCGGCCAGCACCCCGCCCGCGGCCAGCCCCGCCCCCGCCAGGAATCGTCGTCGCGACAGCGCCATCCTGCTCCCCCGTCAGTCCCCTGGCGGCATCGTGCCACGCGGGCACCCGACGGGGCGTCCTCCCAACGACCGGTTTGGTTCACCGGCACCGTCAGGGGTTACCCCGAGCTCTCCGTCATGGGCATCCCCGAGCCGGGACCTCAGCCGTTCTCTGCAGGTAGGCCCCGGCGACCTGGTGCAGGCGCGTCCTGTCGAAGCCGTGTCCGCGGCCGGGGTGGATGCTGGTCACCGGCGTCTCCGGCGCGCTCGGCGGATCGATCTTCGATCGGCTTGCGACCCAGACGCCCGCCGCCGCCGTCGCCGGTAGCAGCTCAGGCGATGGCACAGCCGTGCGCCAGGTCGATTTCGATGCTCCGTCCACTCTCGCATCCGCGTTCGCCGGCGTCCACGTGCTGGTCCTCGTTTCGGCAGGCACCACCGACGACACCCTCATGACGGGCCGGCACGGCCATGACCCTCGGCAGCCTCGCCGTGCTCTACGTGCTCAACCGATCGCGGCGCGGTCACACCAGCGCCTAGAGTGCACGGCGCCGGGCTCCGCCAGCGCCAGCCCCAGGTCGGCGGGGTGGCGGACCGGGTCGGCGCGGGCCAGTTGCCGGCACCGCGCGACCCGTGCCTCCACGGCCGCCAGCCGCTGCGTCAGCATCAGTCCTCCCCGCTGACCAATTCCTCGACCGCCTCCATCGCGTCGGTGGCCGGCACCGTTCAGGACGCGGCCCGTGTGGTGGAGCGCAGCGTCACCGCGCCGCGACCGCCGACGGACAGGATCTGCCGGCCCCGTCCCGTGTGTGCCTCGCAGGCGACGCCGAGGACCTGCGCGGAGCGCATCAGCAGCCGCAGCGACCGGCCGTCCGGGGCTCGCAGCCGCAGTCCCGCCCGTGAGTGCCGGGGCGCCGCGGTCAGCAGCGCGGACCGCCAGACCGCCACTGCACGCGCGCGCAGCCGGGCCTCGTCTGCGGCCCCGTCACCGAGCAGCAGCTCCGCGGTCCGGGTCCACTCGTCCTGCAGACGGCCCAGCACGTCGCTGGGTTCAGGCGCGGTGACGTCCACGACGAACGTCTCGAACCGGCGGCGGATGCCCGCCTCGAGGCGGCCCGTCCAGCAGTCGGCCTCGGGCACGGCCCGCATCACCTCGGCGAACCGGGCCGCGGCGTACTCCGCCTCGAACTCGACCCGCAGTGGCGGGCCGGCCCACGCGGCGGCGACCACCTCCCATTCGGTGCGCCGCCGCGCGGCCGTCGCGTGGCGCAGCGGCGCCGTCCCGGCGAGCAGCAGCAGGCTCGCCTCGAAGAGGTCGGCGTCGTGCTCATCGAGCACGGTCACCACCCCGGTTCCGGCCTGGCGGGATGATGCGGAACCAGTAGGAGCCGTAGCCGGGCAGGGTGAGCAGGTACGGGCGCCGGCCGATGCCCGGGAACACCGTGTCGCCGGTCAGCTCCACCGGCACGTGGCCGTGGAACAGGTCACCGAGCGGCAGCTGCACCGGCTGGGGATGCTTCGACAGGTTGTGGACGCACAAGAGCACCTCGTCCTGGTACCGGCGCAGAAACGCGAGCACAGCACCGTTGGAGCCGTTGAGCTCGGTGAAGTCGCCCAAGGCGAACGCGGTGTGCCGCTTGCGGATCGCCAGCATCTTGCGGGTCCAGTGCAGCAGCGACGCCGGCTCCTCCATTTGCCGCTCGACGTTGACGGATTGGTATCCGTATACCCAGCCGTTGTTCATCGGCAGGTACAGCCGGCTCGGGTCACTGCGGGAGAAGCCGCCGTTGCGGTCGACGTTCCACTGCATGGGGGTCCGCACGCCGTCGCGGTCGCCGAGGTAGACGTTGTCGCCCATCCCGATCTCGTCGCCGTAGTAGATGACCGGCGAGCCCGGCAGCGACAGCAGCAGTGACGTGAACAGCTCGATCTGGTTGCGGTCGTTGCCGAGCATCGGGGCGAGCCGGCGGCGGATACCGAGGTTCAGCCGCATCCGTGGGTCGTGGGCGTATTCGCTGTACAGGTAGTCGCGCTCCTCGTCGGTGACCATCTCCAGCGTCAGCTCGTCGTGGTTGCGCAGGAACGTGCCCCACTGGCAGTTCGCGGGGATCGCCGGAGTCTGCGCGAGGATCTCCGAGATCGGCACCCGCGACTCGCGGCGCACGGCCATGAAGATGCGGGGCATCAGCGGAAAGTGGAACGCCATGTGGCACTCGTCGCCGACGGCGGCATCGCCGAAGTACTCCACCAGGTCCGTCGGCCACAGGTTCGCCTCGGCGAGCAGGACCGTGCCCGGGTACTCGTCGTCGACGATCTTCCGGATGCGCTTGAGATACTCGTGCGTCTCGGGCAGACCGGCGCACTCGGTGCCCTCGCGGGCGAACAGGTAGGGCGCCGCGTCGAGCCGGAACCCGTCGATGCCGAGGTCGAGCCAGAAGCGCACGACGTCGAGCATGGTGTCGGCGACGACGGGGTTGTCGTAGTTGAGGTCCGGCTGGTGGTGGAAGAAGCGGTGGAAGTAGAACTGCTGCCGCACCGGGTCGAACGTCCAGTTCGACGTCTCGGTGTCGGCGAAGATGACCCGGGCGTCGGGGTAGCCGGTGTCGTCGTCGCGCCAGACGTAGAAGTCGCCGTAGGGACCGGACGCGTCGCGCCGGGACTCCTGGAACCACTGGTGTGCGTCGGAGGTGTGGTTGAGCACGAGGTCGGTGATGACCCGGATACCCCGGGCGTGCGCCTCGTCGAGCAGGCTCACGAAGTCCTCGATGGTGCCGTACTCGGGGCTGATCCTGGTGTAGTCGCTGATGTCGTAGCCGCCGTCGCGGCGTGGTGATTCGTAGAACGGCGGCAGCCAGATGCAGTCGATGCCGAGCCACTGCAGGTAGTCCAGCTTGGACACCAGCCCGAGCAGATCGCCGCAGCCGTCGTCGTTGGAGTCAAAGCAGGCCTGGGTGAGGACCTCGTAGAACACGGCCCGCTGGAACCAGTCGGGCTGGACCGGTAAGCGCCGGGCGGTACGGGTGGATTGGTGCATCGTCGTTCCCGTCTTGCGTGGGGTAGGGGCCGCCGCACGGCCGGCCGGTCGACGTCGACCGGCCGCCGCGGGCGGGGAAACAGGGGTGTCGCTACCGGGGTGAGCCGGCCAGTGCGCTCCGGGTGAAAGACTTCTGGAACAGGAAGAAGACCAGCAGCGGCACGGCCATCGAGACGAACGCGCCGGGAGCGATGACGTCCACATTGGACGGGAAGGAGCGCATCTGTTCCTGCAGTGCGAGGGTGATCGGCGCGTTGTCCGACCGGGCGAAGACCAGCGCGACGATGAGGTCGTTCCACACCCACACGAACTCGAACGCCGCCAGCGACGCCAGCGCCGGCTTCGCCAGCGGCAGCACGACTCGGCGCAGGATGGTGAGCTCGGTGCCGCCGTCGATGCGGGCGGCCTCGATGAGATCCGGCGGGATGGCAAGGTAGAAGTTGCGCAGGAGCAGCACCGCGAACGGCAGCCCGAACGCGACGTGGAAGGCGACGACCGCCGGGATGGTGCCGGCGACACCGACCGCGTCGAACAGCCGCCCGGCGGGGATGAGCGCCGTCTGCACGGGGACGGCGACGAGCCCGGCGACGGTGAGCACGACGGCGTGCCGGCCCCGGAACGCCAGCCACGCGAGCGGGTATGCGGCGACGGCGCCGATCGCCACGACCAGCAGGGTCGCTGGCACGGAGATCAGCACGGTGTTCCACAGGGCGTGGGTCAGCCGGCCGTCGGCCACGAGGCCGCGGTAGTTGCGCAGGGTGAGCTGGGTGGGCTCGGTCAGCACCGTCCACCAGCCGGCACCGCTGTTGGCGGCTGGGCCGCGCAGGCTGACCACGGCGAGGCCGACGGTGGGGACCAGCCACCACAGCCCGACCACGAACAGGGTGACCTGAGCGGCGGTCAGGGCGAACCGGCGCGCGGCCCGGGCGGCGCGGCTCGGTACGGGCGGAGGTGGCTCGGTCCCAGCCGGCAACAGCTCCGGGGCCTCGACGGCGGCGAACAGGCTCATGGTTCGCTCCGGCGCAGCCGGTGGACGTTGTACAGCATGCCGGGCAGCACCAGGACGAGCAGCAGCACGCCGAGGGCGCTGCCGCGGCCGACGTGGTCGAAGGACGACCGCCACATCTCCAGCGCGACGACCGACGCCGATCCCTGCGCGGACTCGGGTGCGAGCACCAGGACGAGGTCGAACACCTTGAGGACGTTGATGGTCAGGGTGACGAGGATGACCACGACGACGGGCCGCATCATGGGGACGGTGACGCGGCGCAGGATCTGCCACTCCCCCGCGCCGTCGGTGCGGGCGGCCTCGAGGGTCTCCTTCGGGATGCCGGCGAAGCCCGCGGTGATCAGGACCATCGCGAACCCGGCCCAGATCCACACGTACGCGCCGATGAGCGCCGGGGTGACCAGCGCCGGGCCGAGCCAGGTCAGGCCCGCGAAGGGGGCGGTGAAGTTGTCCGCGGCGAGCCGCACGACGTAGCCGCCGCCGCGCAGCTGCGGGACGCTGAACGTGCCGTCGGCGGCGGTGCGGGTCCGGGCGACGACGACGCCGTCGCGGATCACGTCGACCGCGACGTCCGGCAGCCCGCGTTCGCCGGTGTCGACCGCGCCGGGGTGGCCGCCGACTGCGGTGAAGTCGGACCAGACCACGCCGTGCACCCCGGTGCCGCCGCCGGTGCCGGCCTGCCGGGCGTGCGTCGGCAGTTGCCGTGGCGCCAGACCGACCAGCGGCAGCAGCACGGTCTGACCGGCGGTTACGGTGTCGGCGGTCTGCAGTGCCCCGCCCGCCGGCATCAGCGCCCGTTCGTCGCGCGGGCGGGCGCCGTGGTACGGCGACGGTGGCCGGACCGCGTCGTGGGCGGTGACAACAGCGGCGTTGAGGGCTCCGCGGTCGGGGCTTTCGTCGTACACGAGCCGGAACGCCACGCCGGCGGAGACCAGTGAGATCGCCATCGGCATGAACAGGACGACCTGGATCACGGTGGTCCGGCGGACACGCTGGGCGAGGAACGCGACCAGCAGCCCGACCGCGAGGACCAGGTTCGGCGCCACGACGATCCAGATGGCGTTGTTGAGCAGCGCCCGGCGGATCTGCGGGGTGGTCAGGATGTCGGCGTAGTTGGCGGCGCCGACGGCGGTGCGGCCGCCAGCGTCGTGGAAGCTCAGCCACAGCGTCTGCCCGATCGGGTAGACGAGCAGCATGGCGACGATGGCGGCGGCGGGTGCCAGGAACCACGCCGCGGTCGAGAACTTGGCGGTGCGTCCCATCACGGCGCCCCGTACGCCTTCGCCGCGGCGTCCTCGAGCCGGGCCGCGACCACGGCCGGGTCGCTGCCCGGTGCGGCGAGGTACGCCTGCAGCAGTCGCCACATGGACGCGCCGTTGCCGCCGCCGAAGCTGCGCGGTGTCATGTCGGACAGGTCGAAGCGCAGCGTCTCCGCCCGCAGCAGGGTCTCCGCGAGCGCCAGGGTGGTCGCGTCGGGGTAGACCGCTGTGTCCAGGTTCTGGTTCACCGACAGGAACCCGCCCCGCTCAGCCATGATCGCCGCCGCCTCCGGTGTCGCCAGGTACGCCATGAGCTCCATCGTCACCGGCCGGCTGGTGAACGCCACAGCGGCGTCTCCCCCGGCGATGACCGTGCCGCCGGTGCCGGCGACCGACGGCCACGCGAAGTGCCGGGCGTCGCGGCCGACCTGGTAGACGCCGAGCTTGGCGATCTCGGTGGCGACGAAGTCCGCCTCGTAGAGCATCGCCGAGGTCGGCTTCGCGCCGAACACGTCCGCGACCGACCGGGTGAACGTCGTCTGCAGCGCGCCCTTGGGCCCGCCCTGCAGGAACTGCGGCGCCGCCCAGTAGCGGCCCATGGTTCGCAGCGCCTCCACCACGGTCGGGTCCGTCCACGGCAGTTGATGCACGGCCAGCTGGTCGTACCGTTGCGGCCCGGCGAGCTGCAGGTAGACGTTCTCGAACCAGTCGGTGAGCGGCCAGCCGTCGGCGCCCGGAACCGTCATCGCCGCCGTGCCGGAGTCGACGAGGGTCTGCGAGACGGCGGTGAGCTCGTCGAACGTCGAGGGCGGCTCGACCCCGGCGGCGGCGAACGCGTCGGCGCGGTACCAGATGACCGACTTGTTCGCGGCCTTGAACGGCACGCCGTAGAGCTGCCCGCCGACGGTGCCGAACTGCTGCCACTGCGGTGAGAAGTTGGCCCGGACCGCGGCGGCGACCGTGCCCGAGGCGGGTTTCGCCGCACCGGTCGCGGCGTACTGGGCGAGCACCCCGGGCTGCGGAATCATCACGACGTCCGGCGGACTGCCGCCGGCGAGCCGGGACGACACCAGCACGCTGAGGTCACTGCCGCCGGAGGTGTACCGCACCCGCGCGCCGGTCTGCTCGCCGAACGCCCGCAGGACCCGTTCGAAGTTCGCCTGCTCGGCGCCGGTCCAGCTGCCCGCGACCTCGACCGACTCCCCGCTGTAGCGGCCCGAGGCGGCGTCCGCGTCGGCCGTGCAGCCAGCCGCCAGCAGCAGGGCGCAGCACAGCCAGACGGCGGTGCCGCGCCACGACCTGGGCGTCGTCGCCGTTGTCTCAGCCAGTCGCCGTCGGCGGCGAGCACCCGCCGCCGTTGTCACCGTAGGTCACCGTCGGCGGCGAACACCCGCAGGTGGCGGAGGTCGACGGCAAGCATGACCGCGTCGCCGGCCTCGGCGGTGCAGCCCAGCTCCACCCGCGCCGCCAGCCTCGGTGCCGGCTGCCAGCCGGGCGCGTCGGCCACCTCGACGTCCAGGAGCAGCGCCGCCCCGTCGCCCCGGACGCCGCGGACAGTGCCGTGCAGCACCGACGCCGTCGGCCCCGCGCTCGGCGGTAGCCCGGCCGAAGCGTCGTGCAGGTGCTCGGGCCGGATCGCGACGAGCACGCGCCGGCCGAGGTGCTGCTGCAGGTGCCGCTGGTCGAGGTACCGCCGCAGCCCTGGCACCGGCATCTGCTGGCCGCATACGTCGAGGGTGAGGCTGCCGCCGCGATCGACGAGCACGGCGGGGATCAGGTTCGCCGGCCGCTGCGCGGCAGCGTCAGGGTCGGCGTCCCGGATCAGCAGCGTGTTGTGGCCCATCCGCACCCTTCCTGGTTGCGTACCCGGCGTGTCCCTGCGAGTGTTCGCCTCCGACGACGGCGCGCACCAGGGTTCGCCGCCGCGTGTAACCCTTCTGCAAAGCGCCTCACAAGATCACTATCGACCCGCCCGGCGCCCGTCCGACCGAGCCGACCTGGACGGATGGCGCGCCCTGATGATCGGCATCCGGCCTGATGTTGCCAAGCAGTGACCTACCAGCGGGTCGCGGCATACGATCCGGACCCGGCCCCGCCCCGGTCCCGGAAAGGAGGTGCAGGTGCAGCACGCGGCGGACCCGTTGCAGCTCGCCGGCTTCACCATCGCCGTGATCAGCCACCGGCGCCGGCACCGCCTCGCCGACCTCCTGGAAAGCCACGGCGCCCGGATCGTCTCCGTCCAAGGCGTCCGGGCCGTCCCACAACCAGACCGCGACGCCGTCGCCCGCGCCACCAGCGACGGCCTCACCGGGCCGGTCCACGACGTCCTCGCCACCTCCGCCGCCGGAACACGCGCCTGGCTACAGGCAGCCCCCGGCCCACAGCGCCTGCTCGAGACGCTGCGCGCCGCCCGCCTCCTCGCCGCCGACGCCCGCACCGCCGACACCCTGCGCGGCTACGGACTGCGCGACCTGCTGTCCACCGCCGCCGGGTCCGCCGACGAACTCTTCCGCTACCTGCTGACCCACGCCCCCACCGGCCGGCGCATCATGGCACAACTCGACGCGCCGACGCAGGCGGAGGCGTGCCAGGCACTGCGAGACCAGGGCGCCGACGTCATCGAAGTACCCACATACCGCACCGAACCACCCAACGACGTCGTCGGCCTGCGCCGCGTCGTAGAGCTCATCACCCGCCGCCAGCTCGATGCCGTCGCCTGGCTCGACCCGCTCTCCACCGGCCACGTCCTGCGCTTCGCCGCCGACCACGGCCGGCTCCCCGCACTCACCGAACAACTCGACGCCCACATCGTCACCGTCAGCCGGGGGCCCCTCGCGGCCGGGGTGCTCCGCGCGCACGACATCACGCCGGCAGTGCCACCGCTGCCGTTCGACGAGGAGACCGCCATGATGCTGGCCAGGTCGGTCCTCGACCGGGCCGTGCACGCCACCATCGGCACCTCCACCCTGGAGGTTCGCGGCCACGCCGCCCTCCTCGACGGCCGGCTCTACCCCATCCAGCAGGGGCCGGTCGACATCCTGCGCGCCCTCGCGCGGGCGCCGGGCGCGGTGCTGTCCAGCGCCGACCTCCGCCAGCAGGTCCCCGGCCTCGCCCACGTCGACGACCACGCCATCGAAATGGCAGTGTCACGGCTTCGCCGAGCCATGCCCGGCGTCGAACTCGTCCATACCGTGATCAGACGCGGATACCGCCTCGCCATCTACTGACCTTCCGATCGCCAACTGCGGACAGGCTCGCCGAACGACCCGGGCGGGCGCGGCGCCGGCCAACTGCTGCGAGCCGCAGATGTGGCCATGTACGACCGCAAGCGCGCGACCAGGGCGACCGCGGGCGACGTGTCGTGACCGTGCTGCCGGTCAGGCCGACGGGTCGCGGGCGTCCTTGAGGATCACCTCGTCGGTGACGACGGTGGCCGTGACGGTGAACAGGTGCGACCCGATCCGCTGCAGCGTCTCGGACGTCGCACACGCCACCGCAGGGGCAAGAGCATCGAACCAAAGCTCTTCCGAGCCGTCGACGTTCAGGCCCCAGCCGTCCGGCCGCTCCGGCACGACCGCGACGTTCTGCGCATAGCTCAGCATCGCCGGCCACGCCTCGATCATCCGCGCCCCGTGCAGTCCCCTCCATGCGCGTACGAAATCCCCGGCCGCGACCGACGCTCGCCGCTTCAGGAACCGCACCACCTTGAACGGACCGGTGCCGGCGCCGAACACCACATGGTGCGAGCCGATGAACGAGCAGTCGGCGATGAGCGAATCGAAGACCTGCACCTCGTCCTGCCGCATGATGCGGTGGTATCCGGCGGCGGCGCGGTTGGCGTGGCGAGCGGCGAGCGAGACGTACTCGGCGCTCGCGACACCATCGTGCGGCACAGGGTCGGCGTCGTGCAGCACCTCGCACTGGATGTAGCGCCGCACCGTCGCCGACTCCGGCCGGGGCTCGGCCAGCCGCCAGTGCCGGCGCCATCGCGGCACCCACGCCGCATGCGTCCACTGTGGATGGCGCCGGGCGAGGTAGTTGATGCGGTACACGGTCATCCGCGGCTGAGCTCCAGGGCGATGTCGACGAGCATGTCCTCCTGCCCGCCGACCAGCTTGCGGCGGCCCGCCTCGATGAGGAGCGCCCGAGGGTCGAGGCCCGCCGCGGCCGCGGCGATCTCGGCGTGCCGCAGGAAGCTCGAGTAGACGCCGGCGAAACCGAGGGTCAGCGTCTCCCGGTCGACCCGCACCGGGCGGTCCTGCAGTGGCCGCACCAGGTCGTCGGCGGCGTCCTCGAGGGCCATCAGGTCACAGCCCGGGTCCCATCCCCGCAGCTGAGCGACGGCGACGAACGGCTCGATGGGACAGTTCCCGGCGCCGGCGCCCTGCCCGGCCAGCGAGACGTCGACCCGGTAGACGCCCTCCTCGACGGCGGCGAGCGAGTTCGCGACCGACAGCGACAGGTTCTCGTGGGCGTGGATGCCGACCTGCGTGTCCTCGCCGAGGATGTCGCGGTACGCCCGCACCCGCAGCCGCACGTCCTCGGTCGTCAGCCGGCCGGCGGAGTCGGTGATGTAGACGCAGTGCGCGCCGTAGGACTCCATCAGCCGGGCCTGGGCGGCGAGGTCGGCGGGCGGCAGCATGTGGCTCATCATGAGGAAGCCCGAGACGTCCATGCCCAGGTCCCGTGCGGCCGCGATGTGCTGGGCGGCGACGTCCGCCTCGGTGCAGTGGGTGGCGACCCGCACCGAGGTGACGCCGCGGGCGTGTGCCTCGCGCAGGTCGGCGATGGTGCCCACGCCGGGCAGCAGCAGCGTGGTGATCGTCGCCCGTTTCGCCGCACTGACCGCGGCGTCGATCCACTCCCAGTCGGTGTTGCTGGCCGGGCCGTAGGTGAGGCTGGAGCCGGCCAGCCCGTCGCCGTGGGTGACCTCGATGGCGGCGACACCCGCGGCGTCGAGGGCCGCGACGATGGCGCCGACCTTCTCGGGGCTGATGCGGTGCCGGATGGCGTGCATGCCGTCGCGAAGGGTGACGTCCTGGATGTACATCTGCGGGCCGGTCACGCCGCCACCTCCGATGCGGTCGCGATGCGCTCGGCGACGCGGATCGCCGCGGAGGTCATGATGTCGAGATTGCCGGCGTAGGCGGGAAGGTAGTGGGCGGCGCCCTCGACCTCGAGGAACACGGTCACCTTCCACCGGACCTCTGGCCCGTCGCCGGTCAGCAGCGTCCGGACCTCGTCGGGGTCGACGGGGGTGAACTGCACCCGTTGCTTGAGCCGGTATCCCGGCACGTAGCCGGCGACATCGGCGACCATCCCCTCGATCGACGCGCGCACCTGCTCGTGGTCGGCGTCGCCGATGAGGCACAGGACGGTGTCCCGCATGATCAGCGGCGGCTCGGCCGGGTTGAGGATGATGATCGCCTTGCCGCGGCGGGCGCCGCCGACTGCTTCCAGTGCGTGCGCCGTGGTCTCGGTGAACTCGTCGATGTTGGCCCTGGTGCCCGGGCCGGCCGACTTCGAGGCGACGGTCGCGACGATCTCCGCGTAGGCGACCGGGGTGACGCGTGAGACGGCGGCGACGATCGGTACCGTCGCCTGTCCGCCGCACGTGACCATGTTGATGTTCGGGGCGGCCAGGTGCTCGTCGAGGTTGACGGGCGGGATCACGAACGGCCCGAGGGCGGCCGGTGTCAGGTCGACGATCCGCCGCTGATACGGCGCCAGGGCCGCCGCGTTCGCGACGTGCGCGGCAGCGCTGGTCGCGTCCATCACGATGCCGACCTGTTCGAACTCGGGCATCCTCAGGAGCCCTTCGACACCGTCGGCGGTGGTGGCGACGCCCATGCGCCGCGCGCGGGCCAGGCCGTCGGACGCCGGGTCGATGCCGACCATGGCGGCGACTTCCAGGGGCCCGCCGGCCCGCTTGATCTTGATCATCAGGTCGGTGCCGATGTTTCCCGAGCCGATGATCGCCACGTGGTGGGGCATGTCAGCCTTCCTTGGAGAATGTTGCGGACACCGTGCCGAGCGGGCCGATCTCGGCCTCGATCCGGTCGCCGTCGCCGACGGGAACCATGGGCCCGAGCGCACCGGAGAGCACGATGTCGCCGCGGCGCAGCGGCGCCTCCAGCGTGATGGCGGTGCGGGCCAGCCACACGAGTGCGTTGAGCGGGTCGCCGAGGCAGGCGCGGCCGGTGCCGTCACTCGCCACGTCGCCGTTGTGCAGCATCCGCATCCGCACGTCTGCGGGCGTGAACTCGGCCAGTGTCAACGCCTGGTCGCCGAGGACGAAGACACCGCTGGAGGCGTTGTCCGCGACGGTGTCGGTGATGCCGATGCGCCAGTCGGCGACGCGGCTGTCGACGATCTCGACCGCGGCGACCGCATGGTCCACCGCGGCCCGGACCGCTTCGGCGTCCGCTTCGACGATGTCAGCGCCGAGGACGAACGCGATCTCGGCTTCCGCCCTCGGTTGCAGCAGGAGCCGCAGCGGGACGACGGCGCCGGTCTGGAAGCGCATGTCGTCGAAGAGCACCCCGAAGTCGGGCCGGTCGACGCCGACCTGGCGTTGGACCGCTTCGGACGTGAGGCCGATCTTCCGCCCGACGATCCGCGCGCCGCGGGCGATGCGGCGGGCGGTGAGCACGGACTGCACCGCGTACGCGGCGTCGATGTCGGTGGCGCCGATCAGGTCGGCGACGGGCGGGCAGGGCACGCCTTGTGCGGCGGCCCGGTCGAGCCGGTCGGCGGCGGCCTCGATGACCGCATCGGTGACGGTCATGCGGGCACCGACAGATGGTCAAGGACGATCGCGTCGAACGCTTCGGGCTGCTCCCACTGCGGCCAGTGCCCGGCCTTGTCGATCATTGCGAACGTGCCGCGCGGGATGCGCCCGGCAATGTCGATGCCCGCGGCCGCCGGACCTGACGGGTCGTCGCTGGTCCAGATCACCACGGTCGGCGCCTCGACCGCACCGAGCTCCTCGGCCGTGACCAGGTTCCGCTGCCGGATCTCGGGGTCCTGCAGGCACAGCAGATGCCGCATCGACGTGGCGAACCCGGGCTGGGCATAGATCGCCTGCCGGATCGCCACGAGCTCCTCGGTGACCGACGTGGGGTCCGCCATGAGCCAGGCCAGGCGTGCCTGGATGCGCTCGGGGCTCGGGTCGTCCGCGGCCGCCTGGCTGAGGGACCGGATCCGCTCCATCACCTCCGGGATCGCCATCGTGCCTCCGGGTGTGTTCAGCACCAACCGGTCCACCCGCTCCGGGTGGGCCGCGGCGAACTTGACCGCGACCCACCCGCCCAGCGACTCACCGCCGAGATGCGCGCGGTCGATGCCGAGGGTGTCGAGCAGGCCGAGCAGGTGCGTCGTGTAGTCGGCGATCTCGAGGTCGCGGGTGGTAAGGGTGGTGCGTCCGTGGCCGGGGAAGTCGTAGGCGATCACCCGGAAGCGTTCGGCGAGCGCCGGCACGTTGCGTGCGTACGCCTCCAGGTGACCGCCCGTGCCGTGCATGAGGACGAGCGGGTCACCCGTCCCGGCCTCCAGCACGCGCGTCGACCACGCACCGACCTGGACGGTGTGGACGCGGAAGGCGGTCGTGGCAAGGTCGGTCCAGAGTGTCATTGCTGTCCTTTCTCAGAGCAGGCGAGCAGCTACTTGTTCACCTGGTACTGGCCGTTGACCTGAGCGACGGACGGGATGAACGGGAAGTCGTCCGGTGTCGGGGTCGGCGTGTGCTTGTCCTTCGTGTACGTGTACTGCTTCTCGGTGAGCCAGTAGCCGTCGGCGACCTTGAGGTTGTAGATGGACTCGACCAGCGACGTGGGTAGGTCCTTGAGCGCGCCGTCCACCGATGCCGCCGCCGCGATCAGCCGCAGCTGGTCCCAGGCCAGTGACGGGGTCGACAGGCTGTTCTGGATCGGCTGGCCGCCGGAGTACCGGGCGAGGAAGTCCTTGAAGACCGGCGACTGCTGCGCCTCGGGCACGGCGACCTCGACCTTGAACACGAGGATCTCGAGGTTCTTGTTGGCCTCCGGGGAGCCGTACTTGAACGGGCCGCCCGCGGTGAGCGACATGCCGCTGCCGGCGATCGTCGGGATGTTCACCGCACCGGTCTGGACGCGGGCCTGCAGCAGCCGGGTCGCCGCGTCGCCGGTGGTGTCGATGTAGGCGACGTCGGGGTTGGCGTCGAGCATCCGCCGGTAGGAGACCGACAGGTCGATGTCGGTCGGCACGAACTCGAAGTTCTTCACCTCGATGCCGCTGCCCTCAAGCTGGGCTTTGACCGCCGACACGACGCCCTTGCCGTACTCGTCCTGGGAGACGAGCAGGCCGAGGCGCTTGGCGCCCTTGGACTCCAGGTGCTTGCGCAGGCCGGTCAGCTGGGCGGCGCTGTTGGGCACGCTCTGGAAGTGGTACGGGTACTTCTGCGGGTCGTTGAGCAGCGGGCTGGCGCCGAACGCGACGGATGTGATCTTGCTGCGGGTGAGCAGCGGCACCATGGCGAGCGCTTCGGCGCTGGTGCCGCTGGGGATCACGACGTCGGGCAGGTTGTTGCCGGACAGCTCCTCCTGCAGGAGGCTGACCGCGCGGCGCGCGTCACCCTGCGAGTCCTTGATCTTGATCACAACGTTGCGGCCTTTGATGCCGCCGCCCTCATTGATCGACTTCGCGGCCGCGTCGAGCGCCTTGGTGGTCGCTGCGACCGTCGTCGCCGAAGGGCCGGTGACGCCGCCGATGAACAGCACGTCGAAGTCCTCTTTGCCGCCGCTGCCGCTCCCGGCGTCGTCGCTGCAGCCCGAGGCGAGCAGGACGACCGCGGTTGCGGCGGCCAGGAGCGTGCGAAATCGTGTTCCGGGTAACTTCACGGCGTTGCCTCTTTCGTCCGGATGGGGTGTCGGGGGGTGTGGGGTGTCACGAGAGCTCGCTCTCCTCGGCCATGTAGGCGCGGCGGATCGCTTCGCGCAGGCCGGTGTCGGTTGCTTGACCTGAGTGGACGGTGCGGCCGAGGTTGAGGACCACGACCCGGTCGGCCGCGGCGAGTGCGAACTCGACCGCCTGCTCCACCAGCAGGACGGCGAGCCCGCGCGTGCGCAGGTCGCGGATGACGTCGAGCACCTGCCCGACGATCGCGGGTGCGAGGCCCGCGGACGGCTCGTCGAGCAGCAGGACCCGGGGGTCGGCGATCAGTGCCTGGGCGATGGCCAGCATCTGCTGCTGGCCGCCGCTGAGCTGCGCGGCCCGCAGTTTGCGCCGCTCGGCGAGCAGTGGGAACCGCTCGTACATCTCCCCCATGAGCTCGCGCCCCCGCGCGGTGCTCCTGGCCGCGTACGTGCCCAGGAGCAGGTTCTCCTCGACCGTGCGGGACCGGAAGATGCGCTTGCCCTCCTGGACGTAGGCGATGCCGGCCCGGGCCCGGCGGTAGGCGGGCATGGCGGCGAGGTCGACGCCGTCGAGCGTGGCGCGGCCCGACGTGATCCTGTTCAGGCCGGCGACGGCCCGCAGGGTCGTGGTCTTGCCGGCGCCGTTGCGACCCAGCAGCGCGGTGACGCTGCCGGCGTCGACGCTGAGGGTGGCGTCGGTGACGACGCGCAGGTCGCCGTAGCCGCAGGCGATGGCCTGCACTTCCAACGTGCTCACGCCTGGCCCGCCTTCTCGCCGGTACGTTCGGCCGTCACCCGGGTGCCGGTGATGTCGCCGCCCGCGCCCAGGTAGGTCCGCACGACCGTGGGGTCGGCGGCGATCTGCGCCGGGGTGCCGGTCGCGATGACCTGCCCTTCGGCCAGGACCACGATGCTGTCGGCGACGGCTTTGACGAGTGAGAAGTTGTGTTCGACGAGCACGACCGTGACACCGGCGGCCCGCATCTTCGTCAGGACCAGCACCAGGCCCTGGATGTCCTCCTCGTCGAGCCCGGACGCGACCTCGTCGAGCAGCACGAGCGCGCTGCCGCCGGCGATCGCCCGGCCGAGCTCCAGCAGCCGGCGGGTGCCGAGCGCGAGCTCCGCGGCCGGCAGGTCGGCGTACCGGTCCAGTCCGAGCGCCCGCATGATCTCGCGGCTGCCGCGGCGCTCCTCGGCGAGTGCCTTCCAATGCCTGGGCAGCCGCAGCGCGGTCGCCAGCAGGGACACCGGGTGGCTGCCGAGCCGGCCGGTGACGATGGTGTCGGCGACGGTCAGGCCCTGCGGGATCAGCGGGGTCTGGAACGTCCGGCCGACGCCGCGCCGGGCGACCCGGTGTGCGGGGAGGCCGGAGATGACCTTGTCCCCGAGCGTGACCGTGCCCGTGTCGGCGCTGTAGTAGCCGGAGATCAGGTTCATGATCGTGGTCTTGCCCGAGCCGTTGGGCCCGACGAGTGCCGTGATCCGGCCCGGGAGGGCGTCGAACGAGACACCGTCGACGGCGAGGTTGCCGCCGAACCGTTTGGTCACGCCCCGCACCGCCAGGGGCTGGCCGTCGACCGAGGGCAGGTCCACCGTCGTGTCGCGGGCCGGGTGCGGGTCGGCGGTCGCCGGCTCGCGGCGCCGGTGCGCCCTGAGCCGGCCCACGAGCCTGGTGGTGACGCCGGCGAGCCCGTTGCGCAGCAGCAGCCCGCCGATGATGAGGAAGACGCCGTACGCGACAAGGGCGTACTTGTCGAACACGGTCACCCGCAGTGGCCCGATCTGCATGATCGCCGCGCCGATGACCGCCCCGTAGACGCTCGTCGGCCCGCCGAGGATGCCGGCGGCCAGGATGATGATCGACAGTTCGAGGCCGAAGGTCAGTGGCGACAGGTAGGCGTCGACGTAGGCGGCGAAACAGCCGGCGATCCCGGCGGGGACGGCGCCGATCGCGTACGCGACGATCTTGGTGCCGTGCGGTGAGGTGCCGACGGCGGCGGCGAGGATCGGGCTCTGCTTGAGCACGAGCAGCGACGCGCCGTGCCGGGACACCACGATGTTGCGGAAGATGACGAACCACAGCGCGGTGACGGCGATGACGACGACGTAGAACGCCGGGCCGTCGAGGTCGATGCCGAAGACCGCCGGGGCGGGGATGCCGATCATCCCCTCGTAGCCGCCGAGCCGGTCACCGAACGCGGCGACGACCGACGGGATGAGCAGCACGACGAAGAACGAGGTGATGGCGAGGGTCCAGCCACCGAGGCGCAGCCCGGGCAGCCCGGTGACCACGCCCACGAGCACGGCGACGAGGATCGAGGCCGCCATCGCGACGAGCAGGTCGTTGATCACCGCGGTGGCGAGGTAGCCGGTGGCGTAGGCGCCGGCCGCGTAGATCGGGACCTGCGCGAGTGCCAGTTCGCCGGCGTACCCGAGGGTGAGGTTGAGGCCGCTGACGACGAGGGCGAGGATCGCCACGAGGGTGACGAGCCGTAGTGTCGCGCCGCTCGCGCCGAGCCAGGGCAGGGCGATGAGCAGCCCGACCGTAACGGCCCACGCGCCGGCCAGGGGGCGCAGTGCCGTGCCCTGGGTCATACCGCTCTCACCTTCCGATCGCCGAAGAGTCCTTGCGGGAGCGCCAGCAGCACGACCGCGAACACGCCGAAGACGACGACGTCGCGGTAGAGCGGCCCGATGTACCGGGCGCCGAACGCTTCGATGAGGCCGATGCCGAAGGCCGCGACGAGCACTCCGCGGTGGCTGCCGACGCCACCGAGCACCAGCACGACGAAGCCTTTGACGGCCAGTACCAACGCCAGTGAGGTCGCGGCGAAGGTCTTGGCGACCAGCAGCGGCCCGAGCAGGCCACCGGCGGCCGAGGCCACCGCGAAGCCCCACATCGACAGGCCGCCGACGTCGATGCCGCGCAGCTGCGCCGCCTCGCGGTCGTCGGTCTGGGCCAGTGCCGCCAGACCGACCCTGGTGCGATGGGTGACCAGGTGCAGCCCGATCGCGAGGACGATGGCGGCCGCGACGATGATCAGGTCGAGCGGTTGGGCCCGGCCGCCGAGCAGCACGACGGTCTGCTCCGGTCCGAAGAACGGCACGCGCAACGCGTCGGTGCCGAAGGTGACGGCGATGACCCCGGTGATGACGGTGGCGACGCCGATCATGGTGACCAACTCGGCGCTGCCGGACGTGTTGCGCAGCGGCCGGATCGCGAACCGTTCCTCGATCACCCCGACCGCACCGGCGATGACGAAGGCGATCAGGAACACCAGCACCGTCGGCAGTCCGCCGATGCTGTGCGCCCAGTAGGCGACGAACATCCCGGCGACCATGAGGTTGGCGTGGGCGAAGTTGAGCACGCCGGAGGCGAGGTAGGTCACGTTGTAGCCGAGGGCGACCATCGCGTAGATCGCGCCCGTGGTCAGTCCAGCGATGATCTCGGTCATGGTCGGTCTCCTGACGGTGCGGCGGTGCCGACGCTTCCGGTGCGGTGCGGCAGCTGACCGGTGGCGACGCCGGCCAGGTATCCGCCGTCGGTCCAGATCACCTGCCCGCTGACGTAGCTGGCGTCGTCGCTGTTGAGGAACGCCAGGACGCTGGCCTGCTCGTCGGGCTCGGCGACGCGGCCGAGCGGCTTCGGGATGGCGTCGAGGAACGCCTCGCCGCGGGCCGCCCGGGACGCTTCCAGGATCGGGGTCGCGGTCAGCCCCGGCGCCACGCAGTTGATCCGGATGCCCCCGGCGGCGAGCGCGACGGCGCGGGTCATCGTGTACCAGACGATCGCGTCCTTGGACACGGCGTAGCCGGTGCCGATGTCGGCCGCGTGGTCCCGGCACCAGCGGGTCGCCTCCGCCCGGTCCTGGGTGGCGAGCAGCCCCGCGACCAGCTCGCGCCGGTCCAGGTAGTGGGAGGCGGCGACCGACGCGGTGTTCACCACCGCGGCGCCGGGCTCCATCCGTTCCAGCAGCGCCTCGGTCAGTTCCCGGGTGCCGACGAAGTTGACTCCGACGATCGTGGCCGGGTCGAGGGCACCGGACAGGCCGGCGACGTTGAACAGGGCGTCGACGGGGCCGTCGATCTCCCCGACCGCGGCGCCGATCGAGGCGGAGTCGGCGAGGTCGACGTCGACGAACCGGGTGACCGGCGCGGCCGTGGGGGCCCGGTCGAGGCCGGTCACCCGTGCGCCGCGGCGGTGCAGCAGGTGCACGAGGCGCTCACCGATGCCTGACGCGCAGCCGGTGACCACGACGCTGCGTCCGGCGTATCCAGAGCTCATCCGGTCACCCCGTGCGCCGCGATGTCGTTGGCCGCGACGTACGCGAACGTCATCGCCGGGCCGAGGGTGGCACCCGCGCCCGCGTAGCTTCGCCCCATGAGGCTCGCCGCGACGTTGCCGGTGGCGTACAGGCCGGCGATGGCCGTGCCGTCGGCACCCAGTGCGCGGGCCCGCTCATCGGTGCGGACGCCCCCGTTGGTGCCCAGGTCGGACAGGATCAGCGCGAAGGCGTAATACGGGCCGTCGCCGAGGGGTCGCAGGTTGGGCACGGGCAGGCTGATGTCGCTGTAGTAGCGGTCGTACACGCTGTCCCCTCGGTGGAAGTCGTCGTCCCGGCCCGCCCTGGCGAGCGTGTTGTAGCGCTCGGTGGTGCGCCGGAGCCGGTCGGCCGGCACACCCATCCGCTCGGCGAGCTCGTCGATGCTGCGGCCGGTCACCACCGCACCCGAGGCAAGCCACGAGCTGGGCAGCTTCCGTCCGGTCGGGACCGGCGCGAACGGAATTCGGGGCAGTGGAAGGTGCCCGAAGACGACGTAGCGCCGCCAGCACCAGTCGTCGGTGATGAGCCAGGACGGGATGTGCCGGACGCCGGCGGCCTCACCGGCGATCATCGCGTGGCCGAAGTCCTCGTAGGGTGCGGCCTCGTTGATGTACCGGTCGCCGGCGCCGTTGACGATGAACTGCGCCGGCATCATCCGCTCGTTGAGGCTGAACTGCACCCGCCCGCCGCCCCAGTGGACCGCCGGATACCACCAGGCGTTGTCCATCAGCTCGGTGTCCGCGCCGGCCGCTTGCGCCGCGACGATGCCGTCGCCGGTGTTGGCGGTCGCGCCGAGGCTCAGGGTGTGCTCGGCGAAGGGCTGGTGCCTGCGGCGCAGCGCCGGGTCGTGCTCGAACCCGCCGGAGGCCAGGATGACGCCGCCCCGGGCCCGGATCCGCCGCGTCGTCCCACGGTGACGGACCTCGGCACCGACGACCCGCCCGGCGTCGTCGGTGATCAGCGACGTCATCGGCGCGTCGAGCCAGAGGTCGAGCCGCCTTTCCCGGAACGCGAGCATCAATCGGGCCATCAGCGCCTGGCCCATGGTCACGACCCGTTCACCGGTCAACCGCGCCCGCACCATCCGCCAGAGCAACCGGAGGAAGACGCGTTTGCCCTTCCACGTCTGCCGCAGCCGGTAGAAGTCGACAAGCTCGTTGGGTCCGATCCAGAAGCCGCTCGGGGCGACGGCGTGCGGCGGCAACAGGAGCGCGGCGTCCGTGCCGAGCTTGCGCAGGTCGATCGGCGGGATGTTGATGACGCTGCCGTCGGTGGAGCCGCCGGGCGCCTCGGGGTAGTAGTCGGGGTAGCCGGGCTTCCAGACGAACTGGAGGTGCTCGCTGGTGCCTTCCAGGAAGGTGAGCATGTCCGCGGCGTGCTCCAGATACGCCCGCAGCCGGGCCTCGCTCACGGCGCCTGCGGTGATGTGCCGCAGGTAGGTCAGGGTCTCGTCGCGGTCCAGGTGGACGCCGGCCCGCGTCTGCGCCGGGGCGCCCGGCACCCACAGCCCGCCGCCGGACAGCGCGCTGGAGCCGCCGAACCGGTCGGCCTTCTCGACCACCAGTGTCGACAGGCCGCGGGCGTCGGCGGTGAGCGCCGCGGTCAGCCCGCCGGCGCCCGAGCCGACGACGAGGACGTCGACCGTGTGGTCGTATCCGTTGCGGTCAGCCATGACCGGTCACCTCCACCGTGGCCCGGCGCGGCCCGCTGAAGGCCAGCGCGGTTGCGAGCTTGCGTGACACGTCCGACGCCTCCTGCGCGATCGACACGGCGGCCACGCAGCGGTCGGGGCGCAGGAACACCACCGACTCGGTGTGCCCGTCGAACCACGTCTTCAGGCGGCCGAGGTCGCCGACGACGAGGACCTCCGGCGGGAACGCGGTGCGGCCGAGCTGTTCCTTCGGCACGATCGCGACCAGCCTGGCGCCGAGTCCGCGCCACATGTCGAGCGCCTCCTCGTCGAGGATGGCCGTGGGGTCGTTGTTCCAGCACAGCACCGCGAACCAGGTGCCGAGGGCGTCGTCGAGCAAGACGGTGCCGTCGACGGTGTCGACCTGCGGCTGGATGAACAGCCGGCCGACCGGCGACTGCGGGCTCTTCGCGGGGACGATCGCGCCACGTTCGTACCGCGGCATGGGCTTGAACCGCATCTCGACGATGTAGCGCTTGAGCGACGGCAGCAGCGACGCCGCGCCGGCGATGCGGTCGCGCAGCCAGGCGAGGGGGCGGCTGCGGATCGAGATGATGCGCCCGACCGTGGTCGACAGGTCGATCATCGCCTTGGCGTGTCCCCGGCGTTCGGCGTCGTAGGTGCCGAGCAGGTCCTCGTCGCAGAGCCCGGCCACGACCGCGGCCAGCTTCCAGCCGAGGTTCATCGCGTCGCGGATGCCGCTGTTGTACCCCTGCCCCTGCCAGACGGGCATGAGGTGGGCGGCGTCGCCGGCGATCAGGACGCGGCCCTTGCGGAAGGTGCCGGCGATGCGTGAGTGATGCGTGTAGACGCGGTGCCGGATGATGTGCGCCTCGGCCGGTCGGGGGATGAACGGCGCGAGGAGCCGGTGCAGGAACTCGGGGCGCTCGACCTGTTCGTCGGTCTCGTCCGCCATCACCATGAACTCGAAGCGGCGGATGCCGTGTGCGATCGAGATCGACGCGAAGGGGCGGGACGGGTCGGCGCCCACGTAGCTGTTCGGCGAGCCGAGCGGGTCGTTGCCGATGTCGACGACGACCCAGCGCGTCGAGGAGGTGGTGCCGTCGAAGGTCGTGCCGAGCAGCTGCCTGGTGCTGCTGCGGCCGCCGTCGCAGCCGACGAGGTACGCCGCGCGCACCTCGCGCACGGCGCCGGTGTGCTCCTGGAGCCGCACGGTGACCGCGTCGGCACCGGCTTCGTAGGACTCCATCCGCACCTGCCAGGCGGTCTCGACCGACGCGTACCGCCCGAGACCGGCGAGCAGTTCGGCGTCTACGAGCGGCTGGACGAAGCCGCTGCGCTTGGGCCAGCCGAAGTCCCTGCCGCTCGGTGCGATCTCGGCGAGGAGCCGTCCCTTGCCGTTGACGAAGCGCAGAATCTGGTTGGGGATGGTGTGCCGCTGGACCTGCGCGACGAGACCGATCGACTGGAACGTCCGCAGGGATTCATCGTCGATCCCGACCCCGCGGGGGTAGTCGATCAGGGTGGCCCGCTCGTCGACCACGAGCACCTTGACGCCTCTCGCGCCGAGGATGTTCGCCAGCGTCAGCCCGACGGGGCCGGCACCGACAACGACGACGTCGACGCTGCCGCCGGAGGAATCCAGCGGCTGCGTCACGGCGGGGGTCTCAACGTCGCGCATGCTCACCTCGTGTATCTATCGCACATGCTGTTGCGATAGTCGAACGTTAACGAGCGATGACGCCATGGTCAAGACTCACTTCGAACCCGTTGTCCGCAGGTCACGCAGGGCGTACCGGCAACGCCGGCAACGCCGGCAACGCCGGCAACCGCTCCGCACGTGCGGAGCGGTTGCCTGTCAGAGGCTGCGCTACCTGGGCAGTGCCGTGGTGGTGGCGAAGCCGGCAAACCATTCGGGGATGGCGCGGTAGTAGCTCGAGCTGACCGCATAGGGACCTTGGGCGGCCAGCGCCGCGTAGGCCGCGATCCAGGTGCGGACCTCGTGAGCCGAGTGCCCGCCCTCCTCCACGAACCAGTCGTTGCCACGGCTGTCGAGGGTGTCGAAGTCGCCGTCCGCGAGGGCCCGCAGGACGAGCGCGTCCCACTCGGGGTTGAGCGGGCGGTAGGGGCCGCGGCCCTGCGCGAACTCGCGGGCCGCCGCGACGGTCCGGCCCTCGCGCTGCGCCCGCTGCTCCCGGGAGGGGTTGCGGCCGCGCTTCAGCCGTTCGACCACCTCGGGCGGCGCCTCCGCCAGCCGTGGCACCGGCGGATCGTGCGACAGCCCGCCCGACCCCACGACGAGCACCCGGCGGTCAAGACCCCGAGCGGCTTCCCCCACCGCCGCGCCCAGCAGCCGGGCCCGGACCGCGGGGCCAAGCGGCTCGGCGACGCAGTTGATGAAGATCGGGACCACCGGCACCGCGGTGAGGGATTCGAAGAGGAAGGTCAACGGCTGCACCAGCCCGTGGTCGACCTGCATGTCCTCGGAGATGGCGACGTCGACGCCGGCGTCGAGGACGGTCTTGGCGATGGCGTGGGCGGCGTCGCTGTCGACGTCCAGTGGGCCGGACGGCAGGCCGTAGTCGCCCACCGAACTCGCCGCGGCACCGACACAGAAGGCGGGCATCATGTCGTAGAGGAAGCCGTTGTAGTGATCCGGGGCGAAGACGACAACCAGGTCCGGGGCGAAGCCGGCAACGAACGCGCGGGCCCGGGCCAGCACCCCGTCGACCTCGGCCCGCACCTGCGAATCCGGGTCGTGGAGGCCGATCAGCGGCGAATGGGAGGTCGTGCACAGCGCGAGTGGCATGGCGGGTCCCCTCTCGACCCGAGACGGGCCGGGGTGTATCGTTATTTACATCAGCCTGCTCGTTATTTGTACGAGGTTACGCACGGCCGGCACGGCCGGTCAACGGGTCGACCGCCTCCGTGGGAAGCTGTTGACCCGGACGCCGGCAGCCGGCGGACCGGCCCGATCAAGGGATCACAAGGGGATAGGCATGACGGAACAGTCGGCGGGACGCACGCAGGTGGGCAGCCAGACCCTCGCCCGCGGGCTTCGGGCGCTGCTCTCGGTGGTCGAGTCGCCCGACGGCATGACCATCCAGCAGCTCGCCACCGAGCTGGACGTCCATCGCTCGATCGCGTATCGACTGCTGCAAACCCTCGCCGACTTCGGTTTCGTCGCCCAGAGCGCCGACAACTTCTACCGGGCCGGCCCACGCCTCGCCACCCTCGCCGACGCCTATCTGCCCACCCTGCGCGAGCACGCCATCCCGGTCATGCGTGTGGTGGCCGACGAGCTCGGCTGCACGGTGTCCCTGTTCGTCGCCAACGGCGCCGAGGCGGTGTCGATCGAGCTGGTCGAGCCGACCACCACGACGCACCACATCGCCTTCAAAGCCGGGATGCGCACCCCCATCAACCGCGGCGCGGCGGGCTATGCGCTGCTGGCCGCCGGACCCCAGGTCGCCGGGGAGCCGGTGGAGGTGAAGCTGGCCCGCGAACGTGGCTACGCCACCAGCGTCGGCGAGATCGAGATCGGCTGCTACGGCGTGGCGGCACCCATCCCCAACTGCCGTCCGCGCGCCTGCCTCAACCTCATCACCTACCGCGAGGACCAGGCCAAGGCCGCCGAGGCGTCCATCCTCAAAGCCGCCAGGCAGGTCGGCGAGGCGCTGCCCGCATAGCGCCCCGGTGACGTCGGAGGACACATCCCCCGGTTCCAGCCGCCGGAACGGGTCGCGCACGGCTACTCTTGAGCGGCGCTGGAAGTCCGGCGAAGAAGGGCGCGACGGCGCCTTACCCGGCCGCGACCTGATCGAACAGCGGCCACGTCGGCCCCTTCACGAAGCTCCCTCCGCGGCCGGCAGCTCCAGCGGCCAGATGTTGGTGAGGCCACCGTCGACCACCAGGTCGTGGCCGGTCACGTGGCCGGCCAGCCGGGACGACAGGAACAGAACGGCGGCCGCGATGTCGTGCGGTCGGGCGAGCTTGCGCAGCGGTGTCCGAGCGGCGTTCGCCCGGTTCGCGCTCTCGAACCGCGGGTCGGCCGCCATCCGCGGGGTGAGCGTCGCTCCGGGTGACACCGCGTTGACCCGAATTCCGTGCGGTCCGAGCTCGACGGCGGCCGTGCGGACCATCGACAGCAGCGCGGACTTCGCCATCCCGTACAGGCCGTGCCCCGGGGCGCTCGTGAACGCGGACACGGACGCGATGTAGGTGAGCGACCCCCCGCCGGCCCGCCGCAGATACGGCACCGAGGTCCGCAGGACCCGCACGGCCTGCGCGGTGACCACGTCGCTCTGCCAACGCCAGTCGTCGTCACCGGCGTCGGGCAGCGGCTTCCACCGCACGAGGCCCACGACGTCGGTGACCCCGTCGACGCGGCCGAACCGTCGCTCGGCGTCCGCCAGGACCTGGGCGAAGGCGTCGGGAGCGGTGATGTCGCAGACCGCGGCGACGCCGCCGACCTCCGCGGCGACCGCGGTGGCCTGGGCCTCGTCCACGTCGACGCAGACGACGAAGGCGCCGGCGGCCGCGAGTGCCGTGGCGGTCTCCCGGCCGATGCCCGGCCCGACGCCGACGACGACATGGACCTGGCCGTCGAGCCGGATGAGGCCGGTGTAGTCGTCTGAGCGCAGCTGCCCCCTCATCCGCAACCGCCGCCGCTCGGGCCGGCCAGGAAGTCCAGGATCTGGCGGTTCACCTCGGCCGGCTGCTCGATCTGGGGGCAGTGACCCGCGTCGTCGATGACGGTGCTGCGCCCGTCGCGCACCTGGCCGGCGAGGTGGCCGGCCCATCCGGGTGGCTTGAGCTTGTCGGCGCCGCCCTCGACGAACAGGACCGGGACGGTGATCCGGCCGTAATCCGGCTCCCCACGTCCCCCGCCCGCGACGGCGGCGTCCGGGCGCCGGAACCTGGCGGCCGCGACGGCCTCCCAGGCGCCGGGCGCCGTGCTGGACTCGAACCGCCGCCGGACGTAGTCGTCGTCGGCCGGGTAGGACGGGTCATGGAACAGGGCTGCGACCAGGCGGCGCATGGCGGGGAAGGTGGCGTCGTAGTCGTACAGCGCGTCCACGTGCTCGTTGCTGAGGATCTCTCCTCCACCGCAGATCGCGACGATGCGCCGGATCGGCAGGAGCGGGACGTCGGAGGTGGCGTCGACGAGCAGGTTCACCGCACCCATGGAGTTGCCGATGAACGTGGCGGACTCGATGCCGAGCGCGTCACAGAACCGTGCGACATGCCGGATCCGCATCCGTCTGCCGTGCACGAAGTCGATCACCTTGGCGGTCCGGCCGTAGCCGAGCTGGTCCGGCGCCACCACCCGGTAGCGTTCGGCGAGCGCCGCGATGGTGTGCTCCCACGCGAGCTCGGCATCGGCGCCGAACTCTCCGCCGTGCAGGAGCACCACCGGCTCACCCTCGCCGGCCTCCACGAAGCCGGTGGTGAGCCCGTCCACGACAATCGTCCCGCGTCTCATGCCATCGGCGCCTTCGAACCGGTGACTGCGTGATGTGCGGCCCGGTGCCCCCAGGTGAGCGCCGGACCGATGGTGCCGCCGGCGCCGCCGTAGGCCATGCCGGTGGTCCCGGCCATCGCGTTGCCGGCGGCGTACAGGCCGCCGATCGGCTGGCCGTCGAGGTTGAGGACCTGGCCGTTGTCGTCGGTGCGTGGCCCGCCCTTCGTCCCCATGCAGCCGATGTCGACGCGCACGGCGTAGTACGGTGCCGTGTCGATCGGGCCGAGTGTCCGCGCGGCGACGCTCGGGGCGCTGGTGTCGCCCCAGTGCCCGTCGTAGGCGCTCTGCCCGCGCCCGAAGCGGGGGTCCCGCAGGTGCTCGACGTCGCGGTTCCACGACGCGACGGTCGCGTCCAGGACTGGTCCGTCGATGCCGACGGCGCCGGCGAGCTCCGTGAGGGTCGCGGAGCGGTGGAACCAGTCGGGTGCGGGTTCCTCCGCGGTGACGCCGAGGAACCCGTAGCGCGCCAGATGCGTGTGGTCGAAGACGATCCAGGCCGGCAGGTTCGGGTATTCGAACCGGGCAGGATCGAACTGATGGAACGCGCCGCCGAGACTGTGGTAGTCGCTGGCCTCGTTGGCGAACCGGTGACCGTGCCGGTTGACCATGATGGTGCGCGGGCGGGTGCGCTCCAGCCTGACGCTGCGGTGGCGTTGCTGGCCGCCGAACGTGTCGCCGGGAATCCGCACGATCGGCACCCACCACGCCTCGGCCATGGTGCCCAGGGCGGCCCCGGCCTTCATCGCCATCCGCAGGCCGTCGCCGGTGTTGTTCGGCGGTGAGGTCGGGCCGTTCATCGGACCCCGCAGGAACGCCTTCACCAGGCTGCGGTCCCATTCGAACCCGCCGGTGGCGATGACGACGCCCCGCCGGGCGTGAACGACCCGGCGACCGTTCGGCCCTTCGACGACGACCCCGGTCACGGTGTTGTCCCGCACCACCAGGTCGACCGCCCGCGTGGAGGTCTGCGGCTCGACGCCGAGGTCCAGCAGTCCGCGCAGCAACGCGGCCACGAGCGCGGCACCGGCCACCCTCATGTCGCTGCTGTCGGCGGCCACGCCGTCGCTCGTCGTGGCCGGGTCGCCCCAGATCCGCGCCCGCGTCTCCGCATCGAAGCCGACGTTGCTGTAGTCATTGGGGAACGCGGTCAGCCGATCGGCCCACTCGCCGAGGCCGGTGGCGTCGAACGGCGCGGGGCTCAACGACCGCCCGCCTCCCGGCTTGCCGCCCGGCAGTTCGGGCTTGTAGTCGGGGAACCCGGCGGTGACGGACAGCCGCAGCGGGGTGTGCCGCTCCAGAAACCCGACGGCGGCCGGGGCGGAGCGCACGAAGACCTCCGCGAGCTGCTCGTCGATCGTGCCGTTGGACAGTGCGCCCAGGTAGGCCAGCGCGTCCTCGGCAGGCAACGGCGCAGGCGCGTCGGGGCGCTCGTGGGCGGGGACCCAGACGACACCGCCGGAGACGGCGGTGGTCCCGCCGACGGTCGGCGTCTTGTCGAACAGGCCGACAGACGCGCCCAGCGCGGCGGCCGTGACCGCTGCGGACAGGCCGCCCGCGCCGGTGCCCAGCACCACCACATCGTAGGTGTCGGTCATATGGGGGTTGCTCCGTTCCTGTGACCCGGATCAGAGTGTGTGCAACTATAGTGCTCCGAAGAGCTATATATACACACCCTCAAGGCACGCATCCGTGTTGTCAACCCCGCCGGCGGTCAGACTTCTAGGCCACCGCACAGTGCAGGAGGGAATGGCTGGCCGCTTACGGCCATATCCGGCCGATCACACACCGCGATGCCAGGATGTCGGAGTCGTCGAACCGGGCTACGGCTGCAGCGGCATCCCAGAGGGACGAATTCTCGGTTGGCACCCGAGGTCCCACCTGACCTGATTGCCAGGCTTGTGTCCGCCCGGTGGTCGAAGACCGGCCGGCCCCGGCCTCACGCCGAGGCGGTTTGCTGAGCCACACTATGACCAGCCAAAAACGCTCAGGTCCGCGCCGGGCAGTCGATAGGGAGGCAAAGAGGACGCGGAACGGAGTTAAGCGGATGGGCTGGTGGCGCGGAGCACAGGACACGGCCGTGATCGGTGCCGCGGCGACGGACGACCCGCGACTGGCTGCGGCCTTGGCGGAGTGCGACGCCTTGCGGGCAGAGGTCGAGTCGCTGCGCAGCGGGCAGTCTGCCGCCATCGAGCGGTTCGAACTGATGACCGACGCGGCCGGGATCGGCCTGTGGGACATGGACGTGGTGGCGGACGACCCGGTGAACCCGAACAACACGTTCAACTGGTCGCAGGACTTCCGTCACATGCTCGGCTTCACCGACGAACGCGACTTTCCGAACATCCTGTCCAGCTGGGCGTCGCGGCTGCATGCCGAAGACGTCGACCGGGTGGTGGCCGCGTTCCTGAACCACCTCAATGACCGGACCGGGCGGATCCCCTATGACATCGAGTACCGGCTGGCGCTGAAGGACGGCAGTTACCGCTGGTTCCGCGCAACGGGGGCGACGAAACGGGACCGCAACGGTGTGCCGTTGCGCGTCGCCGGGGCGCTGTTCGACATCGACAACGAGAAGACGTTGATGGCCACCGCCGAGCACCAGCTCGGCCAGCTGACCGCGTCCGCAGCGAAACTCGGCCAGGTCAGCCACGACCTCGGCGAGGCCGTGACGGCGGCCGCGGCACGTGCAGACGAGGCCGCGGCGACGATCGCCAAGCTGGACGCCAGCAGCATCGAGATCGGCAACGTCGGCAAGCTGATCACCAGTATCGCCGGCCAGACCAACCTGCTCGCCCTCAACGCCACCATCGAGGCGGCCAGAGCCGGCAGTGCGGGCAAGGGCTTCGCCGTCGTCGCGGGCGAGGTCAAGGAGCTGTCGACCGAGACGGGTCAGGCAACTGAGCAGATCGAGGTGCAGATCAAGGAGATCCGCTTCCAGACCAGCGAGGCGGTCAAGAGCATCCAAGAGATCAACACCACCATGCAGGCGCTGCGCTCCACCCGGGAGGCGGTGGACTCCCTCGTCCAGGAGCAGAACGTGACAGCACCGCAATTCCGTTAGCCCGCAGCTCGCCGGGCCGCTGCCGAACGGTGCATCTCGTCTCGCACCTGCCGCCGGCAACGGCCGGTGGTGGGGCATCATGGCTGGATGGACGACAGCGCGGGCGTGGCGGTGCGGCTGCACGGCGTCGGCGCGCTGCGCGTCGCCGGCGAGCCCCGGCCGGTCGCCGGTGACGGCATGAGCCTGGTGCGGGTCACCGCCGTCGGGCTGTGCGGCTCGGACCTGCACTGGTTCACCCACGGCGGCATCGGCGACGCGCAGCTGAGCAGGCCGGTCGTGCCGGGCCACGAGTTCGCCGGCGTCGTGACGGGCGGTCCTCTGCACGGCCGCCGCGTCGCCGTCGATCCGGCCATCCCGTGCGGGCGCTGCGCCAGGTGCCTCGAGGGGCACGGCAACCTCTGCCCCACGGTCCGCTTCGCCGGTCACGGCGAGCTCGACGGCGCGCTGCGTGAGTGGCTGGCCTGGCCGACGGACCTGCTGCACCCGCTGCCCGACAGCCTCTCCGACACCGACGGCGCGATGCTGGAGCCGCTCGGCATCGCGATCCACGCCTTCGACCTCGGCCACCTGCGGCTCGGCGGGTCGGTCGCGGTCGTCGGCTGCGGACCGATCGGCCTACTGCTGATCCAGCTCGCACGAGTCGCCGGGGCGTCCCGGGTGGTGGCGATGGATCCGCTCGTACACCGGACGGACGCGGCACAGGGATTCGGCGCCGACGAGACGGTGACGGCCGACACCGCGGACCGGTTGGACGGCGTCGACGCCGACGTGGTGTTCGAGGTGGCCGGCAACGACAGGGCGGTGCGCGCCGCGGTGGTCGCGGCCCGCCCCGGCGGGCGGGTCGTCCTGGTCGGTATCCCGGACGAGGACACGACGACGTTCCCGGCCGGGGCGGCCCGGCGCAAGGGCCTGACGTTCGCGATGTGCCGGCGGATGAACCAGGTCTATCCCCGCGCGATCGACCTCGTCCAGCGCGGGCGGGTGGACGTCGCGTCGCTCGTCACGCACCGCTTCGCACTGAGCCAGGCCACTGAGGCGTTCCGCACCGCGGTCCGGCGGGCCGGCCTGAAGGTCGTCGTCACGCCGTAGATCCGGCGGCCTGCCGTAGTCCGTGCTTCAGGAACCAGCCGCGCGCCTGCCTGGCGGCAGTGGTGACGGCGCCCGGTTCGTCGAGCACGTGCGTGGCGCCGGGCACGACGAACAGGTGGTTGGGGCAGCGCAGCTGGGCCTGCGCGGCCCGGTTGAGCGCCAGGACCCGGGTGTCGCGGCCACCGACGATGAGCAGGGTGGGGGCGGTCACCGCGGCCAGCCGCCGCCCGGCCAGGTCGGGGCGGCCGCCCCGGGAGACGATCGCCGCGACGCCGGCATGCGGCTCCGCCGCCGCCCATAACGCCACGCCCGCGCCCGTGCCGACACCGAGCCAGCCGACCGGCAACGTCGCGCACAGCGGGTGCTCGCGCACCCATGTGGTGACCTCGGTGAGCCGGCGGGCGAGCAGCGCGATGTCGAACACCTCGGCCCGGCCGGCCGCTTCCTCCGGGGTGAGCAGGTCGAACAGCAACGTGGCGAGCCCGCCCTGGTGCAGCACGGCGGCGACGTCCTCGTTGCACGTACTGTGCCGGCTGTTGCCGCTGCCGTCGACGAACACGACCAGTCCGTCGGCGTCGGCGGGCACGGTGAGGCGCCCGGGCATGCGCAGGGCATCCGGGCAGACGACGACCTGCTCGTCGTGCCAGTGCGCCCGGGCCGTTGCCGGGCGGCTCGCCGCCCTGTGCAGGATGAGCAGGTCGCGGACCTCGTCGTCGGTGGTCGGCGTGAAGTCCTCGTACGACTCGCTGACCGACGACAGCCGGTTCAGTGGCCGGACGTGGACCACCTCGTCACAGTCGCGCAGCAACGGTCCGATCGCGTCAGCGGGCGCGACCGGGACGGCGAGGACGACCCGGGCGGCGCCCCGGGCGCGGGCGACCCACGCGGCGGCCCGTGCGGTGGACCCGGTCGCGATGCCGTCGTCGACGATGACGACGGTCCGCCCCGCCAGGTCGATCGCCGGCTGGTCGCCGCGCAGCAGCCTGGCGCGGCGGCGCAGTGCCGCCAGCTCGGTCCGCTCGACCGCGGCCAGCGCCTCGTCGCTGATCCCGGCCAGGTTGATGATGCGCGGGTTGAGGACACGCACGCCGTCCTCGCCGATGGCCCCCATGCCGAGCTCGGGCTGCCACGGCACGCCGAGCTTGCGCACGACGATGACGTCCAGTGGGGCGTGCAGCTCGTCGGCGACCTGGGCGGCGACGGGCACGCCGCCGCGGGGCAGTCCCAGCACCACGACGTCCTGGCCGCGCAGCCGGGACAGCTTGCGACCCAGTTGGCGGCCCGCATCGACCCGGTCGCTGAAGGGCGGGGTTGCGATCTGCATGATCCACCTCCCGGTGGCAGTGGCGGCCGGCGGCACTGCCGCGGGCGCATGCAGTGACCGACCGCCGTCCGGACCTCGTACAGGGTCGCGCGCGGCCCGCACATCGACCTCACCCGGCAACCGTGACGCGGTGGCGGCGGCGACCGTCAGGGCCGGAGGTCCCGTGCCGCCGCCGCACCCCCGCCGGGCGCGACGGGACGCCGCGCTGGGCGTGCCGGACGATCCGCGCGACGCTGGACACGACGAGCATCCGCGACGCAGCCGTTCCTCAGGAACGGAGATGGCATCCGATGAGCGAACGCATCCGGAAGACGAAGGCCGACCGCGAGCGGGCCAACCTGGCCGACTACGCCTGGGTCCGGCACGACTTCACCTGGCAGCACGCCCGGTCGTGGCTGTCCGGCCTGCCCGGTTGCCGCGGGCTCAACATCGGCTACGAGGCGGTCGACCGGCACGCCGCCGGCGAGCGGGCCGATGTCGTCGCGCTGCGCTGCGTGGACCGCTCCGGCGCCGTGCAGGACCTCACGTACGCGGAACTGGCCCGGCGCACGGGCCGCTTCGCCAACGCGCTGCGCGCCAGCGGCATCGGCCGCGGTGACCGCGTGTTCACCCTGCTCAACCGTACTCCCGAGCTGTACGTGACGATGCTCGGCACGCTGCGCGGCACCAGCGTGTGCGCGCCGCTGTTCCCGGCGCTCGGTCCGTCACCGATCCGGGAACGGCTGTACCGCGGCGGTGGCAAGGTCCTGGTGACCACGCCCGAGCTGTACAGGCGGCGGGTGGCACCGATCCGTGGCGCCCTGCCGGAGCTGCGTCACGTGCTGGTCGTCGGCGACGGCCCCGCGCCGGAGGGCACCGAGTCGTTCGCGGCCGCGGTCGACGCGGCGGCGGACACCTTCGAGGTGCCGCCGACCGACCCTGCCGACATGGCGTTGCTGGACTTCACCAGCGGCATCACCGGCGCTCCCAAGGGCGCGGTCCACGTGCACGAGGCCGTCGTGGCGCATTACGCCACCGCCCTGTACGCGCTCGATCTGCACCCGGATGACGTGTTCTGGTGCACCGCCGACCCCGGTTGGATGACCGGCATCGCGTACGGCATCGTCGCGCCGCTGGTGCACGGCGCCACGGTCGTCGTCGACGCGGCCGAGTTCGACGCCCGCCGCTGGTACGACACGCTGCAGCGGCTCCGGGTCACGAACTGGTACACGGCGCCGACGGCGCTGCGGATGCTCATGCGGCACGGCGCGCCGCTGGCCCGCCGGCACGACCTGCCGGCGTTGCGGTTCATCGCCTCGGTCGGCGAGCCGCTCAGCCCGGAGACGGTGGAACGGACGCGGGAGGTCTTCGGCCGGCCCGCGCACGACACCTGGTGGCAGACCGAGACCGGCGCGATCATGATCAGCAATTATGCGGGCATGGACGTCAAGCCCGGCTCCATGGGCCGTCCGATGCCCGGCGTCGACGCGGCGCTGCTGGAGCGGGGCGAGGACGGGCGGGCCCGGATCGTCGACGGCGCCGTCCGCGTCCTGGACACCCCGGGCGCCGTCGGCGAGCTGGCCCTGCGCCCCGGCTGCCCGTCGATGTTCCGCGGCTACCTCGGCGACGAGGAGTCCTACCGCGCCGCGTTCGCCGGCGGGTGGTACCTCAGCGGCGACCTGGCCAGATGCGACGACGAGGGCTACTACTGGTTCGCCGGCACTACGCCCCGCGGCGGAGCTCACCCCTAGCACAGGAGGTCACCATGGTTGCCGAACACGCTGTCGTCGTCGGCGTCGACGGTTCCCCATCCAGCCTGGCAGCTGTCGACTGGGCGGCCGCGGAGGCGGTGCGCCGCGGCCGGCCGATGCACATCCTGAACGCGTTCCAGTGGCCGCCGCCGATCTACGCGCCGGCCGTCCCGCCGTCGCCGTCACCGTTCGAGCTCGGGATCCAGGAGGCGGCCGCGCGGATCGTCGCCGACGCCGCCGACCGGGCGAGAGCGGCCGCGCCCACGGTGCGGCTCACCACGGCCACCCGGCCGGAGTCGGCCGCGGTGGCGCTGCTGGACACCGCCAGGGCCGCCGCCGAGGTGGTGGTCGGCAACCGCGGCCACGGCGGCTTCGCCGGTCTCCTGCTGGGCTCGGTCAGCGCGCAGGTCGCTGTGCACGCCCCCTGCCCGGTCGTGGTCGTGCGGCACCTCGACCGCCCGCCCGGCCCGGAAGCGGGGCGCGTCGTGGTCGGGGTCGACGGCTCGCACGACGCCGCCGACGCGCTGCGGTTCGCGTTCGAGCACGCGTCGTCGTGCGGCGCCGGCCTGACGGCCGTCCTGGCCCACCGGCGGGCAGCCTCGTCCAGCCGCCCCGACGGCCCGCTGGCGCTGATCGTCGACGCCGACGACCTGGGCGAGGACGTGCAGCGCACGCTGGCTGAGTCCACTGCCGGGTGGCGGGAGAAGTACCCGGACGTCGACTTCCGCACGATCACCGTGCGCGGCCGGGCCTCAGGGGTCCTCGTCGACCGGTCGGCAGGCGCCCGGCTGCTGGTGGTCGGCTCCCGCGGCCGCGGCGGGTTCGCGGGGCTGCTGCTGGGCTCGGTGTCCCTCACCGCCATCCAGCACGCGGCCTGCCCCGTCGCCGTCGTCCGCCACGCGGAGCGCGGACCGTCGTAGCGGACCACACCGGGCGCGCCGATCCTGCCGCACGGCCGCACGGCCGTGCGGCGCACGTCCGGTCCGCGCACCACGGACGCACTGAACGGACCGTGTGCGCGACCGGTCCCTGGTGCCACCGCGACCGCCCCAGTGGTCCGGCGGCGGACCGATCGGTCGTGTGCCTACCGGCAGATGTCGCCGTTCGGCGCGCTCAGCACCCGGTCGGCCGCGGCGACGACCGCTACGGGGCAGCCCGCGTCGCGCAGCAATCCGCCCGTGACCGGGCCGAGGATCCGCGCGCCGGTCTCGAGCCGGCTCCGCGCGGCCACCACGATCATGCAGGCGTCCCGCGTCAGCGTCGCGATGCCGTGCTCCACGTCGGGGCCGTGGACGACGCACCGTTCGATCCGCACGTCCGGGTACCGGGCCGGCCAGCCGGCCAGCGACTCCGCCAGCAGCCGCTCGGCCAGGTCTGCCGGCGTCGACCCGACCGTCGGCGGCGCCGGCACGGACAGGCCCGCGAGAAGTTCGGACCGGTGCCAGTGCCCCGCGGTCGCGGCGTCGCTCAGGTGGACCACGCGCAGCGGCACGCCGCGGCGCGCCGCCTCGTCGAAGGCGAACTCCAGGATTGCGTCGGACGCGGCGCCGCTGGCCAGCCCGGCCATCACCGGGGCGCCCTGCGTCGCCGGCCGCGCCGGGACCACGAGCACCGGCACGGCGCTGCGGCAGGCCACCGGGCAGGCCCCCGAGCCACCGTCCGGGCGAGCCGCCGCTGCCGCGGCCAGGACGACCAGCGACGCCTGCGGTGCCTGGGCGACCAGGGCGGCGGCGAGGTCGCCGCAGACCATCCGGGCGTCGACGTCGATCGACCGGCCCGCGGCGGCGACTGCCCGCATCATCCGGGCCAGGGCGGCGTCGCGCGGCGGCCACGGCGCTTCGGGGAGCGCATCGGGGGGCGGTGGGGCGAACGCCGAGAACAGATGCAGCGGCTGGTCACGCAGCCGCGCCTCGACGGCTCCGGCCCGCACAGCCACCAGTTCGTCGTCGGCGTCGTCGAGGCCGGCGAGCACCGGCCGGGCTTGGAAGGTCATGGCCTCGGCTCCTGTCATGTCGGCGGGGCTCACACCCCCCAACGTGCCACCGGCCCGACGCCGGCCGCGTCACTCGTCGACGGCGTCGAGGCGGCTGACGTCGGAGACGCGACTGGGCAGGGTGACGGTGTGGCCGTAGAAGTTGCGGATCTCCGCGACGACGCGCTCGAACTGGTCGAGGTCGATCGGCTTGGTGACGAACGCGTTGGCGTTGCGGCTGTAGCTGGCCACGATGTCGCTCTCCGTCGACGACGTGGTGAACACGATGACCGGGATCGACTTGAGCTTGTCCTCCTGCTTGATGAGCGTGAGCGCCTGGCGTCCGTCGACGCGCGGCATGTTCAGGTCCAGCAGGATCAGGTCGGGCCGGGGTGCGTCGGTGTACGGCTCCTCCCGGTGGAGGAACGCCAAGGCCTCCCCGCCATCGGCCACATGGTGCAGCTCGCTGCGGATGCGGTGATCTTCGAAGACGCTCTCCATCAGCGCCACGTCGGCGGGGTCGTCCTCGACGAGCAGGACCTGCAGGACGGACGGCTCAGTCGGCATCGCGGTGCTCTCTGCTGGTTGGTCCGCCGCCGAGCGGCGTGGTCGGAGCGTCACAGTCGGCCGTACGGGCGGCCGAGCCTCGGTTGTCCACCATGTACCCCCTCCGGTGCGCGCCCGCCCCGCCGGCGACCTTGACAGCGGTACAGTACGGCACCGTTGGAGCACTGCCCGAAGATCCTCACCCGGAAACCTGCGCCGCCGGTCGACCGCCGGCACCGGCTGACATGAACCTCCGCCGATCGGTTCGAATTCGGCAGCCGGCCACGGGAACGGCATCGCCCGGTCACCGGCGGTAGCCTGCTGCGTGCCGTACGGGGCCGGGGCCGGGGACGGGCTACGGACAGGGGCTTGGACGTCGGCAGTGCACGGTGGCGGGTGCTCGCGCCGCCGGTTCACCAGAAGGAGGCCGACGGGCTCGACCACCTCCTGCGGCACCTGCCCGGCGCGGCGCCCTACAACGGCCACGACTGGAGCGGCACCACGACGGGCAGGTGCCGTTCGACGACTTCCTCACCACCCACGTCGACCGGATGCCCCTCGAGGGCCGCCTCGGCCTCGTCCGGCAGCCGGCCGTGTCCCTGGAGATCGCCCACACGCACGGCCTCAGCCACCGCGCCCTGTCCCCCGCCTGCGTCCACGTCCGCCGCCGCATCGCAGTCTGCCGCGGCGAAGACCACCGCCACACCGCCGGCCACGAAGCAGCCCGCGAAGCCGGTCGCGACGACCCCGGCGAAGGCCGCCACCCCGCCTCCGCCCGCGAAGACCACCCCGCCGGCCACAAAGGCCACCGCCGCGAAACCGCCGCCACCGGTCAGGAGATCATCTGGCGGCTCGGCGCACCGGACCCGAGCCAGGCGCCGCGCCGCACCGTGAAGGGCTGGCTCAGGGACATCATCAAGTCGATGGAGCGACCCCCGGGCAGCCCCGCGCCGGCTCGCACGGGGACCACGCCTGCGTGCCCGTGCGACTCAGCCGGGGTCGGCGGCGCGGAACGCCCGGCCCCACGCCACGACGAGGGCCAGCGCGACCGCGCCGGCGGCCATCGCCACGAGCGGGATCGCCGTCACCGAACCGGCCGCGTAGCACCATGAGCCGAGGGCCGAGCCGGAGACGATGCCGATCTGGAACACGATGCCGTACACGGCGTTGGCCGGTTCGGCGGCACGGCCCGGCGCCCGCCGCAGCACCGCCAGGGAGGTCGCCACCACGAGGACAGAGAAGGTGCCGCCCCACACGAGCAGCATCGGCACTCCCGCGTACGGCGCCGCCGCCAGCCCCGCCGACCAGACACCGGCGAGCGCGACCACGAAGACCACCGAGGCCGCACGGGTACTGGTGATCGGGCGGGTGTCGCTGAACCGCCCACCGAGGTTGCTGCCGACGACCGCGCACACGCCGTACACGAGCAGCAGCACGGTCAGGGCGGTGCCGTGCAAACCGAGTCGTTCGGCCGCGAACGGCGCGACGTAGGTGAACAGCGCGAAGTGCCCGACCACCGTGGCGACCAGCACGCCGAGGACGGCGACGAGGCCCGGCAGCCGCAGCACCTCGGCGAGCCGGGGATGGCCCGCGGGCCCGCCGGGCTCGCCTGGCCCGTCCGCGAGGGACGGCACCAGGAACAGCACGGCCACGGCGAGCAGCAGCGACACCGCGGCGATGGCGAGCAGCGCGGCCCGCCAGCCGGCGAGCTGCCCCAGGCCGGTGGCGAGCGGCGTGCCGACGACGAGCGCCGCCGAGCCGCCGACCATCACCCGCCCGGCCGCACGTCCACGCGTCGACGGCCGGGCGAGGCGCTGCGCGGTGGGTGCGGCGAGCGCGAAGAACAGCCCGTGCCCGACCGCGGCGAACCCGCGGCCGAGGGCGAGGACCGTGAGGTTCCCGGCGAAGGCGGACGCGACGTGTCCGGCACTGAACGCCGCCGTGCTCGCGGCGAGGACCCAGCGGCGGTCGAACCGGGCCGTCCACCGCGTCAGCGGGACCGCGGTGCCGCCCGCGACGAGGGCGTACCAGCTGATCGTCAGCCCGACCCGGCTCTCGGTGGTGCCGGCCCCAGCGGCGATGTCGCTGATCAGCCCGATCGGGGTGGTCTCGCCGGTGACGACGATGAAGGCAAGGGCCGCCAGGGCGAGCGTGGCGACGGTTTCGGTACGCGGTTGCATCGGCACCGACTCTGTCACGCCCCGGCCCGGCGCCGCCTTCGAACGTGATCCACGACTCGCCGACCGCCCGAAGCGGCTTTGATGCGCAGCCGACCCGCCGGCCTGAAGCGCAGCCGACTCGCTGAGGCTCACACAGAGCCCGACCGCGATCGGTTTCCCCGTGACCGGCCAGCCGGTCCTCGGCGACGCTGCCGCCGCGGGTGAGTGGCACTCGCAGCAGCCGCTCTGGCACGCCGTCCGCGGATCACCCCGCCGACCCGGCATGGCGTCGAGTCTGCTCCACGAGTGCCGCCACGTGCCTGGCCATCGACGCCCCCTCACCGCGTCACCGGAGAGGCCATCGATGCCGGGTATGGTGCGTCCAGTGGACGGTGATGAGGTCGACGAGTGGGGCGACATCGTCGTTGAGTCGACACATTGCTGTCCCTTCTCGGCGACGACTCCTCGGTCTTGCGGTGCGCGGCAGCGTACGCGCTCGCGACCGGAGCTGCCGACCGGGCTGATGTCACCGCGGCCCTGCGAAGCCGGCTGGCAGCCGAGACCGTCCCGAGCGCTCAGGTCAGCACCGTGCTCGCTCTGGCGCAGCGCGCACGCGAGCACGGAAGCGGCGCGGCGGCACTGGAGTGGACCAAGGGGCTGTGCCTCGACAGGGAAGCGCCAGGCGGCGTCAGGTACGGTGCGGTCATCGCATGGTTGTGTCTGACGAATGCACCGGTACCTGCAGAATTGGCCCGCGTTTTCCGCGAAGAGATCATCTCCGATCTGCCGGACGTGCCCTGGCTGAGCTACGTCGACAGGGTTCCCGGGCTGCCCGCCTGGCAGGACCGCATGACCGCCTGATGGAGTGAGCGGGCGGCACGCCGCCGACCGTCTCATGCTCGGAGGCCAGGCAAGTGCTGCCTGGAAATGCGTAGCAGGCATCCGCTCCGCTTCCGTTCATCCGGACAGCGGTTCGATCAGCTCGGCCGGATCGGTGCCGTGCAGCCACAACGCCCGCGCGGCGGGGACACATGCCCACCGGTCGCCTATGAGGCGGGCTACCGCACCGACACCATCGGTCGCCACGCGGGTGGTGAGTTCTACGCGGCGGTGCACGGCGCCAGCCGGGACGTCGACGATCCGGCTGAGAGTTTCGGCTGGTACGCCTACGTGCACCGCTTCGACCACGACGGCCGGCACGAGGCATCCACGATCCGCAGGATCGCCCTGAGCCGCTACCTCACCGACCCGGACGCCGCCGACCGAATCCTCGCCGCGCTCCTGGACGAGCTCGATGCGCCGCGGTTCGGCGACATCGCCATCCGGCCGTTCCGCCTCACCTACGACGGCGTCGTGTTCGGCCTGATCGACGAGTCCGACCCCGATCGCGGCGGCTGGGCCGAGCTCTACCCCGACCGGCTCGGCTTCAACCCGCCGTGGGACGGCACCTACAGCACCTGACCGGCCACCCAGCCTCGGAGGGGACGGTACGTTGACGTGGTGTACGGCGAAGTTGTTGCGCACTACGCGGCATTGCTCGAGTCATGGCCGCAGTTGAACGATGGCATGGGTGTCACGTACGTCCAGGGCCTGAATCACGACGCCGTCATTCTCGCGTTCGGCGGCCATCCGGCGGACGCGATGATGCTGACTGTCGACGAGGCGATCGACGTCGCGCTGGCCGGACGACCGTCCGTGGACTCCGTCCTGGTCCGCGAGGCGGGCGAATGGATCGTGGTCGTCGAGCCGCTCAGCGGTTACCGCGGCGAATCCGCACCGGTGCTGCAGGCCGTGGCGAGCGTACGGGCCGTCAACGTGTTCTGGAGCATCGCCGGACCGGCCAGCTTCTCCATGGCGGCCGCCGGAGAGACGGCGTTCTGGCTGGATCTGAACGACTCCAGCAACGACAGGCTGCCCGCCGACATGGCGCCGCTCGCCGAAGCCTTGGGGCTGTGGGACAGCGACTGGTACGCGCCTGCCCTCGCACTGGCCGAACTCCTCACGGGCGTCCGGCTGACCGATGAGTTTCTTGCCGGCAAGTTCACCACCGTGCTGCTGCCGCAGCAGTAGCCACGGTTCGCTGGTGCGGGCGATCCAGGCCATCAGAGCACGAAAGCACGCGCGCCTTGCAGCCTGATGGCGACATTCTGCGGTGCGTCGACTCGCACGCTGACAAGATGGTCAGAACACCGGCTACCGACGCGGAATCGCGCTCCCCAGCCACGCTGCCGTCGTGGTCGACCGACCGTGCCACGACGATCGGCGGGCCGCCAGGGGCTCACCGAGCTGTACACAACATCCCCACGACTTCGGCGCGTCGCTCATCGGCGGAGTCGCGCCCTACACCAACGCCCTGCCGGCCCTCCGCGCTCACGGACAGCGGCAGAATGTGAAGGTTTCGTGGCGATGTCGCGCGGTGCGTCCTCACGGTCAACCGGCTGGCCCGTAGCGTGGCACAGTGCGGTCATGAGCGACAGGCAGGCACGACCGGCGTCGTGGTGGCCGGTGTGGGCGATGTTGCGAGGGTTGGCCATCGGCGCCGCGAGCGCAGCTACCGCCGCGGCCGTTGCGTTCGCGATTATCGGGCTTGCGCCGGAAAACACCTCGGCGTGCGACAGCGACCTCGTGTGCTTGCCGGACCTCGGACCGGCGCTCCTTGCCGTCACTTCGATGCCCCTGGCGATCGCGATCGTGGGACCGATGGTCGCTCACCTGTTCGGCGCGTCACGGCCCGGGTTCTTCGCGGTCCCGGCCGCGTGGGCGATGGTGCTGGCGTGCGTCGGGCTGGGTCCCGCCGACGGCCAGGACCGCTGGCCGTTCAACGACGCATTCAGCAGCATTGTGATCCTGCTGGTCCCGTACTGCTTGATCGCGCTGTGGGCCTTTCGGCAGCAGACGACGGGATCGGGCACGACGCCCGCCGACGATCCGGCAGTTGAACAAGAGAGCTGAGCCCCCCGAGCGCCGCCCGTGACGGGTGAGTCGGCGAACCGCAGGCCGACTCGTGAGCCCCGGCCTCAGCCGCCGTACGGCACGGTGATGATCTCGAGGTTGTGACCGTCGGCGTCCTGCCAGTACAGCCCGCGCCCGCCGTCGTTGGTGTTGATCCGTCCCGGCTGCCGGTGGTACGGGTCCGCCCAGTACGGCAGCCCGTGCGCCCGGATGCGGGCGAGGATCTCGTCGAACTCCACCTCCGACACGAGGAACGCGTAATGCTGGGGATGGATGGCGCCGCCGTCCTGCGCGAAGTCGAGCGAGCAGCCGTTGGCGAGCTCGACGACCAGGAACGGCCCGTACGGAACCGGCTCCGCGAGGCCCAGCAGCTCGGCGAGGAGCCTGGCGGAGCGGTCCCGGTCACGCACATGGACGATGGTGTGGTTGAGCTGGACAGGCATGACGTCCAGGCTACGCGGCGCCGGGCCCGGCTGGTTGCAGGTGCTGCAGCACCAGTGACAGCGCCTCGGTGGCCGAGCGGGTTTCGCCGATGAACTCCGGCTCCAGCTGCGGCCCGAACACGTAGTAGCGTTCGCGGGGACGCGGCCGGATGTGCGGCACCGGATCCGGGGGCGAAACGGTGGCGCCGGCGCTGAAGTGCACGTCGGCATGGCTGGTGTACGGGCAGGGCCCCGGCCAGATCACCGACCGCCACGACATCCGGGTACCACCGCGCGTCCAGCCGGCCCACCCCGGCCATCGCACCCATCCCGCCATTGTGCCGCGGTTCGCACCGGACCGGTAATGATCAATTTCGCAGGTCCATGCAGTACCCCATGCCTCGGATGTACGTGGCCGGCGGCGGCATCGAGTCGTCTCCCGGATGTACGCGAACATAGAGGGAGATGTTCCCTGGCGGCGGCAGGGTCGCCTGACTGACCAGCGGAAGCCTGTAGGTGAAGCGCTTGGTGGCGGGGTTGTACTGCATTCGCACGGTGCCGCGGTACTTGTCGCCTGCCGGATCACCGTTGTAGTCGAGCGTCACGGTGAGATCTTCGGGGCTGTAGTCGCCGGGCCAGACGTCAGCGATGACCTCAGGCCCCTCCGGCGCAGGTGAGGTACATGCGGAAGGGTCGATCTGGTCGGGCACCGCGCGGACTGAGCGGACAGTCGCGGGCCTTCGGTCAGGCGGCGCGGGGCTGACTCGCCCCACCTGCGAGGGACCGTGAGAGATCGTCGATGACGGCCCGACAGGCGGCGGAGTCGTACGGCCGGTCGATGCCGGCATCGGACCCGGTGCCTCCTGATCAGCGGCGTCACACCCCGCGAGAGCGACGACCGAACATGCGAGACCGGCGACGACGTACCGGCGGCAGACGAATGCCGTAACGCTGATCAACACGCCGAGAGAATAGCGTCGATCGACTCGAACAGCGGTCACTGTCCAGACGACGTTGACTACGTCAGCACCGGGCGGGGCTTGTTCAGCTCGGGGAACAGCGGCACGCCCCTGCCGGTGACGGCAGGAAGTACCCACAGCCTGTACTTCCGCATCCCGATCCTCCCCTGTGTACCTGCCGCGCTGGGACGGACCCAGCGCACCGCCCTTGGGGCGCTTGTCTCCTGGTGTCACAAACCGTACGCACAGTTGTCCGGCGCTTCGTCTGAACGAGTTGAGACCAATTGGAAGCGGCCGTCCAGGCGCCTCCGCCGGCAGACCCATCTTGTGCCTCCGCCTTCCGAATGAGTGCCGGTAAAGCGCCCGCCGTCTTGCTGCCGCGGACTGCATCGGTGCGCTTGGATGAGTCCGGTAGCGTACGGGCCGACGTGATCGGGCGACGGGGGGCGGACGATGAGTGATGGGCTTGCGGACTTCGTCGCGGCGGCGATGCCGGTGTTCACCGGGCGGGTTCCCGTCACGCCCGCCCGGACGCTGGGGCGGCTGGGTGCGCCGGAGGAGGCGGTGTTGCGCACTCCGGACGCGCGTGCCTTCGACGGTACGGACGGGGGTGAGCCCGCGTGCCTGACCGCGCTGCGGGCGCTGGGGCCGCTCCTGGTGGAGCGTTTGCTCGGCGCGCTCGAACTCGCCGTTGCCGGTCACGATTGGAGCGGCGCGCCGAGCCTCACAGCGGACCTGCCGCGTCCCGCGCCGGGTGGGTACGCCTGGGTGGCGACCGGCGGGCACGACAGCGAGGCGACGTCCGCCGCCGCACTGCTGGAGCGACTGCATCCAGGACTGGCCGACCGCACCGTTGCCCTGGCGACTGGGATCGCGGCACACCCGGCGGTCGCGCGGTTGCTCACGATCCCGCCGGCGGTGACGGACGAGCCCGCGATCGCCGCCCGTCACGGCGCCGCCCATCTCGGCCTGGCCGTGGCGGTCGCCGGTGCCGTGGTCGATCAGGCAGCTCCGCCGGCGGTCGTGGAGCGTGCCGCTGCCATCGTCGGCCTCGGTGCCGGCGCGGCGGCACTGCTGCTACGCGAGCGCCCCATGCCGCCGGCCTACGCGGCGGCGCTGCTGGCCAAGGTCCGCGCGGAGTACCTCCTGCCGCGCCACACGTACGGCTCGACAAACGTGGCCGGGAACCGGTTCGGGCTGACCGAACGCGAGGTCGTCGGGCAGGCCGACTTCGCCGGTAACGGATTGGTGGCCGTGACCGACGGCGGCGTCGTCATCCGTACCGGGGTCGCGCAGGGATCGGTGCGCGTCGAACTGGCCGTGCTCGCGCAGGCACCGGCCGAGGTCGAGTCAGGGTGGGAGGAGATCGTCGAGGTCAGCTGGCGCGCCGCCGAGGGTCGAGCGTCGGTGATCGCGCCGGACGGCGCGGACAGTCCGCGGCTGCGCCGGCAGACCCCGCCATGGCCCGGCGACTACCGGGTGCGGGTGCACGCCCGTGGCCGCGATGACCTCGACACCGAATTCGAGCGCTACAAGCTCATCGTCTGGGCGGCGCCGGCCGCGCCGGAGACCGTGCACCAGCGTACTGACCGGCTCGGCCACCGGCTGCGCGGCGAGCCCGAGCCGGTCCGGCCGCCACGCCCCGAACACGCCTACCGGTGGGTGCGTCGCAGCCCGCTGTCGGTGGCGGCGACGGTCACGGTTGTCGCCGGCGCAACGCTCGAACAGACGCTGCGCGCATTCGGCGCCGACCCGAACCGGCCCGAATCGATCGACGACATACGGCGTATTCTGTCGTCATCCGGCGCCATCGAATCGTGGGTCACCGCGCTGGATGCCGGCGACGCGGTACTGGTCGTGGAGGACAACGGTTACCGCGGCTCGAATGCGGCGGTGCTGTGCGCCGCGTCAGCCTCCGGCCGGGCGGCCAGCATGTTCTGGAACGTCAACGCGGTAACCCGGCTCTCCTTCGCCGAGGGCGGCCAACTGCTCGCCTCGTTCGAACCGTGGGGACGCGACGAGACGGTCCCGCCGAAGGTCGCCGCGGTCCTCGCCGGGCTCGACTTCGCCGAGCCCGGCGACCGGACGGAGAAGGGACTGGTGGCGGTCGAGCGGTTCACCGGCCGTGGCATCACAGCGGACGACCTCACCCTGATCCTCGAGGCCGGCGTCGGCTACCGCGTCCCGCGCGCGCTGTCACGGTCGGCCCGCTTCAGCTCCCGGGGAAACCCGCCCCAGGAAGCTGGTCGACCCGACGTCCGGTGAGTGTGCGCAGCGCTCGCCGTACGGTGGAAGCGGATGAGCATGCCGGCTCGTGTGGCGTCGCCTCGACGAATCCGTGCTCGTCTTCACCCTGCCAGACGACGCCGAAGCGATGTCCTGGGTGCCGGCCCGCGATCGCATACTTGAGTGATGTCAACCGATGATCACGAGCCGGCGGAGTGGACCGTTCGCGGGCTTGCTGTGCCTTCGGCGCTGGTCGTGCTCATGGAGGCGGGCGCCTGGCGGGATCCGGACCCCGCGGCATTGCACGAGGTGATGCCGTGGTTCGCGGACCCGCTGGTGTTCCTGACCAGTATCGAGTGGATGCGGCGGGAGAACAGGTCCCTGGACCTGTTCCCTCGCCAAGCGTCACTATCAGCGCTCTTCCGAACGGCGCGGGGCAGTCGTACCGCCGGCCGGGTCGAACTGCCGTGGCTCGATGTCGAGCAGGCCATACTGATCGCCGTCAACCGGAACCCCGGTGACGATGTCGCCGTGGCACTGGACCTGCGCACCAGCCCGGCCGACCCCGCCGTGGTGGCAAGCGACTTCTGGAGCGACCCGAGACAGTGCCACTGGCGTCCGGTCACACCCACGTTCACCGAATTCGCCACCCGACTACACCTGACATAGCTTCGATGATGAGGCGTTCGGCTCGGTCGGTGAGGTGATGATGCAACCGACGCTGTTTCTGACGGTGGGGCTCCCGTGTACCGGGAAGACCACTGCCGCTCGACGCATCGAGATCGAGCAGGAAGCGCTTCGTCTCACGAAGGACGAATGGGTGAAGGCTCTCTTCGGGCCCGAGAATCCGCCATCGGCCGGGGACGTGGCAGCCCACCGGCTGGATTCGCGACGTGGGACGAGTGGCGCGGGCACCGCTGGCCACCATCGGTCTCCTGACATGTGCGCTGACGATCAGGCCACATCGTCACCCGGAGGCGGATCCGCTTGCTTCATCCACGGGCCGGGCAGCAGCGGCACGATGTCGGCGCCCTCGTTGCCAGACGGGTCCAGGCTCAGCAGGTCCTCGAACAACCCAGCCAGCACCTGTCCGCTCGGCGGCTCGCCGGCTCGAGTCTGCACGAGAGCCCACGCCGGTAGGTCGTCGCAGTCGTCGCGGCCGTCGTCCTCGAGGTAGTACAACATCGAGAACACGGTGTCGTAGGCAACCGACCGTGCGAACTGGATGAGTTCCTCGCGGTTCGCCCCATCGGCCAGCAGGCGGCGGGCGATCCTGTTCCGCTCGGTGTCGCGACGCCCGGTCCGCGACGGAACGCCCGCCCGACATCTCCGCTTCCTTCGCAGTCACGTGCAACAGAGTGCGGCGTGCCGGCAATAGTACGGTGTGACGGTCCAGATGAGCCCTACCGACCAGGAGTTGTGGTCGGCGACGGCGGCCGGCGACGCGGCGGCCTTCGCCGTGCTGTTCGACCGCTACGCGCGGGCGGTGTACAACCACGCGTTCAAGCTCACCGGATCCTGGTCGCTGGCCGAGGATGTCACCCAGTCAGCGTTCCTTGTCGCTTGGCGCCGGCGTGCGGACGCTCGCCTGGTCGACGGTTCCGCGCTGCCCTGGCTCCTCGTGGTCACCGCCAACACGGCCCGCACCGAGGCTCGCTCCGCACGACGCTGGCTCGCGCTGCTGCGACGGCTGCCGGCGGAGCGTGGCACCGACGCTGATCTGTTTGACGAGGTCGCGGCCCGCGTCGATGACGAGCGGCGGATGCGCGCGATCCTGGCCGCCGTGCGTCGGCTGCCGCGAGCCGAGCGGGAGGCGGTCGCGCTGTGCGTGTGGTCCGGCGTGTCCTACGCCGACGCCGCCGCCGTCCTCGGCATCACCGAGGCCGGGCTCCGCTCCCGGGTCAGCCGGGCGCGCGCCCGGCTGACCCGCCAGCTGTCCCACGACACCACGGAGGATCGATGAACGACCTGTTCACCCCACCGGTGGAGCGGGATCTCCCGCCCGGCAGAGTGCAAGAGATACGCACCAGGCTTCTCGCCGACATCACCGAACCGGCGCGGCAGCCGGCGCGGCCGGCGCGGCCGGCGCGGCGCCGTGTCGGTGTCGGGCTCGCCCTCGCCGGCATCGTCGCCGTGGCTGCCATCGGGGCATCCGCGTGGTCCGGTGGGGACGGTGAGCAACTGCTGGCACTCGGACCCGGCGAGATGTCGCCGTCGCTGCGAGCGGCGGCCGGACGGTGCCTCAAGTTGAACGACATGCACGCCCGGCTGCCGGTAGCCGGTGCTGATCTGGCCGTGGGCGCCGAGCACGGCGATCACGTCGCGGTGCTGTTCCTCACCGAGGATCACTATCTCGCCTGTACTGAATGGGACCCGCCGCACCGGGGCCGGTCCGGCGGCCTTGCCATCGACACCGACAGGCCCGGCTGGCGGCACGACTGGCTGCCGGGTCCGGTTGACCGGCTCCTGCTCACCTCGACCGAGCAGGACGGCGGCGACGTGGTCGCCATCGGGCGGGTCAGCGCACGGGTACACCGGCTGGTGCTCGATCACGGCGACGGCAGGACGACGACAGCACGCATCGCCAACGGCGCCTTCGGAATCATCGCTCAGGGCGACGTCCGCGAACGCGACAGCCCACAGTTGGTCAGCTACGACAGCGCCGGCAACGAGCTCGACCGCCGGCCGTTGTTCGTTCCGTTCGACCGGCTCGGCCGTTGCTACGTCGACCCGCAAGGAACCACCGTCTACGGCAAGCCCGGCCCCTCCTGCCTGCCAGCGGAACCCTGGACCCGCTGAGCGACGGACCGCACGTGTCGGAGCGGCCGGCGAAGCGGCTCGGTGCGCACGTTCATGCCGTGCCGCCCGCCGCACGAGCCCCCGATCTACTGGAGGTTCTTCAGGTTGCGCATGCCTTCGACCGCGACCTGCTTGCTCGTGGCCAGCTCGCGCCAGGTGTGGGTGCGCACCGCCATCACCGGCAGGTCGAGTGGGAAGAACTCGAAGACGCACAGGTCGTCGTAGCCGACGTCGCGCAGCGCGGCGAAGCAGTCCGCCCACGGCACCTGTCCGGTGCCCGGCACCCCGCGGTTGTTCTCGACCGCGTGGAAGTGCATCAGGCGGCGGCCGGCGAGACGGATCGCGGCGGCGGGGTCCGATTCTTCGATGTTCATGTGGAAGGTGTCCAGCTGGATGCCGACGTTGGGCAGCCCGACCTCGTCGACGAGGGTGACCGCGTCCGCCGCCGTGTTGAGGAAGTACCCCGAGTACCGGCTGACCGGCTCGACGGTGAGGATGATGCCGCGCTCGCCCGCGTACTCGCCGGCCTCCCGCAGCGCCGCGACCGACCGGTCCCACTCCTGGTTGGTGCGCCCGCGTCCGACGAAGTGGCCGTTGGCGGAGTGCAGGCCACCGCAGATCTTGCGGGCGCCGATCCGGGCGGCGACGTCGATGCAGCCCTTGAGGTGCCGCAGCCCGCGGACGCGGATCTCCGGGTCGTCGCTCACGGTCGAGTTGTGCGCCTGCAGCGCCGTGCCGAGGACGACTTCGAGGCCGGCCCGCTCGGCGGCGCTCCGCACTCCGTCGACGGGGAACGTGTCAGGGTCGGCGACGTGCAGTTCCAGAGCGTCGAGGCCCCATTCGCGGCCGCGATCGAAGATCCACAGCGCGGCGTCGTCGAGATCGTGGACCAGCATCTGGCTGTGGGCGCCGAATCGCACGGCAGCTTCTCCTTACAGGTTGGTGTGGTCAGGCAGGGGTCGGTGCGGTGGCCGTCCGGTCGGCACGGGGCGTGATCCGCCCGGCGGCGATGTCCTCGGCCCAGTGGCAGGCGACCGAGTGGCCGGGTGCCGCGGCCCGCAGCGGCGGCAGTTCGCTGTCGCAGCGGGTGGGCTGGACGAAGGGGCATCGGGTGCGGAAGGGGCATCCGCTGGGCAGCCGGCTCAGCGACGGCGGGTCACCGTGCAGGACGAGTCGCTGCCGCACGGGTGCGGCCGTGCGCGACGACTGCGGGATCGCGCTGAGCAGGGACAGCGTGTACGGGTGCAGCGGTGCGGCGTAGACGTCGTCCGACGACGCCAGCTCGACCACCCGCCCCAGGTACATGACCGCGACCCGGTCGGAGACGTACTTGACCACGGCGAGGTCGTGCGAGATGAACAGGTAGGTCAGCCCGAGGTCGGCCTTGAGGTCCTGGAGCAGGTTGAGGATCCGCGACTGCACGGACACGTCGAGCGCCGAGACGGACTCGTCGGCCACGATGAGCTGGGGGTTGAGCACCAGCGCACGGGCGATGCCCAGACGCTGGCGCTGCCCGCCGGAGAACTCGTGCGGGTACTTCTCCGCCGCACCGGCCGGCAGCCCGACCCGCTCGAGCACCTCGGCGACCCGGTCACGGCGTTCCCGCCGGCTCAGCTGGGTCTGCAGCGCGAGCCCTTCCCCGACGATGTCCTGGGCCCGCCAGCGGGGGTTCAGCGAGGCGTACGGATCCTGGAAGATCATCTGCAGGTCGGTGCGGATGCGTCGCAGACCTCCGCGCCTGAGCCTGGTGATGTCCTGCCCGCCGAACTGGACGGTGCCGCTGGTGGGCGGGTCGACCATGATGAGGCTGCGGCCGAGGGTCGACTTGCCGCTGCCGGACTCCCCGACCAGGCCGAGGGTCTCGCCCCGGCGGATGTCCAGGTTCACGTTGTTGACCGGGCGGATCGTGGTGCGCCGGCCCAGCGTGCCCGACCCGGCCACCCGGTACTCGCGCACGATGTCGCGAGCCGACAGCAGGATCTCGTCGTTCACGCAGTCACCGCCTTCTCACTGTGCTGGATGTCGTCTTGCTCCGGCAGCCAGCACGCCGCCCGGCCGCCCCTGACGAACGGCGGCCGCTCGGTGCAGGCGTCGAACGCGTGGGCGCAGCGCGGCCGGAACGGGCAGCCGGTGATGAGTTCTCCCGGCGCCGGCAGGCCGCCCGGGATGACCGGCAGCGGCACGTGCGACGGCGAGTCCAGGGCCGGGGCGGCCGCCAGCAGCGCCTGCGAGTACGGGTGTTGTGGCCGCTCCAGCACCTCCGCCGCCGAACCCCGCTCGATGACCGTGCCCGCGTACATCACGCACAGCTCGTCGGCCACCTCGCCGATCAGGCCGAGGTCGTGGGAGACCAGTACCAGTGCCATGTCCCGCTCCCGCTGCAGGTTCAGCAGCAGTTCGAGCACCTCGGCCTGCGTGGTCGCGTCGAGAGCCGTGGTCGGCTCGTCGGCCAGCAGCAGCCGCGGCTCGGCGGCGATCGCCATCGCGATGACCACCCGCTGGCGCATGCCGCCGGAGAGCTGGTGCGGGTAGCTGGACGCGACCCGCTTCGGATCGGGGAACCCGACCGATCGCAGCACGTCCAGCGTCCGCTCCCGGGCGGCCCGGCGGGACAGTTTGAAGTGCCGCCGCAGGACCTGCCCGACCTGGTACGACACCTTGTAGACCGGGTTGAGGGCGGTCATCGGGTCCTGGAAGACGAACCCGACCTCGCGGCCGCGGACGTCCTCGAGCTCGCGCTGCGACAGCCCGGTGACGTCGCGGCCGTTGATCCTGACGACCGACAACGTACCGATCCGCGCCTCCGGCGGCAGCAGCCGCACCAGGGACATCAGCGAGACGCTCTTGCCGCAGCCGGACTCCCCGACCACGCCGAGCGTACGCCCGGCCGAGACGCCGAAGCTGACGTCGTGCACGAGCGTCAGCTCACCGCGCGCCGAGGCGACCGAGACCGACAGGTTCTCGACCTCGAGGACCGGACGCATGCTCATGCGGCACCCCCAACCGTACGCAGATCGTTGGCCGCCGTCGTCGCGCCGGCGGGGCGGTTGCGGCGCCGCGGGTCGAAGCGGCGGTCGAGGCTGTCGCCGAGGATGCTGAACGCCAGGACGGTCACCACGACGATGCCGCAGCTGATGATGAGGAAGCCGGGGTTGCTCAGGGCCAGGTTCTGCGCCTCGGCGATCATGCTGCCCCACGACGGCGTCGGGGGCACGACGCCGACACCGAGGTAGCTCAGGCCCGACTCCAGCAGCATCGTCGCGGCGAGGGTCAGCGACGTCTGCACCAGGATCGGGCCGAGGACGTTGGGCAGCACGACGCGGAAGAGCAGCCAGCCGGGCCCGGCGCCGAGCATCCGGCTGGCGGTGACGAAGTCCTGCTGCCGGACCGACAGCACCTGGCCGTAGGTGACCCGGGCGAAGGTCGGGGTGAACAGGATCCCCATGGTGATGATGAGCGTCGCCGTGCCGGGACCGAACAGCGCCACGACGAGCAGCGCGAGCACGATCGGCGGGAAGGCGAGCACGACCTCGGTGGCCCGCATGGACAGGCCGCCGATGAAGCCGCGGAAGAAGCCGCCCACCAGCCCGAAGGTGGTGCCCAGCACGGCGGCGACCGCGGTCGCGCCGACGGAGACGATGAGGTCGGCGCGGGCGCCGTACAGCAGGCGGGAGAGGATGTCGCGGCCGAACTGGTCGGTGCCCAGCAGGTGGTGGGCGCCCGGCCCGACGAGCTTGTCCGGCCCCTGGGCCAGCGGGTCCATCGGGGCGACCCAGGGGGCGAACAGCGCGACGAGGACCAGGACGGCGAGGAAGGCCGCCGGGACGGTGCTGCCCAGGAACGAGCCGCCCCGGCCCAGTGCACGGAAGAGCTTCACGACCGGCGTCCTCTCGGATCCAGCAGCCCGTAGGAGACATCGACGACAATGTTCAGCGCGATGAAGATCGCGGCAGCCACGATCACCACCCCCTGCACGAGCGGGTAGTCCCGGTTGGTCACGCCGTCGATCAGCAGGCCGCTGAGGCCGGGCCAGCTGAAGACCCGCTCGACGATGACGGTGCCACCCAGCAGGGCGCCCATCTGCAGACCGGTCACGGTCAGCACCGGGGTCAGCGCGTTGCGGACGACGTGCCGGATGAAGACGGTCCGCCGGCGCAGGCCGACCGCCTCGGCGGTGCGGACCCAGTCCTGGCGGGCCGTCGCCAGCACGGACGCGCGGGTCATCCGCGCGACGATCGCGGTGAACCCGATCGAGAGCGCGACGACCGGCAGGATGAGCCCTTGCAGGTACAGCCCGAATCCCTCGCTGATGTCGGTGTAGCCGCCGGAGGGCAGCCATTGCAGCTGCACGCCGACGCCGAAGATCAGCAGGATGGCGGCCACGTAGGCCGGGATCGCGATGCCCAGGCTGCTGCCGAACAGCACGAACCGGTCGAGGAACCGGCCCCGGCGGGCCGCCAGGGCGCCGAGCGTGACCCCGATCAGGACCGACACCAGGGTCGTCGCCACGATGAGCTGGATCGTCCGCGGCATCCGCTCGCCGATGTACGCGGTGACCGGCCGCCCGTCCTGCAGGGAGTGCCCGAGCGAGCCGTGCGCCAGGTCCGACAGGTAGCGGGTGTACTGCTCCCCGAGCGGGAGGTTGAGGCCCAGCTCTGTGCGGAGCTGGGCCACTGCCTCCTCGGTCGGTGTCGAGCCCGTGCCGGTCAGGATGGTCCGGGCCGGGTCACCGGGCACCAGGTGCACCGCTATGAAGATGAGTGTGACCACGACGAGGAGCAGCGCCGCGCCGGTGGCCAGACGTTTGGCGACATAGAAGAGCACCTGTCGCGTCCTTCCTGCTGGCTGTCGTCAGACCCGGGTCACGACTTCGCGGTTCCGGCGAGCGTGTAGCCGGACTCGAAGGTGAGGAAGCCGGGGATGTTGGTGAAGCCGGTCACCGACTTCTTGTGGCCGTACGCCTGCGAGCGCCAGGCCAGCCCGACGATGGGCGCCTCGGTGAGCACCATCGTGCCCAGCTGCTTGTACAGATCCTTGCGCTTGCCCTCGTCGACTTCCTGCTTCGCCTTGTCGAGCAGCGCCTTGAGCTCGATGTTGTCGTAGCCGAACGAGGCGTTCTGCGACCCGGCCGGCGTGAGGATCTGCTCCAGGAACGCTGGGTCGTTGCAGATGCCGACGGTGCCGTAGACGGCGATATCGTACTGACCCTTCGAGCCCAGCTGCAGCCGGGTGGGCCAGTCCGGCAGGTTCATCTCCAGCTCGATGCCGATGGCCTTGAGGTCGGCCTGCACCGAGATCGCGGTGTTCTGGTGGAAGTCGTACTGCGACGACGACAGCATGCGGGCCTTGAACCCGTTCGCGTAGCCCGCCTCGGCCAGCAGCGCCTTGGCCTTCGCCACGTCCTGCTTGTAGAAGTCGGCCTGCTCGGCGTTGTAGAACGCGCTCGACTCCGGCAGCGGCATCCCGGCCAGCGGCGAGCCCTGGCCGGCCAGCGCGCTGGAGACCACGTTCTGCCGGTTGACCGCCCAGGCCACGGCCTGCCGGACGCGGGCGTCCTTGAACGGGCCCTGCGCCGTGTTGAACAGCAGGTACATGAACGGGCCGTCGGTGGGGTCGAGCACCAGGTCGCTCTTCTGCTTGACCCGGTCGTAGTCGTTCCAGCCGACGAAGGAGATGGCGTCGACGGTGCCGGTCAGCAGCGCGTTGTCGCGGGCCGCCTGGTCGGCCAGGATCTTGAACTGGATCTTGTCCAGGCTCACCTTGTCCGCCTCGTAGTAGCCGGCGAACTTCTCGACGTTGAAGGCCAGGCCCTTCTCGTACGAGACGAACTTGAACGGCCCGGCTCCCACGTACGTCGGAGCCTGCTGACCCAGGGTCTTCTTGGGCAGGATCGCGCCGCTGACGTCGGCGAGGAACGCCAGGAACGACGCGTCGGGGGCCTTGAGCTTGACGACGACCGTGTTGTCGCCCTCGGTGGTCACGCTGTCGATGCCCTTGGTGGCGGGGTACAGCTTCGGCGTCTTCGACGCGTCGGTCATCCACTCCAGCGACGCCTTGACGTCGTCGACCGTGACCGGGCTGCCGTCGTGGAACTTGAGGTTGCCGCGCAGGGTGAACGTGAAGGTCTGCGAGTCCTTGGTCTCGAACTTCTCCGCCAGTGCCGCGACGATGTCGCCCTTGGCGTCGTACTGCACCAGGCCACGGTGCAGGACGCCGTTGAGCATCATCGAGGCGCTGCCCTGGTTCTGCGGGGTCTGCAGGTTCGGCACGTCGCTGTCGAGGCCGAAGGTCAGCGTTCCGCCCTTGGCGCCCGAGGCCGACTCGCTGCCGCCGCCGCCACCGCAGGCGGCGAGCAGCGGACCGGCAGCGAGCGCGCTGCCGAACAGTGCCGAGGCCTTCAGGAACGACCGCCGCGTGTGCTGTGAGGTCATGTACGGATTTCCTTCAGGTGAGGGGGTGGGTGTCAGACGTCGAGCTGGTAGACGGAGCGAGCGGTCTCCGCGGAGATGACCTCGTCGGCCAGGTCCTGCTCGACGAGCTCGCGGGGCCGCTGCTCTGGTGGGCCGTAGCCGCCGGCGCCGGCGGTGATGATCGATGCGCGGTCGCCCGGCTGCAGGATGGTGTGGCCGTGCTCCACGGGCCGGGCGCCCTCGGAGAGCTCCACCCGGGCCGGGGTCCCCGGCCCGCCGCCGAACAGGCCCCACGGCGCGGACTTCTGCCGCGACGTGTCGAGCCAGAACTGCACGTCCTGCTCCTCGACCCGGACGGTCCGGCGGATGCCCATGCCACCGCGCCACTGCCCGGTGCCGCCGGAGTCCTGGACCAGTTCGTAGGCCTCGATGACGAGGGGGTACTCCGTCTCGAGGCTCTCCACCGGCAGGTTGGAGGTGTTGGTGACGTGGACCTGCACGCCGTCCATGCCGTCCTTGGTGGCCCGCGCGCCGGAGCCGCCGCCGATGGTCTCCAGGTACACGAAGTAGTTGCCGGTGCTGGTGTCGCAGCCGGAGAAGTGCACGCCCGTGTTGGCGCCGTTGCTGGCGGCGGTGACCCGGTCCGCCACGGCGGGCGCGAGCGCGCCGTGGATCAGGTCGACCACCCGCTGGCACGTCTCGGTGCGGCCGTTGACCGCCGCCGGGGCGACGCAGTTGACGATGGTGCCCTCGGTCGCCTGGATCGTGATCGGGCGGTGCAGCCCGGCGTTGGAGGGCACGTCGGGGTCGACGAGGGTCTTGATGGCGTAGTACACGGTGGCGTACAGCGCTGTCCACACCATGTTGACCGAGGCGCGCACCTGCGCCGGGTTGTCGCGCAGGTCCAGCGTGACCTCGCTGCCCGACACGGCGACCCGGATCTTGAGCTCGAGCTCCTCGTCCAGCTCCGGGCAGTCGAACCGGTCGGTGAAGGCGTACTCGCCGTCCGGGATGGACTCGATCGCTGCCCGGGTCCGCCGCTCGGTGTAGTCGAGCAGGGCCGCGGTCATGTCCATCAGCCGCTGCCGGCCGTAGCGGCCGGCCAGTTCGACGTAGCGGGTGACCGCCAGCCGGTTGGCCGCGAGCTGGGCGCGGAAGTCGGCCCGGCGCTCGTGCGGCACCTGGCAGTTGGTGAGGACGAGCTGGAAGATGTCCTCGTTCGTCTCGCCCCGGCTGATCAGCTTGACCGGCGGGATGCGCAGGCCTTCCTGGAAGATGTGCGCGTGCCCGCGGTCGCCGAAGTCCGCGTGGTGGGCGAGGTTGGCCGCCCACGCGGTCAGTTCGCCGTCGACGAAGATCGGCGAGACCAGCACCATGTCGGGCAGGTGCGAGCCACCACCGGAGTACGGGTCGTTGCTGATGAAGGTGTCACCCTCGTGGATCGCGTCGAGCGGGTAGCGGTCGAGCACCGCCGAGACGACCCCGATCAGCGAGCCGAGGTGCACCGGTGATGCCTGCTCCGCCTGGGCGCTCATGTGCCCCGCCGCGTCGAACAGGCCCGCCGTGCAGTCCCGGCGCTCCTTGATGTTGCTGGAGAAGGCGGCCCGGACAAGGGTCTCCCCCATCTCCTCCACAATGGACGCCAGCGCCGCCCCGATCACCTCGACGAGGATCGGATCGATGCCGGCTGCGGGCTGCTCGCTCATCCCTGTGCTCCATTCCGCGAGGACGCCACGAGACCGTTCGCCACGCTGACGATGAGGTTGAGGTGTTCGTCGACGACCACCCGGTCGCCGGGCAGCACGACGGTGGTGGTGTCCATCTGCTCGATGAGCGCCGGGCCGTCGATCCGGTGCCCCGGCTGCAGCTTCGAGCGGTGGTAGACCGGCACGACGGCCGAGCCGTCCACCTCGGCGACCCGCAGGTCCCGCTGCCCGATGAGCGCGACGTCGACCGGGCTGCCGTCCGTCGTCTTCGCCGCCAGCTCCGCCGTCGGCACGTCGCCGATGCCCTGCACCCGGTACGTGACCGCCTCCACCGGGTCGCCCGGGGCGGAGTAGCCGTAAAGGCGCTCGTGCTCGACGGCGAACCGCGCCAGCACCTCCGGCAGGCTGTCCTCGGTAAGGTCACCGGCCGGGAGGGTGACGGGCAGCTCGTAGTTCTGCCCGACGTAGCGCATCTCGATGGCGTACCCGAGGTGCCGGCGCTCCTCCGGGATGTCCTCGTCGGCGAACCACTCGGTGGCCTGCTCGGTCAGCTCCACCAGCACCTGCCGGATGTCGGCGACGTGGGCCGCGTCGAACCGGCGGATCGCGGTGCGCGTGAAGTCGGCCCGCACGTCGGTCATGAGCAGCCCCAGCGCCGACTGGGCGCCGGGCGTCGGCGGGACCAGGATCGTGCTGATGCCGAGCTCACGGGCCAGCCACGAGGCGTGCAGCGGGCCGGCGCCGCCGAACGGCACGAGCGTGTAGTCGCGGGGGTCGTAGCCGCGCTGGACCGAGATGACCCGGATCGCGCGGGCCATGTTGGCCACCACCACGCGGATGATGCCCTGCGCCGCCGCCCGGACGTCCAGGCCGAGCCGGTCGGCGAGGGCGGCGACCGCCTTCTCCGACGCGGAGGAGTCGATGCGCATCTGCCCGTCGAGCAGGTACTCGGGGTTGAGCGTGCGCAGGACCACGTTGGCGTCGGTGACGGCGGCCTCGCTGCCCTTGCCGTAGCAGGCCGGCCCGGGGTCGGAGCCGGCGCTGGCCGGACCGACCTTGAGGTGGTTGCCCGCGTCGATCCAGGCGATGGAGCCGCCGCCGGCGCCGACGGTGTGGATGTCGAGCATGGGGCTGCGGATCGGCCGGCCGTCGAGCTCCATGCCCTTGGTGACCTTCGGCTGGCCGTTCTGCACGAGCGAGACGTCGGACGACGTGCCGCCCATGTCGAAGGTGATGATGTCGGGGTGGCCGGCGGTGGCCGCGATGCCCGCGGCGCCGACGACGCCGGTGCTCGGCCCGGACAGGACCATGCGGACGGGGAACTGCTCGGCCGCCTCGAACGGGATGATGCCGCCGTTGCTCTGGGTCACGTGCGGCACGACGCCGAGCCGGATGTCGGCGAGCCGCTTGCGCAGCGCCGCCAGGTAGTCGGCGACGACGGGACCGACGTAGGCGTTGACCACCGTGGTCGACAGCCGCTCGTACTCGCGGAACTCCGGCAGCACCTCGCAGGACAGGGTCACGAAGACGTCCCCGCCGAGCTCCTCGTGCAGGATCTCCCGGATGCGCCGCTCGTGCTCGGGCCGAAGGAAGCTGTACAGCAGGCAGACCGCGACCGAACGGATGCCCCGCGCGCCGATGGCGGCGGCGGCCTTGCGCACGTCGTCCTCGTCCAGCGGCGTCTCGATCCGGCCGTCGTGGCGGACCCGCTCGGTCACCTCGAAGCGCGCCGACCGCCGGGCCAGGGCCTCCGGCTTGTCGGCCTGCAGGTCGTACAGGCGGGGGCGCCGGCCGCGACCGAGTTCGAGCAGGTCACGGAAGCCCCGGGTGGTGATCACCGCGGTCGGCACGCCCCGGTAGGTCAGCAGCGCGTTGGTGCCGACGGTGGTGCCGTGGGCGAAGTAGCCGACCTCCTCGGCGGTGCGCCCGCCGATCTGCTCGAGGATCTCGAGGACGCCGGTGATGATCGCCCGGCCCGGGTCGTCGCGGGTGCTGGACACCTTGCGGACGTGGATCGCTCCCGTCTCGTCGTCGTAGGCGACCACGTCGGTGAAGGTGCCTCCGGTGTCGACACCGATTCGCAGACTCATGTTGGCTCTCCTGGCAGGTGCGGAAGCGTGGTGGCCGCGACGGCGGCCGGGTGGCCGAACGCGCCCGCGACGGAGCAGGCGTGTGCCGCGCAGTTCGCCGCCTTGGCCAGCGACGAGGTGAGGTCCTGACCGCCGACGAGGCCGACGAGGAGCCCGGCGATGAACGCGTCACCGGCGCCCATGGTGTCGACGACGGCCGACGCGGTGGTCGGCTGCCGGTGTACGCCGTCCGTGGTGGCCAGCCACGCGCCGGCACTGCCCCGGGTGACCAGGACATGGCGGGCGCCACGCCTGAGGCCGCGCGCCAGCAACGCCTCGGTCTGCTCGTCGTCGAGGCCCGTGCCGGAGAAGGTGGCCAGGTAGAGGCTCGGCAGCATCCAGTCCACGTACGGCTCGGTGAGCCGGTTGGAGAAGTCGAACGAGACCCGGGTGTACGCGGCCATCCGGGGCACCGAGCGGATCAGCGACCCGCTGTACGCGGTGTGCACCACGTCGAACCCGGACAGCCGTGCGTAGTCCGCCTCGGTGAGGTCGAACTCGGAGACCCCGTCGCCGGAGTCCTTGAACACCCGGTCGTTGTCGACGATCGCCACCTCGGCGTAGGCGTTGGGGCCGTCGGCCCGCTGCACGCCCGAGACGTCGACGCCCTCGTCGCGCAGCGCGGCCAGCACCACGTCGCCGGCCACGTCGGTGCCGAGCACGCCCCGGTACGCCGCCTCGGCTCCGCACCGGCGCGCGTAGACCGCGACGTTGACGGCGTTGCCGCCCGGGTACATGATGCCGGCGTCGACGTAGCGGTCCACGACGTTGTCACCGGCACCGAGCACCCGCACGGCGGCGCCGGATCCGAACATCCGCATCAGTAGTCGACCCGGTACATGTACCGGCGGGCGGCGGTGTTGTGGCCGCGCTCGGCCGCGACGAAGTCGAGCAGGCGCCGGGTCAGGCTGGCCACCACGAGCGGGCTGATCAGCCCGCGCTGCGCGGCGGGCACCCCGGGCAGCTCGAAGTCGCGGGAGTCCAGCACGTCGGCGTTGTCGTAGTACCGGTTGACGAAGCTGACCGTGCGCTCGCCGATCGGCCGGGTCTGGTCCTCGCCGACGAGCACCAGCACGGGGCGCTGCCCGACCATCTCGAACGGCCCGTGGAAGAAGTCCGCGGCGTGCACCGCGGAGGCGTGCAGCCAGTTCATCTCCTGCAGGTAGCAGGCGGCGAGGGCGTTGGCGGCACCGAAGTTCGGGCCGGCGCCGAGCACGTAGACCAGGTCCGCGTCGCTCCACCGACGGGCCACGGAGCGGCCGAGGTCGGCGACGGCCGCCTTCGCCGCCGGGATCGCCGCCGGGATGGCGGCGACGGCCTGCCAGCGCTCCTCCGCGTCGGACAGGTCGCCGACCGCGTCCAGCAGGGCGAGGGCGAGCTGCGTGAAGTGGATGGCCTTCGGCTCGGTGACGGTGACGTTGCTCGGGTAGTCGAACAGCACGTCGGCGACCTGGGCCAGCGGGGTGTCACCGCTGCGGGCGATGCCGGCGACGCGCGCGCCCGCCTTGCGGGCGAGCTGGGCGGCCTCCAGCGTCTCCGGCGTCGCGCCGGAGTGCGAGGACGCGATCACCAGGGACGAGGCGTCGAGGCCGGCGAGCTTGCGGTGGATGAGCTCGGCGCTGGTCATCTTGGCGGCGGTGAGCTCTGTGGTGGAGGTCTCCATGAGATCCAGCGCCGGGAACGTCGAGTAGAAGGAGCCGCCACAGCCGATGAAGAAGACCTTGGTGACGCCCTCGGCGACGACCTCGCGGGCAAATGCTCGCGCTTTGTCGAGCTGGGCGACCGTGTGTTCCAGCGTCGGGACCAGGTCCGCTGCGAGCGGGGTCGGCTCGACCGCGGTGAACGTCATGCGAATTGCTCCTTACGGTGGCTCGGCCGATGTACGACTGAGAACCTTCTCTGTGGCGACGGTGAGAACCTTCTCAGGACCTACTTGACCACGTCAAGTCACCCGGGCGAAGATTTCCCAGGAGCAGACACCCGGCGGGTTCGAGGACCGGGACGGCCCGACCACCACGAGCGCACGACCCCGGAGCCGGGCACGTGCTGGAGACGGGGACAGCCATGCGGGACCGCCCATCACGAACACCGAGCCTGATCGAGGTAGCCACCGAGGCGGGCGTCTCGACCGCCACCGCCGGCCGGGTCCTCGGCGGATACGGCCAGGTCAGCGCCGCCGCCGCGGAGCGGGTGCACGCCGCCGCCACACGGCTGGGCTACCGGCCCAACGCGCTGGCCCGCAGCCTCATCCACGGCTCGACCCAGACCATCGGCGTGGTCGTGACGGACGTCGGCAACCCGTTCTTCGCACAGGCGGTGCGCGGCATCAGCGACAAGGTCCGCGCGGCCGGCTACGAGGTCGTGCTGTTCAACACCGACTCCGGCCTGCCCGCCGAGCGCAACGCGATCCGGGTGCTGTCGGAGAAGCGGGCCGACGGCATCATCATCGCGACGGGCTCCCCCACCGAGACCGACCACCTGGACTCGCTGCGCGACAGCAGGATCCCGGTCGTCCTGCTCGACCGGCCGGTGCCGGGCCGGCCCGACGTCGACAGCGTGACGATCGCCAACGCGGACAGCGCCCGCACGGCGGTGCGGCACCTGCTGACCCTCGGGCACCGCCGGATCGCGGTCATCACCGAGGCCGCCCGCGAGCTGCCGCGCATCGCGGACCGTCTGGTCGACAGCGCCACGATGCGACCGAGCGCGGCCCGCCTCGCCGGCTACCTGCTGGCGCTCCAGGCGGCGCGCATCAAGGTCGATCCCGCGCTCGTCGTCTACGCGCCGTACGAGCGGGACCGGGCCACCGAGGCCATCCTGGCGCTCCTCGCCGCCGACCCGACGGTGACCGCGGTCTTCGCCACCGACAACGTCCTGGCCGCCGGGACGTATCAGGCGATCCAGGCCAGCGGCCGGCGCTTCCCGCAGGACATCTCGATGGTCGGCTTCGACGACCAGGACTGGACGACCATCGTCCGCCCCACGCTGACGGTGGTCCGCCAGCCCAGCTACGAGCTCGGTGCCAGAGCGGGCGGGCTGCTGCTGCGCCGCATGACGACCGCGGCCGGCGGCCAGCACGACGGCACGCCGGACCAGGACTCGGCGCCGGAGCACGTCAGGCTCCGCGCCCGGCTGATCAAACGGGAGTCGACCATGCCGGTCCCCTCCGCCGTCGACGCCGCCGACCGCGTACTGGATCTGCGCTGATGCGTCGCATCGTGATCATCGGCGCCGGGATCATCGGCGCCACGCTGGCCACCCGCCTCGCCGGGGCCGGAGCGGACGTGACGCTCGTCGACGCCCGCCGTCCCGGCGCGGCGACCAGCGCCACGAGCCTGGCCTGGCTCAACGCCAACCAGAAGCTGCCCCGCCACTACCACGACTACTCGGTGCGGGCGATGCACGAGTGGCGCGAGCTGACCGACGGCTTCGGACGGCCGGACTGGTACGTGCCGACCGGCGGGCTGAGCTGGGCGGAGTCCGACGGTGGCCGGCATGCGCTCGCCGAGCGGCTTGACCGGCTCCGCGACTGGGGCTACCCCGCCGTCGAACTCACCCCCCGGCAGGCCGTCGAGCTGGAGCCGGCGCTCCACGTGCCCGACACCGCCCTGGTCGCCTACTTCCCTGGCGAGGGCTACGTGCACGGCGGCCCGGCCGTCGACACGTTCGTCGCCCACGCGCAGGCCGCCGGTGCCCGCGTCGTCGTCACCGGCGGCGACGTGGTCGTCGAGGCCGGCGACGCCGGCGTGAGCGCGGTCCGGCTGCCCGACGGCGGTCGCCTGGACGCCGACGTCTACGTCTGCTGCGCCGGGTGGCGCACCGGCCGGCTGCTGGAGCCGGTCGGCGTGGCGGTCCCGATCGTGCCGGGCGACGCGCCCGGATCGAGCGCGCCGTGCGTGGTGACCCGCGTCGGCGGGCACGGCACGGTCAGCCCCGTCACCCGGGTCGTCCACCCGCCGGGCCTCAGCCTCCGCCCGGCGCTCGGCGGAGGGCTGCAGCTGGAGGCCGGCGACCTCAACGACCTCGTCGACGTCCACACCACGCAGGAGGACCTGGACCGGCACGGCGAAACCCTGCTGCGCCGCGCCGGACAGGTCATCCCCGGCCTCGGCGGCCAGCCGGTCGAGAACGTGTGCTGCGTCCGCCCGCTGCCCGTCGACGGGCACCCGCTGACCGGCTGGCTGCCGACGCTGCCGAACACGTACCTCGTCGTCTCCCACAGCGGCATGACCCTCGCACCGCTCCTGGCCCGGCACGCCGCGGCGGAGATCCTCGACGGCACGGCCCACGACGAGCTGGCCGCCTACCGCCTCACCCGGTTCGCCACGTCCGAGCCGGCCTGACGAGCGGACGCTGCCGGCCGGCGTGCTGACGGGTCGGATCCCCCGCCGCCGCAGGGGCCGCTGCCCTTGACGGAATTCGTACGATGAGGTTCCGCCCCGCCGGAGGGAGCCCTGTCGATGTCGCGCTCTGAGCGTGCCGGGTGACTCGCGACGAGCTGGTCGCCGCCGCCCGGGACCGGCTGCGCCTGGCCACCGGGCCCGGCGGCGACCCGGCAGTGGTGCGCGAGCCCGCCGCCGTGGCCGAGGCGGCGCAACTCGCCGCTGTGGCCGCGGCCGGCGACGCCGAGGCGCAGACTCTGCTCGGAGCACTGGCCTGGCTGCGGCACCAGCTGCTGCCCGACGGCGAGGACCAGGCCGAGCTCGACACCGCGGTCGCGGCGTTCACCCGCGCCCACGTCGGGAGCGGACTCGCCGCCGGGATGAACGCCGTCGGACGTGCCGGGGCCGGCCACGCCGAGTTCGCCGCGCAGGCGTGGGGAGCTCAGGCGCAGCGGCTGCTCGACGCCGGGCGGGCGGCGGGCGATGCCGGGCTGATCGGCCAGGCCGTCGACCTGATGCGGCGCTCGGTCGCGGTCACCGGCGACGACCATCCCGACCGCGCCGCGCGGCTGTCCGCCCTCGGCGGTGCGCTGCGCATCGCCTTCGCCCACACCGGCGCAACGGTCTCGCTCGACGAGGCGATCACCACGCACCGGCGCGCCGTGGCCGCGGCGGGCGGCGGGAGCGACCGCGCGACATGCCTGTCCAACCTCACCGTCGCGCTGCTGGCCCGGTTCGAGCGGGCCGGCGCGCCGGAGGACCTCGACGAGGCCGTCACCGTCGCACGGCAGGCCGTGGCGGCCGCCCCGGACGGGCATCCGGACCGGCCGAAGATGCTGTCGAGCCTCGGCAGCGCCCTGTGGTGGCGATTCTGGCGCACCGATGCGGTGAGCGTCCTCGACGAGGCCGTCCAGGTCGGGTGGCAGGCGGTGGCGGCCGCCCCGCCGGGCCACCCCGACCGCGCCCGGCTGCTGAGCAACCTCACCAACCGGCTGCAGACCCGGTTCGAGCGGACCGCCCGTCCTGACGATCTGGACCTGGCGATCAGCCTCGGGCGCGAGGCGGTGGAAGCGGCCGGCGACGACCATCCAGACCGGGATGCCTTCTTCGCGAACCTCGGCATCGCCCTCGCCCGCCGCTTCGAGAGTGCCGGCGCCCGGGACGACCAGGACGAGGCGATCACCGCCTTCCGGCGGGCGGCTGCCCGACCCGGGCGCCCCGGCGGCGCGGGGCACCTGTCCAACCTCGCCAACGCGCTGATAGCCCGGTTCGAGCGCTTCGGGACGCTGGACGACCTGCACGAGGCGGTCGAGGTCGGGCGGCGGGCGGTGCGCAGCACTCCGGCGGACCATCCCGACGCCGCCATGTACCTCAACAACCTCGGGATCGCGCTGCAGACCCGGTTCGAGCGGACAGGATCGGCGTCCGACCTCGACGAGGCGATCGAGGTCGGGCGGCAGACGATCACCGCGCTGCCGGCCGACCACCCCGCCCGCCCAGGCTGCCTGGCGAACCTCGCCATCGCGCTGCGCGAGCGCCACGAGCGCGGCGGCCGGCCCGATGACCTCGACGAAGCGGTCGAGGCCGGCCGGGCCGCGGTCGAGGGCACCCCACCCGACCACCCGGACCGCCGCATGTACCTCAATGGCCTCGGCAACCTCCTGAAGACGCAGTTCGAGGCCACCGGCGCCGCCGCCGATCTGGACGAGGCGATCCGGACGCTGCGCCGGGCCGTGGAGGCCACCCCGGACGGGCACCCGGCCCGCGCCGGATTTCTGCTCAACCTCGGGACGGCGCTGACGAAGCGGTTCGAGCGGCTCGGCGACCGCGCGTCCGGCCCACGGGCCGTGGCGGTGCTGCGGACGGCCGCCGCGGTGGCCGCCTCGGCGCCGCTGGTGCGGGCCCGGGCCGGTCAGGCGGCGGCCCGGCTGGCCGCGGACCTGGGCCGCCTCGACGAGGCCGAGGCCGCCTGGGACCAGGTGTTCGAGGTGTTGCCGCTGGTCGCGGACCGCGGCCTGGACGACCGCGACCGCCAGCACCATCTCGCCGTCCTGGCCGGGGTCGCCACCGAGGCGGCGGCCGTCGCCATCGAGCGCGGCGACATCGCCCGGGCCTGGTCCGTCCTCGAACAGGGCCGGGGTGTCTTCCTGGGCCAGGCGCTCGAGGGCCGCGGCGAGTCCGACGAGCTCCGCGCCGTGCGTCCGGACCTCGCGGACGAGGTCGACCGGCTGCGCCACCTGCTGAACACCGGCGGCGCGGCGGACCCGGCCGGCGACCAGGCCGGGGGACCCGACGCGGATCCGACCGCGCGGAGCCTTGCCGCGGCAGCCGGCTGGACCCGGCTGCTGGCCAGGATCCGCGAGGTCCCGGGGTTCGCCCGGTTCGGCCTGCCGCCGAGCGCCGACGAACTTCGGGCGGCCGCCGCCGGCGGCGTCGTCGTGGCGGTGAACGTCAGCGCACGCCGCTGCGACGCGTTGACGCTGACCGGGGAGGGCGCCGGGCACGTGCCGTTGCCCGATCTGACGCTCGAGACGGCGGCACGGCGAGCGGACGCCTTCCTCGCCGCGGTGCGCGGCCCGGCGGGCTTCGCCGACCAGGTGGTCGTGGCCGGGACACTGCGGTGGCTGTGGGACACCGTGGCGGCACCGGTCCTGGCCGCCCTCGGCCACGAGCGGACACCGCCTGACGGCCTGCCCTGGCCCCGGATCTGGTGGCTGCCGACTGGACCGCTCACCGTCCTGCCCCTGCACGCCGCGGGAGTTCACCACGAGCGGACCGAGGAACAGCGCCGCAGGACGGTGCTCGACCGGGTGATCTCCTCGTACACGCCGACCGTGCGCGCGCTGCGGCAGACCCTCCGCACCCGGTCGCCCGGCCGCGGCCCGCATCCGCTCGTGGTGGGCGTCGACCAGGCTCCGGGCAGCGGACCCCGGCTGGAGCAGGCGGCGGCCGAGGCCGAGCAGGTCCGGCAGCAGCTCGGGCCGGACACGACGCTCCTGCTCGACGAGCAGGCGACCCATGCGGCCGTGGTGGCCGGGCTCCGGCGCACGACGTGGGCGCACTTCGCCTGCCACGCGCTTCCCGCCGCCGATCCGGGCGACAGCCGGCTGGCCCTGCACGACCGGGGGCTGACGGTGCGGGAGCTGATGTCGTATGAGCTCGACGGGCCGTACCTGGCCTACCTCTCGGCGTGCACCACCGCCCACGGCGGCACGGCGTTGCCTGACGAGGCGATCCACATCGCGTCGGCGTTTCAACTCGCGGGCTTCACGCACGTGGTCGGCACGCTGTGGCCGATCTCCGACGCGGTCGCACCGGAGTTCGCCCAGCGCGTGTACCGGCGCTTCGGCGCGGGCACCGAGCCGGCCCTCGCCGTCCACGAGGCGGTCCGCGAGATGCGCGACGCCTACCGCAACCAGCCCGTCCACTGGGCGTCCCACGTCCACTTCGGACCGGACGAGCCGGCGCCGGGCGACCTGCCGCACGAGGGAGCCCGATGACCGACCGCGAGACACCCGGCGACGAGCCACCTGACGACCTGTTCGAGATCCTGCTCGACCCCAGCCCATCCGGCGAGTCCGACGCGACGCTCGACCTTCCTGCCGGCTTCGCGGTCCTCGACGCGGCGCGCGCCCTCGACGACCTGTTCCGGACCCAGGCGGGCGTGTCGGCGGTCGACCTCCTTGTCGGCGGTCACCGGCTGGGCCGCTCGACCCGGCACCAGCTGATCGAGACCCGGACGGTGGGCGCAGGGGACGGCGCCACGCTGCCCGGCCACTCCGGCGCATACCGCATCGTCGTGCTCGGCTGCGCCGAGCCCACCTGTGCGGCCCGCCTGCTCCGCGTACATGTCGACGAACGCGCCATGCCGGCTTGCCCGAACGGGCATGGATCGCTGCGGCCGGTGGCGGCATGAGCCTCGACCCGCTCATCCAGTCGATGCGCGACGGCCCGGCGAGCCGGTTCTTCCTCGTGGCCTACCTGCCCACCGCCGCCGCGGGGCTGTTCCTGTTCACCCTGGTGCGGGCCGGAGCGCCGGGGCACGAACTGCGCTTCCAGCAGGTCTGGCGGACCTCCTCGGCCGAGCCCGGGTTCGGCGCGGTCCTCATGGTCGCCGTCGTGACAGTGCTCGCCGCGCTCCTGGTGCACCCGTTGCAACTCGCCCTGGTCCGTCTGCTGGAAGGTCAGTGGCCGCGCTGGCTCGCACCGCTGGCGGTGCCGCTGCGGCGATGGCATCGCCACCGGCGTGACCGGCTGACCGCCCTGGAGGAGCGGCTGCCCGCGGGTCCGGACGAGCCCGGGTACGCCCAGGCGGTCCAGGACGCCGGCCGTGCGGGCACGCTGCGACGGCGCCTCTACCCGAGCGGCCTGCCGCGGCCGACGGCGCTGGGCAACATCCTGGCCGCCGCCGAGGAGACCGCCGGCGCCGACTACGGATGGGACGCCGTCGTCGCCTGGCCCCGGCTCTACCCGCTGCTGCCCGGGCCGACCAGGACCATCGTCGACGCCCGGCGCAACAGTCTCGACTTCGCCGCCACGATGACCGCGACCGCGACCGCGACGGCCATCGCCGCCGCCCTGCTGCTCTGCCCCTCGCCGCGATGGCTTCCGCTGGCACTGGTGCCCCTGGGCGTCGGCTTCCTCGCGTGGCGTGGCGCGCTCCAGGCGGCCCTCGCCTACGGCGAAGCCGTGCGCGTCGCCTTCGACCTGCACCGCTTCGAGCTGCACACCGCGCTGCGCCTGCCCCTGCCCGCGACCCGGGCGGACGAGATCGCCGCCGCGCGCGGGCTGTGCGACCTGTGGCGGCAAGGGGTGCCGGTCGCGCTGACGTACCAGCACCCGCCCACATAGCCGGGTGCGATCGTGCCGGCGCGGCGCCCTGCTGGTCGGCCGATCCATGAGATCTGCCATGTTCGTCAACTGGACACCGGCGACCCGGCCGGCTGGCGTACCGAGATCGGCTGGCGGCCGATGCTCCGCCGAGCCGCGGGCTGACTGGACGGCGCGCTGACCCACCCGCAGCGGACGGGGTGGCGACGTTCATCCACAAAGGATGACTACGCGCCGCTGATGATGGCCGAACGTTGTCGACGACGCCGGAGCGTCGAAGACTGGAACCGAGGTCGTCAACCGGGCCGCCGGAAAGGACCATCGATCATGGATGTGTCGGAGCTGCTGGACACCTCGGTGGCTGACCTGGGGCTGGCGCAGGACGTCGAGCAGGCTCAACAGATCATCCGGAGCGCCGGGAGGCGTTTGGCGGATGCTCACGGGTCCACCGTGGTGCTGCTGGAAGAGGGGTGCTGCTTTTACGCCGACGAGGACGCGGTGAGCCCGCTGTGGAAAGGGCAACGGTTCCCTGTACGGCAGTGCATCAGCGGGTGGTCGATCCTCAATCGTCAGCCCGCCATCGTGCCGGACATCCAGACCGATGACCGGGTGCCGCAGGAGGCGTACCGGCCGACGTTCGTGAAGAGCCTCGTCATCGTCCCGATGCGCGTCGAGGATCCGCTCGGGGCGATCGGCGCCTACTGGATTCAGCCACACCGGGTCACCGACGAGGAACTGGCCCGGCTCCAGTCGCTGGCCGAAGCCGCCGGCGCGGCGTTGACACGTCTCATGGCGTCACCGTCGGCCCGTCTGGTGGGCTCGGGTGCGGCCGGCGCACTCGTGTAGCACGACGCGTCATCATGCGATCGGGCCGAGCCGGCTTGTCGATGCGGGCCAGACCGGAACGGCGGTTCGCATACGTCCGCTGCGCGGTCGGCAGGAAGCCGCCCCCAATCGATCCGCCACTTTTGGGGTAGAATGCCCGTACAGGAAGCTGTGTCAGCACGATCAGCGATCCACTGTTCGCACCCCGCACGACCTCAGGGGCAGGCGTCGTGTTGACTGCGAGGTGAGAGACGGTCGCCGGTGTCCGCAAACCTGGTTCCGTTGTGGCTGAGGCCGCCGCCGTCCTGGCTCGGGTTGATCATCGCTGTGGCGTTCATCGCGACTGGGCTGGCAATCGTCCGCCTGGCGGTTCTCGCCCGCTCCCGCGCCCTCGACGCGGCTGAACGCGCTCAGGAAGTGTCCCTCGCCACCGAGCTGGCCGAACACATGCTGTGCGCGGACGATCTGCGTTCGGCGCTCGGCTCGGCGGCGCAGCGGCTCGCGCACGTGCTCGAGCTGCGGTCCGCCGCGATCGAGGTGGACGTGATCGCCGGGGACGGGCAGCGGGCCGCCCTCCCACTGTGTGACGGTGCGACTCGGCTGGGCACGCTGCTGGTGCCGGCCGATCTTCCCGACCGGACGCTGGAACGCCTGCGGCACCGGGTGGTGCCGACGCTGGAGCGGCTGCTGCTCGCGGCACGTGACCGTGCGGCGATCGTGGACTCGCTGGCTGCGGGCCGCGAGGTCGCCATGCTCGTGGAAGAGCAAGCCGCGTGGCGGCGCGTGGCCACGCTCGTCGCACGCGGGGCGTCACTCAATGACGTGTTCGACGCGATGACGGAGGAGCTCTGCCGGACCCTCGGTCACGTCCGCACGGTGCTGATGCGCTACGAGCCGGAACACACCGCCACCCGCCTTGCGGGTCTGAGCGAGCTGGACGGCCCGACGTCCATCCCGATCGAAGGGGAAAGCGTCGTCGGGACGGTGCTGCGCACGAGGCGTCCGGCCCGGATCGACAGCTACGACGGTCTCACCGGTCCGGCCACGGCGATCGAGCGCCGGCTGGGCATACGCTCAGCGGTGGGCGTTCCTGTCATGGTCCAAGGGCATCTCTGGGGCATGCTCGCTGTCTTGTCCTTCACGGCCGAGGCGATACCGCCGGCGACCGAACGGCGCCTGGCCGACTTCAGCAACCTCATCGCCGCCGCGATCGCCAACGCCGAGCATCGCGCTCAGCTCGCCGCGTCTCGTGCCCGCATCGTCGCCGCCGCGGACAACGCTCGACGGCAGTTCGAACGCGATCTGCACGATGGCGCACTGCAACGTGTCGTCTCGCTCGGGCTCGAACTCAGCATGACCGAGGCATCGATGCCACCGGAGCTGGCCAGGTACAAGGCGCAGCTGTCGCATATCGCGCAGGGCCTGAACGGCGTGTTCGAGAGCCTGCAGGAGGTCTCCCGGGGTATCCATCCGGCGATCATGTACAAAGGCGGGCTCGGCGCGTCGATCAGGTCGCTCGCCCGCCGGAGCGCGATTCCGGTGGACCTGAATCTGAACATCAGCCGGCGGCTGCCGGACCATACCGAAGTGGCCGTGTACTACATCGTGTCCGAAGCGCTCGCCAACGCCACCAAGCACGCCCGGGCCACCATGGTGCACGTCAGCGCCGAGGCGGAGAACGCGGTGTTCCGGCTCTCGATACAGGATGACGGCATCGGCGGAGCCAGCATCGGCGGGGGATCCGGACTGATCGGCTTGCAGGACCGCGTCGAGGTCCTCGGCGGCCACATGGAAGTCGTGAGCCCGGCAAGGCACGGCACCGCCCTCCTGGTCAAGATCCCTATCGACGAAGCGTCATAGGTCGACGGGCTCACCACATCGCGTCCGCGCGAATAGTCGGCTTTGCCCTGGAACAGGAGCTAAGTACGCTATGAGGTGGGTCGGATCGTGTGCGGAGGTGACAGATGCAGAACGCCGGGATGCTGCATCGCCGAGATCCACCCGGCCGGGGCGAAATACTGTACGAGAGCGAGCACACGCGGGTCACTCGGCTGTTCGTCGCCGGGCGCACGGTCATCCGCAAGGAGCCGTCGGGCCCGGACGCACACCGGCGGGTGCGGCACGAGGTGGCGATTCTGGGACGGCTGCGCGGCGTGGCGGGTGTCGCGCAGTTGGTGGAGGCACCGCGGTGCCCGGGGTCGGTCGTGGTGGAGGATGTCGCCGGCACGAGCCTGGCCGGATCGGCCAAGCCGCTGGCGACCGATGACCTGATCGGGCTCGCGGTGGAGTTGGCCCGCGCGGTGGCGGGGATGCACCGCCGGGGTGTGATGCACCGCGACATCACGCCGGCGAACATCGTGGTCTCCCCCGACGGCGCCCCCTGCCTGGTGGATTTCGCGCTGGCGACGTCGATCGCCGAGCATCGTCCCGGGTTCACGCACTACACCGAGATCGCGGGGACGTTGGCATATCTGGCGCCCGAGCAGACCGGGCGTACCGGCCGGTCGGTGGATCAGCGGGCCGATCTGTACGCATTGGGCGCGACACTGTACGAACTGGCGACGGGCGCGCCGCCGTTCGGTTGGGGCGACCCGCTGCGGCTCACGCATGATCATCTGGCCCGGGTGCCGGTGCCGCCGGCGCAGGCGAACCGGGCCGTCCCGGCGCCGCTGTCCGAGATCATCATGCATCTGCTGGAGAAGGAGCCGGACAGCCGGTACCAGACCGCGGAGGGCCTGGTCTACGACCTGGAGCGGCTACGGGACGCCGGCCCGCGCACGGGAACGATACGCGTCGGCGAGCGCGATGTTCCGCTGCGGCTGTTGCCGCCGTCGCGGCTGGTGGGGCGCGATGCGGAAGTGGCGGTGCTGACCGCGGCGTTCGAGGAGGCCCTTTCGGGCCGGTGCCGTGGCGTGCTGATCTACGGGGCACCAGGGGTCGGAAAGACAGTACTGGTCGATGAACTGCGGCCGGTGGTGACCGGCCGGGACGGCTGGTTCGTGGCGGGCAAGTTCGACCAGTACCGGCGGGACCTGGAATTCGACGCGGTGCACCAGGGGTTGCGGGCGGTGGGCCGGCTGTTGCTGGCCGGGCCGGACGACGAGCTGGCCGAGGCCCGCGAGCGGATCCTGGCGGCGGTCGGCGCGAACGCGCGCCTGCTGACCGCGTTGGTGCCGGAGTTCGCGGCACTGCTGCGGGTGCCGCCCGATCCGGGGGATCCGCTGACCGCGCAGGCGCGGGCACAGCGGGTGGCGTTCGACGTGCTGCGTGCGGTCGCCTCGCCGAAACGGCCAGTGGTGATGTTCGTCGATGACCTGCAGTGGGCGGGCCGTACGCCGATGGGCTTCGTGGACCTGGTGCTGAGCGCGGAGCCGGTCGACGGCCTGTTGCTGGTGGCCGCCTACCGCGAAGGCGACGTGGACGCGGTGCATCCGTTGGCAGCCGCGCGGTCCCGGTGGTGTGACCGGCCGGAGGTGCGGCACCTGCGGCTGGCCAACCTGCCGGTCGCCGGGACGATCGCCATGGTGGCGGAGATGCTCCACGTGGGCGAGGCCGCGGCGGCGAGCCTGGGGGAAGCGATCAGTCCGTACACGTCCGGGAATCCGTACGAGACGGTGGAGCTGCTCAACGCGCTGCGCCGTGACGGTGTGCTGGCGGCGGGGGCCGGGTGGCGGTGGGATGCGGCGCAGGTGCGCGCTCACCTGCGCCAGCCGGAGGTCGCGCAACTGCCGGCGGCGCGGGTCGATGCCATGCCGGCGCAGACGCGGCTGATGGTGGAGGCGATGGCGTGCCTCGGTGGGCGAGCCGAGCTGGGCGTGCTGCAGACCGCCGTCGGCGAGCCGGCTGACGTGGTGGAACAGCGGCTCGCGCCCGCCCTCAACGAGGGGGTGCTGGTGTTGGAGCCCGGGGTGCGGGAGGCGGTGCTGTTTCGCCACGACCGGATCCGTGAGGTGGTCCTCCGCGGGGTGGAACCGCGCCGGCGGCGCAGCCTGCAGCTGGCGATGGCGCGGCGGCTGGCGGCAGTGGCGGAGTCGTTCGCGGTCGCGGCGGAACAGTACCTGCCGGTGGTCGACGCGGTCGACGACCCCGCGGAACGGCGCCGAGCGGTGGAGCTGTTCCGCGACGCCGCCGAACAGTCGACGATGATCGGCGAATACTCGCTGGTGAACGCGCTGCTGACCGCCGCGCTGCGGCTGATCGGCCCGGACGAGACCGCCGCGCTCATCGAGGTGCACACCGGCCGGCACGCCGCGCTGTACAGCCTGGGGCTCCTGGAGGAGGCGGACGAGGAGTTCCGCACGATCGAAGGGCTGCACCCCACCGCCTTGCAATGCGCGCCCGCCATGGCGGTGCAGGTGCGCGGCCTGACCCACCGCAACCGCTACGTCGAGGCGATCGGGCTCGGCTTGAAGTCGCTGCGTGAGCTGGACAGCGCCGTACCGGCCGCGGACCGGCTCCCGACCGAGCTCGACCGCCAGTTCGACCTCATGTACCGGTGGCTGGAGCACGACGACGTCGTGGACGATCCGGCCCGGCCGGAGGTCACCGAGCCGGTGGTGCTGGCCGTGGCCCGCCTGATCAACGCGATCCTGCCCGCGGTGTACTTCGCCGCCGACCACGCCAGGCTCGCCTGGCTGAGCCTGGAAGCGCTGCGGATCTGGATCGAGCACGGCCCCGCCGGCCCGCTCCTCGGCCCGGCGGGCCACGTCGGCTTCGCCGCCGTGACGGTGCGCGGCGACTACGCCGCCGGGTACCAGGCGATACGTCGAATCCTGGCACTGGGCGAGGCCCGCGGCTACGAGCCCGACACCTCGCAGGTGCGCTTCCTGTCCACGCTGCTGAGCTGCTGGTTCGAGCCGATCGAAAACGGTGTCCGCGCGAGCCGGCGGGCCCGTGAAGGCCTGATCGCGGGGGGTGATCTGGCCAACGCCGGATACACCTATTACACGGCCATGGTCGGTCTGCTGGACTGCGCGCCATCGCTGGACGCCTGCGTCGCCGAGATGGAGGCCGGGCTCGCCTTCGTGCGGCAGACCGGCGACGAGCACATCGGCGAGTCGTACGACAGCTACCGGCGGCTGGCCGGTGTGCTGTGCGGCGAAAGCGCCGCCATTGCCGGCACGACGGTCCCCGCCGACAGGTACGCCGAGAGCCCGTGGGCGCTGTTCCACCTCCAGGTCACCCGCGCGATCGCCGCCGCCATCCTCGACGATCTGGTCGGCCTGATCCGGTCCACCGCAGCGGCGATGCCCCTGCTGTCGGCTGCTGCCACCTTCTACCCGACCGCCGCGGCGCACGTGCTGCGTGGACTGGCCCTCGCCGGGCAGGCCCGGGCCGGCCGCGGTGGCGAGCGCGACGGCCTGCTGTCCGAGCTGGACGAGGTGACGCACTGGCTGGCAGCACGCGCCGCAGACGCGCCGGCCAACTTCCAGCACTGGCTACGGTTGCTCGAGGCCGAGCGGGCCTGGGCCGTCGGTGACTTCGCGGCCGCCGTCCACGGCTTCGACGCCGCCCGGCACGAGGTCGCCGGCCACGTACGGCCATGGCATCAGGCCCTCATCACCGAGCACGCGGCCCGTTTCTACCTCGCCCACGGCGTCGAACACGCCGGCTATGAACTGCTCGCCGAGGCCCGTCAGGAGTACCTCGCCTGGGGCGCGACCGCGAAGGTCGACCAACTGGACTGGGCCTACCCCGCCCTGCGACCGCACGACGAGCCGATCGGCGAGCACGACGCCCGCCACCCCGGTGACGTTCCCCAGCGTCGCTCCACCATGACGACCGGAACCGTCGACCTGCTCGGCATCCTGGCCGCGTCGCAGGCGCTGAGCTCCGAGACCAGCACCGAAGGCCTGTACTCCCGCCTGGTCCAGGTGCTCTCCGCGATGACCGGCGCCACCGGTGTGCACCTGCTGCTGTGGAGCGACGACCGGCACGACTGGATGCTGCCCGCACCCGGGGATGTCTGCGACATCATCCCGGCCGACGGCGCCGGCCACGAGCACACGGTGCCCATGTCCGTGCTGCGATACGCCGAGCGGATGCGTGAGCTGCTGGTCGTGGACGATGCCACCCGTGACGACCGCTTCGCCCGCGACCCGTACTTCGCCGGCCTCCGCTCCTGCTCCCTGCTGGCCGTCCCCATCCTCAACCGCGGCACGCTGCGGGCGGTGCTGCTGCTCGAGAACCGCCTCATCCACGGCGCGTTCACCGCCGAACGGCTCGACGGCGTCAGACTCATCGCCGGCCAGCTCGCCGTGTCGCTCGACAACGCCCAGCTGTACACGGCGTTCCGCCGGATCGCCGACGAGCAGGCGGCGTTGCGGCGGGTGGCGACACTGGTCGCCCGCGGGGCGGCGCCCGATCTCGTGTTCGCCGCGGTGGCCGACGAGGTCGGCGCGCTCTTCGACGCAGACGGCACGGCGATCCTCCGATTCGAGCCGGACGGGGAGGTGACGGCGATGGGCGGCTACGGACTCGAGCAGTCCGCACCGGGTTGGCGCCGCAAGCCTGACCCCCGCAGCGCCATGGCGACGGTACAGGCCACCGGCCGTGCCGCCCGCCGCGACGTGGACGACCCGGCAGCAGCGACGCCACTGGGGATCGAGCCCGACATCTGCTCCATGGTCGCCGGTCCGATCGAGGTCGAGGGCCGGCTCTGGGGCGTCATGCGCGTCGGGTCGCGGCGTCAACGGCTGCCCCAGGACGCCGAGCAGCGGCTGGCCGACTTCAACGAGCTCATCGCGACCGCCATCGCCAACGCTGAGACCAGGACCGAACTCACCGCGTCACGCGCGCGGATCGTCGCCGCCGCCGACCAGACCCGCCAGCGCATCGAGCGCGACCTGCACGACGGAGCCCAGCAGCTGCTGATCGCCCTGGCCCTGCAGCTGCGCGCCGCACAGGCGGCGCTGCCACCCGAGCTCGACACGCTCGCCACACAACTCGACCGCGCCGTCGCCGGGGTGACGAGCGCCGTGGACGAACTCCGCCAGATCTCCCGCGGCATCCACCCGGCCATCCTGACAGAATCCGGCCTCGGCCCGGCGCTGCGCGCACTCGCCCGCCGCTCACCGATCCCCGTCGACCTCGACCTGCACCTGGAGGAACGGCTGCCCGAGCACATCGAGGTCAGCGCGTACTACATCATCGCCGAGGCGGTCACCAACGCGGCCAAACACGCGAACGCCTCAGCCGTCACCGTCACCGTCGAATCCGACACCACCAGCGGCGTCCTGCGCGTCGTGGTCAGCGACGACGGCATCGGCGGCGCCGACTTCGCCCGCGGCACCGGCCTGGTCGGCCTCAACGATCGCGCCGAAGCGCTCGGCGGCCGGATCGTGCTCCACAGCCCGCGCGGGGGCGGGACCACCCTGCGCGCGGAGCTCCCGCTCACCTCTGCCGGGTGGGACGTCGGCCGTCGATCCGCGTCGCGCACGATCTGTTCACCCAGCGCACCCGTGGGTTGCGGGTGACGCCGGCCCTGGGCAAGCGGTTCCCACCTGCCTTCCCGGCGGGTCCTGGCCGGTCTCCACACGGTCACACGGCGTACAGCAGCCTCCCGGTCAGCGGGTCCTGGCCGTAGCGCAGACACAGCTCCGCCAGCACGTCCTCGTGCGTCACGGCCACGTTCATGACCGTGTCGTTGCCGGCGTAGTAGACGACGACCGTGCCGTCGGCCTCGCGTACCAGGCCGCAGGAGAAGACCACGTTCGGCACGTGGACGTAGTCAGTGTCGGGGACGCGGCAGTCGGCGCGCGACGGAAACAGGATCGGGATGCTCGACACGCGGACCACGCTCGGGTCGTCGAGATCGTGCAGGGCGACGCCGAGCACATACGGATTGCCGTCCATCGTCGTGCGCACGCCGTGGAAGACGTTGAGCCAGCCGTGCGGCGTACGCACCGGCGGCGCACCCGGCCCGATCTTGTCGGAAAAGGCGCTCGGGCCCGCGCCCGTGCGCAGCACCGGCTCGTCGGCGACCTCCCACGGCCCGGTTCGGAAGTCGTCCGCGTATCCGATCCTGACCTGCGTGTACGCGCCGCCGGTGTCGCCCGGACCGACGTCGTTGGGCCGGAACAGCCCGACGTACCGCCCACCGATCCGCTCCGGGAACACGACCACGTTGCGCATGTCCCGGTCGAGCATAGGGCCGTGCCTGGTGAACGTGGTGAGATCGTCGGTGAGTGCGAGCGACACGCGTACCCGGTTGCGGATCCCGGCGTGGTAGGCGCTGTACGTGACCGCGAACGTGCCCTCGACCGGGTTGATCCGGGCGTCCTCGACGCCGCCGGATTCGGCCTCGACAAGGTGACACCGGTCGACGCCCTCGACGCACTGGTCCCGCTCGGTCGCCGGCGACAGCACCGGCCGCGGGTGCACGGCCCAGTTCGTGACGCCGTCGGCGCTGACCGCCAGGCCGAGCACGCTGATCCCGCAGCGCAGGTGCGACCGGAACAGCAGCGCCGTCCGGTCCGCGAGCCTCGCCACGCCCGCGTTGTGCACGGTGACCACCTGAAGGTGCGGCTCCCGCCAGACCGCGTTGACCTGGCACGCGGTGAGGATCGGATTGGCCGGATGCCGCAGGACCGGCAGGTCCAGCGACACGGTACCGGTCGTCGCGTCGCCGAAGCGTACGTCGCGCGTCGTCACAGCCCTCACGGTCGCACGCGTCGGGCCGTCCCGGGTCCCTCGTCGAAGGCGACACCGGAAATCCGCTGGGCGCCCACGTCGTGGTCATGGGGTGAGCTCAGTGGTGGAATCCGGTGGCGTCGCCGGCGGTGTGCAGCGGTCCGGGCTGGGCCCGCAGCTCCGGCAGCAGCCGGCGCAGGTCCGCGAGCAGCAGGTCGGCCAGGTCGCGGGTGAAGCCGTTGCGGACCACGACCCGCAGCACGGCCAGGTCGGTGCGGTTGGCGGGGAAGGTGTACGCCGGCACCAGCCAACCGCGTTCGCGCAGCCGCCGGGAGACGTCGAACACGTTGAACGCGCCGACGTCAGGATTCGTGGTGAACGCGAACACCGGCAGCTGGTCACCACGGCTCAGCAGCCGGAACGGGCCCATGGCGGCGACCCCGCCGGAAAGGTGCAGTGCCACGTCGCGGGACGCCTGCTGGACGGCGCGGAAGCCGGCGCGGCCGAGGCGGAAGAAGGTGTAGTACTGCGCGACGACCTCCGCACCCGGGCGGGAGAAGTTCAGCGCGAACGTCGGCATGGCGCCGCCGAGGTAGTTGACGTTGAAGATGAGGTCCTCCGGCAGGGCATCACGGTGCCGCCAGAGGATCCAGCCGACGCCGGGGTACACCAGGCCGTACTTGTGGCCGGAGGTGTTGATGGAGGCGACCCGCTCGAGCCGGAAGTCCCACTCCAGGTCCGGGTCCAGGAAGGGCGCGATCATCGCACCGGAGGCGCCGTCGACGTGCAGCGGAATGTCCCATCCCGTGCGCTGCTGCAGCGCGTCGAGCGCCGCCGCGATCTCGGCGACCGGCTCGTAGCTACCGTCGAACGTGGAGCCGAGGACCGCGACCACGCCGATGGTGTTCTCGTCACAGTGCGCCACCGCCTCCTGCGCGGTCAGGTGCAGCCGGTCGCCTTCCATCGGCACCAGCCGGGGTTCGACCTCCCAGTAGTTGCAGAACTTCTCCCAGCAGACCTGCACGTTGACGCCCATCACCAGGTTGGGCCGCCGGACCTCGCCGGCCGCACGCCGCGCCGACCAGCGCCGCTTCAGGGCCAGGCCGGCCAGCATGCACGCCTCACTGGACCCGGTGGTCGAGCAGCCGATCACGTCGGCCGGGTCCGGGGCGTGCCACAGATCGGCGAGGATGCTGACGCAGCGCCGCTCGAACTCGGCGGTCTGCGGGTACTCGTCCTTGTCGACCATGTTCTTGTCGACGCACTCGGCCATCAGGCGGGCCGCCTGCGGCTCCATCCAGGTCGTCACGAACGTGGCGAGGTTCAGCCGGGCGTTGCCGTCGAGCATCAGCTCGTCGTGCACGAGCTGCCACGCGGTGTCGGCGGGCAGCGGATCCTCGGCCAACGCGTCGCGGGGACTGGTCACCTCCTGGGCCAGCGCCGGGTTGGCCAGCGTCACGAACGGGTTGCTGTCCGCGCCCCGCGGCCGCCGTGGTGGATGTGGCCTGTGCAACCCCATCGTCACACCACCCTCGTCAGTTGGTCCTCGCGCCGCCGGCGGCACCCGTCCACCCGAGACGCCGCAGGTGCGCGACTACCCATTGCGTGCGCCGTCACACCGGGTGGTCCAGGACCGCCGCCGGCGGCCCACGGCACGGTGCACAAGTCGATGGAGGCGAACTGGAACGCGGTCACCCAGCCGACGACCGTGAACGGCGCCCAGGTCACCGTCAGCATCGGCGCACGCAGCATCTCGACGGTCGTGTTCACGCTGTGAACCCGGCCCGGGGGCGTGGCGATGGCCGTGACAGCGGGGTACGTCGGGTGTCGGGGCAGCGCGGCGCCGCGTGATCCGTCCGGCTCGCGCGCGTGAGGATCGTTCCCTGACGTACAGGACGTTCGGCGGGCGGTATTGCGTCCGGGGTACCCGGTACCAAGCCGGTCCGGGGTCCCCGGGTGTCGTTCCCCGGGGACGACCGCCCCCGGGCATTTCGCCCGGGGGCGCCGGCTTCCTTGTCTGCAGCGTTGCCCACCGTGCCGTTACCGCCGGGTGCGGGCCGCTGCATGATGACGGGTACCGGTTGCCACGGCGGGCCGGGGCGATAGCTGGTTCCTTCCGATCGACAACAGGACGCGGCGGTTGTGCCGGTTCAGCTCCGGCGGCGGTTGACGGCTGATGGGCACCGGGGGTGGCGTCGATCGCCGACGTCGGAGTGAGGGCTGGGCGCTGCGGCGTCCGGCGGCTGCGGCTGCTGAGCCGCGAGGCCCGCGGTTCCCGCGGCGGTGGAGTGGCGTTCACATGTATGCATGACCCAACCAAGGCCCTGTTGGTCGGTGCCGCGGCCGGTACCGGTCCAACCGCGGGCAACCATGAACCCGGTTGCCCAACGCCGACCCAACGCGTTGGGCAACCCGTTGGCGGGGCGGTCGGTGGCGTTGGGCAACCGGTTGGGCAACGTGTCGGTCGTTGCCCAACCGCGTCGCCGGCTGTGGTGACCGTGGAACGGGAACGGGCGACCTCGTTCCGGGAACGGCGGAGTTCCGGTACGGCCGTTCCCGCTCCCGTTCCGCCGCGAGGTGGACCCGTTCCCGTTCCTGTTCGGTCCGGCGCTGGACGGAACGGGAACGGCTGGACGATGGGGACGCCGACCGCGTACGGCGCGAGCTCGCGTGTCCCGGGACCTCGGTACGGGACGGGAACGCGGACCGCGGCGTGCCCGTACCCTGCGCCGCTCCGCCGGGATCGGTCCGTCCCGACCCGGGTACGGCGGTTACGGCCGGTACGGGATCGCCGCACGTCCTGGCTGGTCACGAGCGTGGCGGACGCCGCTACCGGCAGGTCTCCCCGCGGTCTGTCGGGTCGATGGCGGATCCCGTACCCGTTCCGGTGCTGCCGTCGTCGCCGTACCGGCGGCCCGCCGACCGACCCGGTACGGACGTACCGTACGGCGGAACCGACGGCACGGCGCCGTCCCGCATGGCAACGCCTGGTACGACCGGTCGTTCCCGCAGTGCCGGGCTCTGGGCCGGACGCTGGCCGCGATGGTTGGCCGCCCAACCAAGGCCATGTACGGGCGGGAGGACGGGCCGGGCACGGCACCGCCCTCCCGCGCGACGCTGTCCCTCACCATCAGCGGGTTCCGGCGGTGACCCGGCGGAGGTGGAGAAGTCCAATCAGCCGCTGCGCTCGGCGGCGATCGAGGGCTGGCGAAGCTGGTCGCCGCGTCGCTGGACCTGCTGTGGGGGTTCCTGACCGGCACGGCGTTCACGACGCCGGACGTGACGACGCACTGCCCGGGGAGCCCGCCAGCACATCGGCCCAGACCCGGGCGCAGCCCCGGGCGGATCCCCGGGCGAACCCCTAGGCGGGCGGATCCACCGCCACAGCCACCCAACCGACGCCAACAGCGCAGGTAGGAGCCCATGACCGACGACGCCGGCAAAACCCGACATGTCCTTCAGGGGGACATCTCCCGACCGGGGGTACGACGCTCAAAGCCCTCCCTCAACCCGCGCGCGCCCCTCGGCTGGGCGTCGCCGCGCCCTCGCCCACCTGCTCGACGAGCACCGCACCCTCACCACCGAACAGATCACCAGAGTGCTGTTCACCGCCGCCCGCACCTGCCGCAACCGGCTCAACGTCCTGCGGCGGCTCGGGTTCATCGTCTGGCTCATTCCCGTCCGGCACCGGCGACACCTGGGCACACACCGGGTGTTCGGGCAACTGTCCGCCCTGTCGAAGGGCCAGCGGCCGCCGACCTCGAGCAGTCCGGGATCTGCAGGACCGGATGCGCAGATCGATCCAACCGTGCTGGCCTGTATGACAAAGAGGCGTCCGGCCGTAGTCGAACGCCCCTGCCTCCTGCCGGCTGCGCATCAGAACAATGAGGCCATCGCCTTCGTGGTGCTCTCCACCTCATCTTTGAGCATGCTGATCTCCCGGCCGCCCTGTGGCTCGGTCAGATACCACGGCGCCTCGTCGGTGACGTCAAGCTTCGCCATCACGAGGAATTCCGCCGAGCAGTCGCCGAACGCCTCGCGGTAGAGGTAAAGCGAGACGTCCGGGTCGTCGGTCGGCAGGATCACCGGCTCCGAACGGTGGTACGGCTCAAGTCTCGGGTCGGCGACACTGCATGCTTCGGGCGAACACCACGCGGGGTGGAATGCGCTGGTATCGGACCTCCTTGTACTCATACACGACAACGGCTGAACGCCTTGCAGCCTGATATCACAAGGCCTAATCAACAACAGATACTAGGCCTTTTCACGCCCGCTTCTCAAGGCGCGTGAGGTGCCGTGCAAGCCTTGACTTATGGGCCAACTCGATGACGCGGCAAAGGCATTCCGGGCAGCGGATACGGCGCTGACCAGGGTTAAGGAGCAGGCCGCGCAGCGCATCGAGGCAGCACGGAAGGCTCGCATGGATGCGCGGGCCGCGCTCCACGCGGCGATCGTCGCGGAAGCCCGTGCCGGCGCCCCGCAGGTCGACATCATCCGGCGGTCTGGCTACTCCCGCGATCGAGTCCGGACGATCCTCCGCGCCGGTGGGGTCGAGCCGGAGTAGCGATGCCGTGCCGTTGGTGCGGGTCGGTCATTGCGGTCGCCGGCAGTTGCACCGGTCACGGACGGCTGCTCGAAGTGGGCGCGGCCGCGGTGGTGGTTCCAGTGACCTCATCGACGCGGTCCAGTCCAGGACTGCCGGCCTGTCTGCATGAGCAGCCGCCGGCGGGGTAACCCGTGGACATGTTCGAACCCTGGACCTGGCGTGACCCGGCGGCACTCGCCGGCGGCTACAGCGGCGTCCCCGACGACGACCTCGGCGTGGACACCGCCGCGCCGGCGCCCGCCCCCGACGGCCGCACCGACGTCGACCTCACCGGCTACCACGTCGAGGCGACCGACGGGCGGATCGGCACCGTCGACGAGGCGAACCACGACACCGGCACCGCCCACCTGGTGGTGGACACCGGCCCGTGGATCTTCGGCCGGAAAGTGCTGCTCCCGGCCGGAACCGTGGACCACGTCGACCACCGTGAGCGCACCGTCCACGTCGACCGGACGCGGCAGCAGGTGAAGGACTCCCCCGCGTACGACCCGGACACCTTCGCCCAGCCCGGCTACCGCGACCAGGTCGGCCGCTACTACACCGACAGCTACCGGTAACCGCCCACCCGCTCCATCAGCACGCATCCCGGGTAATGCGGGTGTATCGACGAACTGCCAGCCCTAGACTGCGCGGGGTGGACCTCGCACATCTCGGCGCGCCGCTCGGTCCGATGGTCCGTGTCCACGGCGGGTTCGCCAACCGGATGTACCGGCTCGACACCGACCAAGGGTCGTTCGCGGTGAAGGAGTTGAACCTCCTCGACCGCCGCTCGACGTACCACCTCGAGCACGTGTTCAGGTTCGAGCGGGCGGCCTTCGCCGCCGGCATCCCGATGCCGGAGCCGATCTCGGCGAGTCACGACACGCTCGTCCACCGGTGGGTCGAGGGCGAGAAGGTGCCCGAAGCACCGGTGTCGGAGGAGTACGCGTTCGAGATCGGTGAGATCCTCGCTCGCATCCACGCGCTCGACGTCGCGTGGACCGACGTCTCGGCCGAGGAGCCGACGCCGTGGGACTGGCCCGAGCTCGCCGAGCGGGCAGTGGCGACCGGACAGCCGTGGGCCGGCGAGCTCACCTCCCAGGTCGGGACGTTCCTCGCGATCGCCCAGTTCGTCGACACCTGCGAGCGACCGGGCCCCGCCGTGCTGACCCACCGGGACATCCAGCCGTGGAACCTGCTCGCTCGAGAGGGCCGGCCGGTGGTGCTCGACTGGGAGCTCTCAGGGATGCTCGACGTGTCCGGTGAACTCGGCTCGACCGCGCTGAGCCTCGCGAAGGGACCTGGCTTCGACGACATCGAGCCCGCCATCTTCCGCTCGGTCCTCGACGGCTACGTCGCAGCGGGCGGAGCGCTGCCGCCCTGGGGTCCGAGTTGGTTCGTGTTCATGATCGGCGGCTGGCTGGGGCACACGAGGTGGAACATCCTGCGCTGCCTCGCCGGTGTCGAGGCGAGCACCGGCCCTGACCTGGCGCTGTCGCACGAGTCCGCGCGCAACGGCGTGCGCGGCCTCCCCGTCCTGTTCGGCCGGCTTCCGGAACTGCAGGAGCTGCTCACGTACCAGTGACCCAGCCCCTGTGGTGCGTGCGGCGTAACGCGGGCCTGGCCCGTAAGGTGTGGCGGATGGGGTGGGAGACACTCGGGCAGTGGGGTGAAGACGTCGCTCGCATCGAGCCGCTCGCCGGCGGAGTCGCCAACGACGTTTGGAGCGTGCGCGTCGACGGGCGCCTCGCGGTCGGTCGTCTCGGCACCAGGAGCGACGCTGATCTCGCGTGGGAGACCGGGCTTCTCCAACACCTCGACCGTAACGGTCTGACCGTGCCGGTGCCGATCCCGGCCATGGACGGCCGGCTGTTCGCCGATGGTCTGGTGGTGATGACCTACCTGGAGGGCGGACCGCCCGAGACGCCGGCCGACTGGCGTCGCGTGGCCGGCGCGCTCCGCGAGCTGCATAGGTTGACGCGGGGCTGGCCGCAGCGCCCAGGTTGGCGGTCGTCGACCGACCTCCTGCACGCCGAGACCGGGACGAGGATCGACCTCGGTGCGATGCCCGCTGAGGGCGTTGCTCGATGCCGGGCAGCGTGGGCGCGGCTCGCCGGACGTCAGACCTGCGTCGTGCACGGCAACCCCAACAATCCTGGCAACGTCCGCATGACCGCGAACCACGTCGGGCTGATCGACTGGGACGAGGCGCACGTCGACGTCCCCGACCTCGACCTCGTGCTGCCCGGCAACGCCGGCGGCCTCGACGACGGTGCGCACGACATCGCCGCGCAAGCGTCGGCCGCGTGGGAGGCCGCTGTCTGCTGGGACGACGAGTACTCAGTCCGGCGGCTCGCCGAAGTCCGAGCGGTCTGAGCACGCGTTCGAAGTACCGGCGAAGCATGCGGTTCCTCGCCGGCCTCGACGTGTCCGTCGTCCATCCCGGGGCGGCCTGGCACGACGGCCGGTTGCGAATGAGGCGCAACCTTCCGGGCCGTCGTGCCAGGCCGCTGTCGAGTCCTTACGGGTAGCGGGATCGCTGGTGGGTCAGTTGCTGACGGTGAGCACGACGCGCTGGTACGAGGTCAGCGCCGGCGATCCGTTGTCCGTCACCTGGAGGATGAGGTGGATCGTCTGACCGGGTGCGGCATCGTCCGGGACACGGATCTTCACGACGTTCTGCTGCTGTCCGCCGGGGACCTGGTTGATCGTGACGGTTCCCGGGTAGGTGTCCGCGTCCCTGTACTGCCACCAGCTGCTGGTCACCTGGTCCCGGTCCGGGTCGCCGGTGAGGCCGGTGAGCGTGATCGTCTGGCCGGGCGAGACGGTGCGGTCCACCTGGCCGGCGACCTTGGCCGTCGGCTCGTGGTTGGCCTCCGAATAGCGCGAGGCCACGGTCCACTGCAACCTGGCGGCGAAGTCCTGCTGCGCCGTGCCGAACCAGCGGCTGGCGGCGTAGTTGCTCGACGAGACGCCGTTGGGATCGGTGTCGGTCCCCTTGCGCCCGCCCCAGCCGCCGTAGCTGGCATCGACGTATCCACGCAGGCCGTTGTCGACGAGGTTCATGAAGATCGAGGTGTCGCCCTCGGAGATCCAGGAGCCCTTTGCCTGCGGGGGTGTCCAGACGACGTACCCCATCGCCTTGAGCTGTGCGGTGGTGAGCCCGGAGAAGCCGAAGTGGTCGAAGATGTCACCGGGGACCATCTGCTTGCCATCGCCCCAGACCCGGTAGAACTCGCCGAACGGCCCGACGTCGGACACATTCGCCTTCGTCCATTCGGCGGACAGGTACTTCGCGTCCTGGGGAAGCACGGCGTTGCGGGCACCGTAGCCCCAGATGCTGGTTGACATCTGACGGAATTCGATGTCGGGCCAGTTCTTGCCGATGTAGCTGGCGTAGGTGCCGTCCTGGTCGCCGAACGACTGGATGATGGCCTTCTGCGACACCTTCTTGGAGATCTGCGCCCACTGCGGCGTGTTCTCGTACTGGTCCTTGATGGACTTCAGCGCCCTGGCGATCGTGCTCTGGCCGGCGCCGGTGAGCAGGTACACGGGGCCGGGACGGTTGTCGAGCAGGCTCTTCTTGACCAGGTCCGAGCCCGGCGAGTCCTTGGAGATGTCACCGTCGAACTCGATGTTCCCGGTGTAGATCTTCGACTGCAGCTCCTTCGGCGAGGGGTAGCCGCCGGCGTGCTTGCGCAGGTTGGGGTAGACCTGTGCGTAGATGTCGACCGCGTCGTCGATGAACCGCTCGCCCTGCTTCCAGCGCCACGACGTGCACGGGCAGATGTTCAGCCCGAACCGGGTGTACTCGCGGCCCGCCACGTACCACAGCGTGCCCTTGCCGTCGCCGGCCCAGTGCACGCCGCTGCTGGAGTAGACGAGCCCCTCGGTGTCGAACTCGTTGCTGTACATCAGATAGCGCACGAGCGTGTTCTGGTCGTCGAGCTCCGGGTCGTGCATGAGGATGACGCGGGGCTTGCCGCCCTCGCCGCCGGACTGGCTGGCAGAGTCGCCGGCGAACGCGGATGCGCCGTTGGTCGCGATCATGATTCCCGCCAGCAAGGCTGCCGTCATGGTGCGCACTGCGTGCCGGCGCGTGCCGCGCCCTGCGGTCGGACCAGGAAGTATTCGCAACAGATCCTCCTCGAATCCCAGGGAGGGTGTCCCCCGGGACGGCCATCGGACTTCAGTGCCACGCGCGCGACGTGAATAGATATTCAGATCTGACTTGATATATAGCGTTAATCAGCACGACACAAAAGTCAAGACCGTCGCAGCCGCCAGGCTGCTCGTTCGCTTGACACGCAGAAGGCGCGCTAGTTTGTACGCATGGCCGTCAATGCGCGACGATCGGCGGCGCGATGGCTCATCGCCGGCGTTGTCCTGGCGGTCATCGCGGCGGTCATCGTGGCGGTGCTGGTCATCGCCGCACGGTCCGGCCCACGCAAGCTCCCTGTGCCCACCATCCTGCGGCACTGCTCCGAGCCGTCCGGGAGTCCGCCGGAGAGTCGCTGCGCCAGCCTGCTGCCCACCAGCGCCTTCACGACGGCATGACCCTGCCGGACCGACAGCGCTGCGACCGGGCTGGACCTGCCAATCGACGCGCCCAACGGGGCGTCAGCAGGTCTTGACCGGCTTCAGGCGGACGAGGTCGGACGTCGGCAGGGTTTCGATGTCGCCGCTGCCGGCGCGCCGGATCCGCAGCGCCTGATCGGCTGTGGAGGACAGCAGGACGCCGCACACGGTGGCCCCGTCCGGGCGGGTGACCTGCACCGGGGTCGACTCCGGTGGAGCGGCCGGGGCGAATGTCGTCGCACCCACGGCCGCTGCCAGGGCGGCGATGGTGACACCCGCGGCGACGATCGCCCGGCGCAGGCGTCCGGCGGCGGCCGATGCGCGTGAGCGGTGGGCGACGTACCACTCGCGGAGGTCTTCGTCGTCTGCGACCGGACGGGTGACCGGCAGGCCGTGGGCGGCCGAGTACCCGTTGACGACGGCGACCGCGGCGGCGGCGAGCGCGGCCAGCAGTGACGCGCCGACGAGGGCCTGGGCCCACGGCGCGAGCGAGCGGATGTCGTCGCGGCCCAGGGCCGGTAGGACGATGCCGACCAGCCCGATGAGGGTGACCACGGCGGCTGTCCACCGGTCCGCGGCGGTGCGGACCGACTGCAGCCGGCCGGCCGTTTCCATTCGCAGCGCCTCGGCCGCCTCGGTCAGGTAGGGGTCGTTCGCGGCGCCGACATCGACCTGGGTGCCGGAGACGAACGTCGCGGTGATCGTCCAGGTACGACCGCAGCCTTCCGCGACGCCCTCCGGCCGGTCCGGGTGCTCGCCGTGGCAGGCGCACGGCACGGAGGCGGTCAGCGTCGTCGGGGCGGGCAGGCCGGGTGCGCTCTCCAGCGAGGTGCTGGTCAGCGGCAGGTTCATGAACGTCGGCTCATGGCACGCGGGGCAGGCGCCGGACAACAACAGCTCCGTGCGTGACCTGCTGCCGGTCCAGCCGGCCAGCTGCTGATCGGTGACCGTGATCCGTTCCCGCGCGTGCCGCATCGACGTCATCGCGACATTATCGCCAGCCTGCCACTGCGCCACCCTGGCCGTTCGACCGAACCTCCGGGTGGGCGGAGCGGAGGAGTTGCGGCACGGTGCGTTGTCGTACAGTGACAGTCGTTGCGGTGCTCGATCGAAGGTGGTGCGGCATCTCTCGTGCGTTGAGCGGCCGGCAGCTGCGGAAGCTCGCCGAGGCGCTGCTGCACGCGTATCCGGCCCGGGCCGGGTTGGAGCAGGTGCTGCGGTTCGACCTGGACCGGCGGCTGTCCGACCTGGTCGGCAACGTCGGCATGAGCGAGGTCGTCTTCGCCGTGATCACCGCCGGCGAGTCCGAGGGCTGGTTGCCGGACCTCATCGACGCGGTCCTCGCCGACCGCCCCGGCAACCCGCGGGTGCGGGCGTGGGCCGCGGACACCGGGTGGCGGGCGGACGTCGCCCTGCCGCCGGAGACCGCCGACGTCTTCGAGCGGACCGTCCGCCCACGCGCGCCGGAGCTCGACCCCGACACCTGGCGCGCCCGGCTCGCGGCGGCGCAGGGCCTGGTGTGCCGGGTCGCGGCCGAAACGCCCGCCGGTCTGCGCCCGCTCGGCACCGGGTTCCTCATCGGCCCGGACCTGTGCCTGACCGCGCACCACGTCCTGGACGGGACCACACCGTCGGCGATCCGGTTGCAGTTCAACCATCGCCGCGACGACGCGGGAGCGACGTTCCCGCTGCACGACGACTGGCTCGCGGCCGCCGCGCCGCCGAGCCCGGTGGACACGCTGGAGGATCCCGGCGACCGCCTGCCCGCCGCCGGCGAGCTGGACTTCGCCGTCCTGCGCACCGCCGGGACACCGGGCGGCTGGCTGCGGGCGGTGCGGCAGGACGCGCTCGCCGCCTACGACGACCTGGTGATGCTGCAGCACCTCGACGGCGAGCCGCTGAGCATGGCGTTCGGGCACACCATCGACTACAACGGCAACGGCACCCGGCTGCGGCACATGGTCAACACCGCGCACGGCTCGTCGGGTGCCCCCGTGTTCGACATCTCCCTCGCGGTGGTCGCGATGCACCAGGGCGGCGACCCGGACAAGCGCCGCGGGCACCTGCCGACGCACAACCGCGCCGTCCCGATCACCGCGATCCGGCAGGCGCTGCCACCGGGTCTCACGGTCTTCTGAGGGCGGGCACCGTGGACGGCACCCGCATGCGCCTGCTGATCAACGCCCTCACGAGCGCCTACCCGAGCAACCAGCAGCTCGCCGTCTTCGTCCGCATCGAGCTCGACCGGAACCTGGCCGTGATCGCCGGCGACGGGCCGCTGCACGACACCGCGTTCCGGCTGGTCGAGCAGGCCGTGGCCGAGGGGTGGGACGACCTGCTGACCCGCCGGCTGATCGACTGCCGGCCGGGGAACCGGCAGGTCGCGGCCTACGCTGAGGCGTACGGGCTCGGGCTTGCGGCGGCGCGGGCCGTGCCGGCGAAGGTGCGCCACCAGAACGACGCCTACTTCGACCTCGACCACGCGAAGAACGCGATCCACGACCTGCTCGACAACCAGCAGGCCGGGCTGCTCGGCATGTGGGTGACCGCCGAGGAGAACGCGGCGGCGAAGCGGCTGTGCGCGTGGCTGCCGCACTGCCTCGGCGATCTCGAGGAGAAGGACGACGTCAGCCTCGGCGCCGTCATCGCGGACCCGGACCACAAGGTGAAGCAGATCCTGCAGCACCTGCCGGAGCTGGACGAGACCGGCATCGTCTGCCAGGTCCTCGTCAACGACGCGACGCCCGCCGCCGTCGACGGCTTCTGGCAGGGTGTCCGGGACGGCTGCGGACCGATCGAACGCTGGTTCGTGCTGCTGTTCGTCACCGCGACCGATGCTCCCCCGCCGTGCGGGGTCTTCGATCTGGGCCGGCCCGTGTTCACCCGGCTCGACGTGGCGAAGTGGGCCCGTGACGTGCTCGCCGGCCTCGGCTGGCCGGCCGATCTGGCCCGTCCCTGGAGCGGCTACGTGCAGAAACGCGCCGAGTTGCGCGACGGGTTCAGCATCCCGCTCACGTACGGGGCGCTGCGCAGCAGCATCAACGCGGCCCGCAGATGTGAGGACCCCGCACAGTTCAGCGCATGGTTGCAGGGCGAATTGGTGAAGGAGGCATGACGTGAACGTCAGCCGGGGCGTCGACACGTCGATGCGACTGGACCTGGACGATGACGTGCCGGCACAGCGGCCGATCGAGGACGTCGAGGCGGCGCCCGGCACGCTCGGCAGGCCGCGGCTGCGGACCGTGCCGGCCGAGCCGTACCTGCTCACCGCCGACCTGTGCGACGCGGTCAACGTCGCGATCACCCTCGGCCGGCCGCTGCTCGTCCAGGGCGACCCCGGCGTCGGCAAGACCCGCCTCGCGCACGCCGTCGCGTACCGGCTCGGGCTGCCGCTGGAACAGGCGCACATCAAGTCCACCAGCCGCGGCCGGGATCTGCTGTACACGTTCGACGCGGTGCGCCGCCTGTCCGACGCCCAGCTGCACCGGCCGTGGACCAAGACGCTGCCCGACGACCGCAGCTACGTCCGGCTCGGCCCGCTCGGCAGGGCCATCGCCCGGGCCCGTCACGGCCGCCGGTCGGTGGTCCTCATCGACGAGATCGACAAGGCCGACCTCGACTTCCCCAATGACCTGCTGCGGGAGCTCGACGAGCTGCGCTTCGACATCGACGAGGTCCCCGGCCTGCGGTACGAGGTGCCGCCGGACCGCCCCGACCTGCGGCCGATCATCATCGTGACGAACAACGAGGAGAAGCAGCTGCCGGGCGCGTTCCTGCGCCGATGCGCGTTCCACTACGTCGAGTTCCCGGAGCACCCAGACGACCTCGACGCGATCCTCGACATGCACGGCATCGCCGACGCCGCCCTGCGCGGCGGCGCCATCGGCGTCCTGCAGCGCCTGCGCGGCGTCGACCTGGCCCGCAAACCGGGCCTCAGCGAGCTGCTGGACTGGGCCCGCTGCCTGCAGAGCGACGACGTCGACCCGCAGAGCCTCACCACGCTGCCGAAGATCGGCGCGCTGGTGAAGCAGCGCGCCGACCAGGACCGGGCCCGCAAGCGGTTGAGCACACCATGAGCCCGCCGATGCCGGCGTTCCTCCACGACCTCGTGATCCGGTTGCGCCGCCGTGGGCTGCCGATCGGCGTGGACGACTGCGCGGCGCTGCGCACCGTGCTCAGCACCGGTCACGGTCTCGGCTCCCCCGACGAGCTGCGCGCGCTGTGCGTCACGCTGTGGGCCAAGTCCCGCCGCGACGCCGAACTCATCGTGTCGACCCTGCACCTCGTGGATGTGCCTGACTGGCCGGTGGAGGGTGGCACCGCACCGCTGCCGGACCGGCCGCCCGTCGCCTCCCCCGCGCCCGGCCCCGCACCCGAGATGCCCGCACCCGCCGCCGACGCCGAGGTGCCGGAAGCGCTGACCATCGCCGCACCCGCCCGCCTCGGCGACGGACCCGGCCCGCCACGCTCCGGCCGGTCCGCGCCGTTCCTGATGCTGCAGCCGCAGTACCCGCTGTCGCAGCGGGAGGTCGCCCAGGTGTGGCGCCGGCTGCGGCTGCCGGTCCGCCAGGGTCCGCCGGCGGAGCTCGACGTCGACGCCACCGTCGTGCGCTACGCGTCGACCGGCGTGGCCATGCCGCCCGTGCTCGCCCCGCGCCGCATCAACGCCGCCCGGCTGCTGCTGCTCGTCGACCTCAACGGGTCCATGACCCCGTTCCACGGCCTCGTCGAGCACGTCCTGCAGGCGATCGTGCGCGCCGCCCGCCTCGACGAGATCACCGTCGCCTACTTCCACAACTCCCCCGGCCGCAGCCCCGACCGCAGCCCGCTGGCCGACCTGCCCGATCCGCTCGGCGCCGAGCTCGACCCGGTGCTGGACCGCATCGCGCCGCTGCCCGGCGGCCGCGTGTACAGCAACCCCGACCTCACCGGTCCGCGGCCAGTGCCGGCGCTCCTGGCCGACACGACCCCCGGTTCGGCCGTCGTCGTCATCAGCGACGCCGGTGCGATGCGCGGCTCGTTCGCCATCACCCGCCTGTACGACGCGGTCGCCTTCGCGCTCGCCGTCGCCGCCCGCCGGGCCCACCTCGCGTGGCTGAACCCGCTCGCCCGCGGACGCTGGGCCGGCACGACGGCCGGCCAGCTGGCCCGGCACGTGCCCATGTTCCCGCTCGACCGGGACGGCATGTACGCCGCCGTCGACGTCCTCCGCGGCCGGCCGGCGACGTTGGAACGCCCGCTGTGACCGCGCTCGCCGCCGCGTCGGCCGCGGCCGCCCGCCTTGCCGAGGCCCGCTCGGCCCTGCCGCCCGGCGCGCTCGACCTCGCCTGCCACGCCGCGGTGCCGGTCGCCGTCGACCCGACGCTGCTCAACCTCCTGCGCATCAACTTCTTCCTCGACCCGCCGGACGAGCTGCCGTGGACGGTCGAGGCGGACCTGCTGGGCTCGCCGCTGTTCCGTGAACTCGGCGGCGACCTGTACGAGATCGAGCCGGACCTGCGCCGCCACCTGCTGGTGAGCCTGGGCACCCGGTACGGGGTGGAGCGCGCCGTCCAGGTGGCGCTGCTGCTGGAGCGGTACTGCGACCGCCCCGGCGTGTGGGGCGGGCAGCCGCTGCTCCTGCACGCCCAGCAGCTGACCGCGCTGAGCATCATCGACCCGCCCGCGGCGTCCCGGTGGCTCGACGAGGCCGGCGACGGGACGTCGGCCCCCGTGCAACTGTCGCCGGACTGGTTCGTGGCGATGCGCGGTCGCCTGGCCGCACAACCGGACCCCGCGCTCCGGGTCGCCGACGAGATCGAGGCCGCCCTCACCCGCCTGCGCGCCGGCGACACCGGCGTGCTGCCGCTGCTCGGCGAGCTGGCGCTGCTGCCCGGCGCGGACGTCGCACCGATCCGGGTGGCGCTGCTCGACCTCGCGGACGACGCCGCGGCACCGCTGCTGCGGCTGCTGGCCCGGGTCGAACCGGTGGACGCTTCGACGGCAGAGACGGACCGGCCGGTTCCGCTGCACCTCTTGCTGGACCAATCCCTCGCGCAACCACAGATGATGGCAGTGCCAGTCGGCATCCATGAAGGCAGGCCCCTGTACCTGGCGCTGGTCACCGACCAGCTTGTGGGGACGGTGGCGGGCTCCACCAAGCACGCCCGGGCGGACATGCTCCGCAGTATCGCGCTCGCGTTCGCCTGCACGTACCGCCCCAGCGAGGTCAACCTGGTCCTGCTCGACACTACAGGTGACCGGGTATTCGACGACCTGCATGTGCTGCCCCACGTCGTCGCGGCCGTCACGGACCTGAGCCGGCTGGAGGACCGGCGCCGCCTGCACCGGGCGATCCGCGATCGCGCCGGTAGCCCTGCACCGAAGCCGAAGTGCGTCACGCTCGCCATCGGCAGCGACGCCGTCAAGGCGGCGAGCCTGCACTCCCACGCCGCCGACGACTCGGACGAAGAAGTCACCACGCTCGCGGTAACGCTCGACAACCCGCCACCGTTGGCCGACGTACTCATCGAGACGCGCGAGCGCCCAATGCCAGTGCAGATGCTGCCCGCGACAACGGCCGTGGCGTACGACGAACGCCGGACGGTCGCCGACATGCTGATCGATCGGGTGGTCGCGCGCCATCCGGACCGGCAGGCGCCGATCTGGGTGCCGGCACGTGCCAATCGACCGACCCTGGACGAGCTCCTCGCCCGGCTGCCGGCCGACGGCCGGGCACTCGGCGTCGCCGGCGGCATCGACGAGGCAAGCCACAGAGACCACGAGCCGTTCGCGGTCGACCTCGACGCCGGCAATGTCGCGGTCGTCGGCCGGACCTACTCGGGCAAGAGCACCATCCTGTTGTCGCTGGTCCTGTCGCTCGCCCAACGCCGGAGCCCCGACCAGCTCGAGTTCTTCATCGTCGGCCCGGCCGACCCCCTGGGCGACCTCGCCGGGCTGCCGCACGTCGCGCAGTACGCTCCCCGGCCCGACGCCGACCTGATCGCCCGGGTGCGGCGGGCCATGCAGGCCCGGCGGCTGCCGAGCGGGCCGAGCACGGTGCTGGTCGTGAACGACGTCCCGGATCTCCTCCCGCTCGTGGAGGAGATCCGCCGGTCAGGACCGACGTCGAGCATCCGGGTGCTGGTGTCGGCGACGTCCTGGGAGTCGCTCGACCGATTCGAGATCGAGCTCGAAACGACCCTCGACGATCCTGCCGATTCGCGCATCGACCCCGGACAGTACGTCGACACGGTGCGCTCCATGAGTCACGGCCTGGCCCCCGGCGGGGTGCCGTTCGTCATCCCGCTCATCGACCACGTTGAACGGTCGGTGTCGCGGATCGCCGCCTCCTGGACCGGGCAGACCGCCCGCGACCGCTGGGCCGGCGTCGGCGCCGGACAGCAACTCCCGCTGCGGCCGGTCTCCACCGGCCGCCGGTTCGCCGTCGTCATCGGCACGTCCACGTACGCCGACCCGGGGCTGCCGCCGCTGCCTGGCGCGGCCGCCGATGTCGCCGCCATCGCCGAGGTGCTGCGAAGCCCGTCCATCGGCAACTACGACGTCACCGTCCTCCACGACAGCGACGAACGGACGATCAGGCGGACCCTCGACGACGTCCTCACCGGCTGCGGGCCCGACGACCAGGTCCTGGTGTATGTCACCGGTCACGGGATGCTGGATCCGCGAGATCGCCTGTACCTCGCAGCGACCGACACCCATCGCAGTAGGCTGCTGGCGACCGCCATCGACGCGCAATGGATCATGGACCTGCTCGACCACTCCCGGGCACGGCAGCAGGTGGTGCTCATCGACACCTGCTTCAGCGGCTCGATGACGGACAAGCGCGACGCGGCCCCGGACGGCAGAAGCGCCCTCGCGTCGGATGTCAGACGAGCCATCCTCACCGCGACGCAGGGCACGCAGTACGCCTGGGAGACGGTCGGCGAGGACGGCAGACCGGGGATGTCAGCCTTCACCGCGGCGGTCGTCAAGGGCCTCTCCACGGGCGATGCGGACGCCGACGGCGATGGCGTCATCACCATCCGCGACGTCTACGAATACGTCTACCGTGAAATGGCCCGAGCCGGCATCCAGTCGAAACCGAGGTTCCAGTCGTCCGGGGCCGGATCGATGACCATCGTACGGTCGCGAACGCCGGGTGACACCTCCGCACCCGGCGACGAACGGCCCGGTCCGGACGAACCCGACGCCGGTTCCGCCCGCGTCGTGGTGATGGACCTGCGGATCGCGCAGGACGATCACCGTACGCAGCTGGAGGCACGCCTGCAACGCACCTTCGTCGAGCGGATCGTGAGCGAGTACGACATCGAGCGGATCACCGGCGACCAGGGGCGCGACCTGACGCTTCGCACGACCGCCGGCGGCGCCGCAGGGTTGCTCACCGCGCTCGCCAGCGGACTCGCCGCGGCGAACCACAACGCGCAGCCGGGGGGCCGGCTGCAACTGCACGCGGCGATGTACCTGACGGACGATGCCCTGTTCGCCGACCGGACAGTCCTCGACGCGCCCGAGATCCGGCAGGCGCTGCGCGGCGCGAGCGCCGCCGACCTCGCGGTCGTCGTCTCCGACGCCCTGCACACGGCCGTCGCCGGCACGGCATCCGGCGCCGCGTGGGCGGCATTGCGACCGGCCACACTGCATGTCGGCGCGGACCGGTCACCGCTGCTCGCATGGATGGCGCTGCTGGGCCCCGACGTGATCTCGCCCGAGCACCTCGACGCGCTCACCGGACTGCGCAACCGCACCTGGCTCCTGGAGCACGGCGCCGCCGCGCTGGCCACCTCCGGCCCCGGGCGTGCGGCCGTCATGCTGCTGGACCTCAACGGCTTCCGTTTCGTGAACGACCAACTGGGTCACGACAACGGGGACAAGGTGCTGCGCGACATCGCACAGCGGCTCTCCGCGTCGATCTCGGACGTGGAGTGGGTCATGCGGGTCGGCGGGGACGAGTTCGCGGTCCTGATGACCGGTGTGCCGCCCGTTGCGGCGGTGCAGCGAGCACGGGAGTTGCTGGCGGTGCTCGACCGTCCGGTGCAGATCGAAGGCGGGACCTGCAGCGTCATCGCCGCGGCCGGCATCGCGGTGAACGGTGATACGGCGGACGTACAGGAGTTGCTGCGACGGGCGGACGTAGCGCTGTACAGCGCCAAACACCGCGGCCTCGATCTGGTGCTGTTCGAACCCGAGACGGCCGGACTGCCCACCGAAGCCCTGCTCAAAACGGTGTCGAACGAGATCCGAACCGGCCTCGGACATCATCTTCCGGTCTGGCCGCCGGGCACGGCCATGCAAATCGGCGACATCGGAGTCATCGAGGAGGGCGGCTGGCGACGACAGACCTCGCTGGCCGAGCTGGGTATCGGTTTCGACAGCGAGGTAGGCCCAGAGACTACTCTCACCTACCACTCGCACGACGGCGCAGTGGTCGACGGCTCGCTCCTCGGCCGGATCGGCGCGCCGGCCGTGGGCAGCGGCGAGACCAGCTTCTCGATCCAGTTCAGTCGATCCGGCGCGCTCGTGCTCCACGTGGCGGCGGCGAAGCCGCACCGGATCACCGACATGGCGGCCGTCGAGGAGGGCATGTTGCATGCCGTCAGCAACGGCCGGTCCTGGGGGGCACGCTGGGTGGTGGTCACGGAGGTCCTGGTCGGGCACCCGGCCCTGCTCGTCGTATCAGCGTCGTCCGACGCGGAGGCAACGGTGAGGTTCCGAGGAACTGCCGAGGGCCAGGCGACACCTGCGGTGGAACTCAACGCCGGCCTGCGGATCTCCAGCGCCCGCGATCTCGCCGCGTCGTTCACCACGGTGGCCCCCGTGGCCGTCCTCTGGCGAGGGCGCTATCTGCACACTCCGTTGCTCGGGCCGGCAAAGTTCCGTGCCATCGAGTCGATCGACGACGTTCTCTGACGCGAGGGTACGGGCGCGCCTCCAGGAGGACGCGGTGGCGCCGGAGCCGCACATTGTCGTTGCGCGAGGAGTGCACTCGGCCATCCGGCGTCCACAGGAAGCCCGGCGCTCCATCGGATATGCGACTTATAGGCTCTCGGCGGTCAAACCGGCCTGCCCGCGAAGAGCCCTGATCTCCATGGGCAGGTTCCCCTCGACGAAAGGCCATTTCGACGATGACGCAGGAACCAGCCCTGCTGGGGCAGCTGGACACCGAAGCACAGCAGGCGAATCCGTCCTCGGTGTTCGTCGCGATGGACATCCTGCAGGCCGAAGACGGCGTCCTGCGCTCGGTCCATCGGCCGGTGGTCGCCGGTGCGGAGGAGGACGTGCAGTAGTGGACACCGCCGCGCTCAAGATGAGCTGGGCCCAGGTCGTGACGCTGGGCGATCAGGCCGCTGCCTACTTCTATGCCGCCCTGTTCAGCCTCGACCCCAGCCTGCGTTCGATGTTCCCCGCCTACATGGGCGCCCAGCGCGATCGGCTGCTGACCGCACTCGGGCACATCGTGTCCAATGTCGACGACACCGACACACTGGTCGCCTTCGTGGAGCAGTTGGGACGCGACCACCGCCGGTTCGAGGTCCAGCCTCAGCACTATCCCGTTGTCGGGCAGGCACTGCTGCACACCTTGGCCCACGGGCTGGGGCCCGCGTGGACCGACCAGTTGGCCGCGGACTGGGCCGCGGCGTACGGCATCGTGTCGAAGGCGATGATCGAAGCCGCAGCGGCGGCCGAACCGTTCGAGCCGGCCTGGTGGGATGCCGAGATCGTGTCCCACGAACGGCGTGCCGGTGACATCGCTGTGCTCACCGTGCGGCCGCAGGGCGAGATCCGTTACCGGGCCGGGCAGTCCCTCGCCGTGGAGTCGCACCTGCGCCCGAAGGTGTGGCGGTACATGACACCGGCCAATGCTCCCCGCCGGGATGGCACGATCGACTTCCATGTCCGCGCCGTGGCCGCTGGACAGCTGTCCCCTGCGCTGGTGTATCAGTCCCGCGAAGGCGACGTGCTACGCCTGGGGGCGCCCATCGGCAATCGCCTCACCGTGGCAGCCGGGCCCGGGCCCGACCTGTTGTTGCTGGCGGGTGGCACCGGCCTCGCACCCATGAAGGCCATCATCGAGCAGTTGGCCGCCGGGCTGGACGATCGCAAGGTCACCCTCGTGGTCGGCGCCGCGAGCCGGTGGGACCTGTACGACCAGGCCGACCTCAACCAACTCGCCGACGATCTGCGCTGGGTCCAGATCATCACGGCCCTGTCCGACGACTTCGTCGCCGGACCGCCGGTCACCGCGGTCGAAGCCGCCCTGCGCAACGGCTCCTGGCACGACCGCAAGATCTACGTATGCGGTTCACCGGCGATGGTCGCCGGGACCTGCCAGGTGCTGCGCGACGAGGGCTACGCCTCGGCCAATGTCCACGTGGAACAGTTCGACGACAAAACCTATGCGCCGCTGCGTGCCGCACTGACGCCGGAGCGGGTTTTCGAGGAGGTGACCCGACCATGAGCTCAGAACCCAACGCCCGGCGTAGGCCGCTCTCGCCTCATGAGATCCGCAACGTACGCCTGCGCCAGATCGGCTTCCGCAAGGGCTACGACCCCGCGGAGGTCAATGCGCTGCTCCAGCGGGTGGCCGAGGAGACCGCCGCCCGCGACGGGCAGATCAGCACCTTGCTGAACGAGGTGGAACGACTCCAGCGGGAGGTGTACGCACGCCGCCACGGCCAACTGCCCGACAACGCTCCCGCCGGCCTGGACGAAGCCCTCATCTCCGAGCGCATCCAGGCCCAGCAGTACGTCGACGAGATCGTCGCTGCCGCCCAGACCAACGCTGCGCACGTCGTGGCGCAGTCCCGGCAGCAGGCCAACGAGATCATCCGAGCCGCGCACGCCGCAGCCGAGCAGGCCGCACGCGACTATCGCGCCACGTCGGGCACCAGCTACAGCCCCGACCGGGAGGAACTGGCGCGGCTGGCCACCCTCGCGCAGTGGGCGATCCGCCAATTCTCCGGCTTGCGCACCCAGGTCGATGCCACCGATGACGCAGCCCGTCAGGAACTGGCCTCCATCCTCGACCGGCTCGCGCCCATCCTCGGCCCCGGCAACACCGGCACCGGCGCGTCTCACCCTGGGGACGGAAACCCCCGTGCCGGACATCCATGAACGGTTGCCTGACTGTCGCCAAGTAGAGCTGTGACCGCGACGGTCACATGCTGGGCAGAGCGATCGCGGACCCGCGGCGGCGTCCTAACTGTTGACAAACCTTACTGATTGACGTTCCCTGATGGGAAGGTCGACGCCGGTGGGCGGACCGGTCGTCAACAGATGACACGTCTGCCGAAGGAGCAACATGACCCTCCGAAGAAGACTGGCGGTCCTGGCGGCCGCCCTCCTCACCGCCCCGCTGCTCACCGTGATCTTCTCGGCCTCGCCGGCCAGCGCTCACGGCTGGGTCACGAGTCCACCGAGCCGTCAGGACCAGTGCGCCACCGGTGTCGTGGCGAACTGCGGCTCCATCCAGTACGAGCCGCAGAGCGTCGAGGCTCCGAAAGGCTCCCGCAACTGCAGCGGCGGCAGCAGCTACACGGTGCTCGACCAGGACAACAAGGGCTGGCGCGTCACGAACATCAGCAGCTCGCAGACGTTCACGTGGCGCAACACCGCCATGCACCGCACGCTGAACTGGCAGTACTACGTGGACGGCAACCTGCACCAGACGTTCACCAACGGCAACGCGCAGCCGCCGCAGATCGTCAACCACAACGTCACCGGGCTGCCCAGCGGTCGGCACAAGATCCTCGCCGTCTGGAACATCTACGACACGGCGATGGCGTTCTACGCCTGCGTCGACGTCAACGTGGGTGGCACCGGTGGCGGTGGCACCACCACCCCGCCGCCGCCGACCGGCAACTGCGGCGCGGCGTGGAGCGCCTCGGCCGTCTACACCGGGGGCATGACCGTCTCGCACAAGAGCCGCAAGTACACCGCGCGCTGGTGGACCCAGGGCGAGGAGCCGGGCACCACCGGTGAGTGGGGCGCCTGGCAGGACAACGGCGCCTGCTGATCCGGCAGACCTACTGATCACGAACAGGCCGTCCGGCCCGGGCATCCCGGGCCGGACGGTTCCGAGCACCCATTCGAGCGGAGCCGCGCCGATGAACTTGCGCAGCCAGAACGTCGTGGCCGTCGTTGCGGTGGCTGCGGTTGTCGTCGGTCTCGGCCTGGCGGCGTGTTCCGGCCCAGCGGCCGATCCCGGGCCGGCACCTGTCGCGGCGGCGAGCTCCGCCGGCCACGACCACCAGCACGCCGCCGGCGGGCCCGTCGGGTCCGGCGGGCCGAGCGGGACCATCGTCGTGCACGCCGCCGACGAATTGCGCGCCACGCTGACCCAGCTCGTGCCGAAGTTCGAGGAGGCGTTCCCGGGTGTCCGGGTCGCGGTGGAGTACGGCCGCGGCTCCGACCACGCCGGGCACATCCTCGCCGGCGCACCGGTCGACGTGTTCGTGTCCGCGGACGCGGTCGCCACCACCCAGGTCACGGCCGCACACGCCCGCGGCACGCCCAGTGTCGTCGCCCGCGACCCGATCGTCATCGCCGTCCCGTCGAGCACCGGGATCGCCGGCGTCGCCGACCTTCCCGGCAGGCGGGTGGCATTGTGCGCCGAGACCACGCCGTGCGGCCGGGTGAGCCGCGCCGCGCTCACCGCCGCCGCCGTCGACGTGCGCCCCGTTGCCGTCGAGCCCGACCCGGCCGCCGCGCTGACCCGGGTCCGCACGGGGGCCGCCGACGCCGCGCTGGTCTACCGCACCGACGTCGTCGCGTCCGGCAACGACCTGCGCGCCCTCGACTTCTCCCAGGCACTGCTCATCGCCGACCAGTACACCGCCATCAAGGTCTCGACCGGCCCCAACACGGTCGGCGCCGACGCGTTCGTGGCGTTTCTCGGCTCCGCCCTGGCCCGGCACATCTTCGCCGACGCCGGCTTGTCACCCACCTGACCCACGGACGGGCCACCGGGAAAGCCAGAAAGGCTTCCGACTCTTACAATTAACAGTGTTAACTGATAGTTTCCTCGCCATCGACCCACCGACCCATCGGTCCATCGATGACGAGGAGTCCAATGAGATCTCGACGTCGGAAGTTCGCACTGGCAGCGGGCGTGGCCGTCACCGTCATGACGGCTATGGTGCTCGTGCCCACGATCCAGGCACAGGCCGGCAGCGCCGCCGTCCAGGCCGCCTGCACCGCCCCGGTCTGGGCAGAGGGCAACACCTACACGGTGGGCACCCAGGTCACGTACCAGGGCCACACCTACCAGGCGCTGCAGACGCACACCGCCTATCCCGGGACCGGCTGGACCCCGTCCACCACGCCGTCGCTGTGGAAGGATCTCGGCACGTGCACCGGGGGCGGCGGCCCGACCACACCCCCGCCGACCACGCCGGCCGGGACGCCGTCCGCGCCGGGTAACTTCCGGGTCACCGCGACCACCAACACCAGCTTCACCCTCGCCTGGAACGCCTCGACCGGGACCGTCACCGGCTACCGCGTCTACGAGGGCAGCACCGTCCGCGCGACCGTCACCGGCACCTCCACCACCGTGTCCGGGCTGACCGCCGGCTCCACCCACACGTACACCGTGAAGGCCTACAACAACGCCGGGGAGTCCGCGGCGTCCAACAGCGTCACCGCCACCACGACCGGCGGCACCACCACCCCGTCCGGGATGCAGGCCGCACCGTACCTCTACCAATGGGGCGA
>NZ_JBIAYW010000030.1:0-100501 GCF_042898305.1 Dactylosporangium sp. NPDC000521
AAATTCATCAACTTGTCCAACAGATCCACATCCACCCGGATCGACTGATCCGCGACACTGCGCTTCGACACCCCGTCCTCGGGCGCCACCTCCCCGCCGCCTGGTCCACCGGGGGTGGCCGGCTTCGTGCCGGACGCCGGTGCGGCGGCCGGGGCTGCGGGGGCATTGGGGGCTGCGGGGGCTGCGGGGGCTGCGGGCTCGGTGACGGACGCTGGCGCGGCGGCGGCAGCGGGCGGGGCGGCAGCCGGTTTCGTGACGGATGTCGGCGCGGCGGCGGGAGAGGCGGCGGCTGGCGGGGGCGCCGGGGCGGCGGGCGGGGCGGCGGCTGGCGGGGGCGCCGGGGCGGCGGGGGCCTGTGGAGGCTCTGAGGTCTGCGGAATGGACACCACGGTGACCGGCTGCACCACGACGACCTCGGCGGCCGCCGCGGGCTCGACGACGTCACCGCTCACCACGGCCGCCGGAGCGCTCTCAGCAGCCGCCGGCTGAGGGGCCGGGGCGGGCGTCGCGGGTGCGGAGCCGTCGGTGATGCAGGCATTCACGGCGGCGATCACGCCCGAGTCGTCGCCCTCCAGCTCGCGGCCGTGCTCCTCGATCTCCGACAGCAGCCCGCGGACCGTGTCGACCATCCGCAGCAGCGCGTCGGTCGTCGACGGCGTCATACCCTGCGCGCCGTCCCTGAGGCGGGACAGCAGCGACTCACCGACGTGGGTCACCTTCTCCAGACGGTTGAACGCCAGGAAGCCCGAGGTGCCCTTGATCGTGTGGATCGTCCGGAAGATCGACGACAGCAGCTCCCGCGACCCCGGCGCCGCCTCCAATGCCACCAGGTCCCGGTCCAGCTGGTCCAGGTTCTCGTGCGACTCCACGAGAAACTCCTGAACGATGTCACCCAACTCGTCGCTCACGGCCACGCTCCCCTTCTCCGACGGCCCAATCGACCGTCGGAGCGGGAACCTGAGCAAACCGGTCAGCGCGCGAGCCACACGGCAGCGGCGAACAGCCACAGCGTCCAGCCCGCATCGAACCCCCGCCCGAATGACCCAGCCAAACGACCCCCACCAGAAAGCCCCGGGCGAACGGCCCCGGCCGAGGTGCGCGGCTTCAGATCCCGACCGGATGAGCCACCACGGTGGCGGCCCACATCAGCGGCCCCATCAGGAACCTCGGCCACAGACCCGGCTGAACGACGGAAGCCGAACGGCCCAGGGCCGAACAACGGAGGCCAGAAGACGCCCGCCGGAAGACGGGGCCAAACGACGGAGGCCGGAAGAGGGGAAGCCAAACGACGGAGGCCGGAAGACGGAGGCCGGAAGGCACCCGTCGGACGGCGCCCGTCGGATGACTCGGCGGGGAGAACTCCGCCGGGCAGGGGCGGTGCGGTGGCGGTCCACAGTGGACTGTCGGCGCGATGGGGTAGCATTCGCCGCAGGTGCGCCGGGAAGTCTGGTCGGCAGGACAGGATGATACTGCCTGCTGGAGGAGGCCCCCGATGGCACGTCGCACCCCGCGGCGGCTGGACATGCTGCTGGAGTTCCTGCGCCTGGAGACCACCGGCGGCAGGCTGTTGCTCGTGGCGACCGGGCTCGCGCTGCTGTGGGCCAACCTGCCCGGCGGCACGTACGAGCGGTTCTGGTCGCTGCGCCTGCCGTCCTCGGCGCTGCTCGGCGCGCTGCACCTGGACCTGTCGCTGGCGGGCTGGGTCACCGACGGGCTGCTGACCGTCTTCTTCTTCGTCGCCGGGCTGGAGGTCAAGCGCGAGCTGACCGTCGGGGAGCTCGCCGGCTGGCGGGCCGCGGCGCTGCCGGTCGTGGCGGCGCTCGGCGGGATGTTGGTGCCGGCGGTCGTCGCGATCGTCGTGTCCGGCGGCGCCGCTTCGCACGGCGGGGCGTGGGCGATCCCGGTCGCGACGGACATCGCGTTCGCGCTCGGGGTCCTGGCGCTCGCGGGCTCGGCCCTGCCGACCGGGGTCCGCGTGCTGCTGCTGTCGCTCGCCGTCATCGACGACCTGGGCGCCATCGCGCTCGTCGGGGTGTTGTTCGCGCACGACGTCCGGGTGTGGTGGCTGGCCGCCGGTTTGGCGTTGTGCCTGCTGTACGGGCAGCTGCACCGCCTCCGGTACACCCCCGCCTGGCTCGTCGTGCCGGTCGCCGCCGGCGCCTGGGTGTGCGTTCATGGCGGCGGCGTCCACGCCACCGTGACGGGAATCCTGCTCGGGGTGCTGACGCCGGTTCGTACAGCTGCCGCAAACGCCGAATCGCCCTGTGATCGCCTCCTGCACCGGCTGCATCCGGTCTCGGCCGGTGTGATCGTGCCGGTCTTCGCGCTCGCCGCCGCCGGCATCCCCCTCGCCGCGGCCGGCGACGTCGTCGGTGACCCGCTCGCACGAGGGGCCGCGGCCGGGCTCCTCATCGGCAAACCGGCCGGGATCCTGCTCGGCGCGTGGCTGGCGGTGCGGGTCGGGCTCGGCGCGCTGCCGCCGGAGGTCCGCTGGGGTGACGTGCTGCCGGTCGCGATGCTCGGCGGGGTCGGCTACACGGTGAGCCTGCTGATCGCCCGCCTGTCGGTGCCCGACGGCGGCGCCGACACGGCCGCGGCGGCGGTCCTGGGGGCCTCGATCGTCGCGGCGGTCCTGGCGACGGCCCTGGTCCGGTGGCGTGGCAACGCCCGACCATGAGCCAGCAAGCGGGCGCACGAACGGCCGGATGCCGGACGGCTGGAGAAATGGTGAGACCGGCATCCACGGGGGAAGACGCCGGTCTCGATGAAAACGATAAGCCTCACAAGCGCATTCCGCCAGCGGTGCGGAGCCTGATTCCCCCGGAACCGGTTACGGATCGCGGGATCGACACGGGGAGGTACTGTGTCGGTCCCCTGACCCGGATCTAGGAGACGGATGTCGACGCTGCTCGTCGTCGGGCTCGGCCTGCTCGGGCTGGCCCTGCTGACCGTGGGCGCCGACCAGGCGGTGGTGGGCGCGAGCCGGCTCGCGACGCTGCTGCGGGTCGCACCGGTCATCGTCGGTGTCATCGTGATCGGGCTGGGCACCAGCGCCCCCGAGTTCGTGGTGTCGGGCACCGCGGCGGTCCGCGACAACGCGGGACTGGCGCTGGGCAACCTCGTCGGCTCCAACATCCTCAACGTGACCCTGGTCCTGGGTGTGGTCGCGGTCGTGTCGCCGGTGATGGTGCGCTCGTCGGTGCCGGTGCGGGAGGCGCCGCTGATGGCCGCCGCGGTCGCGGTGTTCGGCGCGTTCGCCCTCGTCGGGCTGAAGTTCGTCGCCGGGCTGCTGCTCGCCGTCCTCAGCGTCGGCGCACTCGCCCTGCTGGTGCGGTTGTCGCGGGTACAGGACGGGGATCCGCTGCCCGAGGACGTGGCCGCGTTCGTGTCGCCGGTCCGGACGCGCCGCTGGTGGGTCTTCTGGTCGCCGGGGCCCCGCCAGTGGTGGGTCGAGGCGCTGCGGACCGTCGCCGGGATCGCCGCGACGCTCGGCGGTGCGCAGCTGCTGGTCGCCAACGCGGTCACGCTCGCGCACCGGTGGGGCGTCAGCGACCAGGTCATCGGCTTCACCCTGGTCGCGTTCGGCACGTCGCTGCCGGAGCTGATGACGTCGGTGCAGGCGCAGCGGCGCGGCGAGGGTGACCTGCTCGTCGGCAACCTGCTGGGCAGCAACATCTTCAACAGCCTGATCGGCGGCGCGGTCGTCGGCCTCGCCGCGGGCAGCTCGACGATCGCGCCGTTCGGGTTCGCCGCGGTCACCGCGATGGTGTTCGCCGCGGTCCTCGCCTGGCTGCTGCTGTGGCGGGGCAGCAGGATCACCCGCCCGGAGGCTTGCGTCCTGCTCACGGCATACGTGTGTGTCCTGCCACTGCTCATCTCGGCCAACCCGTGAGTTTCCGGTTTGCCGGACTGGGTACGCGACTCGAATGGGCGACGCGATGGTCCGGACACACCGCTCCGGAGACGTACTTGTGGTGGAAGTGCTGGGTCCCTTGGAAGCCGCGACGGTCGGCGCACTGCGGTCCGTGGTGCTCGACACGATCGACGCCCACCGGCCGGCGGTACTCACCGTCGACCTGCGGCGCGTCCCGTTCATGGATTCGATCGGCATCGGCACCCTGGTCGCGATCAACAACAAGACCCGTGACGTGGGCGGCCGGATGGAGGTGCGCAGCCCGTCACCGTTCGTGCACCGGCTGCTGCAGGTCACCGGGCTGACGGAGCTGTTCGGGCTGCCCGACCTCCCGGTCGACGCTCCGGTCTCAGGCGCCGGGATGATCCTTCCCTCGTCCTAGGTCTTCCGGTTCCGTTTCCGGCGTCGGTACCGGCGGCGCCGTCCACCTCGATCGGCATCCGCGCCGGCGTCAGTACCGGTCGACGACGACGCTGGAGACGCCGGCGGCGTTGTCGATCTCGTACCTGTCGGCGGCGGCCGGGTCACCGCTGGAGAACGCGGCCCCGCCGGCCACACCGTCGTGCCGGGTGCCGTCGAGCGTGACGCTCCCGGCGCCGCCGCCGGCGACGACCTTCACGGGTCCGCCCTGCGGCAGGTGGACGCGGAACGTGGAGGCGCCGCCGCTCATCCGCACGGGCACGACGCCCTTCGCGGCGGGCAGGGTCAGCTCGATGCCCGACACCCCTCCCACGTATTCGACGCCGCCGATCTCGCGCAGCCCGCGCAGGTCGGCGGTATTGCTCGTGGCGCCGGCGGTGAACCGGACCGTCCAGCGGACGGCACGGTTGAGCTCGACGCCGACGACGCCCTTGCCGGCCGCACCGTTGCCCGCGTCACGCAGCTGCACGCCGACGCGGCCGTCGAGGGTGGTGACGCTCGGGACGGTCCGGCCGTCGCCGGGCGTGCTCACCCGGAACAGCGTGTCGCCGAGGTCCGCGGCGACGACCGTGACCGTGGTGGCCCCGCTGAGCAGGTCCAGGGTCGCCGAGTCGCGGCCCGCGACGGGCGCGGTGACGGTGTGCGCCGCGCCGTCTCCGCCGGGGTGCCGGGTCCGCCAGACGAAGACGGTGACCGCGGCCAGCACCAGGATCGCGAGCAGGATCATCCCGCCGACGAGCCAGACGGTGCGCGGGCGCGGGCCGGCGGCGTGTGCCGGGGCCATGGGGCGGCGGCGGGAGACGGTCACCATGCTCGATGTGGTCTCCGCGACGGTGTGCATCGAAACCCGTGAACTACCTACATCAAGACCGGGGCCGCCGCCACGGGGGAAGCGGCGGCCCCGGAGTCCTTGGGATGCAACGCAATGTACTCCCAACGTGAGCCACTGCACAGCCCCTGCACCGTGCCGTCTTCCCGTCTTCCGCGGAACTGTCCTATGTAGAGCGTCCGGGGGCGCGGAACCGCACACAATCCCACAGCATCAGCCGTTTTTCGTCAGCGGCGCGGCGGCCGATCCCGGCCTCAGCGGAGTGCCGCGGCGCGGCGGCCGACCTCGGCCGGCGTGAGCAGTTCGCCGTCGAGGACGACGGCCCAGAAGGAGGAGAGCGGGATCCGCTCGAACAGCGGCGAGCCGAGCCCGTCGAACACCCGCTCCGGCGCCAGCTTCAGCGACGTGGTCACCACGATCGTGGGGATGCTCTGCGCGAGCGCGAGGGTGCCCTTGATGTTGAGCACCCGGGTGGGGCTGATCGCGTCGGCGCCGGCGATACCGGTCACCGGCAGCAGCCCTTCGGTGCCGGGCGCGTCGACGGTGCCGGCGGGCAGCTGCGCCGCGACGGCCTTCACCAGGGCGCTGCTGGGGGCGGTGCGGGCCCAGCCGCCGCGCTGGTGCAGCAGGCGCGTCGCGGTGGCGACGCTCGCCTCGACGTCACGGTCGAGCTGCTCCCGGATCGCCCGCAGCGCCCGCCCGGGGTCGGCGTCGTTGGCGGCGCGGGCGATGTGCCACATCGACGCGTACCCCGGCAGCAGACCCGGCAGGGGCGCCACCACCGCACGCAGCGTGACCGGGTCGTGGACGAACTCCGCGAGGCCGTCGAGGACCTGCCGGGCCACGCCGGTCGCTCCGGACGTCCGGTCCTGCACTGCCGCGGTGAGTAGCGGCGACAACGTTGGCGCGCTCATGAAAAACCGGTCTCCCCTGCACGAAAACGGACAACGACCCCAGATGGACCTCATGTATGAGACAGCCGGGGTCGATCTCCGTCAAGGTACAAACGAGCAAGAACCGGTTGACGCTGCGGGTCTTTACCGACCAGCAATCGGCGTGTAATCCCGGGCGCCGTAACCGATGTAGACCTGGCGCGGGCGGCCGATCTTGGTCTCCGGGTCGTTGATCATCTCGCGCCACTGGGCGATCCAGCCGGGGAGCCGGCCGAGCGCGAAGAGGACGGTGAACATGGTGGTCGGGAAGCCCATCGCCTTGTAGATGAGGCCCGTGTAGAAGTCCACGTTCGGGTACAGCTTGCGGGAGACGAAGTACTCGTCGGAGAGCGCGATCTCCTCGAGCTGCATCGCCAGGTCCAGCAGCGGGTCGGGCTTCGCCATCCGGCCGAGGATGTCCTGCGCGGCCTTCTTCACCAGCGCGGCCCGCGGGTCGTAGTTCTTGTACACACGGTGACCGAAGCCCATCAGGCGGGTGCTGGAGTCCTTCTTGTCCTTGACCCGGCTGACGAAGCCGGCGACGTCGCCGCCTTCGTTGTGGATCTGCTGGAGCATCTCCAGCACGGCCTGGTTGGCGCCGCCGTGCAGCGGGCCGAACAGCGCGTTGACGCCGGCGGAGACGGAGGCGAAGAGGTTGGCCTGGCTGGAGCCGACGAGCCGGACCGTGGACGTCGAGCAGTTCTGCTCGTGGTCGGCGTGCAGCAGCAGGAGCATGTCGAGGACCTTGACCGCCACCGGGTCGATCTCGTACGGCGTCGCGGGGACACCGAACGTCATCCGCAGGAAGTTCTCGACGTAGCCCAGGGAGTTGTCCGGGTACAGCATCGGCTGGCCGATCGCCTTCTTGTAGGCGTACGACGCGATGGTCGGGACCTTCGCCATCAGGCGGATCGTGGAGATCTCGACCTGCTCCGGGTCGAACGGGTTGAGGCTGTCCTGGTAGAACGTCGACAGCGCGCTCACCGCGGAGGACAGCACCGCCATCGGGTGCGCGTCGCGCGGGAAGCCGTCGAAGAAGCGGCGCATCTCCTCGTGCAGCAGCGTGTGGTGCTGGATGCGGCCGGTGAACTCCTCCAGCTGGGCCGGCGTCGGCAGCTCGCCGTGAATGAGCAGGTAGGAGCTCTCCAGGAACGTCGAGCGCTCGGCGAGCTGCTCGATCGGGTAGCCCCGGTAGCGCAGGATGCCCGCGTCGCCGTCGATGTAGGTGATCGACGATACGCACGAGGCGGTATTGACGAACCCGGTGTCAAGCGTGACCTGACCGGTTTCCTTGAGCAGTTTGGAGATCTCGAGACCCTCGGGCCCTTCCGTCGCCTTGCGTGCCGGCAGGTCGAGCTCGCCGTCCGGGTATGTGATCTTGTACTCACTCATGCGCGTCGTTCCCGTCTCGTCCCGCAGTCCGGCTCCTGGCCGCGGCCGCCATTGCCCGCGACCGGCGCTTATGGCGCCGACGCGCAGGATTCCAGATGCACCCGCCCCACCGTGAGGCGGGTCGCTCACGTGCGATATTTCCTACTCGTTAAACCCCTGGCCAATTCTCCCACAGCCGTCGCGGACGCACTCCCCAGCGAGTTCCTACGCCGGGGGTGTTCGGCGGTCACCCCGCGCTGGTGGCCAATGGGAGCATGCGAAGAATCCTGCTGTCCGGCGGCGTCCTCGCGGGCACGGCGGCCGCGCTCGTCCTTCCTGGCGTCGCGTCGGCCGAAGGCGCCGGCTCGGTCACGCCGGACACGGTGAAGCCGGGCGAGAGCGTCACCTTCAGCACGGTCTGCGCCGACGGTGTGAAGTCCGCCGACGTCGCCGGCACCTCGCTCGGGCTGCCGGATCGTATTCCGATGGCAGCGGGGACGACGCCCGGTTCGTTCTCCGTCGCCGTCGCCATCCCCGGGACGACCGTTGCCGGCACGTACAACATCAGCATCGACTGCGGGGACGGCAGCTCTTCACTGGTCAAGCTGGTCGTGACGCCCACCGGCGGAGTGCCGACCGGCGGCGGGTCGACCGCGCGGGGCCCCAACCGCTCGCTGATGGCCGTCGGCGGAGGGCTGCTGCTGTTCGGTGCCGCCGGGGCGCTGTTGCTGCGGCGCCGCACGGTGTGAGCCGGCGGTACCAGCCCCGGCACCTGCTCGTCAGGCCCAACGGCACCTGGCGCGGCGGCACCGCCGTGGGCGTCATCACCCTGGCCATCACAGGCGTCTCGTTCGTCGGCGCCGGCTACGGTACCGGCGCGCCACCACCCGTCGTGACGGCCTCTTCCGGCTCGGGCTCCGCCGGGATCGGGAGCGCTCCCGTGGCCGCCTCCACACCCGTCCAACTGCGCATCGGGGCGATCTCCGTCGAGGCCGCGGTCGAGCGGGTCGACGTCGACCGCGACGGCACGCTCACCCCGCCGTCCTTGCGCGAGGCGGCGAAGGTCGGCTGGTACCGGCGAGGACCGACGCCTGGCGAGGCCGGCAACGCCGTCATCGTCGGGCACGTCGACACCGTCGGCAGCGGGCCCGCCGTCTTCTACCGGCTCGGCCTGCTCGAACCCGGCGACGCGATCGTCGTGGCCCGGCGCGACGGCTCGACGGTCACGTTCGCCGTCGACGGCGTGCGGCTCTACCCGAAGCACGAGTTCCCCGCCGACCTGGTCTACGGCCCGGCCACCCGTCCCCAGCTGCGGCTGGTCACCTGCGGCGGCACGTTCGACCGGGCGACGAGCACCTACACGGGCAACACCGTGGTCACCGCGACGATGGTGTCGTGGCGAGCCGGTCCAGGGTGACGGTGTGGATCCGGCCGGCCGGCACCGACCGCTCCAGCAGCATGTTGCGCATCACGCCGACCGCGAGCGGCGTGCCGCACAGGTAGACGTCGTGCGACTTCCAGTCGGCGAAGTCCACCACCACCTGCGGCAGGGATCCGCTGAGGTACGGGTGCGCCGGCCCCCTCGCCACCACCGGGTGCACGGTGGCGTGGGCACAGCCCGCGGCGTGCTCGCGCAGCGACTCCAGGTCGTACAGGTCGTCGCGGGTCGACACACCCCAGAACAGGTGGACGACCCGGTCGTCCTGGCGGGCCGCCAGCTCGTCCAGCAGCCCCTTCACCGGGGCGACGTGCACGTCCTCGGCGACGATCAGGATCGCCCGGCCGTGCTGCTCGATGACGAACTCACCCTCGGCCCGGTGCAGGCGCACCGCGTCGCCGACCCGCGTGCCGTGCACGAGCGCGCCGGTGGCGTCGTCGCCGGGGATCGCCTGCACGTGCAGCTCGAGCCGGTTGCCGTCGGCCGGCGGGGCGGAGATCCAGCAGGGCCGCCACGCGCCCGGCACCATCGGGTGCTCGATGACGGCGCGCTGCCCGGCGCGGGCCGGGTACGGCAGGTCCGTGGCGAGCCGCAGCACCGCCACGTCGTCGCGGCGCTGGTCATGGGCGATGACGGTGGCCGTCCAGAACGGCGTTTCCTCCTGCTGCAAGGCCTTGGCCTGGCGCAACCAGCCGACGACGAACCGCCAGGCTTCCCGCAGCGTGTCCGGGTCGTCGGTCTCCACCGCCTCGACCAGCGCCGCTTCGAACAGGTCCAGCTGGCGGCTGTGCGGCCCCATCAGGGCGTCGAGCGCCGGTGCCAGCTGCGCGAGGTGCGGCACCACGGCGCTGGGCTGGTCGAAGTGGTCCAGCAGCCACCCGAAGCCGCGCTCGGCCGCGGCCTGGTCCGCCGCGATCGCGCTGTGCAGGACCGTGCGCTGCTCCTGGGGCACCTCGGCGAGCCGCGCGACGACCGCCCGCACGTCGCGCACGCTGTCGCGCAGCCGCTGCTGGAGCTGCGCGAGATAGCCCAGATCGCCGGGTTTCGGCCCTTCCGCCGGTCCGTCCTGTGCAAGACTGTCCTTTGGCTGATCTTGGTGCTGCCTTGGCCGCGGCGATGCCGCCCGGTCGTGGGCGGCCTGCTCCAGCTGGGCCTGTCGCCACGCCCAGAGCACTGTCAACGGTTCGCCACCATGCCCGACCGGTCCTACGTGCGCCACGCCTCCAGTCTCCCGGGTTCGGCGCGGCGATGTTGCCAATTCCGACATACCCCCGCGTTTTACCCGGCTCCAAAATGTCGTACCTCTTTCGTAGAGTGCGGTGCATGTCGTTGGATTTGCTCGAGCTGCTCCCCGCCGGCTGGCGGGACCTGATGAAGCCGCACCTGGATCTCGAGATCGTGCACAAGCTCGAGGCGTTCGTGGAGGCGGAGTATGCGGCCGGCCCCGTCTATCCCCCGCTGCCCGACCTGTTCACCGCGTTCCGGCTCTGCTCCCCGGAGGCCGCGCGGGTGCTGATCCTCGGTCAGGACCCCTACTTCAAGGAGGGCCAGGCCCACGGGCTCAGCTTCTCGGTGCGCCCCGGCGTGCCGATCCCCCCGTCGCTGCGCAATGTCTACAAGGAGCTCCGCGACGACCTCGGCGTCACCCCGCCGACCAACGGTGACCTCACCGGTTGGGCGCGCGACGGCGTCCTGCTGCTCAACGCGGTGCTCACCGTCCGCGCCGGCAAGGCCGCCTCCCACGCCAACAAGGGCTGGGAGCACTTCACCGACGCCGCGATCGCCGCGCTCAACGAGATGCCCCGCCGGGTCGTGTTCGTCCTGTGGGGCGGCTATGCCCGCAAGAAGGCCGTCCTGGTCACCAACCCCCAGCACAAGGTCATCGAGGCCGGCCACCCCAGCCCCATGAACCCGGCCGGTTTCCTGGGCTCGAAGCCCTTCAGCCAGACCGACGCCGCGCTCGTCGAGGCCGGCCTGCCGCCGATCCACTGGGTCTGACCTCGCCATGAAGGCCCTCGAGGGACCGTTGTGGCGGGCGCTGCTCGTCTTCCGCATCGCCGCGCTCGGCTACGCGGCGGTGCTGATGATCGGCAACTTCCAGCACTACTACTGGCCCCTCGGCGGCTGGCTGGTCCTGTCCGTCATGGCCGCCTGGACGGTGGTGAGCAGCCTCGCCTATGCGCGCCCCGAGCGCCGCGGCTGGCCGCTGCTCACCGCCGACCTCGCCGTCACCGCCTGCTGCCTGCTCTCCACCCGCTGGATCGTCCAGCCCGACGGCCTCGGCCTCGGCGCCCCCACGTTGCCGATGGCGTGGGTGGCGAGCCCGGTCGTCGCCTGGGCCATCTCCGGCGGCCGCCGCCGCGGCGCGATCGCCGCCCTGCTGATGAGCGCCGCCGACGTCGTCGTCCGCGACGGCTTCTCCCAGGCCACCGTCAACGGCCCGGTCCTCATGGTGCTGGCGGGCATCGGCATCGGCCACATCGCGCGCCTCGCGATCGACGCCGAGGCCCGCCTGCAGCGCGCGACCGAGCTCGAGGCCGCGACCCGCGAGCGCGAGCGCCTCGCCCGCGGCATCCACGACTCCGTCCTGCAGGTCCTCGCCCTCCTCCAGCGCCGCGGCGCCGAGCTGGGCGGCGAGGCGGCCGAGCTCGGCCGGCTCGCCGGCGAGCAGGAGGCCACGCTCCGAGCCCTGGTCACCTCCAGCGGCCCCGTCCCGCACTCCACCGGCCGCTCCACGCCGGGCTCCGCGGCGGCCGGCGGCCGCCGGCCGTTCCGCCTCCCGGTCCGCCTGTCCCGCGCCGCCTCGGTCTCCGCCGCCGGCTCTCCGCCCCTCCGGGGCGCCGCTGGCGCCGACCCGACCCCTGTGGCCACTACCGGCTCCAGCGCCACCGCTGGTTCCACGGCTTTGGGCAGTGCGCGGGCGGCCGGTGGCCGCGGGGGGCCGGGGGCGGGCGGCACCCGCGGCGCGCCCGGGTTCCTGGCCTGGCGCTGGCGGGCGTCCCGGACCGCCGTGTCCCGCGCCGCCGGCTCCCGAGGGCTGCCCGGCCGGGCCGATGCCGGGCACGACCTGGTCGACCTGCGCACCCTGCTCGACCACCACAGCGCGACAGGCGTCAGCGTCGCCACTCCTGCCACCGAGGTCCTTCTCCCGGCGCCGGTCGCCGCCGAGGTCGCCGCGGCCGTCGCGGCGGCCGTCGACAACGTCCACCTGCACGCCGGCCCGGCCGCCAAGACCTGGCTGCTGGTCGAGGAGCTCGACGACACCGTGACCATCACCATCCGCGACAACGGCCCCGGCATCCCCGAAGGCCGCCTCGCCGAGGCCGAGCAGGCCGGCCGCTTGGGCGTCGCCCAGTCCATCCGCGGCCGGATCCGCGACCTCGGTGGCACCACCGTCGTCACCAGCGGCCCCACCACGGGCACCGAGATCGAGCTCCAGGTCCCCCGCTGACCCCACCTCTGCGCGGACCGCTGCCGGCCGGCTTTCCTGGCGCCCTGAGGGCTGCGGCTCATGCAGGTGGGCTGCCCCGTGCTGTTCTTCGCTCGCTTACGCGCTCCGTTGCCGCTGCCTCGTTCGCACCGCGGCACACGACGGCCCGTCTGCGTTCCTGCGGCCGCCGGGCAGGTGGCGATGCTGGGCGCGACGGCCGGCTCACCCACCCCTGCCTCCTCCACGCCGCAGCACACGACGGCCGGCCCGCGCCCCTGCGGCCAGCGACCGGGCAGACGGTCACATCGAGCACGACAGCCAGCTCAACGCGCTGCAGGACAGCCCAGCTCGCCCACCCCTGAACCGCAACCCCATCGCCCGCTTCGTCCACACCGCGGCACACGACGGCCCGCCCCCGCACACCCACAGCCGCCGCGGCAACCGGGCAGGCCGTCACCCTGAGCGCGACGGCCAGCTCAACGCCCAACAGAACAGCCCAGTTCACCCATTCCTGCCCCCATCGCCCCCGCCTCCTTCACGCCGCAGCACACGACGCCCGTCCGCGCGGCTTGACGTCCTGCAGGGCGCCCACCTCGCCCATTCCGGAAGCGCCTCATCACCCTGCCTCGTCCGCGCCGCAGGCCCCGATGCCGGCCCGGCAGCGCGAGACCTCACGCGGCGCCAACTGCAGCCGCGACACGAGCCGCTGCTGCAGTGCTCACCCAACCCCGAGTTGCGCCGCTGCCACCACTTGCCCACGGTCTCGCCGCGCGCCGACCCCTGGTCCATGGCCTTGCCAGGCGTCACCTCATGCCTACGGCCTCGCCCCGCGCCACCCCTGGCCCACGGACTCGCCAAACGCCACCTCATGCCCTGCGGCCCCGTCGTGAGCGTCCCCTTGGCCCATGTCTCGCGCCGCGCCACCCCTGGCCCACGGTGTCACCAGACGCCAGCTCGTGCCCTGCGGTCCCGTCGCGAGCCATCTCTTGGCGCACGCGGCCTCGCCCCGTGATCCCGAACGGTTACGGCGGTCCTGGCCACCGGAACCGCACCGGATCATGGGGTGCCGTGGCAGGAGCGGGCAGCCGGCTGGATGGCGGGCCGATAGGGTGCTCGTGTGGACGCAGCGGGACGGCTTCGGGTCATGGTGGTCGATGACCACCCGATGTGGCGCGAGGGTGTCGCCCGGGATCTGGCCGAGGCGGGGTACGAGGTCGTCGCCGCGGTCGGTGAAGGGGCGCAGGCGATCCGGATCGCCGGGTCGGTGCGGCCCGACGTCGTGGTGCTCGACCTGCAGCTGCCCGACCTGTCCGGGGTGGAGGTCATCCAGGGGCTGCTCGCCTCCTGCCCCGATGTGCGGATCCTGATGCTGTCGGCGAGCGGCGAGCAGCAGGACGTGCTCGACGCCGTCAAGGCCGGCGCCACCGGATACCTGGTGAAGTCCGCGGCGCGGGAGGACTTTCTCGCGGCGGTGCGCCGGACCGCGGAGGGTGACGCCGTGTTCACGCCCGGGCTGGCGGGGCTGGTGCTCGGTGAGTTCCGGCGGCTGGCCACCGTGACGCGGGCCGAGGACCCGGACGCGCCGCGGCTGACCGAGCGCGAGACCGAGGTGTTGCGGCTCGTGGCCAAGGGCGTCACGTACAAGGAGATCGCCGAACGACTCGTGCTCTCGCACCGCACGGTGCAGAACCACGTGCAGAACACCCTCGGCAAGTTGCAGCTGCACAGCCGTGTCGACCTCGTGCGGTATGCGATCGAGCGTGGCCTGGACGACTAGGGTCACACGCCGTAGATGTCCAGCAGGTAGTGGCCGAGGACGGTCTCCGTGCGCAGGTCGAGGACGAGGACCAGAAAGACGTTCGGGGTCTCGCAGTTCACCAGGACGTGCTGCAGACCGCCGTTGGGCATCTGCCACGCGTAGTTGACGCTTCCTTCGCTGAAGTCGTGCCCGCCCAGGTGCTCCTCGGGGATCGCGTCGAAGTAGGGCCAGAAGTCGAAGGGCGGCTCGTCGTCCGGGCCGATCTGCCTCGGCTCGGGCTCCATCGTCGCCTTGTACTCAGCCTCGGTGAGCAACCGCATCCAGCCAGCATGCCCCGTCACACACCGGACAGGAAGATCCTGTTACTCAGACGGGGATGAGTAGGGCACCGGATACCAGCAACCACCTCGCGGCGTCATCCTGATCACCATGACGACGTATCCGTGCCCGTTCTGCGGCGGCCAGGCCGACCTTGACGCCGGCTGCTCCGGCTGCGGTCGCCCGCCGTTCCCGGATGCCGCAGAGGTGGTGCGGCTGGGCACGCGCGCCGACGAGCTGCTCGTCGAGGTCGAGGCGGCCCGCGCGGAGCTCGACGAGGCACGCTCCAGGTACCAGGCGGCGGTCCAGCGGCTGAACGCGGTGCGCGCACAGCGCAACATGCTTGCGGCCCGGGTCAGCCAGGCGGTGGAGATGGCCCGCCGGGCGCTCTCCGAGGCGGCAGCGGCGTCGGTACGACCAGCGCCCGCACCCCCGCAGCCGCCGGTCCGCCCCGTGCCCGTGCCGGGTCCGGGCGGTCCGACGGTCCACGGGCCGGCCGCGGTGCCCCCGGCCGCGGTGCCCGCGGCGGAGGCCAGCCCTCGCACGGTGCAGAACCTGCTGTTCATCCTCGGTGGCCTGCTGCTCGGCAGCGCGGCGATCGTGTTCGCGGCCGTCGCGTGGGCGAGCTTCGGGGTGCTGGGTCGGGCCGCGATCCTCGCGACGGTCACGGTCGTCACCCTGGCGGTGCCGCCGCTCGCGCTGGCCCGGGGGCTACGGTCCACGGCCGAGACGTTCGCCGCGCTGGGGCTGCTGCTCGTGCTGCTGGACGGCTACGCCGCCTGGTACGTCAACCTCGCCGGGCTCGCCGACACGACCCGGCCGAGCACGTTCGCGGGACTGGTCTTCGCGGTGACGGCCGTCGTCGCCGGCGGGTACGCGCTCGCAACCGGCTTGCAGGGCCCCCGCTTCGCGGCCCTCCTCACGGTGCAGCCGGTGCTGCCACTGCTGGCGGCCGGCCGGTCCTTCGAGGCGACGGGCTGGACGCTCACGTTCGTCGCGGTGGCGGCGCTCGACGTGCTGCTCGCCCGGACGGTGGCGAAGGCCGCATGGGTCGGCGCCGGGATCGCGGTCGCGACCGCCGCGCCGCTGGGGCTCCTCGCACTGTCCACCGTGGACGGCGTGACCGGCGCGCTCGGCGCCGGCGGGGCGATGCTGGCCCTGGCCGCGGTCATCGTCGCCGCCGGCCTCGCCCACCGGATCACCGCGCACGTCGGCACCGCGGTCGCGGTCGGCATCGTCGCGCTCGTCGCGGTGCGGATCCTCGCGGAGGTGCTGCCGGACCACCGGGCCATCGCGTTCGCGTGCGTGCCGGTGCTGCTCGCGCTGGCCGCGACCGTGCTGCCCGACCGGGTCCGCGCGGGCGCCCGGGTCGGCGCGTACGTCGTGGCCGGCGCGACCGCGGTCCCCTACACCTACGCCGCCCTGTTCGCCGCCGGCTCTGCCGTCGGCGTTGCCCTGCCCGCGTGGCACGGCCCGGTATCCACCCTGGGACGGATCTTCTCCTGGCAGGTGGCGGCCGCGCTGGTGCCCGTCGCCGCGGCCGTCTTCGTCCTGACCCGCTCCCGCCTGGTGGTGTGGCCGACGCTGGTGCTGCTCGCGTTCGCAGTCCCGGGCACGTTCGACGCGGCGCTGCCGGTCGTGTCCGTGCTCGACTTCGCGGTCCTGGCGGCTCTCGCGGTCGCCGCCCTGCGCTGGTCCACCCGGGCTGTGGGTACTCCCGTGGCCGGACTGGCCGGTCCGGCGCCTGCAACACCCGTGCAGGAGCCTGCGCCCACTGGCTGGCAACCACCCGGCGGATCAGCAGCCACAAGCGGGCCGGCGCCCATCGGCGGACCAGCGACCACAAGCGGGCCGACGCCCATCGGCGCGCCGGCGCGGGCGGGGGTTCCGGCCGGGGGGTGGGCGGCGATGGCGCTGCCGGTGGTCGCCGCGCACGCGGTCCTCGTCGGGCTGGACACTCCCCTGTCGACGCTGCTCACCATGGCCGGGCTGACGGTGATCTGCGCGGTCTTCGCAACGCGCAGCGGGTCCGCCAGACTCGCGGCACCTGGGGTCACCCTCGGGCTGGCGGGGTTGCCGCTGCTCGCGGCCGCCGCGGTCCGGCTCGCCGCCACCGGTGAGGCGTTGTCGGTGCCGGCCCCGATGTTCGGCGCGGCGGGCGGCCTGGCGCTGGCAACGATCCTGGCCATCGTGGCCCTGGGCAGGTTCACCCGGACACAGGACGGGATCGGCACGGCGCACGACGCGTTCGGGCCGCCGCACGCCGGGATCGGAGCCGCACAGAGCGGAATCGGTGCGGCGCGGCACGGAATCGGCACGGCGCAGGACGCGTCCGGGGCGCCGCACACCGGGATCGGAGCGGGGCACGGCGGGACCGGTGCGGCTCAGGGCACGTCTGGGGCGCCGCACGGCGGGATCGGCACGCCGCAGAGCGAAACCGGCGCGGTTCAGGGCACGTCTGGGGCGCCGCACGGCGGGATCGGTGCGGTTCAGGGCACGTCTGGGGCGGTGCGGGGCGGGGTCGGTGCGGCACCGGACGGGTCGGGCTGGGGCGGCTGGGCGGGGGTGCTCGGAGTCGCGCTCGGGGGGCTGGGGGTGACGCTGGCCGCGGTCGGGCTGTCGGCGGCGGACGGGGGGCGGTTGCCGTTCGGGGTGTTCGCGGCCGGGGTGGTGCTGGCGGTGTGGTTCGCGGCGTCCGGCCCGGCCGGGTGGGGCCGGGTCCGGGACGGGGGTCCTGCTGCGGGAGGACCGGCGGCCGCAAGGTTGGTGCCGGCGGTGCTTCCCGCGGTCATCCCTGCGGCGGTCCTGCTGATCGCGGTGGCGCCGGCGGTGTTCGGGGCGTTGGTGCGGCCGTACCGGTGGCTCGGCGCCGTCTGGCAAGGGGCGCCCAGCGGTGTGGGGCTCGATCCGGGCGGGCGTTGGTGGGCCGGGGAGGCGCAGGCGTTCGGGCCGGGGCCTGCCGCGGTGGCGCTCGGGCTCGTGGCGGTGCTGGCGGTCCTCATCACCAGGCGGACCCGGACCGCCGTGTGGACGCTCGCGGGGGCGCCCCTCACCATGGCCGTCGTCCTGGGCTGCGTGGCTGTCGAGGCGCCGTGGCCGGCGGTGCCCGCGGTGACGCTCGCGGGCGGGCTCGGCACCGCGCTCGCCGCGGCGCTGGTCAGGCCCAGGGCGCGGGCGATGCGGGTGAACGTGGGGGCGTTCACCTGCTGGTTCACGGCCGGGGCCGGGTTCGCCGGGTGTCTCGCGACGAGACCGGCGACCCTCGCTGCCCTGGCAGCGGTCCTGGTGACGGGCGCCATCATCGGCGTGGCGGGGCGGACCCCGGCGGCCAGGACGGCCGGCTGGCTGGTCGGTGCGGTCAGCGCCGGCTGGCTGGCGTTCGCCTCGGCCCGTGCGGCGGACCTGCCGTTGCGATGGGCCGGCTACTGGGTCCTTCTCGCGGCTGCCGCCGTCCTCGCGGCGTCGGTGGTCATCCGCCGGCTGCGGCCGGCCGCAACTGGCGTGCGGAACGGCGGCGCACAGGTCCTCCCTGGGTACGACAGCACTCTGCCGGCGGGAATTTCGCAGACAGGAGCAATGCGGACAGGAACCACGCAGGGAGAGGCGGCGCAGACCGGGGCCGCGCCGGCATGGCCCGCACAGGCAGGAGTCACACAGCCGGAAGCCACGCAAGCAGGAGCCGCACAGACGGAAGCCACGCAAGCAGGAGCCGCACGCACGGAAGCCGCGCAAGCAGAAACCGCACAGACGGAAGCCACGCAAGCAGGTGCCACACAAGGGGCGGCGGCACCGGCAGGAGCAGCGGCAGGAGCGGCGCCAGGCGGCGGGGCGCAGGGCGGGGCTGGGCAGAGCTGGGACGGGCGGCCCGGCCAGGGCGAGAGCGCGCGGGCCGGGGAAGGGCTCGTCCTGGAGGTGGTCGCGCACGCCACGGCGGCGGTGGCGTTCCTGCTCACCAGCGGGGACCTCGCCGCGATGGCCGGGATCAGCAGCCTCTGGGGGCTCGCGCTCGGGCTGCGGGCGCTCACCGGCGGACCCAGGGTCGCGTTCGCGGGAGTGGCCGGGGCGGCGCAGCTGGTCGCGTACTGGCTGGTGCTCGCCTCGAACGAGGTGGCGCTGCTGGAGGCCTACACATTGCCGGCGGGGGCGGTCGCGGCGGGCGTCGGCTGGTACGCGGCGCGGAAGCGGGCGGCAGGGCCGCAGCCGCTCGGGAGCTGGGTGGCGTACGGGCCGGCGTTGTTCGCGGCGTTCGGGCCGAGCCTCGCGTCGGTGCTGGTGGTCGAGGGCGAACCCGTGCGGCGGCTGCTGCTCGGGACCGGGGCGCTGGTCGTGGTCGTCGCGGGGGCCGTGCGCCGGCTGCAGGCGCCCGCCGTCGCCGGTGGACTGGTGCTGACGGTCGTCGCGTTGCACGAGGTCGCCGTGTACTGGGATCTGCTGCCCCGGTGGGCTCCGCTCGCCGTGGCCGGACTGGTGCTGGTGGGCCTCGCGACGACGTACGAGCGGCGCATCCGCGACGTGCGCCGCATCCGGGACGCCGTGTCCCGGATGCGCTGAGACCCGGAGAACGTCAGACGGTGACGATCGTCTGGGTGCGGCGGGCCTGGTCCGCCGCGCCCAGGATCCCGGTGATGAGCGCCGCGTAGCGCACGTCGCACGGGTGCGGGGTGCCGGCGGCCGCGGCGATCAGGGCCGTGACCGCGTGGCCGAAGGCGTCGACGGGGGTGTCGTCGCCCCACGCGGGCAGGGTCAGGGCGCCGTGCTCGCCGAAGTACGAGAACCCGAACGACGTGGCGTCGGGGGCGGCGTCCAGGGTCAGCGACAGGGTGCTCGCGGCGCCGCTGTCGTGCCTGAGGAGGAGGTGCACGGTGTCGTGCGGCCCGTCGGCGGCGCTGAGGTCGACGACGGGGCCGAGCAGCGGCAGGATCACCGAGAGGGCGTGCGGGCCGAGGTCCCAGAGCCCGCCGTGCTCCTTGCGCCAGGTCGAGCCCGCATAGGGGTTGCCGGGCTGGAAGATCGAGGCGTACATGGTGGCGTGCGCGGCGTACCAGCCGCCGAGGGCGGCGTTGTCGCGCAGGAACGTGTCGACCGCGGGGATGAAGCGGTTGGTGAAGAACACGACGGACGCGACCCCGGTCGCCGCGGTGGCCTCGACGACGGCGGCGGCGGACTCGACGGTCAGCGCGAGGGGCTTGTCGAGCAGGAGGTGCTTGCCGGCGCGGGCGGCCCGGGCGGCGAGGCTCGCCTGGATCTCGGGCGGAAGCGCGATCGCGACCGCGTCGACGTCGTTCAGGAGGGCGTCGACGTCGTCGTACGCCTTGGCCCCGAACGACTCGGCGAGCGCGGCGGCCTTCGCCGGGGAACGGCCCCAGACACCGGCGAGCGTGGCGCCGGGATGCGCCGCGAGGGCCACCGCCTGTGTCTTCGCAGCCCAGTGTCCCGTGCCCAGCAAGCCGAATCGCATCGGGCCATTCTCCACGAGCGCCGTCCGCCGGCGGCACGAGCCCCCGAAGCGACCGCAACCCGCCGGCCGCACAAACCCGAAGCGACCGGAACCCGCCGACCGCACAGCCCCGAAGCGACCGGAGCCCGCCGGCCGCACAAACCCGAAGCGACCGGAGCCCGCCGACCGCACAAACGCCGAAAACAGCCGGGACCCGCCGGCCGCACAAGCCCCGCGAGCGGCAGAAGCTACCTGTGCCGGTCGATCCAGGTGTCGATGCGGGCCCACCACTCGTACAGCCAGTCGACCCGCTGCTCGTGACCGGCCGGCACCTCGGCGGCGTCGACGGACCACCAGCGCATGGTGATGGTCAGGTCCAGGGGCAGGTGCCGCCACACGTCGCCGGCGGTGAGCAGCTTGTCGAGGCCGGTGTGCGCGACCCAGATGACCCCCGCCCCGGGGGCGGCGTCGAGGGCGGCGAGGGTCCCGCCGGGCCGGGGCGCGAGGACGTGCCGGAGGCGGGCGGCGCGCTCGGCCATCGCGTGCAGGCCGAGGTCGCGCAGGCGCTGGATGGCGCGCTCGCGGCGGGTCGGGGTGAAGTTGCCGCCCTCGGGGAAGAGCACGAGGACGTCGTTGTCGTCGAGGCCGGTGGCGAGCCGGGCGACGTGTGACGGGTCGCCGCCGCCGTCGGTGAGGAACAGGTTGGGCAGCCGGTTGAGCATGACGTCGATGACGGGGTCCCACTGCAGGGTGTGCTTGAGCACGATGCGCGGCTCCCGGTCGAACCAGTTCACCAGCGCGTGGATGAGCAGGAACGAGTCGCCCGGCCCGGCGTGCCGGCAGAAGACGAGCTCGGGCCGGCCCGGCGCCGCCACGTCCGGGTCGGTGCCCACCACCGCGACCTTGACGCCGAGCGCCCAGCGCGCCTGGTCGTACAACACGTGCAGGAAGCGTCCGGTGAGGGCGTAGTGGATCCGTTGGAACCGCGGGCCGCGCAGCTTCCAGCCGAACCCGCTGCCGACCCAGAGCCCGAACAGGACGACCAGCGCGACGGCCTCCAGCAGCAGGTAGACGGCGAGCATCCAGGTGACCCGCAGCGCGCGCAGCCGTCCGGACCCGAACGGTGCGGCCAGGGCCGCGACCAGCAGCAACACCGGCATCGTGGCCAGGACCGCGACGATGACAGCGAGGAACACCGGGGTGAGCACGGTGCGGCGCAGCCAGCGGGGCGGCATCAGGAAGTCGCTTCCAGAAACGCCCGGGACGCCTCATACGCGCGGTCGATGCGGGCCCGGGCCAGGGTCATGTTGCGGTAGGACAGCGGTGAGTCGTCGCGTGCGGAGCCGCCGCCGGTCGGGAGGACGTGGACGGTGACGCCGGGCGGCGCCTCGGCCACCTCGCGGGCGAAGCGGTGCCGGCGGGCGACCTCGAACGCGACCTGCGCGACCTCCCACGGCCGGCGCGGCGGGCGCAGCGGCCGTTCGATCCGGCCGACCTGCATGACGAAGACGGTGCGCGCCCCCAGGGTGACGGCGCGGCCGACCGGCACGGAATTGACGATCCCGCCGTCGATGAAGTGCTCCTCCCCGAGGTGGACGGGCGGCAGCAGCCCGGGCACGGCGGAGCTCGCCAGGACCGCCTCGACGAGGGGACCCTTGTCGAACCAGTGCTCGGCGGCGCGTTCGATGCTGGCGGCGCAGCACTGGAAGGGCACCGGCAGGTCGTCGAAGGTGGTGTCGGCGCCGAGCTCGCGGGTCAGCAGCCGGCGCAGCGGCGCCGGGGAGTGCAGGTGGGTCCGGCGGGCGAAGCGGCCCAGCTGGCGGGGCAGCGAGTCGCCGTAGATGGTGCGGGCCTCCGGCGACACCCACAGCTCGGTGAGGCGGTCGGCGACGCGCTCGTCCGGGGCGGCGGCGACGGCGGCGCCGTTGAACGCGCCGATGGAGGTGCCGACGACGAGGTCGGGGCGGATCCCGGCGTGCAGCAGGGCCCGGGCCATGCCGACCTCGACCGCGCCGAGGACGCCGCCGCCGCCGAAGACGAACCCGACAGGACCAGGGAAGCGCACGCCTCCGAACGTAACGCGAAGGCGCCGTCGTCGCAGAAGTCGCGAGGGCCGCCCGAATCGGCGCGAACCACCGCGGAAGCCCCGAACCGGCGGAAACCGCCGAGCAGAAGCCGCGGGGAGCCGGCGGGAAGAACCGCTCAGGCGTGGCGCTGCGTGTACCGCGGCGGCGCCGTCGTCGCGGCGGTCGCGGGTCTGCTGCCGTTCGGCTGCCCGGACGGGCGCGGACCGCCGCCCCCGCCGGCCCCGCCGTCCTCGCCGGGCGGCGGCGGCGGCCGGTCGCCGTCGAACCCACCGGGCGGCCCGCCGTCCGGTGGTCCCTCCGGCGGGGTCGTGGCGTCCGGGCGGTTGCCGTCCTCCGGCGCGGCGACGAGGTCCGTGATCGGCGGCAGGCTGGCGCCGCGCCTGAGGTCGGCGTACCGCGGGTCGCAGGCGACGTCGTTGACGGTGAAGCTCGTCGGCATCGGCAGGACACCGCCGGCGCCGTTCATGCCGATCGTGAGCGCCTTGCCGGGCGGGATGGCGTACGCGCCGATGACCCGCACCCCGCCGCCGACCCGCTCCCAGCTGGCGAGGCCGCCGTTGATCCGCGTGATCTCCTGCCCGCCGGGGAGCAGGAAGGACAGCCGCCACGGGGCGGCGGACCGGTTGCCGGAGTTGGCGACGGTGATCCGGGCGGCGAAGCCCTTGTCGACGTTCTCGGCCGGCTCGGGCCGGCTGGCGTAGTCGACGCTGCAGGCGGGCCGGGGCGCCCACGGCTTCCAGATGGCGAGCACGCCGGCGCCGACGGCGAGGAGCACGGCGAACACCGACCCGGCGAGGGCGCGGCGGCTGCGGCGCCGGGCGGCCCGCCGGTTGCGCGGGACCGTCACCTCCCGGCCGAAGGTCGGCTCGGGCGCCTCCCAGTGCCGCGGGGCCGGGACCGGGGCCGCGGGAGCGTACACCTCCTGCGTGGAGGAGCCGTCCTCCCCGGGGAGGACGACGTGGATGCCGGTGGCCGCGGCGAGCGTACGGGCGACGTACGCCGCGGGCGGCCGCGTGTCGGGGTCCTTGGCGAGGCACTGCCCGACCAGCTGGGCGATGCCGGCCGGCAGGCCGGGGATGTCCGGCAGCGGGTGCGGCGGCTCGTACACGTGGTTGGCGATCATCTGCGTCGGCGTGTCCGCGTGCCACGGCAGCCGGTCGGTGAGGCACCGGTAGACGAGCAGGCCGACGGTGTAGACGTCGGTCGCGGGGATGACGCCGCCGCCGAGGAGCCGCTCCGGCGCGAGATAGGCGGGTGTACCGAAGACGGTGCCGTCCTCGTCGTCGGGGTCGAACGAGCCGGTGAGCCCGGCGACGCCGAAGTCGAGGATCTTCGCGCCGGCGGCGGTGAGCATGATGTTGCTGGGCTTGATGTCGCGGTGCACGACGTGGCGATCGTGCGCGGCGGCGAGCCCGGCGGCGACCTGGGCGCAGATCTGGGTGGCGCGGCGCCACGACATCGGTCCGCCGCGCAGCCGGTTGGACAGCAGCTCGCCCTCGAGGAGCTCCATGACGACGTACGGGCGGCGGCCGTGCCGGCCCGCGGCGAGGTCGCCGGCCTCGCCGTAGTCGTGCACGGCGGTGATGTTGGGGTGCTGGAGGCGGGCGACGACCTGCGCCTCGGCCCGGATGCGCTCCCGGTTGCCGGGTTTGTTGGCGAGCTCCTCGGCGAGCAGCTTGATCGCCACGTCCCGGTCGAGCACGAGGTCCTGAGCCCGCCAGACGACCGCCATGCCCCCGGTCCCGACCGGCGCGATCAGCCGGTACCTGTTGCCGAGGACCTCGTCAGCCGTCCCGCTCACTTAGTCGCCGTCCTGATCGATTCCGGTCGCTGTACCTCAGGAACCCTAATCGCCATCTGGCTGCGACGCGAGACCCCAAATGCGAACAGCCCCGGCAAACTTCCCGCCGGGGCCGTTCAAAGACGCGACTCAGATCGTCAACAGGTTGCCGTCCGGCACGACGATCTGCGGCCGCCCGTGTTCGAGGACCGCGGCGGCCTGCTTTGCGGCGAAGCCGGGCGCCTCCGTGATGGCGGTGCGGTACACGTCGGCGGTGTTGGCCGCGATCGTGGACCAGCCGTACTTCTGGCCGACCATCGTCCGGGCCTTCTGGGCGACCCGGCGGGCGAAGGGCTCGTCGTCCAGCAGGGTGCCGACGGACGCGGCGAGCGCGTCCGGGCTCTTCGCCGGGAAGGTCACGCCGGTCTCCCCGGGCTCGACGATCTCGGCCAGGCCACCGGTCGCGGCGACGGCGAGGGGTGCGCCGGCGGAGGCACCCTCGAGCGCCACCATGCCGAACGGCTCGTAGATGCTCGGCACGACGAGCGCGTCGGTGGCGGCCATGAGCGCGGGCAGCTCGCCCTCCCCCATGAAGCCGGCGAAGCTGACAGCGCGTTGCAGCCGGAGCCGCCGCACGTCCTCCTGGAGCTCCGCCCGGTGCGGGCCGTCGCCGGCGATGACGACCCGCAGGCCGTTGTGCCGGGAGCGCAGCTCGGGCAGGGCGGCGATGAGGTCCTGCACACCCTTCTCGTACACCAGGCGGCCGGCGTAGCCGAGGAGGGGGCCGTCACCGGCGAAGCGGGCGCGGGCGGCGTTGACGGCGCGGGACGGCGCCTTCCAGACGCTGGAGTCGACGCCGTTGGCGACGACGGAGACGCGGGCGGGCGCCAGGTCCAGCAGCCGGGTGACCTCCCAGCGCATGTATTCAGAGCAGACCACCACGCGGCAGGCCTCGTGCCCGAGCCACCACTCGACGGAGTGGATGCACTTGTTCATCTCGTCGGGCAGCCAGCCCTGGTGCCGGCCGGCCTCGGTGGCGTGGATGGTCGCGACCAGCGGCAGGTCGAGGCACTCCTTGAGGGTCACGGCGGTGTGCGTGACCAGCCAGTCGTGGGCGTGGATCAGGTCGTACTGCCCGGTGGCCGCGGCACGCAGGGCGGCCCGGGTCAGGGTGTGGTTGAAGGCCATCGTCCACGCCAGCAGCGTGGAGGTCGCCAGGGGGAACAGCGGCGGGTCCTCCGCCGCGCGGACGATCCGGACGCCCTCGGAGTACTCCTCCAGGGGAGCGCCGGGCGCGTGCCGGGTCACGACGGTGACCTCGTGCCCCGCCGTCACCAGCGAGGTGGCGAGGGCGTGCACGTGCCTTCCCAGCCCGCCGACGACGACGGGTGGGTACTCCCACGAGAGCATCAGAATTCTCATCGGTGTCGCCGCCTTGCCGATGGTCTGGTCCACGTGGCCGCCCCCACAGTTCGAGTTGTCGATCAAAACGCCCGCCCTGTTACCCACGCGCGCCAACGCTGACACACGCATATCAAACTCGCGTGTGAGGCGGTGGGTGGGCTTGAGACTCATCCTGCCGGGCGAGGGTTACCGGCGGGGCAAATCTCATTTCTAGGGTGTAAAGGTCAACCGACATTCCGTCGGACGCGCAGCGTCTCCGCGACCGACCAGGCCTGGAACGGACATCCTGTCGCCCGGTGCGGAGCCTGTCCGTCCGCCGTCTCGCTGACCGAACCCACACCCCACTCGTACAGATGTGCCTCGATACCGGCCAGCAGCTCCCGGTGATCGCCCTGCGGGCCGTGCCGCACCGCGTCGGCGTACGGGCCGATCAGCCAGGGCCACACGGTCCCCTGGTGGTAGGCGCGGTCCCGGTCGGCGGGCGACCCGCGGTGCGCGCCGGTGAAGGCCGGGTCGTCCGCCGCCAGGGACCGCGGTCCGAGCGGCGTGAGCAGGGAGGACAGCAGCGCCGGCACGGGCGTGCCGCGCAGCGGGGCGTGCGGCAGGCTCCAGGCGAGGAGCTGGTTGGGGCGGGTCGACGGGTCGTCGCCGCCGGGGCCGTCGACCACGTCGTACAGGGGCGCGGCATCCTGCACGTCGCTTGCGGGCCGCGACATCCTGAAGCGTGACTCGAAGCTGGCCGCCGCCTGTTCGCGGAGCCGGCGCAGCCCGGTGGCGTCGCCGCCGAGGCGCTCCTTGAGCCCGGCGACGGCGGCGAGGCCGTTGATCCACAGCGCGTTCACCTCGACCGGCTTGCCGGACCGCGGCGTGACGGGGACGCCGTCGACGCGGGCGTCCATCCAGGTCAGCGCGACGCCGGGAGCGCCCTGCGTGACGAGGCCGTCGGCCGGGTCGACCCGGATGCCGTAGCGGGTGCCGGCGACGTGCGCGGCGATCACCTGCTCCAGGCCCGGCAGGATCTCCCGGGCCAGGTCCTCGTCGTCGGCGGCGGTGACGTGCCGCTCGACGGCGTGCAGGAACCACAGGGTGCCGTCGACCGTGTTGTACTCCGTCTGCCCGGTGTCGGCGGTGTTGGCGAGCATGCCCTCGGACAGCGTGGCGGCGTAGGCGCGCAGCAGCTCGCGGCCCTCGTCGCACCAGCCGGTCGCCAGGAACAGCCCCTCGTAGCTGGTCATCGTGTCGCGGCCCCAGGTGCCGAACCACGGGTACCCGGCGACGACGTCCGGCGCGCCTTGCGCACCGGCGACGACGAAGGCGTCGGCCGCCAGTACCAGAGCGGCATCCACCGCATCGGAAGCGTCGTGCACCAGGGCCCGGTTGCGCTCCTCCGCACGGTGGATGATCCGCTGTGCGCCCCGGGCCTGGTCCTCGCCGGCCCACGCCTCGACCTCGAGCGCCTCGCCGGTGCGCAGCTCGGCGCGGAACTGCCCGGCGAACCAGAGGTCCTCGGTCGCGTTGAGCCCGCGGGCGGCCTCCGCGCGGGCGTAGGCACCCCGGTACCACTGGCCGCCCGGCTCCCAGGAAGGGCCGTGCAGCCGGAACGCGCGCTCGACGACGGCACCGTCGCTGGAGGAGGCGACGACCGGAGGCGGACCGGAAGCACCCCGCTCGCCATGGGCGTCGCGCCACGTGACGAGCGCCTTGAGTGTCAGTGTGACCGGGCCGGGCGCGCTCACCAGCCGGTGCACGACGCCGACGTGCGGACTGCCGTGGACCATGGCGAGCGTGCGCTCCAGGACGACCGGCCCGATCCGCCAGCGCCACCGCGGCAGGCCGTCGACGAGCTCGAAGCGCTCCAGGAGGGTGTGGCCCTCGGGGCTGACGACGCCGCCGTCCCACTCGTGCGTGGCGAGCGACACAGTAGCGCCGGACGGCATCGTGAGGACCGGGTCGAGCGCGGCGAGGCCGAGGTGCCGCCGGGCGGGCCGGCCGGGCTCCGCGACCACGAGAAGGCCGTGGTACCTGCGGGTTCGCAGCCCGGACACGGTCCCCATCGCATAGCCGCCGGCACCGTCAGGAACCAGCCACTCACGCTCCGCTCCAGCCGACAAATCACCGCATACCTGCGCACCGAACACCACCATGGGCACAATCTTGGTGGCAAGGAGTGGCAGGACGCGAGTGACTCGCGACAGGATTATTGATCAAGGCAAGATTGGACGGGCCGACAAAAGCGACATCCAACTTGTATGAGACCGTGCTCAACTTGAGCGAAACATCTGCGACGGAGAATGACTTCGTGATCGAGGACGATGGGAACGCCGAACGCCGACGCCTCGCTGAGGCCGACAGCGGTGAGCGCCCATGGCGGGGCTGGGGGCCCTACCTGTCCGAGCGCGCCTGGGGCACGGTCCGGGAGGACTACAGCCCGCACGGCACGGCCTGGGACTACTTCCCGCACGACCAGGCCCGCTCCCGCGCGTACCGGTGGAACGAGGACGGGATGGCGGGCATCTGCGACGACCGCCAGACGTTCTGCTTCGCCCTCGCCCTGTGGAACGGCAAGGACCCGATCCTCAAGGAGCGGATGTTCGGTCTCGGCGGGGACCTCGGCAACCACGGCGAGGACGTCAAGGACTACTGGTGGTACCTGGACTCCACGCCCACCCACTCGTGGATGAAGTGGCGCTACCACTACCCGCAGCGCACGTTCCCGTACGACGACCTGGTCGCCGAGAACTGCCGCCGGGGGCGCGACGAGCCCGAGTACGAGCTGGTCGACACCGGCGTCTTCGACGAGGACCGGTACTGGGCCGTCGAGGTCGACTACGCCAAGGCCGGCCCGACCGACATGTGCATCCGGATCACGGCCAGGAACATGGGGCCCGAGCCGGCGACCCTGCACCTGCTGCCGACCCTGTGGTTCCGCAACACGTGGGCGTGGGGGCTGCCCGGCCGCGACTACGAGCCGGAGATCCGCGTCAAGGACAACGGCCTGCTCGCCGAGCACCGGCTGCTGGGCCGCCTCGCGCTGACCGGCGACGGCGCACCCCGCCCGCTGTTCTGCAACAACGAGACCAACGGCGACCGCATCTGGGGCAAACCGGGCCGCGAGTACCCGAAGGACGGCATCAACGACCACATCCTGCACGGCAAGGACACGGTCAACCCTGACCTCGTCGGCACCAAGGCGGCCCTGCACTACCTGATCTCCGTGCCCGCGGGCGGCACCCACGAGATCCGGCTGCGGCTCAACCTCAACGCGCCCGGCGCGAAGGACCTAGCCCCCGCCGACCTGCGCACCGACTTCGACATGACCATGTCCCGGCGGCTCGCCGAGGCCGACGCCTACTTCGCCGACCTCGTGCCGCCGACCGCCACCCCGGAGGAGGCGATGATCGTCCGGCAGGGCGTCGCCGGCCTGATGTGGGGCAAGCAGTTCTTCCACTTCGACGTCGCGCGCTGGCTGGAGGGCGACCCCGTCTCCGAGCCGCCGCCGGACAGCCGCCGCCACGGCCGCAACAGCCACTGGTGGCACATGAACAGCTGCGACGTGCTGTCGATGCCGGACCCGTGGGAGTACCCGTGGTACGCCGCCTGGGACCTCGCGTTCCACTGCGTGGCGATCGCCCGGGTCGACCCCGGCTTCGCCAAGGACCAGCTCTTGCTGCTCCTGCGGGAGTGGTACATGCACCCCAACGGGCAGATCCCGGCGTACGAGTGGGCGTTCGGCGACGTGAACCCGCCCGTGCACGCGTGGGCGGCGCTGCGCGTCTTCGCGATCGACGGCTCCAGGGACTTCGACTTCCTCGCCCGCGTCCTGCACAAGCTGCTGCTCAACTTCACCTGGTGGGTCAACCGCAAGGACGCCGAGGGCAACAACGTCTTCGAGGGCGGCTTCCTCGGCCTGGACAACGTCGGCCCCTTCGACCGGTCCGCGGCCCTGCCCGTCGGCGGCCGCCTGGAGCAGTCCGACGGCACGGCGTGGATGGCGATGTACGCGCTGAACATGCTCGACATGTCGCTGGCCCTCGCGGTGCACGACCGGGTCTACGAGGACATCGCCGCCAAGTTCCTCGAACACTTCGCGTACATCGCCGACGCCGCCTACGAGTTCGGCCTCTGGGACGAGGAGGAGGCCTTCTTCTACGACGTGCTGCGCACCGCCGACGGGCAGCGCATCCCGTTGAAGGTCCGCTCCGTCGTCGGCCTGCTCCCGCTCACGGCCACCACCATCATCAGCTCCTCCACGCTGCGCCGCCTGCCCGACGTCGCGGCCCGCCTGCGCTGGTTCCTCACCAACAAGCCCGAGTACGGCGACGTCGTCGGCGCGAAGAAGAGCCGCGGCGGGCAGCAGCTGCGCCTGCTGTCGATGGTCGGGCCCGACCAGCTGATCCGCATCCTGCAGCGCATGCTCGACGAGGAGGAGTTCCTCTCCCCGTACGGGCTGCGGACGCTGTCACGCGCCCACAAGGACGAGCCCTTCACCGTGCACATCGGCGAGGCCGACTACACCGTCGGCTACGAGCCCGCCGAGTCGACCAGCGGCCTCTTCGGCGGCAACTCCAACTGGCGCGGGCCGATCTGGTTCCCGGTCAACTACATCCTGATCGAGGCCGTCCGCCGCTTCTCCGAGTTCTTCGGCGACGACCTGCAGGTGGAGTACCCGGCGGGCAGCGGCAAGATGGCCACCCTCGCCGCGGTCGCCGACGACCTGTCGCGGCGCCTGGTCAACCTCTTCCGCGACGACGACACCGGCCGGCGCCCCGTCTTCGGCGACGTCCCGCTGTTCCAGAACGACCCCGCCTGGCACGACCTGCTGCTGTACTACGAGTACTTCCACGGCGACACGGGGGCGGGGCTCGGGGCGGCGCACCAGACCGGGTGGACCGCGCTGGTCCTCGACCTGATCCTGACCCTGCACACCCCGCCGCACCCACGCCCCGCCGACTACTGAACCCCGCCGTTCAGGAGGGCACGCCGCAGACCTTCCAGGCGTCGCCCTCCTCGACCAGCGTGAAGACGACCCGCTTGGCGGGGCCCTCGGCGAACACCAAGTCCATGGTGATGGAACAGGAGGTAGGCGCCGGCACCGGCACCGCCGCAGCACAGCACGGCGAGCACGCCGAGGACGATCAGCACGGTGCGCAGGGTGGTGTTCCTGCGCGGCGGCTGGGGCACCGCGTACTCGAATTCCATGGCCATGGGCGATCACGTCAAGGGAGCGGCGCCGCGCTGTGTGCCCCTCCGATCAGAAGAGCGGCGCGCGGTGGCGCTCCAGGTAGGCCTCGACGTGCTCGGCGTGGTCGGGGCGGCTGAGCAGGTAGCCCTGGCCCAGGCGGCAGCCCGCGGCCCGGACGACGTCCACGTGGGACTCGGTCTCCAGGCCGCACGCGACCACGTCGATCCCCAGCCGCCGGGCGAGTCCGACGACGACGTCGACGATCGGGGTGGCCGGGGCGCGCTGCCCGGCGGGCTCGCTGAACAGCACCTGGTCGATCTTCAGGACGTCGACGGGGAGGCGGCGCAGGTGGGCGAGGGCGGTCGGGCCGGTGCCGAAGTGGTCGATCGCGGTGCGGACGCCGAGGGCGCGCAGGCCGGCGAGCTGCTCGACGGCGCCGGCGTCGTCGGGCAGGGATGCCTCGGCGACCTCGATGATCAGGGACTCGGCGGGGACGCAGTGGGTGTCGACGGCGGTGGCGACGGTGGCGAGCCAGCCGGGTGCGGCGAGCTGGCGGGCCGAGGCGTTGACGGACATCCACAGGTCGCGGCCGTCGGCGCGCCAGCGGGACAGCTGGCGGCACGCCTGGTGCAGGGCCCACTCGCCCAGCTCGTCGGCGAGGCCGAGCTCCTCGGCGACGGGCAGGAACTCGTGCGGCGGGACGGCGCCGAGCCGGGGGTGCCGCCAGCGCAGCAGCGCCTCGGTGCCGACGGGGAGGCGGGAGCCGAGGTCGACGACGGGCTGGAAGACGAGGTCGAGCTCGCCGCGGCCGACGACGCCGGGCAGCTGCTGCTCCAGGTCGGTGCGGCGGACGAGGGCGGCCTCGAAGGACCTGTCGTAGCACTCGACCCGGCCGCCGTCGCGGCCGCGGGACGTCTGCCGGGCCCGGCGGCGGGCGATGTCGGCGCGGCGCAGGACATCCTCGGCACCGGCCGCGCCGTGCAGGTCGGCCACGCCGACGTCGGCGGTGAGGTGGACGGTGTGGCCGGGCAGGTGGAACGGCTCGGCGAAGGCGGTGGCGACGCGCGTGGCGAGCGCGAACGCGTGCACGAGCGGCGCGCCGGTGAGCACGGCGAAGGCGGCGCCGCCGAGCCGGGCGGGCAGGTCCTCGGGGCCGATGGCGGCGCGCAGCCGGCGGGCGGCCTCGATGAGCACCGCGTCGGCCACGGTCGGGCCGTGCAGGTCGGCGACGCTCTCGAAGCGGTCGAGCTCGGCGACGAGCACACAGCCCGCCTCGGCCGTCGAGCCCCGGTGGGTCTCGGCGACGGCGGCGAGGAACTTGCGCCGGTTGGCGAGGCTCGTCTGGTCGTCGGTCCAGGTGATCACGTCGAGGCTGCGCTGCAGCTGGGCGCGGTCGCCGACGTCACGGACGTGGACGACGACGCCGCCGACCTCGGGGGCGGCGCGCTGGTCGCTGAAGGTCGACTCGGTGTCGCGCCAGTGGCCGAACCCGTCGCGCAGCCGGGCCTGCAGCAGCACGTGCTGGCGGCCGGCGAGGACGGCCCGCAGCGCGTCGCCGGCCGGGGCCGCGTCGGCGGGGTGCAGCAGGTCGGTGAGCGGGCGGCCGAGGACGTCCTGGTCGGAGAGGCCGAACTGGCGGGCCGCGGCCGGTGACTGCCATCGCACGACGAGCTCGGCGTCCAGCACGATGGCGACGTCGGTGGAGCCGGCGACGAGCGCCCGGAAGTGCGCCTCCCGGGTGGCGAGGGTCCGCGCATACCGCCGGATGTCGCGGGCCGCCAGGCCCTCCCGGCCCGCGACGGCCATCGCCGCGGCGACGCCGAGACCGACCGCCACGGCGTCGAACCGGCCGCCGGTGAGCAGGTGCGTCACGGACACCGCGACGGCGAGCAGGACCGGGCCGACGAGCAGCGGATAGCCGGCAAGGGTGCCGCCGGCGTCGGCGGCGTGCGGTCGGGTCGGCGTGTCGTCGGCGCGGCGGGCGCCGGTGAGGATCAGGAACGGGCCGGCGACGAGCGCGAGCCCGGCGACGGCGAGACCCGCGGAGACCCAGCCGGCGCCGGGGGCGAGCGGCTCGCCGGGGCGGCGCAGCTCGAAGAGCAGGACGGTGAAGACGCCGAGCCCGACGATCGACAGCGCGGACCCACCGGCGCAGGCGAGGGCGGCGGGGCGGTGCCGGACGGCACGCAGCCCGGTGACGACGGCGACGGCGACCGAGACGCAGCAGGTGACCGCCACGCAGCAGGTGACCGCGCCGGGCAGCGGCCCGGTGAGGACGGAGGTGGCGGCGGCGAGGACCCAGACGCTGTAGCACAGCGTGACGCCGATGCCGGCGCCGTCGAGGAGGCGGCGCAGCCGGGCGCGGACCGTGGGGGCCGTGCCGGGCAGCAGGAGCAGGCCGAGCAGGAACGTGGGCGCGGCGACGAGCGTGGTGACGGCGGCGGCGACGCCGGGCGCGGCGGTGGACGTGGTCAGCGCGACGAACCCGGTGACGGCCACGCCGACGCCCGTGAACAGGGCGCCCATGCCGAGGAACCCGGCGCCGCGGCACGGGCCGAAGTCGCTGCGGCCGTGGTGGATGCGCAGCGCGAGGCGGATCAGCGACACGGCGTGGACGAGCGAGCCCGCGATGACACCGGCGGCCACGGCGCCGAAGGACAGCACCGGACCGGCGGAGGCCGCCGCGCTGAACGCGGCGCCCGCGGTGACCAGGACGAGCCAGAACATGCACGGGTTGCTGACCACGGTCGTGTCGCTTTCGCGAGGGGACGGGCACTGGGGGATTCGTGCTCAAACCGGTCAACGATCCGAGCCGCCCGAGGTTATCGCCGGGTTGTGACAATTTCCTGGACGGCGGCGAGCCGGGCCCGGCGCTGCCGGAGCGAGCGGCAGGCTCACCGGCGCGATGGTGCGGGCCCTGTTCCGGCTGACCCGGACCGCGTGACCGTGGCCGCCGCCCAGCGGGTCGCCGCGTGGACCCCGGACGACGTCCGGATCCCGGCGGCGGTCAGGCCGGCAGCCGCGCGCCGTTGACCTCGTCGCGGCCGAGCCACGTCCGCAGCCGGTGCCGCAGGCCCTTCCGCTCGGGCACGTCGTCGCCCACGATGTCGCCGACGACCGCGGTGATGTTGTCCGGCCCGCCGCCGCGCATCGCGAGGTCGACGAGCCGGTCGGCGCACTCGCCGGCGTCGTCGTACTCGCGCAGGACCTCCTCGATCGTCTCCGCCCGCAGCACGCCCGACAGGCCGTCGCTGCACAGCAGGTACCGGTCGCCGGCCCGCGCCGGGACCACCGAGTAGACCGGGTCGGTCGGCTGCCCCTGCAGGACCCGGCTGACCAGGGACCGCTGCGGGTGGGTCGCGGCCTCGTCGAGCGTGATGCGGCCCTCGTCGACGAGCATCTGCACGTAGGTGTCGTCGCGGGTCACCTGCGTGAAGTCGTCGCCGCGCAGCAGGTAGGCGCGGGAGTCGCCGATGTGGACGAGCCCGACCCGGTCGCCGGAGAACAGGATCGCGGTCAGGGTCGTGCCCATCCCCTGCTTCTCCGGGTCCGCCTCGACCTCGTCGCGGATGCGCCGGTTGGCGTCGGAGACGGCGGTGCGCAGGGCGGTCAGCAGGTCGCTGCCGGCGAACTCCTCGTCGAGCGGCGTCATCGCCTCGATCGCCAGCCGGCTGGCGACGTCGCCGGCGGCCATCCCGCCCATGCCGTCGGCGACGGCGAGGAGCCTGCCACCGGCGAACATCGAGTCCTGGTTGGTGCTGCGGACCATCCCGACCTCGGTCCGGGCGGCCCATTCCAGCGTCAGGGGGCGCGGCTGCGACTCTTCCATGCCCGTCAGCGTCCCCGATCGACACACACAGCGTCTGTACGCACTTGTGCGTATCGTGGCCGCATGCCCGCCACCCCGTTCATCGGACGAGCCGAGGAGCTCGCCGAGATCACGGGTGCCTGGAAGGCCTGGAAGGCCCTGTCCGCCGCGGGTCGGGCGGCGCCCCCGACGCCGGCCGCGCCCCGGGTCGTGCTGGTCACGGGTGAGGCGGGCAGCGGCAAGAGCAGGCTCGTCGCCGAGGCGCTCGACCGGCTCGACCCGCCGCCACCGGTCGTGCTGGCCGGCGCCGCCCGTACCCTCGGCGCGGCACCGCACGACTGGCTGGCGTCCGTCCTCAGTGGCCACCCCCTCGACGGCGGCGTGCCGGCCGAGCTCGCGCAGCGCTCCCCCGCCCCCGGCGGCGGCACCCGGCTGGCGCCCGCCGCGATGCTGCGGGCCGCCGTCGACGTGGTCCGCCGGCTGCTCGACGGGCGCTGCGGCGTCCTCGTCGTCGAGGACCTGCACGACCTCGACCCGGCCAGCCTCACGCTCGTCGGCGAGCTCGCCGCGGCCGCCGCGCTGCCCGTGCTGCTGCTGGTGACGAGCCGCCCGCCGCAGGAGGCCGCGTTCGCGCCGGCCGCCGCCCGCACGCTGCGCCGGCTCAGCGGCGCGCCGTCGGTGGTCAGGGTGCACCTGGCGCCGTTCGACGCGCGCGAGACCGCCGAGCTGATCGAGGCGCACCGCGGTGGCGCGCCGCCGCCGGAGACGGTCCGGGCGATGCTGACCCGCACCGGCGGCAACCCGTTCTGGCTGACGGAGCTCGTCACCGCCCGCACTGACCTGGCCGGCGCCGCCACCATCCGCGGCGACCTGGCCGGGGCGGCGCTGCCGGCGCACGTCGCCGGCCTGCTGGTCGAGCCCCTGGCGGGCGAGCCGGCGCTGGTCGGGCGGGTGGCCCGCGCCGCGGCGCTGCTCGGCGACCCGGTCGAGACCGACGTCCTCGTGCACGTCTGCGAGGGCGAGATCGAGCCCGCCCTGCGCAGGCTGCTAGACCTCGGGATGCTGGTCATCGCCCCCGACCTGGCCCCGGCCGGGCCGCTGCGCTTCCGGCACCCGTTGCTGCGGGACGCCCTCGCCGGCAGCGCGTTGCCGAGCGAGCGGGCCCGGGTGCACGGCCTGGCCCGCGCTCTCGCCGTCGAGCTCGGCGACGACGCCGCCCTGGCCAGGCATTCGGCGGCGCTGGGCCGTCTCGATGAGGCGTCTGCCGCTGCCGTACGGGGAGCGCACGCCAGCCTGGCCGCCGGCCTGCCGGACGCCGCCCTGGACCTGGTCCACCTCGGCCTGCGCGCCCCGGACGCGGGCGACGCGTCGGCGGCGGACCGGCGGGAGCTGCTGCGGGCGGGCGCGCTCGCCGCGTTCGTGGCGGGCCGGTTCACGGTCGCCGAGCGGCACGCCACGGAGCTGCTGCGCCGGGCGTCGGACCCCGCGGAGGTCTCCGACGCCCACCGGCTCCTCGCGGAGATCCGCTGGTGCCTCGCCGACCGCGCCGGCCACGTCGCCTCGCTCGCCGACGCCCGCGCTGCCCTCGCCGCCGCGACCTCACCGGACCGGACCGCGGCCGGCGGGCGTCCGGCCGAGCGCATCGGCGGCGACCGGGCCGCGGGGCGTGGGGCGGGGCGGGGCGCGGCGGACCTGGATGGCGCCGGACCTGCCCGGCGCGACCAGGGCACGGCGCTGGGCGGGCCGGACCAGGGTGCGGCCGGACGTGCCTGGGGCGAGCGGGGCGCGGCCGGGGAGAGCCTGGCGGCGCGGGACGTGGCGGACCCGGGTGCGGCCGGACAGGGCGGCGGCCGGGAGGCGGCACGGGGTACGGGAGCGGCAGGGGGTACAGGAGCAGCGGGCGCCGCAGGGGCGGGCTGGACCGGGCAGGCGTGGGCACGGCAGCTGGCGGCCGAGGCGGCGAGCGCGCTGCGGACCGGCGAGCCGGATGCGGTCGTGCCCCTCGCCGAGGCGGCGATGGTGGCCGCGGAGCGCAGCGGGGAGAGCATCGCCTCGGCCGGGGTGACGCTGGGGACGGCGCTGGCCTTGGGCGGCGGGCGGGACCGGGGCGTGGCGCTGCTGCACGCGTGCCGGCAGATCGCCGAGCACGACCGGGACCCGGTGACCGTCGGCCGGGCGATCAACAACCTCGTTGCGGTCAGCCTGCCGGGGCTCGGCGACGTGACGGGGCGGCGGCTGTTCGACGAGGCGATGGCCGCGATCGGCCGGGCGGGGCTGGAGTTCTGCGCGGGGCGCACGACCGCGCTCGGCATCGCGCACGCGCTGCGGACCGGGGACCTCGCCCGCGCCGAGGCGCTCACCTGGTCGCGGCTGCCGATCGAGACGGATCCGCTGGAGCGGGTCAGGTTCGTGGCGACGGCGGGGCTCCTCGCGGTCGAGCGCGGCGACGACGCGCTCGCGGTGCGCCTCCTGGCCCGCGCCGACGGGGAGGGGCGCGACGTGGGCCTGGTCAGGGTGCTGCGGGTGGCCGTCGCGGCCCGCGGGGTCCATCCGGCCGACCCTGCCCTGGCGCTCGCCGAGTGCGTCGGCCGTTGCCGGCCCGCGCGGCTGGTCGAGGCGGCCCGGTGGGCCCTGCACGGCGGGGTCCCGGCGGCGACGGTCGAGGACCTCGTCGGCGACGCGGCCGGCGCGGCGCCGCAGCTCCGGCTGCTCCTGGCCGTCGCGGCGGGCCGGGACGCCGCCGCGGTCGACCTCCTGCCGGCCGCCCTGCACCACGGCGCCGCCGCCCCCGACCGTGGCGGCCCGCCCGCCCCGCAGGCCGCCACGGCGACCGCCCCGCACCTCGGCACGGTGACCACCCCGCAGTCCGGCACGGCGATCGCCTTGCGGCCCGGTGACGCGACCACCCCGAGCGCCCGGGCCGCCATGCGCCACAGCGACCCGGCCACCACGCGCCGCGGCGACCCGGCGGCCGCGCACCCCGGCGCCACGACCGTCCCGCACCCCGGCGGCGCGGCCACCGCGAACGTCCGGGCCGTCTTGAGCCACGGCGACCCGGGCGCGCCGCGCGACGGCGGCGGGGCGGCCGCGCACGGCGGCGTGGCCGGTGCGCGACGCGGTGGTGGCGCGGAGGTCGAGGTGGTGGAGGCCGCGCCGTACGACGCCGCCGTCCACACGGCCGTCGCGCACGCGCTGCTGCGGCTCGGCCGGGCGGGCGACGCGCGGCAGCACGCGGAGCGGGCGGTGGCGCTGCTCGCGCACTGGCCCGGCTGGCGGCTCACCGAGGCGGAGACGCTGCTGCACAGCCTGCGGGCCGGCGGTGACTTGACCGCGCGGGAGATCGAGGTGCTCGGCTGCCTCGCCGCCGGCATGTCCAACCAGCAGGTGGCGAGCTCGCTGGGCATCTCGGTCCGGACCGTGACGGTGCACGTGTCCAACCTGCTGCGCAAGACGGGCGCCGCGTCCCGCACCGAGGCGGCGATGTGGGCGGTCCGGCACCGCGTCGTCACACCCAGCTGAGGACCGCCCCGACGAACACGACCGTCCCGCCGCGGCAAGCACGACCACCCCGACGCGGCGCAAGCACGACCGCTCGACGCGGCGGGCACGACCGCTCGACGCGGCGGGCACACCCCACGACGGTCGCCGGCGCGCTGCCCGCCCAGCCGACGGGGACGAGCGGCACGGCCGCCCGGCCGGTCAGGTCAGCGACGCGGCGAGCACGCCCACGGCGGCGTCGAGCTCCTGGTACGCGGCGGCGGTGGTGATGGAGCCCTCGCGCCGGCGGTCCACCAGCTGGTTGCGCAGCCGGGCGATGCGGGACGCGGCGCCGGTCGGGTTGCCCACGATGTTGTTGACCTGGTTGCGGATGTCGTCCACCACGTCGGAGCGGATCTCCCCGGTCGCGGAGCGGCGGTCCACGACGTCGAGGACGACCTGGCCGGCCTGCTGCGGGGTGAGCCGGGACGGGGCGGGCGAGGGCGGCGACGACGCCGCGGGCGCCCCGGACGACGGGCGGCCCTGCGGGGACGCCTGCGAGGCGGTGCGGGTCGCCGTCGGCGTGGGCTGGACCGTGACGGGCGGCGGGATGGAGACGAAGATGCTGACCGTCGGGCCCGGCGCGGCGTTCTGCCCGTCGTCGCGGCTGCGCCACGCGTAGGCGACGCCCGCCAGTACCGACGCCGCCAACGCCACGGCGAGGATCGGCACCCACCGGCGTCCGCGCCGCTGGGACGACGACTCCAGGGTCGCGGCGACCTCTGCGGCGGTGGGCCGCTCGGTGGGGTCGGTGGCGAGGCAGCGCAGGCAGACGGCGGCGACCGCGGGTGGCAGGCCGTGCACGTTGAGCGCCGGTCGGTGGCCGGCCGCGACGGCGCGCTCGAGCTCCTCCCACGTGGCGGCCTGCACAGGCGGATGGCCGGTCAGCATCTCGAACAGCAGGACGCCGAGGGCGTAGACGTCGGTGGAGCCGCTGGCGGGCGCGCCGACCAGCCGCTCCGGCGCGACGTAGGGCGGGGTGCCGAAGGTCAGCGTGTCGCGCTGGCCGACGTCGGCGGCGATGCCGAAGTCGAGCAGCTTGACGCCGTCGGTGGTGAGCATGACGTTCTCGGGGGTGACGTCGCGGTGCACGACGCCGCGGCGGTGGGCGGCGTGCAGCACGTCGGCGACGGTGGCGGCGACCGCGACCGCGTCCGTCCACGGCAGCGGGCCATCGGCGAGCCGGCCGGCGAGGGAGGTGCCGTCGAGGAGCTGCATGACGACGTACGCGGCGATCCGGCCGTGCGTGGTGACGGTCTCGCCGTAGTCGTAGACGCCGATCGCGTTGGGGTGCTCGATCCGCGCGGCGGCGCGGGCCTCGCGCCGGATCCGGTCGCGCTGGCCGATGTCGGTGCCGACGGGACCGTCGAGGACCTTGACCGCGACGGTGCGCTCCAGGGTGCTGTCCCAGGCGCGCCAGACGACGGACATGCCGCCTGCGCCCACGGGTCGTTTCAGGATGTACCGGCGGGCCAGGACATCGCCCGCCCGGAGCTGACCGTCGTGCATCACGTCCCTAGCTTGACGCCCGGACGATGAGCTCGGTCGGCAGCACCGGGCAGTCCTGCGAGCTTTCGGGGCCGTTGAGGAGCAGCGAGACGGCGACCGCGCCGAGCTCGGAGACCGGCTGGCGCACGGTCGTGAGCGGCGGCGTGGTGTAGGAGGCGAGGGGCGCGTCGTCGAAGCCGACGACGGCGACGTCCTCGGGGACCCGGCGGCCGGCCTTGCGCAGGGCCTGCAGCGCGCCGGCGGCCATCGCGTCGGAGGCGACGAAGAGCGCGTCGAGGCGCGGCATGCGGTCCAGCAGCCAGGCGGCGGCGTGGCCGCCGGATGCGGTGGTGAAGTCGCCGTACGCCACGTGGGGCACCCTACCGGCCGCCTCCATCGCGCGGCGATAGCCGTCGAGGCGGTCCACGGCGGCGGGCGAGTCGGGCGGCCCGGCGATCGCGGCGATGGCGCGGCGGTGGCGCAGGATGAGGTGCTCGACGGCCTGCCGGGCGCCGTCGCGGTTGTCGACGTCGACGAAGGGGATGTCGAGGCCGTCGGCGGGGCGGCCGGTGGCCCGCAGCGGCACCCGGGAGGCGGCGAGGGAGACCGCGAGGGGGTGGCTGCTGTGCCCGCCGAGCAGCAGCACGCCGCCGACGCCGCCGGTCGTCAGGAACTGGGTCGCCGACGCGATCGTGCCCCGGGTCGCGGACATCGTCAGCATCGGGATGCCGTGGCGGGTCAGCTCCTCCTCGGCGCCGGCCAGCAGCCGGGCGGAGAAGGTGTCGTGGAACAGCCGGGCCGTGGGCTCGAAGACGAGCGCGGCGACGGGGAGCCGCTGCGGCAGCCGGTCGGGCCGGCGTGGCCCGCGGTGGCGGACGTAGCCGAGCTGGGCGATGGCGTCGTGCACCGACACCCGGGCCGAGGTGCTGACCCTGACCCGGCCGGTGAGGACGCGGGACACGGTTGCCGCGGAGACCCCCGCGGCGGCGGCGACCTCGGTGACGGTTGGCGGCGATGGCTCGTCAGTCATCCCGTCTCCTGTGGGAGCGATTCCTGCGGCCAGCGTCAGCCACGGTTACCCGGATGTCAACTATGGGTTTCGATCGGCTGTGCGGTTCCTTTGGTACGCCTGACATATCCGGACTTATCGGTTCGACACGGGCTGTGGCAAACCTCGCTGGGACTTCCGCGATCGGCAGCTTTTAGGGAATAGTCGGCGACTGTGTCGGAGATCGAGCTTGGGCGCAGGGTGCTGGAGCGCTTCCTGCTGGTCCGCCCGATCGCCCGCGGCGGCATGTCGCTCGTCTACGAGGCCGTCGACCTGGAGCAGCTGCGCCCCGCCGCCGTGAAGGTCCTCGCGCCGGCGTTCGCCAACAACGGCCGGGCCGTGCACTCGGCCCGCCGGGAGCCGCTGCTCATGCAGCGGATGCGGCACCCCACGGTGCCGAAGATCTTCGGGTACGGCGAGCTCGACACCGGCCGGGCGAAGGTGCCCTGCGTCGCGATGGAGCTGCTCAACGGCGTACCGCTGACGAAACGCCTGGCCGAGGGGCCGCTGCCGTGGCAGCACGCGGTCGAGATCGCCGCGTCGGTCGCCGAGCTCCTCGCCGTCGCGCACCGCCGCGGCATCGCGCACCGCGACCTGACCGCCGACAACGTCATGCTGACCACCGCCGGGGTCAAGATCATCGACTTCGGGCTGGCGGTGCCGTTCGCGCACCCCGCGGCCTCACGCGTCGAGCACGCGCCGGCGTGGGACGTCTACGCGCTGGGCGTCCTGCTGTACCAGATGCTGACCGGCCGCTCGCCGCACGCACCGGGCGCCAGGTTGCTGCAGCCGGTCGCCACCCCGGTCCTGCTCGCACCCGGCCTGCCACGCTCCGTAGCGGAGCTGTGCCGCCAGTGCATGGCCAAGCGGCCGGCCGACCGGCCCGAGAGCGCCAGCGTCGCCCTGTCGCTCTGGGCGGAGTTCGCAACCGACTGGCAACACCCGGACTCCTTCACTGAGAGCTACCGCACACGGTCCGACCACTCTGCGTAGCGGTCGAGTTTTGCCTGGGTAAACGCTCTGTCAGGTCGTTGGGCGGACTTGGTCCGCGCAGGCGTATCCGACCATGCTCACCCATTGTGATTGCCGCTCGGCGCCCCCAAGCTTCTCAGGACAAGGTGCACAACGGTTGCCAACACGGAGCCGCCTGGCACCGCAGGAGAGATAGCCGAGGGGAAGCTGTCATGTCAGGTCCGAAAGTCACCGGTGTCGTCGTGGCCGGCGGATCCACCGCCGCGTCGCTGCCAGTCACCGGAAGCCCTGTCTTCGCCATCGTCGCCGCAGGTGTCGCGCTCGTCGTCACCGGTGTCCTGATGGTGCGGGCGTCCCGCTTCAACCGCAGCGCAGCCTGACGCATGACGGCGATCCTTCTGGTCGGCTTCGCGCTCCTGACGCTCTGGCCGGCATACAACCTGGCGCTGGTGGCCTTCACCACCCGCGACTCGGCCACCGCCGGTCGTCGTCGCCGGCGCGATGCCGTCGCGCCGAACGAGCACGAGCCACTGACCTTCTGGATCGTCGTGCCCGCTCTCAACGAGGAACGGGTTGTCGGCCGGACCGTCGGCGCCGCACTGGCACTGCAGGGCCCGGCAGGCACGCGCACCAGGGTGATGGTGGTCGATGACGGTTCGGACGACGGCACCCCCGACGTCCTTGCCGGCATCGACCACCCGAATCTGACGGTGCTGCGCCGGGACTTCCCCAACGCCCGGAAGGGCAAGGGTGAGGCGCTCAACGCCGCGTTCCGGGCGATCCGGGACCTGTCCCTGCTGCGCGGCGAGGACCCGGCGCTGGTCGCGGTCGGCGTCATCGACGGTGACGGCCGGGGCAGCGCCAACATCCTGACCGAGGTGTCCCGTCAGATGCGTGACCCGCGGGTCGGCGCGGTGCAGACCCGGGTGCGCATCCACAACCGCAACCGCGTCCTCGGCGCCGTGCAGGACCTCGAGTTCGCCGCCATCGCCAACGCCAGCCAGCTGCTCCGCAACGCCGCGGGAACGGTCGGGCTGGGCGGCAACGGGCAGTTCGCCCGGCTGTCGTCGCTGATGCGGCTCGGCGACGCGCCCTGGTCGCACTGCCTGGTCGAGGATCTGGAGCTCGGGCTGCGCATGCACCTCAACGGCGAGCGCATCCGGTACACCTCCATCGCCAACGTCAACCAGCAGGGCCTCGTCGACGTGAAGCGGCTGCTGCGGCAGCGCACCCGGTGGGCCCAGGGCAACCTGCAGTGCGTCGGCTACGTGCCGAAGCTGGTCGCCTCCCGGCAGATCCGCAACCACGCCCTGCTGGAGATGCTGTACTACCTGCTCGCACCGTGGATGAACGCCTTCGGCACGGCCGGCGTGTTCGGCCTCTGGGGCTTCGCGATGTGGCGGCTCATCCCCGGCCACGGCGACACCGTCCTGATCCACTCGTGGGCGCAGATGGGGCAGGTCTTCCTGTTCTGGGCGATCGGCATGACCGTCCCCGGCCTCGTCTGGGCCACGGTCCACCGCCTCCAGCTCGGCGACGAGAAGCTCTGGCGACTGCTGGTCGCCGCCGCCGCCTACCCCTTCTTCCTCCTGCTCGGCCTGGTCTCGACCTGGCGGGCGATCGGCCGGCAGATCAGCCGGCGACAGGCCTGGGCGAAGACCGAACGCCTGGTCGAAGAGCCGGTTCTCTCGTAAAGGACGTCACGCACATGTCTCCCGAAGTCTTCCTCATCGCCGGTACCCGTCCCGAGGCCATCAAGCTGGCGCCCGTCGCCGCCGCGATGCGCGCCGCCGGCCGGCTCACCCCGGTGCTGGTCGCCAGCGGACAGCACCCGACGATGGTGACCCAGGCGCTCGACGCGTTCGACGTCCAGGCCGACGTGACGCTGCCGCTGCAGCGGGTCACCGGCAGCCAGCCCGAGCTGCTCACCGCGATGATCTCCTCGCTCGACGCGCTCCTGGAGGAGCGCCGGCCGGCGGCGGTCGTCGTGCAGGGCGACACCACCACGACGCTCGCCGGCGCGATGGCCGCGTTCTGGCGGCGCATCCCGGTCGTGCACCTGGAGGCGGGGCTGCGCTCCGGCGACCTGGACTCGCCGTTCCCGGAGGAGGCCAACCGCAAGCTCGTCGGCCAGCTCGCCGCGCTGCACCTGGCGCCGACGGCCCTCGCCGCGACCAACCTGCTCGACGAGAGCATCGCCCCGGCGAACGTCCTCATCACGGGCAACACGGTCGTGGACGCGGCCCTGTCGATCGCCGCCCGCGAGATGCCCTTCGAGGACTCCCGCATCGCCGCCGCGGTGGACGCCGCAGCGCACGGCGAGGCCCGGCTGGTGCTGGTCACCGCGCACCGCCGCGAGTCGTGGGGCGAGCCCCTGGACCGCATCCTCGCCGCCGTGCGGCGCCTGATCGAGGCGTACCCGGACATCCGGGTCGTCCTGCCGGCGCACGCCAACCCGGCCGTGCGCGACCAGGTCGAGGCCGGCCTCGCCGGGGTGCCGCGGGTCACGATCACCGACCCGCTGCCCTACCCGGCGCTCGCCCGGCTGCTGTCCAACGCGTACCTGACGCTCACCGACTCGGGCGGCATCCAGGAGGAGGCGCCGTCGTTCAAGGTGCCGGCGCTGGTCCTGCGTGAGGTCACCGAGCGCGTCGAGTCGCTGCACGCCGGTTGCGCCAAGCTCGTCGGCACGGATGAGGACCTGATCGTCGCCGAGGCGGCCCGGCTGCTCGACGACCCGGCACTGCGCGACTCCATGACCGCCAACGGCAACCCCTACGGTGACGGGCTCGCCTCGCACCGCACCGAGCAGGCCGTCGCCGCGCTCCTGGGCCTCGCCATGCACCCCGCTCCCATGCCGTCCACCGTCGCCGCCTGATTTTTAAGGATTTTGTACGACATGCGAAAGCTCCTCAGCTCGGTCGCGGCGGTCGCCGTCGCCGCGTCGCTCGCCCTGACCACGCCCTCCACCCCGGCGTTCGCCGCCGCTCCCACCGCGACCCGCTCCGGCACCGGCGCCCCCGGCTCCAACGCCGCGACGAAGACGCTCGTCCTCTACGACAACACCGGCCCGTACTCGTGGCTCGGCGAGGACTACGGGATGATGGCGACGAACCTCGTCTCGCACTTCGGGTCCTGGACCGCGCACCCGGTCGGCAGCTACAAGGCCGGCGAGATGGCGGCGTACTCGGCGGTCGTCTACGTCGGCTCCACCTACGACGAGCCGCTGCCCACCGCGTTCCTCGACGACACCCTCGCGGGCACGAAGCCGGTCGTCTGGATGTACAACAACATCTGGCAGCTGACCGCCCGCTCCGCGGACTTCGTCGCCAAGTACGGGTACACCTGGAAGGGCTACGACACCTCGCCCGTGTCGCAGGTCGTCTACAACGGCACCACGATGACCCGGGACGTGCGCAACGCCGGCGGCATCATGGACTACGTCGTCTCCGACCCCGCGAAGGCCGTCTCCGTCGGCACCGCGGTGCGCGCCGACGGCACCACGTTCCCGTGGGGCATCCGGTCCGGCAACCTCACCTACCTCGGTGAGATCCCGCTGTCGTACATCACTTCCAACGACCGCTACCTGGCCTTCTCGGACCTGCTGTACTCGGTGCTCGCCCCGCAGACCGCCGCCCGGCACCGGGCCCTGGTCCGCATCGAGGACGTCGGCCCCGACGCCGACCCGGCGGAGCTGCGCGCCATCGCCGACTACCTGTCCTCGAAGAAGGTCCCCTTCACCGTCGCCGTCTACAGCCGGTACCGCGACCCGAAAGGCGTGAACAACAATGGCAAGGCCGAGGACTACACGCTGCGCCAGCGGCCACTGGTGGTCAGCGCCCTGAAGTACATGCAGAGCAAGGGCGGCACCCTGCTCCAGCACGGCTACACGCACCAGCTCGACGCGCTCAACAACCCGTACGACGGCGTCAGCGCCAACGACTTCGAGTTCTTCACGGCGCACGTCGACGCCAACGACGCCGTCATCTACGACGGCCCGGTGAAGAACGACTCGGCGCTCAACGTCACAGCCCGCGTCATGGCCTCCCGCACCGACTGGGCCCTCGCCGGCCTGAAGCAGCCGACCATCTTCGAGTTCCCGCACTACGCGGCGAGCGCGCTGGACTACAAGACGATCAACGCCCTCGTCGGCGTCCGCTACGAGCGCGGCCTGTACTTCCCCGGTGTCCTGTCCGGCGGCACCGTCGACAACAGCACCGCGCGCATGGTCGGGCAGTTCTTCCCGTACACGGTCCGCGACGTCTACGGCTCGACCGTCATCCCCGAGAACATCGGCAACATCGAGCCCGAGCCGTTCAACCAGCACCCGGCGGTCCTGCCCGCCGACCTGATCGCGAACGCGAAGACCAACCTGGCGGTCCGCGACGGCGTGGCGAGCTTCTTCTACCACCCGTACCTCGGCACTGCGTACCTGAAGCAGACCGTGGAGGGCATCCAGGGCCTCGGCTACACGTTCGTCTCCGCCGCCGCGATGTCCTGATGTATTGAGTTGTCAAACGGCCGGGTCCCTTCGGGGGCCCGGCCTTTCCCTTGTCCCCGCCCAGACAACGGTACGTTCCCGGCGCCCCGGACGGGAGGCGCCGCCCGGAGCAACCGAGGTGCAGGCGCGGTGCGGGCTCAGGTCTCCAGCAGGAGTTCGGGCATGAGCCGTTCGACGGCGTACAGGTCGTAGACGCGGCGGACCTCGGCGATCAGGCCGGTCGGCGTCACCACCAGGAACTCGGCGAGGCGGAACTGCTCGGCGCCGACCGCGCAGTCGTACACGATCGCGACGCGCTGGTCGATGACGGTGCGGGAGAAGACCGACACCGAGGTCAGCCCGGCGGCGAAGCCGGTGAGCTTCTCGATGAAGTCGCCGTCGGGGTCCAGGTTGGACTCGACCCGGGCGCCGGCGGCGAGCAGCGTGAACAGGGTGCTGGTGCGGCCGGTGGTCCAGGCGGCGACCCAGCGATCGGTGACTTCCTCAACAGCCGTCGCTTCCATCACGCGCCATCCTGCCACGAAGGCGGGCGCCGGCGGCGTGGGGACGCGAAAGGCACCCGTTCTCCGGGGTTCTCAGGAAAGCGCTTTCCCCTTATCCTCGGGGGCATGTTGCGCATCGATGACGGGCTCGCGCCCAAGGATCTGCTGGCCGCGACCGGGCGGATGTGGGAGCTGTCCGCCGGGAAGATCGACGCGATCGACGCGTCCTGCCCCCCGGGCGGCAGCCAGGGAGCGCCCGTGTTCACCGTCGAGGGGCGGTACACGGCGCGCGGCTGGACCGAGTGGACGCAGGGGTTCCAGGTGGGCTCGGCGCTGCTGCAGTTCGACGCGACCGGCGACCCGCACTTCTTCGAGCAGGGCCGCCGGCACACGCTCGGCGTGATGGCGCCGCACGTCAGCCACGTCGGCGTGCACGACCACGGGTTCAACAACGTCAGCACGTACGGGACGCTGCGCCGCCTCATCCTGGAGGGCCGCGCCGGCGAGGCCGACCTGGACTTCGCCGAGCTGGCGCTGAAGGTCAGCGGCGCCGTGCAGGCCGCCCGCTGGAGCAGGACCGCGGACGGCGGCGGCTACATCTACTCGTTCAACGGGCCGCAGTCGCTCTTCGTCGACACCATCCGCTCGTGCCGGTCGCTCGCCGTCGCGCACCGCCTCGGGCACGTGCTCATGGGCGAGCACGACGAGCGGATCGACCTCCTCGATCGGCTCGTGCAGCACGCCGAGAGCACCGCCCGCCACAACGTCTACTTCGGCGAGGGCCGCGACGTGTACGACATCCGGGGCCGCACGGCGCACGAGGCCCTGTTCAACGTCAACGACGGGCGCTTCCGGGCGCCGAGCACGCAGCAGGGCTACTCGGCGTTCTCGACGTGGACGCGGGGCCTGGCGTGGGCGATGCTCGGCTTCGCCGAGCTCCTGGAGTTCCTGGAGAGCGGCGACCGGGTCGTCGCATCCGACCTGTTCCGCGCGGCGGCGCAAGCCACGTGCGACTTCTACATCGAGCACTCCCCCGCCGACGGGATCCCGTACTGGGACACGGGCGCGCCGGGCCTGGTGCACCTCGACGCCGACGCGCCCGCGGACCCGTTCAACGCCCACGAGCCGGTCGACTCCAGCGCCGCCGCGATCGCCGCGCAGGGCCTGCTCCGCCTCGGTCGCGTGACCGGCGACGACAGGTACACCCAGGCGGGGCTCACGGTCGCGAGGACGTTGCTGCAGGAGCCCTACCTGTCGACGGACCCGCGGCACGAGGGGCTGCTGCTGCACTCGGTGTACCACCGCCCGAACGGCTGGGACCACGTCGCGCCGGGCCAGTCGGTGCCGAACGGCGAGTCGAGCATGTGGGGCGACTACCACCTGCGGGAGCTGGCGCTGTACATCGGCCGGCTCGTCGACGGCCCGTACTACACGTTCTTCGGCGGCTCACCCGGCGGTTCGCCCGGCGGCGCTTCGGACGGCTCCTCCGACGGCGCCTCCGGCGGCGGTCTCGGCGGCGGCGGGGTGCGGCGGTGAGCGCCGCGCTCGTCACCGGGGCGTCCCGCGGGATCGGCCGGGGCATCGCCCTCGCCCTCGCCGGCGCCGGCTTCGACGTGGTGGTGAACTACGCGTCCAACCTCGCCGCCGCCGAGGACACCGCCGCCGAGATCCTCCGGCGGGGCGCCAAGGCCGCCCTCGTCCGTGCGGACGTCGGCGACGCCGAGGACCGTGCAAGGCTCGTGCAGGAGGCGCACGACGCTTTCGGCGGCATCGACCTCCTGGTGAACAACGCGGGCGTGGCGCCGAGCGTCCGCGCCGACCTCCTGGAGGCGACCGAGGAGTCGTTCGACCGGCTCGTCGGCATCAACCTCAAGGGCCCCTACTTCCTCACCCAGCAGGTCGCCCGCAGGATGATCGACGCCGGCGTCCACGGCAAGATCGTCACGATCTCGTCGATGAGCGCCTACACCGCCAGCGTCAACCGGGGCGACTACTGCGTGACGAAGGCCGGCCTGGGCATGATGACGAAGCTGTTCGCGGCCCGGCTCGCCGAGCACGGCATCACCGTGTTCGAGGTGCGGCCCGGCATCATCGCCACCGACATGACCGGCGCGGTGAAGGAGAAGTACGACAAGCTCATCCTCACCGACGGCATCACCCCGATCCGGCGCTGGGGCACCCCCGAGGACGTCGGCCGCGCCGTCGTCGCCGTCGCCACGGACCTGCTGCCGTTCTCCACCGGTCAGGTCATCGACGTGGACGGGGGCTTTCATCTGCGGACGCTGTAGCGCGCGACCGCAGCAGCTCGTGCACCGCCTCGATGTCCGCCGGGGCGGTGCGCGACGCCAGCCAGTACATGACGCCGGTGGGCACGAAGAAGACCTGGAACACGGCGAGCCCGACGGCGAGGTTCGCCGGCGGCGGGAAGCTGCGCGCGAGCGCGGCGAACACCGCCCCGACGAGCCCGTTCCCCGCGGCCCGCCCGACCCCGTTGACGAGGTTGCCCAGCGAATACACGGTGCCGCGGTGCTCCGGCGGGTTCACGTCGGCGATCAGCGCGAACCAGTTCGGCGAGTTCGCCGACGTCAGCGCGAGCGCCAGCAGCGCGCACAGGAACGCCGCCAGGAGGCTCGGCGTCGTGAACAGCGCCCCGAGCACCAGCGTCGTCGCCGGCCGCCCGTCCGGCGCGGGCAGCGTCAGCGGGGCGAAGAACAGCAGTACGTACAGCGGGACCCCGGCGAGGATCCCGATCGCGGCGACCTTCGCCCGGCCGCCCTGGTCGCGCCGCTGCCAGCGGTCGCCGATCATCCCACCGACGACGGACAGGACGCCGCCGAGCTGGAAGAGGGTTGCGAGGATGCCGCCGATCGCGATGGCCTGCTGCTCGTCGTAGCCCTGCGCCTCCGCCTTCGCCTGGAACAGCCGCGGCAGCCAGACGAGGGACCCGAACGCGGCCTGCGCCGTCAGCCCCTGCAGGATCAGCCACACGTTGGTGCGGCGGGCGACGATGCCGGGCAGGTCGGCGCGGGAGATCCGGTGCTCGTACTCCTCGCCGGCGGCGAACACCGCGGCGAGGTCCGGTTCGCTCTGCCCGCGCCGGATGTCGGCGGTCGTGAAGTACGCGGCGGACGCGAGCACCCCGAGCGCGGCGAGGACCCAGAACGGCCGCCGCCAGTCCGTGCCGCCGAGCTGGCTCGCCACGAGGACACCGGCGAGGGTGCCGGCGCCCTGCGACAGGCCCCACAGGCTCATCACGAGGCCGCGGCGGCGGGGCGAGATCAGGTCGCTGACGACGGAGAACCCGACGGAGCCGACCGCGCCGAGACCGACCGCCGCGACCAGCTGCGCGGCGAAGAACGCCCAGTAGCCGCCGGCGAGGACCGTGGCGACCGTGCCGCCGGCCCAGATGAGGGTGCCCGCCATGAGCACCGGCTTCCGGTCGGTCCGGTCGCCGGTGTACGCCCAGCCGACGGCGGCGACCGCGGTCACGAGGTAGCCGACCGCGGTCACCACGCCGAGCGCTCCCTCGCCGACGCCGAGGGAGCGGCTGATCGGCGAGTAGAGCGGCGGCACCAGGCTGATCGCCACGTTGTCCAGCGACGCCAGCACGATGAAGACGGCGACGCTGTAGACGCGGTGGAAACTCACCCGCGGACGGTAACCCGTCGCGCCGCCTGGGGCGATGTCAGGGCGACGTCAGCCCGTCTCCCCGGCGACCGCGAACGTGCGCAGCTTCTGCACCGCGAGCGCCGTCATCCCGACGGTGAACACGCCCGCCATGACGAAGCTCACCGGTACGGACACCGAACCGGACAGCACGTCGGTCGGGGCGAGCCAGTCGACGATCGTCTTCACGTACTGCTGGATGCTCAACTTCGCCGTGCCGGACAGCAGGTTGCCCAGCAGGCCCTCCCACAGCACCACGTAGACCAGGCCGAGCAGCACCGGCCGGCGGGTGATGACGCTGATCGCCAGGAACAGCGCGCAATAGGCGAGGGCTCCGACGAACGCGCCGACGACGAGGGCGAACGCGAGCGGCGTGGACTCGGCGAGCAGCCCGACGATGAACAGCGGCACGGCGGCGAACCCGCCGGTCACCCCGACCGCCACGGCGAGCTTCGTGAACACGATCTCCGAGCGCGGGATCGGCTTGGACAGGATGTGCGTGATCGTGCCGTCGTCGATCTCGGAGCCGAGCACGCCGGTGCCGACGATCAGCGCGATGACCGGCAGCACAGCGGCGAAGCCGAGGCCGACGATGGTCGGCTCACCCCATTCCGCCGGCGGCTCCCCGAAGGCCCGGGCCGCCGCCGCGAAGCCGACGAGGATGACCGGCAGCGGCACCAGCAGCCAGATCCGGCGGCGGCCGAGCAGGCCGCGCAGCGTGATGCGGGCGATGGTCGGATTCATCAGGCACCCACCAGGTAGGAGAAGACGCTTTCCAGGGACTCGTCGGCGGGCAGCAGCTGCCGCACCCGCACGCCCTCCTTGAGCGCGATGCGGGGCAGCGCCCGGGTGAAAGAGCCGTAGTCGGACGCGCGGACCTGCAGGCCCGTCGCGTCGAGGTCGACACCCGCGACGGACGCCTCGGCGATCAACGCCACCGCGAGGCGGCGGTCGTCGCTGGAGCGGATGGAGAACACGTGCGGCCGGTTGGTCATCAGCCGGCGGATGGTGCGGAAGTCGCCGGAGGCGGCGAGCCGGCCGGCGACCATCACCTGCACGGTGCCGGACACCTGCTCGACCTCCTCCAGGATGTGCGAGGAGAACAGCACGGTGCGGCCGTCGTCGCCCATCTTGTGCAGCAGGTCCATCATGTGGAAGCGCTGGCGCGGGTCCATGCCGTTGAACGGCTCGTCCAGCAGCAGCACCCCCGGGTCGTGCACGAGCGCGGACGCGACCCGGATCCGCTGGCGCATGCCCTTGCTGTAGGTGTCGATCCGCCGGTCCTGGGCCGGCTCCATCTCCACCATCGCCAGGGCGCGGCGGGCGGCCTCCTCCGGGTTCGCCAGGCGGAACAGCCGGGCGCTGGCGACGACGAACTCCTTGCCGGTGAGGAAGCCGTGCACGGCCTCCCGTTCACTGACCAGGCCGAGCGTGCGGTACACGTCGGGGTTGCGCCACGACGGCGCGCCGTCGACGGTCAGCGTGCCCTTCGACGGGGCCAGGAAGCCCGACATCATGTGCAGCAGCGTGGTCTTGCCGGCGCCGTTCGGGCCCAGCAGGCCCGTGACGCCCGCGCCGAGCGTCATCGTCACGTCGTTGACGGCGACGACGTTGCCGTACCAGCGCGAAACGTGCTGAAGATCGACGGTGCCCATCAGGCGGCCACCTTCCGGTAACGAAGCAGCAGCAGGCTGACACAGGCGGCGAGCACAAGGACGGTGCCGACGCCGTACGCGGGACCGTAGTCGCCGATCGGGACGCCGTCGGGCAGCTTGCCGAAGACCCACTGCTCGAAGCCGAGCAGGAGGGTCATCGGGTTGACCAGGAACGCGAGGTGGCTCAGCGCGCTGTCCTGACCGCCGATGACGTTGAGGATGCCGACCATCGGCGCGGTGATGATGAACACGCCGACGATGAACGCCGCCGCGAACGCCCGCCGCCCGGTGAGCGACGCGACCAGCAGCGCGATCGACGCGAGGACCAGCGACCGGATGACCGCGCCGGCGAGGCCCGGACCCATGTCGCCGAGCTCCTTCAGGGCGCCGGAGAACCCGTCGGTCCGGGTGAACACCGCACCGATGTAGATGAGCAGCTGCGGCACGGCGAGCAGCACCAGCACGACCGTCGCCAGCGCCGCGTACTTCGTCAGCGCGTAGTCGGAGCGGCTGAGCGGCCGGCTGAAGTACAGCGGCAACGTGCGGTCCCGCAGGTCACGGGAGACCAGCTCCGGCGCGACGATGGCGAGGAACAGCATCACGGGGAACGTGATGTTGGCGGCGTACGACCGGTAGCTCATGAGCGGCTCGCCGGTCAGCGACCGGACCGCGATCGCGATCACGGCGACGCTGAGCGCGATGCCGATCACCAGCCACGGGAAGATCTTCGCCTTGGCGCCCCGGCCGATGCCGAACGCGGTGCGCAGGCTCTGCTCGTAGAGGGAACGGTTGGCGTACCAGCGGCCGAGCCTCGGGCCCGTGTACCGCTGGTAGCCGATGTCGTGGATGACGCTAGTTGGCTGCGCCATGGCCGACCTCCTGTGCTGCCGGCCCGGCCGGTCCGGTCACTGACGGGGTTTGGAAGAGCTCAGCGACGCGGTGGCGGCGCTGGTCGAGGCGGTGCAGCGGCAGGTCCAGCTCGGCGACCGCGACGAGGATGCGGTCGTACACGTCCTCGCTGTCCATCGGCACCATGAGCGACGCGCCGTCCCGGGACACCGGAAGGCCCTGCTCGGTGAGGCGGGCGACCAGCTGCTCGACGCCCTCGCTCACCTCGACGGTGAGCACGTCGCGGCTGGTCGTCATGTCCGACACCGTCGCGGAGCGCAGGAGCTTGCCGCCGTCGATCGCGATCAGCGACGTGCAGATCCGCTCGACCTCGCCGAGCAGGTGCGAGCACACGACGATCGAGATGCCGAACTCGGTGCCGATGCGGTGCACCAGCTCCAGCATCGCGTCGCGGCCGGCCGGGTCGAGGCCGTTGGTCGGCTCGTCCAGCAGCAGCAGGTCCGGGTCGTGCGCGAGCGCCTGGGCCAGCTTGACCCGCTGCTTCATGCCGGTGGAGTAGCCGCCGATCTGGCGGTACCGCTCCTCGTAGAGCCCGACGTGCCGCAGCGCCTCGGAGGCCCGCTCCCGGGCCGCGTTGGCGGGCAGGCCGCTCATCCGGGCCAGGTGGGTCACGTACTCGGCGGCCGATGTCTCGCTCGGCAGGCAGTCGTGCTCGGGCATGTACCCGACGCGCTGCCGTACCTCCACCGACTGCGTCGTCGGGTCGAGCCCGAGCACCCGCAGCTCACCCCCGGACGGCTGGAGCAGCCCGAGCATGATCTTGATGAAGGTGGACTTGCCGGCGCCGTTCGCGCCGACCAGCCCGATGATCCCCGGCTCCACCGCCAGGGAGAGTTCCGAAAGGGCGGTGACGCCACCCCCGTAGCGCTTCGTCAGCGCACGCGTCTCGATGAGTGCCACGACGCCGACCTTACGGACCGTGAACCCTGAGGGGTATCCGGAACGCACCTGAAAGCCGCCACCTAGGGGTTCAACCTGAGATTTTCCTCAGCTTCACTCAGAAGCTTCTCAGGTTCGGTTACAGGCGGTCGACGTCAAGGCGTGGATCTGCCCCTGTACCGCGTCCGGCGCAGCATCGAGTGGGCCGGCCTGATCAGCCGGTCGGTCTCCGTGCTGTGGATCGTCGTGTCCATCGCGCTGATGTCGCTGCCGGCCCTGACGACCATCTGGGTGCTCCCGCTGATCCTCACCAACCTCGTCGCCGTGTACGCGCTGCGCAGCATCGCCCTCCCCCGGTACCGCATCCTCAACCCGCTGCTGGTCGCGCTGGACACCGCCACGTGCGTCGGCGCGGTCCTGGCGACCAGCCGCTGGGCCCACGACGTCGGGCTCTGGCCGATCTTCGTCATCGCCATCGTCATCGGCGCCTTCCGCTGCCAGCTCGCCGGCGCCCTGCTGGCCTGGCTCGCGACCGCCGGCGGCGGGATCGCCCTCTACGTCTGGGCGGACCAGATCGCCGGCCGGCCGATGCCCGCCGACCTCGTCACGATGGCGCCCGCGCTGCACCTGGTGGTCGCCGTCCTCGCCGGCCTGCTGGCCCGGGGACACCGCAACCAGCTGCGGCAGCTCGGGGAGGCCCGCGCGAAGCTGCGCCACCTCGCGCTGCACGACCCGCTGACCGGCCTGGGCAACCGCAACCTGCTCGACGAGCACACCCGCACCGCGCTCACCCCCGGCACCCCCACGTCGGTGCTGGTGCTGGACCTCGACGGCTTCAAGGCCGTGAACGACACCCTCGGCCACGCGGCCGGCGACGAGCTGCTGCGGCTCGTGGCCGCCCGCCTGCGCACCCACGCCCGCGAGGGCGACCTGGTCACCCGGCTCGGCGGCGACGAGTTCGTGGTGCTGCTGCCGGACACCCCGGCCGCGGCGGCGGGCGAGGTCGCGGCCAGGCTGCGCGCCGCGCTGCTCGCCCCGATCACCATCGACGGCCGGCCGGTCCACATCGACGCGAGCATCGGCGCCGCGACCGCGCCCGACACCACCCTCGACACCCTGCTCCGCGCCGCCGACGCCGGCATGTACCGCGAGAAGGCGACCCGCCGCCTCCAGCCCGTCCCCGCCATGCACGCCGTCTGATTCCCTATCGAGGATGGGTTGTCAAGGTCCGGCTTGACCGTGCTGGGCCTTGGCCGGAGGATCGTTGGTGGGGAAGGTCGCCTCGTTTGTCCGCGGTTCGTGCGTGTGACCTGTCATGCCCCGTGTGGGCTTGCTGAGGGGCCTTCCCCGCCCGGGTTTTGTTGCTGCGCCGTCGGCGGCGGACCTCTTCGGTGACGGTCCACTGCTCGGCGATGATGTGTTTGGCCTGTTCGGGGGTGACGGGGGTGCCGTCGAGGTCGCAGATGACGTAGGGCATGCGGCGGTGCATGACGGTCCAGAGTCGTTCGGCGAGGCGGGCGGCCACGACGCAGCTGGCTTTGAGGTGGTCGGCGCCGCGTTCGGTCATCTGCTGGTAGTAGACCCGGGCGAGCTGGGGGTCCTGTTTGCGGGCCCAGTCCGCGGCGCGGATCAGGGTGGCCCTCGCGAGTCGGGAGCCGGCCTTGGACATGGGCTGGCCCTTGCGGTCGGTGTTGCCGGTCTCCGACGCGCGGGGCGCGAGCCCGAGGTAGGACTTGAAGTGCGCGGCGCTCGGGAACCGCCTGGGGTCGCCGATCACGGCGGTGACCGCGGGACCGCCGACCCGGGCCAGGCCGGGCAGGCTGCGGGCCAGCTGCGCCGGGTCGGTCCACCGGTAGCAGGTCTCCCGCTCGGTCTCGTGCCCAGCGAGCTCGGCCTCGATCGCGCGCAGCAGCCGGACCTCGGTGGCGATCTCCGCGGCCAGGTCGGTGAACGCCACCGCCGGGTGCTCGCCGTAGAGGTCGACGGCGGCCTGCGCGGCGGCCAGCCACTGCTCGGCCCGCACCGCGCCCTGATGGTTGTTCGACACCTTGGCGATCAGCGCGGTCAGGCGCGTGCGGCCGGCGCGCAGCAGCCGCGGGTCGGCGTAGCGTTCCAGCACGGCCAGGTCGGCCTTGCCCGGTGTCCGGCGCCGCCTGGCGCGTCAGACGCGAGCATTCGCGCCGCGGCCGCGACGTCTCCGCAGCCGCCCGCGACACCCCGTTGCGCGTCGCGACCGTCCCCCGGACCAACCCTTGCGCATTGACCGATGCCGAAACACGTACCCGCGCGAGCACGGCGGTCCGCCTTCAGGACCGTCTCCGCCATGGAGCCGTCTGGCTCACCGGACGGATCACGCCACTGCGAGGTGCGTGCCGGGCAGTTCTACTGGCACTCTACACCCGCCGGAAAAATCGATCTCCGACATTTCACGCCCCGCTGCCGACGCCTCACCTGCCGTGACGGCGGTACGTGCGGCGAGCCGTCTCACCGGACATGAGGGCGGCGCGGGGGTGGTGCCGTGTCGTATTCTCGGGGGCATGTCGTGGTCGCTGACCACTCTGCTCGCCGCGTGGTCCTCGGTGACCTCGCCGGCCGACGCCGTCGCCATGGCGACGGCGGTGCTCACGGCGCTCGCGATCGTCCTCGCGGCGCGACTGCTCACCGGCGCGCCCGCGGCGGCGCGGCGGGTGGTGCCCGTCCCCGCCAGGGCCCGATCCCGGCGGGCGCAGCCGACCCGGGCCATGGACCCCGACGCGGCCGGACGGCCCCGGCCCCGCGCGCCCGGACAGCGGTAGTCCTCTCCCGACTCCGTTCGTCCACTTCCCGCGCGCTCTCCTGCCCTGCCGACCCGTGCGGCGGCCGGCGCGTGCGTGCGCGCGTCCAAGCCGAAGGGCTCCCACCGTGCTGCACCATGTCCTCACCCTGCTCGCCAACTCCACCGGATCCGTCGCCGCCGCCATCGTCATCGCCACCCTCGCCGTCCGGGCCGCACTCCTGCCGCTGAGTCTCCGCGCGTACCGCGCCGAAAAGGTCCGGGCCAAGCTCGCGCCGCAGCTGGCGAAGTTGCGGGAGCGGCACGGCAAGGATCCTGTCGTCCTCGCCGAGAAGACCGCCGAGCTCATGCGGGCGGAGGGGTCCGGGCCGCTCGCGGGCCTGCTGCCGATGCTGGCTCAGGCGCCGTTCATCTGGCTGCTGTACCGCGAGTTCACCGGCGACGCCGTCCGCGGGCACACCCTGCTCGGTGCCGATCTGACCGCCAGGCTGCTCGACCATCCGGCGATCGCCGCCGGGTGGCTGATCGCCGCCGCGCTCACCGCCATCGCCGTCTGGAACGTGCGGCAACTGCCCAAGGACTCGCCCGTTCTGGTGCGCCTCCTGTCGTTCGGCACTGTGGCGTTTTCCGTGATCACACCCGTTGCGGCCGGGATCTACCTGGTCACGTCGGGGGTCTGGACCGCCGTCGAGCGAGCCGTCGCCCGGCGTTGAGCCCGGCGGCCTTTTGCACGTACATGTGCGAAGTTTTTTTCGTTTGTATAAAAGTTCGGTTGCCACTAGCGGAAGGCGGACACGCGTTCTACGCTGCCAAATCAGCGACAATCGGCGATGTCGCCACAAGATCGTCACACAATTCCAACCGCCTTTGGGAGGGCCCGGTGCAAACGGGTGTGTGGCTGGTAGGCGCGCGCGGCTCTGTCGCCGTCACCAGCATCGTCGGTGCCGCAGCAGTGCGCGCCGGGCTCACCGAGCCGATCGGTTGTGCCACCGAGCATCCCGCGCTGCGCAGCGATGCGCTGCCGGGGTTCGGCGACCTCGTCTTCGGCGGGCACGACATCGCCACCATCGGTGTGGTGAAGAAGGCCGAGGCTCTGGCCGAGGCCGGGGTCGTGCCCGCCAGACTGGTCGCGACGCTGCACCCGGAGCTGTCGGCGGTGGACGAGGAGATCCGTCCGCTGCCGCACGGCACCGCGGCAGAGGTCGCCGCCGCGGTCACCGCCGACCTGCTGGACTTCCGGCGGCGGCACAACCTCGCCCGGGTGGTCGTCGTCAACGTCGCCTCGACCGAGGCAGCCGCCACGCCGCACCCCGCGCACGACTCGCTGGACACGCTGCGCGACGCGCTGGACACGCTGCCGCCGAGCTCGCTGATGGCGTACGCCGCGTTCGAGGCCGGCTGCTCGTTCGTCGACTTCACCCCGTCGACGGGCGCCCGCCTGCCCGCACTGCACGAGCTGGCGCAGACCCGGAACGTCGTGTACGCGGGTCATGACGGCAAGACCGGCGAGACGCTCATCAAGTCGGTGCTGGCGCCGATGTTCGCGATGCGCAACCTGCGGGTGAAGTCCTGGTCCGGCACCAACCTGCTGGGCGGCGGCGACGGCGCGACCCTCGCCGAGCCCGCCGCCAACGCCGCCAAGTCCGCCAGCAAGCAGCGGGTCCTCAGCGAGACCCTCGGGTACCAGCCCGACGGCCACACCCGCATCGAGTACGTGCCGGACATCGGCGACTTCAAGACCGCGTGGGACCTCATCACGTTCGCCGGCTTCCTCGGCACGCCGATGCGGATGGAGTTCACCTGGCACGGCTGCGACTCCGCGCTCGCCGCACCGCTCGTCCTGGACCTCGCCCGGCTCACCGCGGCCGCCCACGCCGCCGGCCGGACCGGGCCGCTGACCGAGCTGGCGTTCTTCTTCAAGGACCCGCTCGGCGAGGTCGACCACGCCCTCGGCGCCCAGTTCGAGGCCCTCGCCGCGTTCGTGCGGTCGCTGTGAACACCGGCCGTCCCGACTGGCGGACCCTGGCCGAGCTGGTCCGTGCCCCCGCGGCGCTGAGCGTGCCCGGAGACGTCGTCGCCGGCGCGGCGGCCGCGGGCACCCTCGGGCCGCGCACGCCGGTGCTCGCCGGGTCGTCGGTCCTCCTGTACTGGGCGGGCATGGCGGCCAACGACTGGGCCGACCGGGACCTGGACGCCACCGAGCGGCCCGAGCGGCCGATCCCCTCGGGCCGCGTCACCCCCGGCGCCGCGTTCGGGGTCGCCGCCGGGCTGACCGCCGCCGGGGTGGGCCTCGCCGGGCTCGCCGGTGGCCGCCGCGCCCTCGCCGTCGCCGTGCCGCTCGCCGGTGCCGTCTGGGCGTACGACCTGAAGCTGAAGAACACCCCGGCCGGCCCCGCCGCGATGGCCGCCTGCCGCGCCCTCGACGTGCTGCTCGGCGCGAGCGGTGGGCGGCTGCGTTCGGCCGTGTACCCCGCGGCGACGGTCTTCGCCCACACGTACACCGTGACGGCCCTGTCCAGAGCGGAGGTCCACGGCTCCACGCCGGCGCTGCCCGCGGCCACGCTCGCCGGATCCGCCGCGGTCGCCGTCTCGGCGGCACTGCCGTCGCGCCCCGTCGGGCGGTGGTCGTGGATTCCCGCCGCGCTGTCGGGCTGGTACGCGAAACGCTACGGCGAGGCGCAGCTGAAAGCGTTGGAGAAGCCGACGGCGAGCAACATCCGCGCGTCCGTCGGCGCCGGGATCGTGAACCTGCCGACGCTGCAGGGCGCGCTCACCGCCCGGGCCGGCGCGCCCCTCGCCGGGATCGCGGTCGCGGCCGCCGCACCGCTCGGACGGCGCCTCGCGAAGTGGCTGTCACCGACATGAGCCTCCGATTCGGCTACGGGACCAACGGCTTCAGCAACCACCGGCTCGACGACGCGTTGACCGTCATCGCCGGGCTCGGCTACACGGGCGTGGCGCTGACCCTCGACCACCATCATCTGGACCCGTACGACGCCAGCCTCTGGCGGCACGTCCGCGCGCTCGGCCACCGCCTCGCCGAGCTCGGCCTCGGTGTCGTCATCGAGACCGGCGCCCGTTTCCTGCTCGACCCGTGGCACAAGCACGCGCCGACGCTGCTGGACGACGAACCCGAGGCGCGGATCGACTTCCTGAGCCGGGCCGTGCGGATCGGCTCGGACCTCGGCGCGGAGGCGGTCAGCTTCTGGGCCGGCGTCCGCCCGCCCGCGGTGCCGCCGGACCTCGCGTGGCGGCGGCTCGTCACCGGCAGCGCCGAGGTCCTCGCCGCCGCCGAGGGAGCGGAGATGATGCTCGGCTTCGAGCCCGAGCCGGGCATGCTGGTCGAGTCGATCGACGACTGGGAGCGGCTGCGGGCCGACCTCGGCGCACCCGTCCACTTCGGACTGACCCTCGACATCGGCCACTGCCGCTGCCTGGAGCCGATCCCCGCCGAGGACTGCGTGCGCCGGGTCGCCGGGTCGCTCGTCAACGTGCAGATCGACGACATGCGCCGCGGCGTGCACGAGCACCTCGAGTTCGGCACCGGCGAGGTCGACTTCCCCGCGGTGCTGCGCGCCCTCACCGAGACCGACTACGGCGGCCTCGTCGCCGTCGAGCTGCCCCGCCACAGCCACGCGGCGCCCACGGTGGCCCGCGACTCCCTCGCCTTCCTGCGCGCCGCCGAAGCGCAGTCACTGGACCGATTCCAGGAGGTGCCATGAACCTGTACGACTCCCTCACCGCCGAGCTGACGGACACGGTGTGGCTCGACACGGCGTGCGAGACCGTGGCCCGCCAGCCGTCGGCGATCGGCCGGCTGTTCCCCGCCGCGGGCCGCCGCTGCGGCCGGTGGGCCCTCGCCGGGCTGCCCGGGTGGACGGTTGACGACGCGGCGCGGGTCCTCCTGCTGACCCGGCTGCCCGCAAGCGCCTTGCAGACCGAGCTGGAGCCGCTCTACCGGTACGGTGACGCCGCCGAGAAGCGTGCGGTGCTGCGGGCGCTGCCGCTGCTGCCGGTGCAGGACGCGTTCCCGGCGATCCTGCTCGACGCGTTGCGCACCAACGACACCCGGCTCGTCGCCGCCGCGCTCGGGCCGGCCGCCGCGTGCCTGCCCGCCGCCGCGTGGCGGCAGGGCGTGCTGAAGGCGGTCTTCATGGGCCTGCCCCTCGCCGACGTCGCCGACCTCGACACCCGTGCCGACGCGGAGCTCGCCACGATGCTCGCCGGGCTCGTCGAGGAGCGGCACGCCGCCGGTCGCGCCGTCGCCGACGACGCCACCGCGCTGCTGCACCGCCTCCAGGAAAAGGTCTCGTGATGCGCATCTTCGACCCGCACATCCATATGACGTCCCGCACCACCGACGACTACGAGCGGATGGCCGCCGCCGGCGTCCGGGCGCTCGTGGAGCCCGCGTTCTGGCTCGGGCAGCCGCGCACCAGCGTCGGCTCGTTCACCGACTACTTCGACTCCCTCGTCGGGTGGGAGCCGTTCCGGGCCTCGCAGTTCGGCATCCGGCACCACTGCACGATCGCGCTCAACCCGAAGGAGGCCAACGACCCGCGCTGCCGGGACGTGCTGCAGGTGCTGCCCCGGTACCTGGAGAAGGACGGCGTCGTCGCGGTCGGTGAGATCGGCTACGACTCGATGACCCCGGAGGAGGACGAGGTGTTCGCCGCGCAGCTCGCCCTCGCCGTCGAGCACGACCTGCCGGCGATGGTGCACACCCCGCACCGCGACAAGGCCCGCGGCACCGACCGGACCATCGCCGTGGTCCGCGAGTCGGGGATCGACCCGGGCCGGGTCGTCGTCGACCACCTCAACGAGGTCACCGTCGCCCGGGTCGCCGAGAGCGGCTGCTGGATGGGGTTCTCCATCTACCCCGACACGAAGATGACGCCGTCGCGGATGGTCGCGATCCTGCAGGAGCACGGCCTGGACCGGGTCCTGGTCAACTCGGCCGCCGACTGGGGCCGCTCCGACCCGCTGCTGACGCTGCGGACCGGCGAGGCGATGCTGGCCGCCGGGTTCAGCGACGACGACGTCGACCGGGTGCTGTGGCGCAACCCGGTCGAGTTCTACGGCCAGTCGAAGCGCCTCGACGTCTCGGACCTGGCCTCCGTCGATGCCACCTTCGAGGGGAACTCGATCCTCCGCGGCGGGTCGTGATGCGGCTGCGCCACCCCGACGGCCAGGTGGTCCACCTGGCCTACGGGACCAACGTCCACCCCGCGGAGGACCTGCCGGGGATCCTGACGCAACTCGATGTCTACGCGGCGCGGGTCAGGTCGTGCCTCGACACGCCCGTGCTCGGCCTCGGGCTGTGGCTCGCCGCGCCGGTGGCCGCCGCCCTCGCCGGTGACGCCTCGCTGCGCCGGCGACTGCGCCACGAGCTGGACGTCCGCGGGCTCGAAGTGGTGACCCTGAACGGGTTCCCGTACGAGGCGTTCCAGGCGCCGGTGGTGAAGAAGGCGGTGTACCTGCCGGACTGGGCCGACCCGCGGCGGCTGCGGTACACGATGGACCTCGCCCGGGTCCTCGTCGACCTGCTGCCCGACGACGCGGAGCGCGGCTCGATCTCGACGCTGCCGCTAGGCTGGCGCGACCCGTGGGACGGCCCGCAGGTCGCCGCCGTCCACCGGGCCCTGGACCAGCTCGCCTACGGGCTGTCGTTCCTGGACCGGCCGGTCCGGGTCGCGTTCGAGCCGGAGCCGGGGTGCGTCATCGAGAACACCCTCCAGGCGACGGTGCACCTGGCCCGGATCGACCCCAGGTACCTCGGGGTCTGCCTGGACCTCGCGCACCTGGCCTGCGCGTGGGAGAACCCGGTCACCGCGGTGCAGCGGCTCGCCCGCACCGGCCTGCCGGTCGTGAAGGTGCAGGTGTCGGCGGCGCTCGCGGTCGACGACCCGTCCGTGCCCGCGCTCGCCGCCTACGTCGAGCCGCGCTTCATGCACCAGACCCGTTCCCGTGGCTGCGCGGCGTCCTTCGACGACCTCGACGAGGCCCTCGCCAGCGGCGACGGCGGGCCGTGGCGGGTGCACTACCACGTGCCGCTGCACGCCTCCCCGGAGCCGCCGCTGCAGGCGACCACCGACGTGCTGCGGGCCGGCCTCGCGGCGCTGCTCGGCGGGCCGGTCGCCGGGTGCGACCACCTCGAGGTCGAGACCTACACCTGGGGTGTGCTGCCGGAGTCCCAGCGCCCCACCGGCCCCGCACAGCTCGCCGCGGGGATGGCCGCCGAGCTCGCCTATGCCCGCGACATCCTGCACGACCTCGGTCTCAAAACGTTGGAGCCTCGATGAGCAAGCCCCTGCTGGTCCTCGACGTGGTCGGGCTGACGCCCAGGCTGCTGCCGCACATGCCGCACCTGTCCGCCGTCGGCGCCGCCGTGCCGCTGCGCCCGGTCCTGCCCGCCGTCACCTGCTCCGTGCAATCGACGTTCCTCACCGGGACGCTCCCGTCCGACCACGGTGTCGTCGCCAACGGCTGGTACTTCCGCGACCTCGGCGAGATCTTCCTGTGGCGGCAGCACAACGCGCTCGTCGGCGGCGACAAGCTGTGGCACGCGGCCCGCCGGGCCGAACCCGGCTACACGGTCGCGAACGTCTGCTGGTGGTACGCGATGGGCGCCGACGTCGACTGGACCGTCACCCCACGCCCCATCTACTACGCCGACGGCCGCAAGGAGCCGGACTGCTACACGTACCCGCCGGCGCTGCACGACGAGCTCACCGCCCGGCTGGGCGAGTTCCCGCTCTTCACCTACTGGGGTCCCGGCGCCGGCATCCCGTCCTCGGAGTGGATCGCCCGGGCGGCCGAGCAGATCATGGTCGAGAAGTCGCCGGACCTGACCCTGGTGTACCTGCCGCACCTCGACTACGACCTGCAGCGCTTCGGCCCGTCCTCCCCGGAGGCCGCCGCGGCCGCCACGGCGCTGGACAACGTGGTCGCTCCCCTGCTGGCCGCCGCTGCCGCCCGGGACGTCACCGTCGTCGTCCTTTCGGAGTACGGCATCACCGACGCGAGCCGGCCCGTCGACGTCAACCGCCTCCTGCGCGCGGAGGGTCTGCTCAACGTCTACACCCAGGACGGCATGGAGTACCTGGACCCGTGGACGTCACGGGCGTTCGCCGTCGCCGACCACCAGATCGCCCACGTCTACGTGCGCGACGAGGCGGACCTGCCGGTGGTGCAGAAGCTGTGCGCGGGCCTGCCCGGCGTCGGCGAGGTCCTGGACGCCGCCGGCAAGGCGCGGACCGGGCTCGACCACCCGCGCGCCGGCGAGCTGGTCCTGCTCGCCGAGCCCGACGCGTGGTTCACCTACTACTACTGGCTCGACGACGCCCGCCGCCCCGATTTCGCCCAGCTCGTCGAGATCCACCGCAAGCCCGGGTACGACCCGGCCGAGCTCTTCTTCGACCCCGCCGCCCCGGGCGCGGCGAAGGCCCGTGCGGGGGTCGCACTGGCTCGGAAGAAGCTGGGGATGCGCTACATGATGAGCGTCGTGGGCCTGGACGCCGGCGCCAAGGCGGTCAAGGGCTCCCACGGCCTCCTCCCCTCAACCGTGGAAGACGGCCCGGTCTGGATGTGCGGCGATCCGTCGCTGTCCCTGGACTCGGTCGACGCGACGGAGGTGAAGGGCCTGCTGCTCCGCCTGGCCGGCCTGACCTGACCTGACCTGACAGTGCCCCTGCGCCGAAGCCCCGGTTGGGTGGACGACCGCGTCGAGCGGTGCAAGCGGCTCGGTCGTCCGCCTCAACCTCCCGCGCCGGCTCACACTCCCGGCAAGTCTCCGCGGGGCCCGACGACTCGGTTCCCCAGGCTGGTGATTCCGGCCTGGGTCTTCCGCCCCTGGATCTCCCGACCACCGCCTCCCGACTCCGGCCTTCCGGCCGCTACCTTCCGGCCGCTACGTTCCGGGCACCGCCTTCCGGCCCGGCATCTGGGACTCGATCTCCGCCCACCACCGCCCGGCATCCGGGACTCCGTCTTCAGCCACCGCCGCACGGGCACCGGCCTTCCAGCCGACATCCTTCGGCCCCCGCACTTCGGCCCCCGCACTCCGGCCTCGGCCTTCCGGCCCCGGTCTTTCGGCCACCGCCTCGCGGCCCCGGTTTGACGGCCACCGCCTTCCGGTCACCGCCAGTCGGCTTCCGTCTCGCGGATGGTCGGCCTCGTTGGGCTCTCGGTTTGGTCTGAGGGGTGGTTGCGGCGGGTGCGGCCTGGGTTGGGATCAGCGGAAGGCGTCAGAAGCCACCCGGGTGGGCTTCGCCTGCCCCGAAGGGAGCCGACAGTCAGCGGACGAGGAGCCAGGCGCCTGGGGCGACCGTCCAGTGGCGGGTGCGGAAGGGGCCGGTGAGTTCGCCGTCGGCGTTGACGTGGAAGGGTTCGCCCTCGATGCGGACGTCGCGGCCGCGGAGGTGGACGACGTCGTCGCGGCCTGGGTGGCGGCCTCTGCGCAGGGCGAGGGCGTAGCCGACCCGGGCGAGCGGGCCGACCGCGAACGACACCGTGATGTCGGCGAGGCCGTCCGTGGGGTCGGCGTCAGGGGCGAGCGCGCCCGTGCCGCCGGCGATGGTCGGGGCGTTGGACAGGCCTGCCATCAGGACCCGCCGGTGGCCGCGGGACACCAGCGTGCCGTCGACGGTGACGCGCAGGCGCCAGCCTCTGGCGGTGAACCCGGCGAGGACCGCGCCGATCGGGAACGCGGCGATCTTCAGGTGCCGCTTGAGGGGGCGGGCCTTCAGCGCCGCCTCGGCGCCGGCGCCGACGTGGACCGCGTTGATGACGACGCCGTCGCCGTCGGCGACGATCAGGTCGATCGGGCCGGCGATGCCGGCGGCGGCGATCCGGGCGGCGGCGTGCAGGTCGTCGACGGGGATGCCGACGCCGCGCGCGAAGTCGTTGCCGGTGCCGAGGGGAATGAGGGCGACCTCGCAGGTGGCGGCCTCGCCGCGGCGCAGCAGGGCGCCGACCATCGTGTGCAGCGAACCGTCGCCGCCGACGACGACCAGCCGCCGGCCGCGCCGGGCGTCGAGGATCCTGTCGACGTCGTCCACGTGGCCGCAGGTCGCGGTCTCGACGTCGCCGGCTTCGCGCAGGATGTCGAGGGCGGATTCGACCGCCTCGGCCTCGGCCCGGCCGGCGAGCTCGTTCGTGACGACCAGCACCCGCCCACGATACGATGCCCGGCCGCCCACGGCACCCGACACACGACCAGCTTCACCGGCGCGGATCGACGTTGCGCGATCATCTCACCGGCAGAGAACGCGCGACGTCCATGTCGCGGAAGCCGCAGAAGGTGCGAGGGTTGGGAAGCGGCCGGGTGGATGTGCATTGCGGGACGGGCGGGCGGGAGTCGTACATCGGCGGCAAACGCGACAGGAGTCAGCTGCCGGCACGGACCCAGGCGGCGACCTGCGTGCGGGACTCCAGGTTGAGCTTGCTGAGGATGTTGGAGACGTGCACGGCCGCCGTGCGGGGGGAGATGTAGAGGCGGCGGGCGAGCTCGGCGTTGGTCAGGCCCTCCGCGAGCAGCACCGCGACCTCGCGCTCGCGGGGCGTCAGCGCCTGGTCACCGGCGACGGGGGCGGCGAGGCCCAGCCGGCCGCGCAGGGCGGAGAGCTCCGCGACGCGCCAGCCGGACCAGCGGGCCAGGAGGGGTTCGGCGATGCGGACGTGCTGGCGGGCGGCGTCGAGGTCGCCGAGGGCGAGCAGGCAGCGGGCGGCGCCGACGTGGCCGGAGCCCTTCGTGGCGGGCAGGAGCATGGACGGCTCGGCGACGGCGCGGCGGTACCCGCCGAGAGCGGCCTGATGGTCGCCGGCGGCCTCGGCGATCTGGGCGTCGGCGAGCCAGCGCCACGCGTCGTCGAAGAACGGGTCGTCGATGGCGGCGGCGACCGGGCGCAGCTCGTCGACGGCGAGGCCACCGGCGAGGCCGGCGGAGATGAGGTCGTGGGCGAAGTCGCGGCCGGTGACGCCGGTGACGCGGACGGCGTCGAGGACCGCGCGGAGCAGCTCGCGGGCCTGCTCGGTCTGGCCGCGGCGGGCCGTCAGGTGGAACTGCAGGCCGGGCACCGACGTCTGGGTCAGCATGGTGTAGGTGTCGGTGGCCTCGACCATGCCGCGGATGACGGTGTCGGCGCGGTCGAGCTCGCCGGCCTCCAGGAGCAGGCCGGCGAAGAAGACGCCGTGGTAGTCGATGCCGTTGCGGGTGCGCAGCAGGCCGCGGTCGCGGCGGCGGGCGGACTCCAGCTCGGCGAGGGCGCCGCCGAGGTTGCCCTCCTGCACGGCGAGCCGGGCACGGCCCTGGAAGTACGCGGCGACGGCCAGGGACTCGAAGCCGGCCCGCTCCGCGAAGGTGCGCATGCGCTCCAGCGCCGCGGCCCAGTCGGCCGGGCCGCCGGGCAGGAGGTTGTACAGGTTGTTGAGCGACCGCGCGGCGAGCAGCCACTCCCCCGCCTGCTCGGCTTCCTGGGCCGCCTCGTTGAGCAGCTTGATGCCGTCGTCGACCCCGGCGGCGAAGTTGACCAGCGCGGAGCCCTTCTCGACCTTGCCGGCGAGCCAGACGCCGGGGAGCCCGAGCCGCTCGCCGAGGCCGATCGCCTTGTCGGCCCACTCGATGGCGGACTCGGTGTTGTCCATCAGCATGTACGCCTGGGCGATCGCCGCGTACGCGTACGCCTTCGACGGCCCGTCGCCGAGGTGCTCGATCTCGGCCCGCAGCTCCTCGGCCCGCTGCTGCATGCTGCCGCTGCTGCCGACCTCCCAGCTGAGCCGCACGAGGAGCCGCAGCGCGTCGGCGCGCTCGTCGCCGGTGCCGGCCGCGGCGAGCCAGCGCCGGCCGAGCTCCTGCGCGTCGTCGAGGAGCCCGGCGAGCCAGGCGGCGCGGGCGCCGCACGACAGCAGCTCCACGTCGTCGGGCAGCTCGTCGAGGCCCATCTCGGCCAGCTGCAGCGCCTGGTACGGCGAGCCCATCGCCAGATACTTGGAGAGCCCGCGCCGGGCGGCCTCGACCATGTCGAGGTAGCGGCCGGCGCCGCGCGCGTGGTGCGCCACCAGCGCGTAGTCCTTGCTGCCGGTCGACAGCAGCGTCTCCAGGGCCAGCTCGTGCAGGCGGCGGCGCTGCCGGGCCAGCAGCTCGTCGGCGAGCGCCTCACGGGTCAGCGCGTGCCGGAAGCTGAACTCGTCGTCGCCGGTCTCCACCATCAGCCCGCGCCGCACCAGGTCGCGCAGGGCGTCGATGAGCTCCGGCTCGCTGTGGCTGGTCACGGCCGCGAGCAGGTCGAACGGCACCTTGCGCCCCAGCACGGCGGCGGCCTCGACGATCCGCTTCTCGGTCGGGTCGAGGTCGTCGAGCTGCCGGCGCAGGGCCTCCGCGACGTTCCACGGCAGCGGCCGGTCGCACAGCGTGTCGAGGTCCTCGTCGCCGTTGGCCTTGATCAGCTCTTCGAGGAAGAACGGGTTGCCGCCGGTGCGGTTCTGCAGCGACAGCGCGGTCCGGTACGTCGGCGGGCGCCCTGTGACGGACTTGAGGAACCGCGACGTCTCGGCGAGGTTCAGCCGCTCCAGCCGCACATTGGTCACCATGTACCGCCGTTCGAGGCGGGTCAGCAGGTCGGCGAGCGGGTGCCGGCGGGTGACCTCGTCGGGCCGGTACGTGCCGACGAGCAGCCTGGTGCCGGGCAGGTCCGCGATCCGCTCGAACAGCGCCACGCTCTCCGAGTCGGCCCAGTGCAGATCCTCGAACACCACCACCGACGGCCCCGGCGTCGTCAGCAGCCGCACGATCTCCAGCCCGGCCTGGATCCGGTCGATCATGGACCGCGACGCGTCGGTGACCGTCACAAGCAGCTCCGGGTCGAGCTTGACCGAACGGTGGCCGCTGTCGATCGCGTCGAGCAGCACCTCGAACGGCCGGCTGAGCGTGCCGGGATCGGCCTGCCCGTCGAGCACCGGCACCGTCTCGGGCAACCCCGCGATCAGCTCCTGCACCAGACGGCTCTTGCCGATGCCCGGCTCGCCTCCGAGCATGGCGATGGAAGGCTCGGACCCGTCGAGAAGCTTGCGCAACCTGCGCAGCTCGTCGTCGCGGCCGACCATCACCTGGCTCACTCCGCTACGGCTGGCCCGCACGCCACCAGCCTACCGGCGGGCAGCCTGTGCGTTGGCTGTGACGGACGCGACCTGCGCCACCAAGGCCGGTCGTCCCCGCCGCTGCGCCACGGCCGCCGGCGCAGGCCGAGCAGGCTCTCCTGGCGGTGCTGGACCTGTACGAACAGGAACACTGGGTGCATCATGACCACTCCTTGACTCGGTGATGTCCCAATCCTGGCCGCGTAAGGAGCAGTTTCCATCTGTACCTGTTACGTATCTTGAGCACCGCGGCGATACCTAGCCGCCGTCGGCGGCACGTAGTCACGTGCTGTCGTGGGCACGACCGTCGCTCCCATCAGCCAGCGGTCGGGCCTAGGCGGCTCTCCCTGCCAGGTCCGCGTGCAGTTGCGGCAACACGGCGCCGGTTGGGCGCCTTCGCGGCCCGGCCGGCGAGGCCACGACGCAACCGGTCCGGCCACCAGGCCACGGCGCGACTGGTTCCGCCACCGCGGTCACGACACGGCCGTCCGGGCCGCGCATACCGGTGGCTGGCCCACAGCGTTTCAGGACCGCCGCCGAGGGGTGGACACGCGGCAGCCCCGGACCGGTCGACGTCCGTGCCACCCGGGAGGGATCGGGTGACCGGGACGCGAGGTCCGGGGCTGCTGGGTGACGGCGGTGCGGGCCGGTCAGGCCGCCGTGCCGGAGCGGCCCGCTCTGCGGCGCAGCTTCACGCGGCTTGACCAGTGTTTGGCCTCGTCGAGCATGTGCAGCTGGCGCTGGCGGACGATCTCGGTCAGAAGGATCGGGTGGACGTTCACTGCGGGCTCCTCTGGATTGTTGTGACACCATCCTCGCGCCGTAAGGTCCGCGCGACATCGGTAACACTTACCTAATCGTTTCGGGGCGGCATACGTAGTCGGCCGGGCGACCGACGTACGTACACGTAGGCGACACTGACGCGGGCAGCCCCCGGGTTTCTGGGTAACCGGTCAGCATGATGCTCATCGGCACGTCGGGCTGGCAGTACCGCGACTGGAAGGGCCGGCTGTACCCGGCCGACCTGCCGCAACGGTGCTGGCTGGAGCACTACGCGACCGCGTTCGCCACGGTGGAGGTCAACAACGCGTTCTACCGGCTGCCCGAACGGTCGACGTTCGAGGCGTGGCGGGAGCGGACACCGGACGACTTCGTGGTCGCGGTGAAGGCCAGCCGGTACCTGACGCACGTGCGCCGGCTGCGCGACCCGGAGGAGCCGGTGGGGCGGCTCATGGACCGGGCCCGCGGCCTCGGCGGCAAGCTCGGCCCGGTGCTGCTGCAACTGCCACCGACGATGCAGCTCGACGTGGCGGCGCTGGACGAGACGCTGGCCGCGTTCCCCGCCGGGGTACGGGTGGCGGTCGAGCCGCGGCACGAGACCTGGTGGGTGGACGAGGTCCGGCAGGTCCTCGACGCCCGCGGGGCGGCGCTGTGCTGGGCGGACCGTCACAGCCGGCCGGTGACGCCACTGTGGGCGACCGGCGGCTGGGGCTACCTGCGCCTGCACGAGGGCCGCGCGACGCCGTGGCCACGGTACGGCCGGTCCGCCCTCGACACCTGGGCCGGCCGACTGGCCGACTGCTTCGACGACTCGTACGTGTACTTCAACAACGACCCAGGCGGCGCCGCCGTCGACGACGCGGTCGCGTTCGCCCGGCTGGCCAGGCGCAGAGGCCAGGACACCACCCGCGCCGGGAACCCGGCCACCGCCACCCAGACGGGACACAGACGCTGAAAGCACCACCCGAAGCAGGAACAACCGCCGGGCCCGCAGCCCACAGACCGAACGCCAGAGCCCGGCCACCGATGGCGGCGACCGAAGGCGGGACAAGGCGGGACGAAGGCCGACGGGCGGCTGCCAACAGCCGGCGTCACAGGCGGGGACCGAACGGCCGGCGTCGAATGGCCGGGGTCGAAAGGCGGTGACCGAACCGCCGGGGTCGAAAGGCGGGAGTCGCAAGCCGGAAGCCGAACGGTAGGGCAGGAAACCGCCCCGCCCACGCCGGGCAGCCCGGCCATCGCCGCCCAGACGGGACACGGACGTTGAAACAGCACCACTCCAAGCAAGGCCGAAGGACGGAGGCCGAAGGACGGAGGCCGAAGGACGGAGGCCGAAGAGCGGAGGCCGAAGAGCGGAGGCCGAAGAGCGGAGGCCATAAGAAGGAGGTCGGAAGCGGGGAGCCGGGAACAGGGTTGGGGCGGAGGGGGTCGTACGCTGTCGCGATGGCCAAGTTCCTGTGCGTGATCATGCTGCTGATCGCGTTGTTCGCGTTCCTGATCTGGCAGCGCAACCGGCTGCTGCGGCGCGGTCACCGCGACCAGGACTGACCAGCGGCCACCGCGAAGAAACCCGGCCACCGCGAAAAGGCCCGGCCACCGCGAAAGGCCCGGTCGGCGCCGGCCAGGGGGCTGGGGTCAGCAGGGGTCCAGGTCGAGGGACTCGGTGGTGGCGGCGACGAAGAGGCCCGGCTTCGGGCCGCCCGGCAGCGTGTAGAGCGTGCCGCCGACGGTCACCACCGCCAGGCCGTGCCGCGGGTTGGGCATCGGCGGCAGGGCGCGCCACCTGTCGGCGGCCGGGTCGTAGAGCTCGACCTGCGGAAACGTCGCCTTGCCCTCGCCCCCGGCGGCGATGACCCAGCCGTGGCAGGTGCCGGTCGCGGCCAGGCCGCCGCGGGCGGTCGGCAGGTCGGGGCGCTTCGTCCAGGTGCCGGTGGCCGGGTCGAACGACTCGACCGCCGCCAGGAGCTGCCCGCCGACGCGGCCGCCGACGGTGTAGAACCGGCCGCCCGCGGCCGCGCCGCCGAGGTGCTCACGCGGCGTGGGTGGTCCGGGCGCGGAGCGCCACCGGTCGGTCGCGGTGTCGTACACGAGCATCGACGCGGCCAGGACGTCCTTGCCGGGGCCGATCCCGCCGGCCACGAAGATCGACGTGCCCAGTGCGGCGCCGGCGCCGGCGCCCCGGGCCTCGGGCAGGTCCGCGACCGACTCCCAGCGTTGCGCGCCGGCGGGCAGGCGGAACGCCGCGGCGCTCGGGGTGCCGTCGGCGAGGAAGCCGCCGAACACGTAGACGGCCCCTCCGGCAGCGGCGGCCGTCGCGTGGTTGACGGCGAGCGGCAGCGGCGGGCCGGTCGTCCAGGTGCGGGCGGCGGTGTCGTAGATCTCGACGGTGCTGACGCTGCCGCCGTCGCGCTGGTACCCACCGGCGACCACGATCTTCGCGCCGGTGACGGCGGCGGCGATCTCGGTGCGCTCCGACGGCGCGTCCGGCAGGCGCCGCCACGGCGAGGCGGTCTGGTGCCGCGCCGGCTCGGCGGGCCCGTCGCACGCCGCCAGGGCGCCGCCCGCGGTCAGACCGAGCAGCGTCGTGGCGGCCATCAGCGCGACCCGCATGGTTTTAGTGTCGTCGATGGAGCCCTGGATCGGTACAGTCGGGCACTTTAGAAGTTTCAATTCATCCGATAGCCGATAAATTGTGGCGACAAAGCGGGCAAACAGCACGAAGACGGTCTACGTTTCGCGTTCATGGAATTGCTGAGGGTGATGACGGGGCAACGCAACCGCTATGTTTTCGATATTCTGGGTGCTCTATGGGGACCGGAGGGGGGCCGCCCACATGGGCATGAGAGGTGTTGTTTCGAGACATGAGCGGTTGCGTGACGACAGGTGACCGCGATGCAGGACGTCGCCGCTGACTCGACGGCGACGGAGACCGTGCTGCACCTGCACCGGGCGGCCAACGCCGTCAGGCAGCACGTCGAGCAGGTGGTGCTGCGTCCGCGGCAGCTGACGTGGACGGGGTTCGTGGTCCTGCGCACCGTGTGGGCCGCGCGCAGGATGGAGACCAGGCACGTCGCCGAGCAGGCGGGCATCTCCAAGGCGACGCTGACCGGCGTCGTCGACACACTGTCCGGCCGCGGTCTGGTGCGCCGCAGCCCTCATCCCGACGACGGCAGGCTCGTGGTGCTGCAGCTGACCCGCAAGGGCCAGCGCCTCATCCGAGAGCTGCTGCCGGAGTCGCAGAGCGCGGAGGTGTTCGCCCTGTCCTACCTGGAGCCGGCCCAGCTCGCGGTCGTCACGAATGCGCTGCGTGGAATGATCGCTCACCTGGAGCGACCACGCTGAGCTGAGGGCGGGGCGCGTCATCTGATCGGGCGTCATTCGTTGAACGCTGGGGGGTCAAAGGTGTGACCTCCGGCGCGGACGTCCGCGCAATTCTCGACTACTGTCGAGACACCATGTGTGGATGCCGCCTGGGCAAATCTGCCCGAACGGGCACGAGGGTTGCATCCAGGGTGGTCTTTCCATCTCGCGGTGGACGGATCAAACTGCATGGGACCTGTGCCCAGTGGCTGGAAGGACCCCGATGACCGAGGCTGGCACGCACGACGGCGCCGGTGAGTCCGGCACGCCGGACCTGCCGCTGCGCTCGGCCGCCCCGGCACGCCGGGCCACCATCGGCGACCTCACCGCCAACGACCCGATCCGCATCGACGACTACCGGCTGATCGGCCAGCTGGGCATCGGCGGCATGGGCACCGTTTACCTGGCGCAGTCCCCCGACGGCTCCCGCGTCGCGGTCAAGCTCGTGCACGCGCACCTCGCGCGCGACCCGAGGTTCCGGGTGCGGTTCGCCGGCGAGGTCCGGGCCGCCCAGCGGGTCCCCGGCTTCTGCACCGCCCGCGTGCTCGACTCCGGCATGCACGAGGACCGGCCGTATCTGGTCACCGAGTACCTCGAAGGCATCCCCCTGTCGCGGCTCGTCGCCGACGACGGCCCGCTCGACCCGGCGATGCTGCACAGCGTGGCGCTCGGCGTCGCGGCCGCGCTCGCCGCGATCCACAACGTCGGCCTGGTCCACCGCGACCTGAAGCCGAGCAACCTCATGGTCACGCTCGGTGGCGTCCGGATCATCGACTTCGGCATCGCCCGCGCGATGGACGCCGCGAGCGACATCACCGGCACCGGCAACATCGTCGGCAGCCTCGGCTGGGCCTCCCCCGAGCAGCTGCGCGCCGAGGAGCCCTCGGCCGCCATGGACATCTTCGGCTGGGGCTGCCTGGTCGCGTTCGCGGCGACGGGGCGTCACCCGTACGGTGGCGAGGAGGCGGCGGCCCGCGCCTGGAAGATCCTCGAGGGCGAGCCCGACCTCAACGGCATCCCCGACCCGGTGCGGGAGCTCGTCGCGGCCGCCCTCAGCCGCGACCCGCTCGACCGGCCCGACGCCCGGCAGCTGCTGCTCGGCCTCGCCGTGGACGACCTCGACGTGGCGCCACTGCCGACGCAGAAGCGCTGGCTGCGGGGCACGACACAGATGTCGCGCCGCCGGGTGACGTCGATGGCGATCGCGGTGCCGATGGCGCTGGCGCTCGTCTTCGCCGCCGCGGAGACCACGTCCGACATGATGGGCGGGAAGTCCGACTCCGGCACGCACCGCGGCAGCACCACCGGCGACGAGGTCGGCACCAACCTGTCGCCGGCGCCCAACCCGCAGGTGACCGCCGTGCAGCGGCCCAACCCGGGCACCACGGCCGGCGAAGGCAACCCGACCAACGGCCCGCAGGTGGTCCCGACCGCGTCCGGGGTCGTGACGGCCACGTCGACCGCCGTGCCCACGGCGACGATGACGCCGACGACCGACCCGACGACGCCGCCGACCACCACGCCGCCGACGACACCGCCGACCACCACGCCGCCGACCTCCGCCCCGGTCTCGGACCCGCCGACGGTCGTCGAAGGCAACCTGGGCGCCTGACATGGCTCGGGGGCGACGCCGGGAAACCGGACGCCGCCCCCGCACGGGTGGTCACAGGACGTGCGTGACGTAACCCTCGATCGACTCGGCCAGCACGTCGGCGCCGGGGCGCGACCACACGGTGTCGTGGAAGACCTCGACCTCGATCGGGCCGGTGTACCCGGTGGCGTCGACCGCCTCGCGGAACCGGCGCAGCTCGACGCAGCCGGTGCCCGGCAGGCCGCGGCCGAGCAGCACGCCCTCCGGCAGCGGCGTGATCCAGTCGGCGACCTGGAAACACGCGATGCGCGCCTCGGCGCCCGCCCTGGCCAGCTGGGTCCAGACCTGGTCGTCCCACCACAGGTGGTACGTGTCGACGGCCACCCCCACCGCCGAGGCGGGGAACGGTGACGCGAGGTCCAGGGCGTTCGACAGGGTGGACACCACACAGCGGTCCGAGGCGAACATCGGGTGCAGAGGCTCGATCGCCAGTCGTACACCTGCCGCGACCGCATACGGGACCAGCTCACCGATCGCGTCACCGACGCTCCGGCGGGCCGCGTCCAGATCGCGGCTGCCGTCGGGGAGGCCACCGCTGACGAGGACCAGCACCGGCGCGCCGAGCGTCGCGGCCTCGTCGATCGCGCGGCGGTTGTCGTCGAGCCAGCCCGGCGTGGTGAAGAACCCGCCGCGGCAGAGGGTCGTGACGCTCATGCCGGCGGCGCGGACCAGGGCGGCGGTCCGTTCGAGGCCGAACGTGTCCACCTGGTCGCGCCACAGCCCGATCTGCGTCACTCCCTGCTGTACGCACCCGGCGATCGTCTCGTCGACCGGCCAGCGCTTGGTGGTGGCCTGGTTCAGCGAGAACCGTTCGAGCTGCCGGGTGTTCACAGGTCGAGGGCCGGGATGTCGAGGCGGCGGCCCTCACGGGCGGACTGGAGGCCGAGCTCGGCGAGCTGGACGCCGCGGGCACCGGCGGCGAAGTCCCACGGGAACGCCGCGCCGTTCTCAGGGCCGTCGACGACGTGCCGCAGGAACAGCTCCCACTGCGCCTTGAAGCCGTTGTCGAACGGCTCGTTGTCCGGCACGGACTGCCACTGCGCGCGGAACGGCTCGGTGACCGGCAGGTCCGGGTTCCACACCGGCTTCGGGGTGGTGCCGCGGTGCTGGACGTGGCACTCGCGCAGCCCCGCGACGGCACTGCCGTGCGTGCCGTCGACCTGGAACTCGACCAGCTCGTCGCGGCGGACCCGGACCGCCCACGAGGAGTTGATCTGCGCGACGATGCCGCCCTCCAGCTCGAACGTGCCGTATGCCGCGTCGTCGGCGGTCGCCTCATACTCCTGGCCGAGCTCGTCCACCCGGGTCGGGATGTGGGTTGCGATGGTCGCCTGCACGGAGCGGATCGGGGCGAAGAGCTGCTCCAGCACGTACTGCCAGTGCGGGAACATGTCCACCACGATGCCTCCGCCGTCGGCGGCGCGGTAGTTCCACGACGGGCGCTGCGCGGCCTGCCAGTCGCCCTCGAAGACCCAGTAGCCGAACTCGCCGCGCACCGACAGGATCCGGCCGAAGAAGCCGCCGTCGACGAGGCGCTTCAGCTTGCGCAGGCCCGGCAGGAACAGCTTGTCCTGCACGACGCCGTGCTTGATGCCGGCGGCCCGGGCGGCGCGGCACAGCGCGACGGCGGCGTCGGTGTCCTCCGCCAGCGGCTTCTCGGTGTAGACGTGCTTGCCGGCGTCGATGGCGGCGCGGATCGCCTTCTCCCGCTGCTGGGTCACCTGCGCGTCGAAGTAGATCTGCACGTCGGGGCGGGCGAGCGCGGCGTCGAGGTCGGTCGTCCACTCGGTCAGGCCGTGCCGCTGGGCCAGTTGCTCCAGCTTGTCCGCGTTGCGGCCGACGAGGACGAGCTCCGGCCAGATGAGCGAGCCGTCGCGGGACGGCAGGCCGCCCTCTTCGCGGATCGCGAGCAGCGAGCGGACCAGATGCTGGCGGTACCCCATGCGGCCGGTGACGCCGTTGAGCACGATACCGATCGGGATGCGGGACACAGGACTCCTCAGGCGGCGGTGGCGTGGTAGGTGTCGAGCAGGCCGCACATGCCGTGCCGGCCGTGTTCGCTCGGCTGCGGCAGCACGCTGATGCCGCCGTGGCCGAGGTGACTCGCGTCGCCGGCGGCGAGCGCGTCGATCTGCTTCCCCGTCTCCAGCGCGGCCTGGAGCGCGCCGCGCTCCCACTTCTCGCGCCAGGCGGGCAGCTTCGGGGCGATCAGCCGGGCGGCGGCCGCGTGGAACTCGCCGAGCGCCGCGGTGCCCTTGTCACGCAGCATGAGGAAGCCGGTGACGGCCAGGTCGCGGCGGCGGAAGGCGGCGCTCAGGTCGGTGCCCGGCACGCCGCCCTCGGGCAGCCGCGCGGCCTCCGCGTAGGCGGCGGGGTCCTCGAGGACTTCCGGCGGGAACGTCAGGACCGCGTCGCCGGCCTCGGGCAGGCCGCTGTTCTGCATCACGACGACGATCTGCAGGCCGCCCTGGTTGACGAGGCGGTGGATCGTGCCGGGCGGGAACCAGGCGACGGTGCCGGGCTCGAGTCGCGTCTCGCGGTAGCCGCTCGCCGCGAGGGTCTGCACGTGGCCTTCGCCGTCGGTCACCACGTACCCCTCCGAGCAGGTGAGGTGCATGTGCGGCGTCCCGCCGAGCAGCCCGTCGGGGGCGAGCGAGTCGTAGACGGAAAGCCGGGAGATCCCGACCCCACCGGGCAGCTGGTCCATCTTCGATCCTCCAGGAAAACGCTTTCCTCTGGTGATGTCGACGCTAACCCGTATGCTGCGAACGAGTCAATGGAAGGGGGCGGATGATGGCGACGCTCGCCGACGTGGCCCGCCGTGCCGGCGTGTCCCCCGCGACCGCCTCGCGGATCATCAGCGGCAGCACGAAACTCGTCACCGACGAGCTGCGCGAGCGGGTGCTGCGTGCCGTGGACGAGCTGCAGTACGTGCCGAACGCGCACGCGCAGTTCCTCGCCCGCGCGCAGCGGACCGCGGTCGGCGTGATCGTGCACGACGTGTCCGACCCGTACTTCGCCGAGATCACCCGGGGGCTGCAACAGGTCGCCACGGCGAACGGGCGGCTCGTCATCATCTGCAACAGCTACCGCGACCCGTCGCGTGAGCTGGAGTACGTGGAGCTGCTGCGGGCCCAGCAGGTCGCCGCGATCATCCTGGCCGGCTCCGGCTACCACGACCCGGCGTTCACGAAGGCGCTGACCGGCAAGCTCGCCGCCTACACCCGTACCGGCGGCAGGGTCAGCGTCATCGGCCGGCACGAGCTGCCCGGTGACGCGGTCATGCCCGCCAACGCCGACGGCGGGCACCTCGCCGGGGTGGAGGTGTTCGGCGGTGGGCACCGCAAGGTCGGGGTCATCGCCGGCCCGAAGGTGCTGACCACGACCACCGACCGGCTCGCGGGGCTGCGCCGGGCGGCCAAGCAGTACGGGCGGACGCTGCCGCCGCGCCGGATCGTCTTCGCCGACTTCGACCGCGACAGCGGCGCCGCCGCCACCCGCCGGCTGCTGGACGACTCCCCCGACCTGACGGCGATCGTCGCCCTGAACGACTCCATGGCCGTCGGTACGCTCAGCGTGCTGCGCGAGCGCGGGATCGCGGTGCCGTCGCAGATGAGCGTGGTCGGGTTCGACGACATGCCGATCGCCCGGGACGTGACGCCGGCGCTGACCACGGTCCGGCTGCCGCTGACGGAGATGGGGGCGCGGGCGATGACGATGGCCCTGGAGGACAGGGCGCGGACGCCCCGCGTGGAGCCGGCGGCCGCCACCCTGGTGCACCGCGAGTCCTCAGCGCCGCTGGCCACCTGACGCTGCCGGTCCCCGGCGACGCGCGGCGGCAGCCCTGCCGTCGCCGGCCTTTGGCCGCTTGCCGTCGGATCCCTCTCGGCGGCTCGACCGTTGTCGTCCTGTGACGGCTCGGCCCGTTGTCATCCCTTGGCGGCGTGGTTCTCGGTCATCCTGTGGCGGCGATGTCGGCGTACGTCGGCAGGCCGGCGGTGCTCACCGGGGTGCCGTCGCGGACCGCGCGGGCAGCTGCCCCGGCCGCGGCGAGCGCCGCACGGAACAGCAGCGACCCGGTGCTCACCCGCCGCACGCCCAGCTCCGTCAGCTCCGCGAGCGTGGGGCCGCAAGGGTCGTGCAGGACGTTGACCGGCACGTCCACCGCACGGACGACGGCATCGATGCCGCTCGGTTCCCGCAGCCCCGGGACGAACACGCCGTCGGCGCCGGCGTCCGCGTACGCCCGCACCCGCCGCACCGCCTCGCCCAGGTCGCCGGCCCGCTGCCAGTGCGTGTCGGTGCGCGCGTTGACGAACAGCTCAGGCACCTCCCGCTTCACCGCCCTGATCAGGCGCACCTGCGTCTCGACCGGCCCCATCGCGTCCTCGACGTTGACCCCGGCGGCCCCCGCGGCGGCGACCGCGACCGCCAGGCCCACCGAGCCACGCTCGATGTCGGCGGTCACGTGGCAGGGCAGCCCGGTGATCCTCCGGACGAGCCGCAGCGCGTCCGCGTCGGTGGCACCTTCCCCGTCGGGCACGCCGTTCGCCGCGGCGACCCCGAGGCTCGTCGTCCCGACCGCCACGAACCCCGCCCGCACCAGCATCCTGGCCGACGCGACGTCCCAGGCGTTCGGCAGGACGAGCGGCGCACCCGGGCGGTGCAGGGACCGGAAGTCGCTCACCGCCCACCTCCCGGGTTCCCGGACACCGAGGCACTGACGGCACCCTCGGCGATCGCGAGCGCGTGGGCCCGGCCTGGGCAACGCCGCGGACCCGCCCCGAACGGAATGCCGCGGAGGCTGATGCGCACCACTTCACCCGCCTCGACGTGGACGCCGCCACGACCGCCCGCCTCGACGCGGGATTCGGGAGGCCCGTCCGGCTCGACGCGGACTTCGAAACGGTCGCCCGGCTCGACGCGGGTCCCGGAACGACCGGCCGGCTCGACGCGGACTTCGAGAAGGTCGTCCGGCTCGACGCGGGTCCTGGGACGGTCGTCCAGCTCGACGCGGACGCCCGTTCGGTTTCCGGGCTCGACGTGGGCGTCCGTTCGGTTGTCCAGCTCGGAGCGGGCGTCCGTTCGGTTGTCTGGCTCGGAGCGGACGCCGGGGAGGCCGGCCGGCTCGGGGTGGCCGGGCGGAAGGGTGACCGGCCGGGTGGCTATGCGCTTTGTGGCCGGGACCGGTGGGTCGTCGCGGAGCGCCGCTTCCAGGCTCGTGGCGCGGGCCCGGGCGATCAAGGTGGCCGTCGCGTCGCAGGCCTGGACCAGCAGGCCGATCCGCGCGGCGGTGGCCTCGTCCGGTGTGCCGCCGCACAGGTCCACCAGCTCGCGCACCGCCTCGTCGGCGGCGGGTTCGTCGCCGGTGCCCGGGTGGTACGCGGCGGCGACCGTGCGGACCGCGGCGAGGGTCGTTCGTGAGGAGGAGGGCAGGCCGAGGGCGGTGCACAGGAGTTGCACGGGGTGAAGGTACGGGGATGACGCGGCCGCGTCCCGGAGCGCCGCCAGGTCCACTGTGGACAGCAGAGACTCGCTGAGGGCACGGCGGCGGGTGTACGCGTCGCCGCCGCTGAACCGGCCGACCGCGGATCGCAGCCAGGCGATGCCATGGGTGGCGGCGGGCACCGGCGGGACCACGAACGCCGGGTCGTGGAGCACGGCGAGGGCGGCGCCGGGGTCGTCGATCGTCTGCATGGTGCGACGGTAGGACCGCGACCGTTCGGCCCGGGACGAACTGACCGGCGCGGACAATGGGCGGTATGACGGCACCGTCCTCGCTCGCGCAGCTCGCCGCACTCCTCGCCGACGAGACCCGGGCCGCGATGTGCCTGGCGCTGCTCGACGGCCGGGCGTGGACCGCCGGCGAGCTGGCCCGGCACGCCGGGGTCGCGCGGTCCACGGCGACCGAGCACCTGCACCGGCTGACGGCCGGCGGGCTGCTGACCGAGGAGCGGCAGGGGCGGCACCGGTACGTCCGGCTCGCCGACGCCTCCGTCGCCGCGCTGCTGGAGGACATGTCGGCGCGGCTGGCACCGGACGTGACGCGGCCCGCGGGGCTGCGCGCGGTGACGGCGTCGGCGGCCCTCGCGCGGGGACGGACCTGCTACGACCACCTCGCCGGGCGGCTCGGCGTCGCGGTCACGGACGCGCTGACGGTGCGAGGGCTGCTGGACCAGGCGGGAGGGTTCGCGCTGACGGAGGCGGGCCTGCGCTGGATGGCCGGCCAGGGCCTGCGGCTCGACGGCGGGAAGCGGCCGGTGGCCCGCGCCTGCCTCGACTGGACGGAGCGGCGCCCGCACCTCGCCGGGGTCGCCGGGGCGCGACTGTGCGAGCGGTTCCTGGCCCGCGGCTGGGTCGCGCGGATCGGGTCGGGACGGGCCGTGCGGGTCACGCCCGACGGCCGGACCGCCCTCGCCGACCTGCTCGGCATCGACGGCATCGACTAGCCCCGCGCCCCGCGTCAGCACCCGACCTCACGAACGTCGCCGGACCGCGGCCGGGTCACGCGGATCAGGCCGGGACGGGTCAGGCTGGTCCCACCCGCGCCGACCTGCTCGGCATCGACGGCGTCGATTAGGTTTTGCGGCCGTTGGGTACTCAGCGACCACTACGAAGGAGGCCGTTGTGTTCGCTGTGATCGCCGCGATCCTGTTCGCTGTCGCGCTGCTGATGGACCTGTTCGGGGCCGACGCCGGGCCGGTGCTCGACGTGGGGACCCTGAGCCTGGCCGGGTTCCTGTGCGTCGCCCTGCACCTCGCCGGCGCGGGCACCTGGCACACCCGCTACGGGAACTACCGCCGGCGGCGCCGCTGAGTGTGCTCACCGCACGGACCTTGCACGGCCGTGTCCGACCCGGGAACGGGGTGCGGGCGCGGCCGTCGCCCTTCCGGCGACACTGGCCGGTATGAGTGTGCGCATCGAACGGTCCGGGTCCGTGTGGACGGTCGTGCTCGACCGGCCGGAGACCCGCAACGCCGTCGACCGGGACACGGCGGCGCGGCTCGCGGCGGCGTTCCGCGAGTTCGACGCCGACGACACCGCGGCGGTCGCCGTGCTGTGGGGCGCCGGCGGCACGTTCTGCTCCGGCGCCGACCTGAAGGCGGTCGCAGCGGGCGCGGGCAACCGCGTCGAGCCCGACGGCGACGGCCCGCTCGGCCCGACCCGGATGCGCCTGGGCAAGCCCGTGATCGCGGCGGTCGCCGGGCACGCCGTCGCGGGCGGGCTGGAGCTGGCGATCTGGTGCGACCTGCGGGTCGTCGAGGAGACCGCGACGTTCGGCGTGTACTGCAGGCGCTGGGGCGTACCGCTGATCGACGGCGGGACCGTCCGGCTGCCGCAGCTGATCGGGGTCGGCCGCGCGCTCGACCTGATCCTGACCGGCCGGCCCGTCGACGCGGCGGAGGCGCACCGCATCGGCCTCGCGGACCGCGTCGTGCCGCCCGGCGAGGCCAGGCACGCGGCGGAGGCCCTGGCCGCGACGCTCGCCGGCCTGCCGCAGGAGTGCCTGCGCAACGACCGCCGTTCGGTGTACGAGTCGCTGGGCCGGCCCCTCGACGACGCCCTCGCGATCGAGCACCGCCTCGGCGTCGCCTCGCTCCACGCGGGTGCCACCGGCGGCGCCGCCAGGTTCGCCGCCGGGGAGGGCCGCGGCGGCCGGCCCGCCACCCTCTGACCCGCGACCGGCCCGCCACCCTCTGACCCGCGGCCGGCCGCCATCCCCTGACCCGCAGCCGGCCCGCCATGCGGTACCCGCCCCGGCGACCCGGACGCCGCGCTGAGACTGGTGTCAGCACCGACACGAACCGCCGGACGCGCCGTGGGAGGCGGGCGGCCCGGACGTAGGGTGGGCGCATGGTCGACAGGGATGCGGTCGAGGCGGCGGCGCGGCGGATCGACGGGCACGTGCGGCGCACCCCGTCGGTCGAGGTGGCGCCCGGGCTCTGGTTCAAGCTGGAGCTCCTGCAGCACAGCGGCTCGTTCAAGGCGCGCGGCGCGTTCAACCGGATCCTCGCCGCCCGGGAGGCGGGCGAGCTGCCAGCGGCGGGAGTCGTCGCGGCGTCGGGCGGCAACGCGGGGCTGGCGGTGGCGTTCGCGGCGGCGCGGCTCGGCATCCCGGCGGAGGTGTTCGTGCCGGCGGTCGCGCCGGCGGTGAAGGTCCGCAAGCTGCGGCAGCTCGGCGCCGTCGTGCACCAGCACGGGCGGGAGTACGCGGAGGCCTACGCGGCCTCGACGATCCGGGTGGCGGAGACCGGGGCGCTGTTCGTGCACGCGTACGACCAGCCGGAGATCGTCGCCGGGCAGGGCACACTCGCGCTCGAGCTGCCCGAGGTGGACACCGTCCTGGTCGCCACCGGCGGCGGGGGGCTCGTCGGTGGCATCGCGGCGGCGATCGGCGACCGGGTGCGGGTCGTCGCCGTCGAGCCGGCCGGCGCACCGACCTTGCACGCGGCCCTCGCCGCGGGTCGTCCCGTGGACGTAGCCGTGGACAGCGTCGCCGCCGACTCGCTCGGTGCGCGGCGCGTGGGGACGATCGCGCTCGCCTCGGCCGTCCGTCACGGGGTGCGGAGCGTGCTCGTGGACGACGAGGCGATCGTCCGCGCTCGCGGGCGTCTGTGGGCGGAGCACCGGATCGTGGTCGAGCTCGGCGCGGCCGCCGCCTACGCGGGGCTCGGGCAGCTCGATGACGCGGGGCGGGTGGCGGTGGTGCTCTGCGGGGCGAACACCGACCCGTCCGACCTGACCGCCCAGGCCGCCACTGAGACAGTTCAGGATCTGTCTCAAGGCGTGTAACCTGCCTGGCATGCCGCCCGACGAGATCTTCGACGCGGCCATGCGGCGGTTCCTGGAGCAGCGCCGGGTCGACATGCGCTCGCTCGCGGCCGAGCTGGGCATGGGCCGCGCCACGCTGTACCGGCGCGCCGGCGGCCGCGACCAGTTGCTCGGCGCGGTGCTGTGGCAGCTCACCCAGCGCAGCCTGCAGCGGGCCGTGAAGCACGCCGAGGGCCGCCGCGGCGCCGACCGGATCGTCGCGGTGATCGGCAACTTCCTCGCCGGCGTCATCGAGCAGCCGAGCCTGCGGCACTTCCTCGACGCGGAGCCGGAGGCGGCGCTGCGCATCCTCACGTCGAAGCACGGTGTCGTCCAGCCGGGGGTCCGCGCGCACCTGGAGGGCCTCATCCAGGAGGAGATCGCGGCCGGCGCCTTCATCCCCAGGATGGACGCGCGGACCCTGGCCTTCGTCCTGGTCCGCATCGGCGAGAGCTTCCTCTACGCGGACGCGATCGCCGACGGCGAGCCGGACGTCGAACAGGCGTTGCAGGTGATCGGGCGGCTACTGGACGACCAGCCGTGACACGCCACCAAAGGCCTGTGCGTCGGGGTCGGTCCCGTACCGCGCGTGCCGGACGCGGTGGTCGGCCAGGCTGACGCGAAGTAGCCGGTCTCCCAGTTGCCGCAGGAGCCGGCCCCGAAGCGCAGCAGAGCGAGATCGGCGTCGGCGGCGGGCGAGGTCCGGGTGCGGCCGGCCGGCGACCAGAGACCGGCGGCGCCGAAGCGGTAGTGGTAGGTCGTCGCGGGGGCCAGGCCGCGGGCGTCGACCTTGACGGTGTGGTCGCGCTCGGATCCGGTAGTGACGGTGCCCTCGGCGACCACGCCGGCGAACCCGGGGCCGGCGGCGATCTGCCAGGTCACCGCGACCGGCGGTCCGGCACCCGAGCCGGGGGTGGCCGACGGCGTGGGTGTCACCTGGCCCAGAGCAGGGCGCCGCCAGGCAGCGGGTCGCCGGAGCCACGCCGTGCAGAAAAACCGGAGCCACGCCGTGCAGAAAGACCGGAGCCACGCCGCGCAGAAAGACCGGGGGTCGCGGCGTGCGCGCCGGCGGCCGTGATCACGGCGACCGCGGTGGCGCCGCCGGCGACCGCGGTGGCGCCGCCGGCGACCGCGGTGGCGCCGCCGGTGACCAGCAGGGCGCGGCGCGTCAATGCATCGACCGTCATGCCCGGCAGTTGTACGGCACACGGCTACCCGCCGGTACCCGTACGAACGGAAGTCCCGGCGAACGGAGGATGACCACCCCCGAAAAACCCGGACATGTCGGATTCGTCCATCGACCGCGAAAGCTGCCACTTGCGCCAGGACGTATGTTCTTCGCATGGCCACGGTGCTGCTGGTTGAGGACGACCATGTCGTGCGGGGCGCCCTGTTGCGCTCATTGACCGACCGGGGTCATACGGTGCACGCGGTCGGCACCGCGCTGGAGGCGCTGCGGCGGTTCGCCGCCGAGACGCCGGACCTGGTGGTGCTCGACCTCGGGCTGCCCGACCTCGACGGCGCCGACGCGCTGCGGATGCTGCGCGGCATCGCCGACACGCCGATCATCATCGCCACCGCCCGCGACGACGAGGCGGAGATCGTGCGGCTGCTCAAGGCCGGCGCCGACGACTACATGATCAAACCGTTCACCTCCGCCCACCTCGACGCCCGGATGACCTCCGTGCTGCGCCGCACCGGCCGGGCGAGCCGCGAGGAACCCACCGCCATCGAAGTGGGGGGCTTGCGCGTCGACATCGGACAGCGGCAGGCACACTTGCACGGCGAGCCGCTGACGCTGACCCGCAAAGAGTTCGACCTGCTGGCGTACCTCGCCGCCCGTCCCGGACGGGTGGTCTCACGCCGTGAGCTGTTGGAGGAGGTATGGCGGCAACCCTCAGTGGGCGAGGACCAGACGATCGACGTGCATCTGTACTGGCTACGCCGGAAACTTGGCGAGAGCGCCTCGGCGCCCAGATACCTGCACACCGTGCGGGGCGTGGGCTTCAGGTTCGCGGCCCCGGACTGAGGCGGACCCTCGCCTACGTCTGCGTCGCGGTCACCACGATGGTGGCCCTGGCGTTCCTGATCCCCCTCGGGCTGGTCGTGCAGCAGCTCGCCCGCGAGCGTGCCTTCGCCGACGCCGAACGCCAGACCGCCGTGGTCGTGGCGGTCCTCACCGTGACCACCGACCCCCTGGCGATCGAGCGGGCCATCGCTAGCACGGGTGGCCCGGCGGTCAGCCGCGTCTCGGTGCACAACCTGGGCGAGGAAGGCCTCGAGATCGGCAGCGGGCACGCCGCCCCGAAGGACCTCGCGCACGCCGCCGACCAGGCGGCCCCGGTCACGGCGGACGTCACCGGCGGCGTGTCCTACCTGGAGCCGGTGGACGTCGGGTCGGGCCGCACGGCGGTTGTGGAGGTCTTCATCCCGGAGGATGAGCTGTCCAACGGGGTGAGCGGCGCCTGGTGGGCGCTGACCGCCGTCGCGCTGGGGCTGGTCATCGCCTCCGTCTGGGTCGGCGACCGCCTCGCCGCGAAGGTCACCGCGTCGGCCCGCCAGCTCGCCGGCGCCGCGGGGGCGCTGAGCGAGGGGTACCTCGACGTGCGCCTCGACCCGTCGGGGCCGCGGGAGCTGGCCGAGGCGAGCTTCGCGCTCAACGTGATGGCCGACCGCATCATGGCGCTGCTGACCAACGAGCGCGAGCTGGTCGCGGACCTGTCGCACCGGCTGCGCACGCCGCTGACCGCACTGCGGCTGGACGCCGAGACCCTCGACGACGGCCAGGACGCCGAGCGGATCCGCGACGCGATCGCCGCGCTCGAGGTCGAGATCGACAAGCTCATCCGCGCGATGCGGGAGCCGATCGACGCGCACTCCCCCACCCCCGACCGCGGCGAGCGCAGCGACGGCGCCGCCGCGTCGACCGGCGAGCAGGGCTGCGACGTCGCCGAGGTCGTCCGGGACCGGATGATGTTCTGGTCGGCGGTCGCCGGTGACCAGGAGCGCGACTGCAAGGCGATCGGCACCGAGGGGCCGGCGCCGGTCCACGTCGCGAAGAGCGAGCTCGCCGCCGCGCTGGACGCGCTGATCGGCAACGTCATCCGGTACACCCCCCAGGGCGTGCCCTTCGAGGTCGCGGTCACCCGGCGCGACGACGGCTACGTCGTGCTGCGGGTGGAGGACGGCGGCCCCGGCATCCCCGACCCGGAGCTGGCGCTGCAGCGCGGCGAGAGCGGCCAGGGGTCGACCGGGCTGGGCCTGGACATCGTGCGGCGGGTCGCGATCGAGGGCAACGGCACCGTCAACATCGGCACGTCCGCCACGCTCGGCGGCGCCAGCGTCGTCATCGTCATGGCCGACGCCGACCCGGCCCCGAAGGAGCAGCCGCCGCAGAGCCGGTTCGGCCTCGTCGGCCGCCTCTCCAGGGAGCCGAACGAACGCCGCCGCCGCGGCAAGCCCGCCTGAACCCACCCCTGCCTCCCACGCGAGACGATCCGGAAGACAGACGATCCGGAAGACCTTGTGTTGCTCCGACGACACGAACTCTTCCGGATCGTGCGGGGGACGCAGAGGGAGCGGGCGCGCACCCGCCGTGAGCACCGCCGCTGAACAGGAAGGATGCCTGCCTGTTCAGCGGCCGCCGAGCCCGCGGGACGTGAAACGCCACCTGGCAAAGCGGCAACGCAGGACTGCCACAAGTCTCGGTTATGAGTCCCTTAATTGGGTCGTTTGGGCTGGAACGGCACGTTGACGGATCGCTATGGTCAGCCCGTTCCCACGTGGACGGACCGGCACTCACCCGCCTTGCCACCCCGAAGGCCGGCCGTCCCGCGCGCGGCGGGGACGGGTACCTCTGCCCTGTGCCCGTCCCCGCCGCGCGCCCCTTTCCCCTCCGGAGGAACCGAGCGTGTCTCGAGTCTTGCGCCGCGTGGCTGTGACCGTGGCGGTCGCGGTGGTCGGCACGGGTGCGGCGATCGCCGGACCAGGTGCGATCGACGACCTGTTCAACGAGAAGGGGCCGGCCGCGATCAGTCGCGTGCCGGCCGACAACCCCGAGCTCGGCCTGGTGTACGCGGGTCTGACGCCGGCGAAGAAGGGCCAGCCGTGCGTCGGCGGGTACCAGCTCACCGAGCGCGGCCAGTGCAGCCACGGCCCTGACGTCCCGCCGTCCGGCCTGACCGTCCGGGGCACGATCGCCCCGATCACCGCTGCCGGACCCACGCAGGTCGTCCCCGAGACGGACACGGCGGCCGCCCCGCTGGAACAGACGGTCACCGCCGAGGACGGCTCAGTCTCCTCCGATGGCGGTTTCGCTCTGGTACCGGAGGCCGGCGCCGACACCGCGCTGGGCTACACGATCGGCGCCTCCGGCGTGGCGTGCGACGGCGACGGCGTGGCCGGCAAGCGCGTGCAGGTGCTGTACGTGCGCGACGCCAACACGGCGAGCCGGTTCAACCAGTACCTGGAGAGCTTCCGCACCTGGAGCGCCGGCGTCGACGCGATCTACAACACCAGCGCCAAGGAGACCGGCGGCGAGCGGCACGTCCGCTTCGTGACGACCGCCGACTGCAAGGTCGACGTGCGCGAGGTCGAGCTGCCCGCGGGCGGCCTCGCCACGTTCGACGCGACGATCCAGGGGCTCAAGGCCCTCGGGTACAACCGGACCGACCGCAAGTACATGATCTTCGGCGAGTCGAAGGTCTACTGTGGCATCGGCACCTTCAACGGCGACACCCAGCCGGGCGTGAACAACCGCAGCAACGGCGGCCCCGGCTACGGCCGCAGCGACTCCGGCTGCTGGACGGCGAGCGTCGCCGCGCACGAGCTGGGGCACAACCTCGGCGCCGTGAACAACAACGCGCCGAACTCCAGCAAGGCCGGGCACTGCCTCGATGAGTACGACATCATGTGCTACAACGACTCGGGTGGCCTGAAGACGTCGGTCCGGACCGGTTGCACCGACAAGGCCGGTGAGAACCGGATGGACTGCAACCACGACGACTACTACAACACCAACCCGAGCCCGGGCAGCTACCTCGCGAACAACTGGAACGTGGCCAACAACCAGTTCCTGATCGCGGGCCCCGGCGGCACCACCCCGCCGCCGCCGTCGCCGACGGCGTCCCCCACCCCGACGAAGACGGCGTCGCCGACGCCTTCGCCGTCGAAGACCGTGTCGCCGACGCCTTCGCCGTCGAAGTCGGTCTCGCCGACGCCCACGAAGACGGCGTCGCCGACGCCGACGAAGCCGCCGACGGGACTCAAGGAGCTGCGGGTCAGTGACACCACCGCCAACTCGGTGCGGCTGTCCTGGGACGCGGCCGCGGCCGGCAGCCGCTACGCGGTCGTCCTCAATGGACGCTCCATCGGCCAGGTCGGCTCGACCAACGTCCGGATCGTCGGCATGCGCCCCGACACCGACTACCAGATCGGGATTTCGCTCGCGCAGAACGGCACCCTGACCCCGTGGACGACGACCGTGAAGGTCCACACCACGGCGGCTCCGGCGCCGACGGCCGGCGCCTGGATGGTGTTCGGCAACAGCCTGACCGGCGGGGTGGCCGACGTGTTCGGCGCCCGCAGCGCGGCCGGCACGCCGATCATCATCTACCGCCAGCACGGCGGGGCGAACCAGCAGTGGAAGCTGGAGCAGGTGGCCGGCGGCAAGTTCGTGGTCCGCTCGAAGGCGACGAACGCCTGCATCACCACCACGGGTGACAAGGACGTCGCCGGTGCGACCCTGGTCCAGGGCGACTGTGCGAAGGCCTTGCAGTGGACGATCACCAAGACGGAGTTCGGCATCTCGGTGCAGTCCGCGAGCGGCCTGGTCGTCGGCGTCAGCAACAACCAGTACTTCGGCAGCCGGCTGCTCGTCCTGCAGAAGCCGAGCGGCGCCAAGTACCAGAGCTGGATCCCGCAGCGCACGTGAACCGGTCCTCAACCGATCGCGGCCCGGCGCCCTTGTGGCGCCGGGCCGCGGCCTGCGTGGCGGCGGCCCTGACCCTCGCCCTCGGCACGGTGCTCGGCACCGCGACGCCGGCCGCCGCCCATGACGGCGTCATCCTCACCCTGCACGGCGACGGCCGCGGCTCGGTGTGGGTGACGGCGACCTGGCAGGACGGCCACCCGGTCACCGAGGCCGTCGGCATCACGCTGCTGGCCACGACCGCCGACGGGCGCCGTGAGGGCCCCGCCGGCCTGCGCCGCAACGGTGACGCGCTCACGTTCGCCGGCACGCTCGCCGCGGGCGACTGGACGGTCGTGGCCGAGATGGGCACGCCGGCGATCGGCCGCTGCCAGGGCGTGCTGCACGTGGCTTCCGACGGCGTGCCGCAGGACATCGTCTGCGCGCCACCCCCGGCCGCGGCGGCACCACCTCCGGCGCCGGCGCCGCGGACGTCGTACACCTGGGTCTGGTACGTGCTGGGCGTCGTGGCGCTCACCGGCCTCGCCGCGTGGCTGTTCCACCGGCGGTCGGCGGCGAGCGTGAAGCGCAAGCCCTCCTCCCGGAGGACGACCCCGCGCCGCAAGTGACGTGCGTCGCTGCCTCCGACCGCCCGAATCCGCTTGACCGGTACAGTGCATCGCAGTACTGTACCGGTCAAGGCACTGGACCGGTACAGTACCGGCAGGCCAGGTTCGAGGAGGTCGGCCATGTTCCCGTTCGCGATGATCGAGTCCCAGAACGCGATGGCCCGGGAGGTCCGCAGCGCGCTGCCCCAGGCGCCCGTGGTCGCGCCCGCCGCCCCGCTCATCGGTGGCCGCGCCGCCAGGTCACGCCGGGTCCGCGCGGCGCTCGCGGCGACCCTGCACCGGGCCGCCGACGCGGTCGCCCCGGCCGCAGCATGCAGCCCCGCGAACTGAGGACCGGGCCGCCGACGCGGTCGCCCGCCGCCGCGGCGTGCGGCCACGCGGAGCTGAGGCAGGATGACGCGGTCGCCCCAGCCGCCGCGCGCAGCCCAGCGAACTGAAGCAGGCCGCCCCGGCCGCAGCATGCAGCCCCGCGAACTGAGGACCGGGCCGCCGACGCGGTCGCCCCGCCGCAGCATGCGGCCACGCGAGCTGAGGCAGGATGACGCGGTCGCCGCGCGCAGCCCAACGAGCTGAGGCAGGCCGCCCCGCTGCTGCGGGCGGCCCCGCGAACTGAGGACCGGGCCGCCGGCGCGGTCGCCCCGGCTGCCGCGTGCAGACCCGCGAGCTGAGGCAGGATATCGTCGGCGGGACCCCTGACGGGGGCAGTGCGACGACAGCCGGGAGGTGCGCATGGCGAGGGTCACCTTGCAGACGATCGCCGACCAGGTCGGTGTGAGCCGGATGACCGTCTCCAATGCCTTCTCCCGGCCTGACCAGCTCTCCCCCACCCTCCGGGACAAGATCCTGGCGGTCGCCTCGGAGCTCGGCTACGTGGGGCCCGACCCCGCGGCCCGCGCCCTGGCCCGCGGAACGACCGGCGCCGTCGGCGTGCTGCTGACCGAGTCGTTGCGGTACGCGTTCAACGACGAGGTGGCCACCACGTTCCTCGGCGCGATCGCGGAGGAGCTGGCCCCGACGGGCCTGGCCCTGACGCTGCTGACCGCCGCCGCCCGCGAGGACGTGGTGCCCGCCAGGGACGTCGCCATGGACGGCGCGATGGTCTACTCGTGCGACCCGGCGTCCACGGCCGTGGACTGGCTCATCCGGCGCAGGATCCCGCTCGTCTTCATCGACCAGGTGCCCGCCGACGGCATCCCGTGCGTCAACGTCGCCGACCGCCCCGGTGCCCGCGCCGCCGCCCAGCACCTCGTCGACCTCGGCCACCGCCGCGTCGCCTTCGTCACCAGCGGCGTGCGCGGCGCCCACGGCCTGCTGCCCGCCGGCTCCGTCATCCCGGGCCCCGCGGTCGGCGAGGATGCCGCGGTCGTCGACGGGTACGTGGCGCAGCAACGCATCCTCGGCTGGCTCGACGCGCTGACCCCGGCCGGCATCACCCCGCCGGTGGTGCGGCTCGCGCATGGTCAGCCCGAGGACGGCTACGACGGCGCCAAGGTCCTCCTCGCGCAGGACCCGCGCCCCACCGCGATCCTCTGCTTCTCCGACGCGATCGCCCAGGGCGTCGTCCAGGCCGCGCACGACCTGGGCCTGCGGGTGCCCGAGGACCTGTCGGTGGTCGGGTTCGACGACAGCCCCCTCGCCGCCCGGATGCGGCCGGGGCTGACCACCGTCCGCCAGGACGTCCTCGCGAAGGGCCGGGCGGCCGCCGCCGCGCTCACCCGCTCGATCACCGAGACCCGTGCCGGCACCTTCCCGACCGCCGAGCAGATTCTCATCCCGGCCGACCTGATCGTCCGCGAGAGCACCGCCCCGCCCGGCTGAGCGCCGGGGAGCCGGACCGCGCAGGCCCCCGCGACCGGTGACGGTGCGAGGGCCCGAGCGTCGGGTCGGCTACGGTTCTGGCTTGTCGTACATGAGGCGTCAATGCACCAGGACCGGCACCTGCTCCTGGTCGGTGGTGCTGCTGGCGTCGGCCGGGGTGCGCCGGATGAACAGGATCACCAGCAGGGCGGCGACGCCGAGCAGGACGGCGCTGGCGGTGAAGGCCACGTTGTACCCGTGGATCGCCGCCTCGGCCTGCTGGAGCGGCTCCGCGCCGTGGGTGGTCAGGTAGCCGGTGACGGCCGTGGTGAAGATGGTGTTGAGCAGCGCGGTCCCGAGGGAGCCGCCGACCTGCTGGGTGGTGTTGACCAGGGCGCTCGCCACGCCGGCGTCGTGGTTGGCGACGCCGGTGAGGGCGACGCTGCTCAGTGGGACGAAGACGAGGCCCATGCCGACGCTCATCGCGATGAACGCGGGCAGGATGTCCACCACGTAGTCGGAGTGCAGGTCGAGACGGGTCAGCCAGATCATGGCCGCGGTGGCGAGGACGCCGCCGACCGCCATGATCACGCGCGGGCCGACGCGGGGCAGGAAGCGCGCCGCGAGGGTGGCCGCGACGATGATGCCGGCCGAGAACGGCAGGTAGGCGACGCCGCTCTTGAGGGCCGAGTAGCCCATCGTCTGCTGCAGGTAGAACGTCATGAACAGGAACATGCCGAGCATGCCCGCGCCGACGAGGACCGACACGACGAACGAGGTGCCGCGGTTGCGGTCCCACAGGACGCGCAGCGGCAGCAGCGGGTGCTTCGCGCGCGCCTCCCAGACGACGAACGCGGCGAGCAGGACGCCGGCGGCGGCGAGCCAGCCGATGGTCACGCCGGAGCTCCAGCCGTCGGTCGCGGCCTTCGTGAAGCCGTACACGAGCGCGACCTGGCCGACGGTGGCGAGGACCGCTCCGGGGATGTCGTACTTCGTGTCGCCGGTGGCCTTGCTCTCCCGCACCACCGGCAGGGCCGCGACGAAGGCGACGATCGCGATCGGGATGTTGACCAGCAGGGTCCAGCGCCAGTTCGCGTACTGGGTGAGCAGGCCGCCGGAGATGAGGCCGATGGCGGCGCCGCCGCCGGAGATCGCGCCGAAGACGCCGAACGCCTTGGCCCGCTCCTTCGCCTCGGTGAAGGTGACCGTGATCAGCGACAGGGCGGCCGGGGCGAGCAGCGCGCCGAAGGCACCCTGCAGGCCGCGGGCGGCGTAGAGCGTCTCGGCGTTGACCGCGGCGCCACCGAGCGCCGAGGCGCCGGCGAAGCCGAGGAGGCCGACGAGGAAGGTCCGGCGGCGGCCGAAGAAGTCGGCGATCCGGCCGCCGAGGAGGAGCAGTCCGCCGAAGGCCAAGGTGTACGCGGTGACGATCCACTGACGGTCGGCGGTGGAGATGTGCAGGGCCTCCTGCGCCGACGGCAGGGCGATGTTCACGACGGTGGCGTCGAGGACCACCATGAGCTGCGCGACGGCGATGACCGACAGGGCGAGCCAGCGTCTGGGGTCGGCCGTGGCCTCAGCGGCCGTGCGTCTGGGGCCGGCCGTCGCCGCGACGGTCGTGTCCCCCGATTGGTTCGACATGAGCTTGTGCCTCCCAAGGCATGGTTGATCGCGACCGCACCCGGCTCGCGGGTGGGCCTTCAGCAGGCAGGAATTCAGGCAGGAATACGGTCAGGCGGGCTGGCGCAGGACGGGCAGCAGCACCCGGTCGACGACCCGCGTGGCGAAGGCCTCGTCGAGCGGCCCCTCGTGCCACATGGTCCGGTTGAGCACCAGTGCGTGCAGGATTTCTTGCAGCAGGTCGGAGGTGGTGCCGGCGGGCAGCTCGCCACGGTCCACCGCGCGTCGCACGATGGTCTCGTACGCGGAGCGCTTCGCCTCGTAGACACAGCGGCGGAACGTCTCGGCCAGCTCCGGGTTCCGGGTGGCCGCGGTCAGCAGACCGGTCATGACGTCGCCGTCGGGACTGTTCGCCACCTCGCACGCCGCCGTGAGCAACGCCATCAGGTCACCGCGCAGCGTCCCGGTGTCCTGCGGCTCGTACGAGCCGCCGAACCGGTGCTCGAAGGCGTCCATCACCAGGTCGGGCTTGTTGGGCCAGCCCCGGTAGATGGTCGCCTTGCTGGCGCGCGCCCGCGCCGCCACGGCATCCATCGACATGCGGTCGTATCCGACCTCGCCGAGCAGCTCGAAGACCGCTTCGCAGATCGCTTCACGGCGGTCGGGCTTCGGCGCGGGAGACATGACCACTTCCTAAGCTGCGAGGGCCGGGTTCCGCAAGTCCTGGATCGCAGGTGTACGGAACCGTTTCGTATCGGAACCCTACTCCCGTGCGGCGCGGGTACGAAACGGTTCCGTACACCTCACCCCGGTGAACGACGTCACAGCCATGCCGGGAATGGTTCCCCTCATTGTGAAAAAGTCCCTGGCCCTCCGGGGGGAGTCCGCGTATACCGTCAGGTCCATGACAGAGTTGTCGACCGAACGTCGCATGTGGAGCCTGTTCGAGCCGGTCCACGCGGTCACCTACTTCGCCGCGGACGCGCTGGGCGCGTTCGAGGAGGCGGGCCTGCGCGGGTTCTGGCGGGGGTACTTCGCCGGCCGCGGCGCCCCGCTCGGCGCGGTGCCGGCCGGGCCGGTGATCGCGGCGTTCTACGGGTTCGCGCCCCGGATGGTCACCCGGGCGCTGCCGGACGTGTGGACGCGGATCACGCCGGAGGCGGCCCTCGCCGCGCGGCTGGAAGGGTCGCGGCGGGTCCTGCTGAAGGTGGACGGCGACCTGACCGAGGTCGCAAGCCTGTTGCGGGCGGCTGCGGAGGCGGCCGACCTGCACGGCCGGGTGCTGGGCGCGGCCAACGCGATGCTGCCGTGGCCCGAGGACCCGGCCGGCGTGCTGTGGCAGGCGGCGACCGTGCTGCGGGAGCACCGCGGCGACGGGCACAACGCGGCGCTGCTGGTCGAGGGCCTGGACGGGGCCGAATGCAACGCCTGGCGGGTCGCGCTGCTCGACGGGGGCGGCCGGGAGTTCTACCAGCCCGCCCGCGGCTGGACCGACGAGGAGTGGGCCGCGGCGATCGACCGGCTGCGCGGCCGCGGATGGCTGGACCCGGAGGGGAAGGCGACCGGTCGGGCGCGGGAGGCGTACACCTCCGTCGAACGCACGACGGACGCCCTCGCCGCGACGCCGTGGCGGGCCCTCGGGGAGACCGCCACGGCGCGCTGTGCCGAACTGCTGCGCCCGATCGCCGTGCAGGCGTCGGCGCTGCTACGGCACCCGAACCCGATCGGGCTGCAGCCGCTCAGCTGAGCTCCGGGTGCCGCTTCAGGTATGCGGCGATGAAGGGGCACTGCGGGACGACCCGCAGGCCCCGCTCCCTGGTCTGCTGCAGAGCGCCGGCGGCGAGCTTGCTGCCGAGGCCCTGACCTTCGTACGCCTGGTCGACCTCGGTGTGGGTGAAGACGATCTCACCCGGGTGCAGCCGGTAGTAGGCCGCACCCGCGTGCGCTCCGTCGACCCGCAGCTCGAAGCGGTGCTGCTGCGGGTCGTCGACGACCTCGATGTCCACTTAGGACGCCTCCCCCCGCACGGCGGCGTGCGCGGCCGGGATCGTGCCGAGCCGGCCCGCCTGGTAGTCCTCGAACGCCTGGACGACCTCGGCCTTGGTGTTCATGACGAACGGACCATACGCCACGACGGGCTCGCGGATCGGCTTTCCGCCGAGGAACAGCACGTCCATCGTGGGGTGGCGCGGGTCCTGCTTCGCGTCGGCGGTGACGGTGATGCTGTCGCCCTCGCCGAAGACCGCGAGCTGACCCAGCTCCACCGGCCGGCCCTTCGTGCCCACGCTGCCCTTGCCCGCGAGGGTGTAGGCGAGCGCGTTGAAGTCCTTGCGCCACGGCAGGGTCAGCGACGCGCCGGGCGAGATCGTCGCGTGGATCATCGTGATCGGCGTGTAGGTGTTGCCGGGGCCGGCGTGGCCGTCGAGCTCACCGGCGATGACCCGCAGCAGCGAGCCGCCGTCGGGCGAGCTGAGCAGCGCCACCTGGCCACCGCGGATGTCCTGGTAGCGCGGGGCGGCGAACTTGTCGGCCTTCGGCAGGTTGACCCACAGCTGGAAGCCGTGGAAGAGACCGCCGCTGACGACGAGGTGCTCGGGCGGGGTCTCGATGTGCAGCAAGCCACTTCCGGCTGTCATCCATTGGGTGTCGCCGTCACGGATGACGCCGCCACCGCCGTGCGAGTCGTTGTGCACGAACTCGCCGTCGATGATGTACGTGACGGTCTCGAACCCCCGGTGCGGGTGCCACGGGGTGCCCTTCGGCTCGCCCGGGGCGTATTCGACCTCGCCCATCTGGTCCATGTGGATGAACGGGTCGAGGGTGCGCAGGTCGACGCCGGCGAACGCGCGCCGGACGGGGAAGCCCTCGCCCTCGAAACCCTTCGGCGCCGTCGTCACCGACACCACCGGGCGGGGGCGCGCCGACACGGGGTCCGGGGTGGACACGCGGGGCAGCGCAAGGACGTTTTCGACGGTGATCGCGGGCATCTCGTGCCTCCAGGGCTGAGCGGGTTTGTCGCCTGCTGCAACGGTACTTGCGTGGAAAGTATTCCGCAAGTCAACAATCTCTGCTCAGTCCCCGCGCGGTGGCCGGACCGGCCGCTGCGGGGTTCCGGCTGGGCCACGCCGGCGTCGGCGTGGTCCTGGTCCTGGTCGGGCCGCGCCGGTCGCTCGCGGGCCTGCGGCGTGGTCCGCTGAGCGACCGGCGCGGCGGCTCACACCCTGACGAACTTGACCGCGTCGGCGCGGGCGCAGCCGGTGCCCGAGCTGGTCAGGGTGACCGCGGTGCCGGTGCCGGCCGGCAGCGTGAAGGTGCCCAGGTCGACCCAGCCGGACGTGCCCGAGGTGCCGTTGACCGTCGTCTGGGTGCCGGCGACGGCGAGCCTCGCGGCAGGGTCGCTGTTGGCGGCCGTCACCTTGTAGTAGGAGACCTTGTAGGTGCCCGCCGCACGGAGGTTGGGGCGCCAGGTCGCGGTGTTCCCACCGGAGTTGCAGGCCGCGTAGCGGGTCGGCGAGCCGGTCGTCCAGCCGGTCAGCGTCGACGGCGACCAGGTGCCGGTCTCGCTGTAGCCGTACGCGGCCGGGCCGTCGTCGTCGACGTAGTGGTCCTTCTGCCAGTAGCGCACGTAGTCGAACTGCACGGCGGCCGGCAACCTGCTCGCGTCGGGGACGCTGCCGTAGGCGATGCTGGTGAGCCAGATGCTCGTGTAGTCGTGCGTCCAGTCCGTCGGCAGGTAGGGCGCGGTGTACTTGAGCACGCCGTCGACGTAGAACTTCGTGCTGGTCTCGGACCAGTCGATGCCGTAGACGTGCCAGTCCCTCGAGTCGGTCGTGCCACTGGTGTACGTGGTGCCGTACGACTTCCCGGCGGACACGCCGCCACCCTTCCACGTCAGCACGCCGTGATGGATCCGCGTCGGGCTGATCGAGTCGATCTCGAAGCCGTCGATCTCGGTGCGCTGCGACGCCGGGTAGGTCGTCGAGCCGTCGCCGGCCATGAGCCAGAACGAGCTGTGCCAGCCGGCGCCGTCGTTGAGCTTCGCCCGGGTCTCGTAGTAGCCGTAGCGCAGCGTCTGCCTGCTGACCACGCCGCCACCGGTGTAGTCCTTGCCGCCGTACGTCTCCTTCCTCAGGGCGATGTTCAGCGCTCCCCCGCTGACGGACACGTTCTGCGGGCGCTGGGTGCTGTACGCCTTGGAGTCGGTGCGGTAGTTCCACTTCGCGGTGTCGACCGCGGTGCCGTTGAACTGGTCCTCGAAGACGAGGGTGTAGCCGGTGCCGGTGGGATCCGCGTGGGCGGTGGCCGCGGGGATGAGGGCGGCGGCCGGGGCCAGCAAGAGGATTGCGAGCAGGCGGCGCATCAGTTCCTCCCGTAGTACAGGCGAAGGTTGGTGAGGTCGACGAGGTAGAGGACGTCGACGCCGGCGGTGGTGCGTTCGACCGCGAAGCGCTGCACGGGGATCCCGGGCGCGACGGCGGCGGCGGTCCACGCGGTGCCGGGCTTGGTCGCCACGTACATCGCCCCGGCAGCGGTGGTGTAGTAGACGCGCTTCTGCTCCGTCGGGTGCCAGGTGATGTCGATGGCGGCGCTGGTCTGCGCGGCGGAGTACACCGTGTCCCGGACCCAGGTGGTGCCCGAGACGTACGCGTAGCGGACCATGAAGTCGGTCGCGCTCCGGTAGCGGTACGCGACCTTCGGGCTGGTGCCGTCGACCGTGAGCTTGGCGCTCTGCACGGCCGGTCCGGTGCCGTCGTTACCCTGGTACACCTCGCCGGCCTCGATCGGCTGGATGACGTCGGCGGTGGCGGTGGTGACGGGCACGGTGACCGCGGCGCCGGTGTGGTCGGCGAACGTGCCGGTCGCGGGCCGGTACAGCAGGTAGCTGAGCTGATGGCGGAACGCGGTCGCCGGGTACAGCCCCCACTCCCACAGGACGTGCAGGTTGCCGGCGGTGTCGAACTGCAGGTCGTCGGGGTAGACGGCGCGGTTGGCGGACTCGGCGAAGACGGCCACCCGGGTCCACGTCGCGGCGGCGTTGTTCCACCGGTACAGCCGGCCGGAGCGGGCGGTGCTCCCGTCGAGCCGCGCGATGAGGTACAGGTCGCCGTTCGGCGCGGTGGTCAGCACCGGGTACGTGACGCCGACCCCCTGGTCCGGCAGGTCCGCGGCGTGGTTGGCCGGCGCGCCGCCGACGGTGTCGGAGCGGAAGTAGCGCCAGGCGTTGTTGTGCATGCTGGCGAACACGTGGAGCCGGCCGCTGCCGTCCCGCGCGACCGACGGCTGGTTGTGCCCGATGTCGTCGGCGTACTCGGCCTGGACGGCGCCGTTCATGACGGGCAGCCTCGTCCAGCCGCCGGCGGTGTCGCGGCGGGCGATGGCGACGCGGTGCGTGCCGGCGGTGGAGCCGGGCTCGTTGAACGCCAGATACGCGTAGTCGTTGCCGGGGGTGTACGTGTCCAGCGGCGACCACCAGGCGGCCTGGTTGGAGCTGTCGATGCCGTACGGCACCAGGGTGACGGCGGCGGGAGCGGCGTGCACGGCGGTTGCGGGCACGGTGACGAGGGCCGTCGCCATGGCGGTGGCGGCGACCAGGGCGGCTCTGTGCATGGATCCCTTCCTCAGGGCCGGCTCACGAGACGCCGGCACGGCGCGACCCACGACGCGCGGCAGGCGACGCCCGCCGCGGAGCGGGGCATGCGACGCGCGGTGCGAAGCGGCACTTGCCGTGGTTGCGGCGCGGGGGTGCCTGGTGGCGTGGGCCAGGCCGCGGTGGCGTCTCGTGAGCGTTGGGGCGGGTCAGGTTCGGCGGAGGACCTCCAGGAGCGGTGGCAGGCCGCCGTCGGCGGTGACGGCGCCGCCGACCCCCAGCGCGCGGGCGCCGGCGGCCAGGTATTCGGGTGCGTTGTGGGCGCCGATGCCGCCGGTGGCGACGAACTTCGCCTCGGGGAACGGGCCGCGCAGCTCGCGCAGCCAGGAGGGGCCGAGCGCCCCGGCCGGGAACGCCTTGAGCCACTCGCAACCCGCTTGCAGCGCGTGGTGGACCTCGGAAGGAGTGGCGACGCCCGGCAGGTGCGGCAGCCCGGCCGCGTGGCTGGCCCGCACCACGTCGAGGTCCAGGCCCGGCGCGACCGTGAACACCGCGCCCGCCTCGGCGGCGGTCTCGACCTGCGCCGCGCTGCGGACCGTGCCGGCGCCGACGGGGTGCCCCTCGGCGGCGAGGGCGCGCAGGCATTCGACCGCCTCGGGGGTCTGGATCGGGACCTCGACCACGCCGAGGCCGCTGTCCCACACGGCGCGGGCGATCTCGAGGGCCCGCGCGACCGGTACACCTCGCAGAATCGCCACCAGAGGGCGGCCGCGGAGCAGGTCGTCGAAGCTCATTTGATGAGGGCGTTCATCCGGTCGCGGGCGGACATGAGTGCGTCCTTCGGGGTCTTCTTGCCGATGAGGATGGCCTGGACCTCTTCGGCCAGGACCTTCTCCATCTGCGAGAACTGCGGGTAGATCCAGAACGGGCTGGCGCTGGAGTTGGCGCCGATCTGGCTGGTGAAGTCGGTGGCGAACTTGTCGTTCTTGACGGCGGAGTCGGCGAGGCCGGCGTTGGTGGTCGGCGGCAGGCCCGTCTTCTTGAACCAGTCGATGTTGTACCCGGCGTCGGTGGTGACGGTCTTGGCGTAGTTCGCGGCGGCGGCGGCGCCGGCACCGTTCATCACGGCGATGACCTGGCCCCAGGCGAGGTGCCGCGGCTTGTCGCCCTGCTTGAGCACGGGCCGGGCGACGGGGACCATCTTCGTCCCGAGGTCCTTGTCGGGTGAGGACTTGGTGACGGCGGCGCGGCCGCCGATGGCGTCCTCGTAGAAGGCGGTCTTGCCCTGGGACATGAGGGCGCGGGCGTCGACGCGGTTGACGTCGGGGGCGATGAGTTTCTGGTCGTAGAGCTTCTTGTACCAGGTGAGCGCCTCGACCGACGGGTCGTCGCCGATGACGACCTTGTTGTTCTCCACGATCGGGGAGCCGAACTCCCACAGCCACGGGATGATGTCCTTGAGCTGGTCGACCTTCGTCATGCCGGCCCACGGCACCACCCCGCCGCCGAGGCCCTTGACGGCGGTGAGCGCCGCCTCGAACTCGGCGATCGTCTTCGGGGCGCTCGTGACGCCGGCCTTCGTCAGCAGTTCGGTGTTGCTGATGAGCCCGATGCCGGCGGTGGTCCACGGCAGGCCGTACTGCACGCCCTTGGACTGGCCGAGCGCGAGCGGGGCGGCGGCGTAGTCCTGGCCAGTCGCGACGCTCTTGAGGTCCAGGAGCTTGCCGGTGGCGGCGAGGGTGGCGAGCCAGGCGACGTCGAGCTGGACCGCGCCGGTGAGCTGGCCGCCCTGCACCTGCAGCAGCAGCTGGTTGAGGTAGTCGTTGTACGGGTACGACGGCGTGCTGATCTTCGTTCCGGCGTTGGCGGCCGTGTACTTGTCGATCTGGGCCTGGATCGGTTCCTTCGTGACCGCCTCGTTGAACGACCAGCTCGTCAGGGGGAACTCCTTGACGCCGTCGTCCTTGAGGCCTTCGGTGCCGGCCGGGGTGGGGGTGTTGGTGGAGGGGGCGCAGGCGGCGAGCGTCGTCCCGAGGGCGCCGAGACCGCCGATCTTGAGCATGGTGCGGCGGGACAGAGACATGCGGATCTCCTGGAAGAGGGCGGGGTGTTCAGCCCTTCACGGCGCCGGCGGTGAGGCCGGCGACCAGATAGCGCTGGAGGATGGTGAAGCCGATGACGACGGGGAGGGACACGACCAGGGAG